>JAIXKR010000048.1 GCA_026932235.1 Burkholderiales bacterium
AGCGCGGGATGCGGCAGATGTAGCTCTGGTAGTAGGCGTCGCCCTGGATGACCTCCATCTGGTCACCCCCGCCCAGGATGCCCACCGCCAGCATCCCTGCCGCGTGGATCAGTTCGCGCGGGACGTAGACCGGCATGTAGCCGATCGCCTTGCGGCCGGGAACGGCCGCCTTCCACTGCTTCACGCAGTCGAAGTGCAGGTCTTCGAACAGCGCCTCGCAGCGCTGCACGATGCGGCTGACTTCGGGCAGGGGTGTGCTCATCAACGGTGCTCCCAGGTTGGTGCGCGCTTGGCGAGGAAGGCGCCCAGCCCCTCGTTGGCGTCGCGGGTTCGCATCAGGCTCTGCAGGTAAAGGGTTTCGACGCGCGCGAGGTCCGCGCGCAACGCGGCCAGGCGCGGCGCGCGCACGGCCTGCATCGCGTGCGCGAGGGCCGCGGCGCTGCGCGGCGCCAGGTGTTCGTCGAAGTAGGCCAGGGCCGCGGCCACCGGGTCCTCGGCCAGCTCCTGCACGAGGCCGAGCTGGTACGCGCGCTGGCCGTCGATGCTGCGCCCCGAGCACAGCAGATCCTCGGCGGCGACGGCGTTCATGCGCCAGGGCAGCAGGCAGCTCGCCGCCGGCGCGAAGACGCCGAGCTTGATCTCGGGCTGGCCGAACTGGGCACCGGGCGTCGCGAAGATCGGTCCGCCCGCCAGCGCGATCTCGAGACCGCCGCCCAGGCACTGGCCGCGCACGGCGACCAGCACCGGCACGCGAAAGCCCGCGAGCGCCAGGATCAGCGCGTGCAGCGAGGCGAGCATCGCCGCGCAGCGATCGGCCAGATGCTCCTCGACGCTTGCGCCGAAGCTGAAGTGAGGGCCCTCGGCGTCGAGCAGCACGCCGCGCAGCGCGGCATGGTCGCGGTGCGCGTCCAGCGCCGCCTGCAGCGCGCCGATCATCTCGGCGTCGCAGATGTTGGCCTTGGGGCGCGCGAGCGTGAGGTGCAGCAGCGCACCGTCGCGCTCGAGCGCGACCTTCAGCGGGCCGGCTGCAGCCTCAGCCATGCTTCTTGCCCTTGGGCTGGATCTCGTCGTGCAGGCTGCCGACCCAGGACTGGCCGGCGGCGAGCTTCTGGCGCAGCAGCACGAAGTCGACCTCGCGATCGTCCTTGGGGCCGTAGTTGAACGCAGTGAAGCCGGCGCGCGCCTCGGTCACCATGTTCAGCGCCAGCCACGCGCGCGAGTTCTCCTTGTTGCGGTTCCAGGCGTCGAGCTTGGGCTTGCGCAGCTCCTCGAGCGACTTGGTCGTGCAGTCGGGGAAGGTGAGCAGGATCTTGGCGCACAGCTCCTCGACCTTGGCGTCGAGCATCGACAGGTCGACCGTGCCCTTCTTCATCAGCGCCTTGCCTTCTTCCAGTGCCGCGCCGGTCTTGGGTTCGCCGTAGACGTTACGGCCGTACTCGTCGACCATGCGCTGCGTCTCGACGAGCGGGTTGGCGACCCACTTGCCGTCGACCTTGAGCGCCGGCACGATGTCGGTCAGGATGCCCATCTGGTAGGCCTTGTGCGCGCTGAAGGGCTCGCACAGCACGCAGGCGGCCATCGCGCGCTCGGCGCCGATGACCACGGGCAGGAAGTCGGTGGCGCCGCCGATCGGGGCCGAGCCGTGCTTGGGACCGGCCTGGCCGTAGCGAGCGAGGTCGGAGGAGACCGAGAAGTCGCAGGCCATGCCGATCTCCTGGCCGCCGCCGATGCGCATGCCGTTGACGCGGCAGATCACCGGCTTGTCGCAGCCGATGATGGCGCTGACCATGTCGTTGAAGAGCCGCATGTACTGGCGGTACTCCTGCGGGTGGCCGGCGTAGTACTCGGCGTACTCCTTGGTGTTGCCGCCGGTGCAGAAGGCCTTGTCGCCGGCGCCGGTGAAGACCACGCAGGCCACATCGCGCGCATTGCTGGCGGCACGGAAGGCGAGGATCACGCCCTTCACCATGTCGGTGGTGTAGCTGTTGTACTGGCTCGGGTTGTCGAGCGTGATCCAGGCGTGATAGAGGCCGGGGACGACTTCGCCGTTGGGCAGCTTGGCCGGGCGCTTCTCGTACCGTACGCCGGGCCGGCTGATGTCGTCCACCAGGTCGTGGTTCTTGAACTCGCGTTGCGGCTGGGTGGTGGGGGCATTCATCGGTCGTTCTCCAGGTCGGGTTCGAAAAGGTCGGGATTCGGATGCGGCCTGGCGGCTGCGCTCCGCGGCGCGCGGCCGCCGCCACGCGCCTGGGGCCCCGGGTTCAGGGCACCATCACGGCACGTCGCGTGATCTCGCGATCATGGACGGCCTTGAAGACATCGTTGATGCGGTCCAGCGGATGCGTCTCGACGAAGGGCGCCAGGCGCACGCGCCCGTCGAGGACCAGGTCCAGGGCCGCAGGGTAGTACTCGGGCGGGCAACCCCAGTTGCCGATGGCGCGCGCGTCGAAGGCCATCAGGTTGGAGAGGCGCACTTCCACCTTGTCCATGGTGAAGCCCACCACCGACAGCGTGGCGCCGTGCACGAGCAGGTTGAAGGCGCTGGTCTGGCCCGCCGCCGTGCCCGAGCATTCGAAGATCTTCCACTCGGTGCTGCGCAGGCCGGCGCTGCGCGCGAACTCGGCGATCGCCTTCTTCAGGCCCTTGGCGTCGTAGTCGCGCGCGTTCAGCGCCAACGCCGCGCCGCCCTCGTCCTTGGCCGAAGCGAGCTTGCGTGCGTCGACATCGATGGCCACCACCTGCGCGCCGAAGGCGCGCGCCACCTGCACGCAGTAGCCGCCGACCCCGCCCACGCCGTTGACGATGGCCAGGTCGCCGGGCTCGACGCCGGCGCGGCGCACCGCCTGGTAGGGCGTGGTCAGCGCATCGGCGACGATGGAGACCTGCGCCAGCGTGAGGCCGGCCTTGGCCAGGCGCTCCTCGTCGACCGCGCACAGCCCGCGCGCAGGCACGACGATGTGCGAGCCGAAGCCGCCCTGGATGTCGTTGCCGGGCATCTTCTGGCTGCGGCAGATGGTGGCCTGGCCGCGCTTGCACAGATCGCACTCGCCGCAGGGCAGCACCGCCGGCACGATGACGGCGCGGTGCAGCCAGGCCTCGGCGCCGGCGCCCGCGGCGACGACGCGGCCGCTGATCTCGTGGCCCAGGGCCAGCGGCAGCGGCTGGTTGGTGCGCACGCCGTCGTAGTAGTAGCCCAGGTCGGTGTGGCAGACGCCGCAGCCGGCCACTGCCACCACCACCTCGCCGTCGCCGGCATGGGCGATGAAGTCCGCACGCTGCAGCGGCGCACCTGCAGCAGTGAACATCCAGCGGTGGGCGGCAATGCTCATCGAAAGGCTTCCTTCTCGAGTCGGGCTGCGCGCCATCGTGTGCCCCGCGGCTGCAGCGCTCGCGGCGCCGAAGCCACAGCCGGGGCGGGTTGACAGAACGCTAGCGCGTCATTACGGTATTGCAGTACTGATTTACCCGTTTGAGGGCATTCTCAGCCGTTTTTACGGCGACCGTTTGCGCTGGATCAGACGCATGCACGGCGCTCGCGGGTTCACTTGCAGGCATCGAACCGGAGGAGCTTCATGCCCCCTAAACCCCCCCAAGCGAGCACGTCCTCGCGCAGCTTCTCGCTGGCCATCGCCGGCAGCGGCGGCGCCGGCGTGATGACCGCTGGCACGCTGCTGCTCGATGCCGCCGCGCGTGCCGGCCTCTACGGCCTGATGGTGCGCACCAGCGGCCCGCAGATCCGCGGCGGTGAGGCCGCGGCGCTGATCCGCATTTCGCCGCAGCCCGTGGCGACCCTGGACGATCGCTTCGACGCCCTGCTCGCCGTCGATTGGCAGAACCTCAACCGCTTCGGCGACGAGATCCCGATCGCCGCGGGCAGCCTGCTCGTCGGCGACAGCGACGCGGGCGATGCGCCCGAGGTCTTCCTGCAGACCGGCGCACGCCTGGTCACGGTGCCGATGAAGAAGTCCGCCAAGGCCGCCGGCGGCGGCTGGGTGAACATGATCGTGCTCGGCCTGGCCGGCACGCTGGTGGGCCTGCCCGCGCAGGCGCTCGAGGACGCGCTGCGCGCGAGCTGGAAGCGCAGCGCCGAGGCCCTGGCCTCCAACGTCGCCACCCTGCAGCAGGGCATCGCCATGGCGCAGGGCATCGAGGGCGAGCGTCCGCAGCCGCTGGCCATCCCGGCCGGGGGCAGCGGCGCGGGCCGCTGGCTGATCTCGGGCAACGAGGCCGCAGGCTGCGGCGCGCTGCGCGGCGGCGTGCGCTTCGTCGCCGCCTACCCGATCACGCCGGCCACCGAGCTGCTCGAGTGGATGTCGCCGGCGCTCACGCGCATGGGCGGCAGCCTGCTGCAGGCCGAGGACGAGCTGGCCTCGGTGAACATGATCATCGGCGCTTCCTACGGCGGCGTGCCCTCGCTCACCGCGACCGCGGGCCCGGGGCTTGCCCTCATGACCGAGGCCATCGGCCTGGCGGTGGCCGCCGAGGTGCCGATCGTCGTCGTCGACGTCATGCGCGGCGGCCCCTCCACCGGCATCCCGGCCAAGAGCGAGCAGAGCGACCTCTCCTTCGCCGTCGACGGACTGCACGGCGACGCGCCGCGCCTGGTGCTGGCACCCAACAGCATCGCCGACTGCCTGGACACCGCCGAGTGGACGGTGCAGCTGGCCGAGGCGCTGCAGGCGCCGGCGATCCTGCTCTCCGACCAGTTCATGGGCCAGTCGCGCTCGGTCATCGACGCGCCCCGCAGCGAGGCGAAGCCGGCCGAGCGCCTGGTCGCCGAGGCCCACGCGCCGGGCTACCTGCGCTACCTCGACACGCCTTCGGGCGTCTCGCCCATGGCCATCCCCGGCACGCCGGGCGTGACCTACACCGCCGACGGCCTCGAGCACACCGAGCGCGGCATCCCCAGCAGCCAGGCGCGCGACCATGTCAAGCAGCTCGACAAGCGCCTGCGCAAGCTCGTGCAGTACGACTACGGCCCGCGCTGGGCCGACGTCGAGGGCGACGCCGACCTCGCCATCATCACCTTCGGCTCCACCACCGGCGCCGTGCGCGAGGCCATCGCGCGCGCCGCCGCGCAGGGCACGGCGCTGCGCCTGGTCTCGCTGCGCCTGCTCTCGCCGCTCAAGCCCGAGCTGCTCGCGCAGGCCTTGGCCGGCGTGCGCCAGGTGCTGGTCGTGGAGCAGAACCACAGCGGCCAGCTGCTGCGCTACCTGCGCAGCCGCTGCGACCTGCCCGGCCGTGCCAGCGGCCTGCATCGACCGGGTCCGCTGCCGCTGCGCCCCGGCGAACTGGCCGACGCCTTCATCGACTGGGCCACCGCCCACGCCCGCACCGGAGTGCCCGCATGAACGACATGACCGAAGCCGCCAAGCTCACCGCCGCGGATTTCAAGTCCGACTACAAGCCGGTCTGGTGCCCCGGATGCGGCGACTTCTCCGTGCTCGGCGCGATCACGCGCGCGCTGGCCATCATCGGCCGGCCGCCGCACGAGGTCGCCGTCGTCTCGGGCATCGGCTGCAGCTCGCGCATCCCCGCCTACACCACCTGCTACGGCTTTCACGGCGTGCACGGCCGCGCGCTGGCCGCCGGCACCGGCCTGAAGGTGGCGCGGCCCGACCTGACGGTGGTCGTCACCGGCGGCGACGGCGACGGCTACTCGATCGGCGGCAACCACTTCATGCACGCCTGCCGACGCAACATGGACCTCACCTACATCGTGATGGACAACCATGTCTACGGCATGACCAAGGGCCAGGCCTCGCCCACCACCGAACCCGACTGGGACAACAAGCTCATGCCCGGCGGCACCGGCATCCGCTCCTTCCACCCCCTGGTGATCGCGCTGGCCGCCGGCGCCAACTTCGTCGCGCGCGGCTTTGCCGGCGATCCCAACGGCGCCGCCGAACTCATCGCGCAGGGCATCCGCCATCCGGGCTTCTCGTTCATCGAGATCCTGAGCCCCTGCGTCACCTTCCGCCCCGAGCAGCGCGCCTGGAAGGAGCACATCCACCGTGCCGCCGTGCCCGAGACCGACGATCCGGCGCGCGCGGCGCGCCGCCTCATGACCGACGACGGCTTCAACGTCGGCGTTCTCTATGCGGGCGAGCGCACGCCCTACGCCAAGAAGCCCGCCGCCAGCGCGACGCTGACGGAGATCGAAGAGGAGTTCGCGCTGTGACCCGCTTGCACAAGCCCGGTGCGCAGGCCGCGCCCAAGACCCTGACCGAGCTCATGGGCCAGGCCCTGACGATGGAGCGTGAAGCCGTGGCCCGCTACAACGAGCTGGCCGACATGATGGAGACGGCCAACAACCCCGAGGTGGCCGCCCTCTTCCGCAAGATGGCCGGCTACGAGCAGATCCACGTCAACCAGATCCTGGCCGACATGGGCTGGGCCGACGACGTCGTGGTGCCGCGCCAGAGCGGCTTCTGGAACACGCCCGAATCGCCCGAGGTCGTGCCCATCGAGGAGATGCACTATCTCATGCACCCCTGGCACGCGCTGCAGCTGGCGCTGGCCGCCGAGCAGCGCGCCGAGGCCTTCTTCGCCGAGCTCGCCGGCACCGCCGCGAGCGAGGCCGTACGCCAGGCCGCCGAGGAGATGCGCCAGGAAGAGGCCGAGCACGTCACCATGGTGCGCGCGTGGCTGGACAAGGTGCCCAAGCCCGACGACGACTGGGCCGACGACCCCGATCCGCCCCGCTACACCGACTGACCCCAACCACCGGAGATTCGCGCATGCAGACCTTGTTGCCCGACGGCTGGAAGGCCCCCATCGGCTATGCCAACGGCATCGCCGCACCCGCGGGCGCACGCATCGTCTTCATCGCCGGCCAGGTGGGCTGGAACGCGCAGCAGGTCTTCGAGAGCGAGGAACTGCTGCCGCAGTTCGGGCAGGCGCTGCGCAACATACTCGCGGTGCTCGCCGAAGCCGGCGGACGCCCCGAGCACATCTGCCGCATGACCGCGTACTGCTGCGACAAGCCCGGCTACCTGGCGGTGCGCAAACAGCTCGGCGCGGTCTGGCGCGAGCACATGGGCACGCACTACCCAGCGATGAGCATGATTTTCGTTTCCGACCTGCTCGACCATCCGGGCAAGATCGAACTCGAAGCGACAGCCGCGGTCCCAGCGGCCTGAGGCACCCGAACCTCGCCCTGCGCGGCCTTCGCGCGGCCCGATGCCGCACCGCTAAGATCGAGCCCCAATCACAACCAACCCGGAGACAAACCATGTCCTTGCATCGTCACACCCCGCTCACCATCGCCGCCCTGCTGGCCACGGCCCTTGCGGCCGGACCGGCTTCCGCCCAGGGCAGCGGCAAGCTGCGCGTGGGGCTGATGCTGCCCTACAGCGGCACCTATACGGCGCTGGCCACCGCGATCGAGAACGGCTTCCGGCTCTACGTCTCGGAGCAAGGCGACAAGCTCGGCGGGCGCGAGATCGAGTACTTCAAGGTCGACGACGAATCCGACCCGGCCAAGGCGGTGGACAACGTCAACAAGCTCATCAAGCGCGACAACGTCGACGTGCTCGTCGGCACGGTGCACTCGGGCGTGGCCATGGCCATGGCCAAGGTCGCCAAGGAAACGGGCACGCTGATGATCGATCCCAACGCCGGCGCCGATGCGGTGACGGGCCCGATGTGCGGACAGAACATCTTCCGCAGCTCGTTCTCGAACTGGCAGCCCGGCTACGCGATGGGTGCGGTGATGGCCAAGCGCGGCCACAAGAACGCGGTCACGATCACGTGGAAGTACGCTGCGGGCGACGAGTCGGTCAACGGCTTCAAGGAGGCCTTCACGAAGGCCGGCGGCAAGATCGTCAAGGATCTGACCTTGCCCTTCCCCAACGTCGAGTTCCAGGCCCTGCTGACCGAGATCGCCGCGCTCAAGCCCGACGCCGTCTATACCTTCTTCGCCGGCGGCGGCGCCGTCAAGTTCGTCAAGGACTACGCCGCCGCGGGGCTGAAGGACAAGATCCCGCTCTACGGCGCGGGTTTCCTCACCGACGGCACGCTCGAGGCCCAGGGCGCCGCGGCCGAGGGCCTGATGACCACGCTGCACTACGCGGACGCGCTCAACACGCCGCGCGACAACGCCTTCCGCCTCGCCTACGCCAAGACCTACAAGCTGCAGCCCGACGTCTACGCGATGCAGGGCTACGACGCCGCGCAGATGCTCGGCATCGGGCTGGCCGCGGTTCGCGGCGACGTCTCCAAGAAGGCCGAGTTCGCCGCCGCATTGAGGAAGGCACGCATCGACAGCCCCCGCGGCGCATTCACGCTCTCCGCCAGCCACAACCCGGTGCAGGACATCTACCTGCGCAAGGTCGAAGGCAAGGAGAACAAGCTCGTCGAGGTCGCGTCCAAGGCCCTGGCCGACCCGGGGCGCGGCTGCCGCATGCAGTAGCAGTCGCTCCATGCCCTGCTACGAGATCGACGGCGTCGTGCCGGTCATCGATCCGGCCGCCTACGTCCACCCGGGCGCGGTGCTGATCGGCGACGTCATCGTCGGCCCCGGCTGCTACGTCGGGCCCTGCGCCAGCCTGCGCGGCGATTTCGGCCGCATCGTGCTGCGCGCGGGGTCCAACGTGCAGGATGCGTGCGTGCTGCACAGTTTTCCGAACCACGAGATGGTGGTCGAGGAGAACGGGCACATCGGCCACGCTGCGGTGCTGCACGGCTGCACCGTGCGTCGCGACGCCATGGTCGGCATGAACGCGGTGGTGATGGACGAGGCCGAGGTTGGAGAGCAGGCGATCGTCGCCGCCTGCGCCTTCGTCCCCGCAGGGCGCAAGCTGCCGCCGCGCACGCTTTCGGTGGGCGCGCCGGCCAAGGTCGTGCGCGAGCTCGGCGAGCGCGAGATCGAGCGCAAGCGCGCAGGCACCGCGTACTATCAGGAACTGGCACGACGCAGCCTGGCCAGCCTGCGCGAGGTGAGTCCGCTGGCCGCACCCGAAACCGACCGCAAGCGCCTTGTCCTGCCGCCGCTGCCCTCGGTGCGGCAGGCGTAGGCGCGCCTTCACCCGCCCTGCTTGCGCCAGAGCGCCTGCGCGCGACCGACGAACTCGTCCATCAGCCTTCGTTCGCCCGCGAACCGGAACATCGCTTGCTGCAAGCGCGCGCGGAGTTCGGGCGTGTTGCAGGGGGAGCGGCGCGAGAGCGTGAGGTAGAGGTACTCGCTGGCCACCGCGGGCTCGAGCCGGCGCATGCCCGTGACGCCCAGGCGGGCGAGATAGGCCTCGCCCGGAGCATCCTCGTAGACGAGGTAGTCGACGCGACCACGCTGCAGCATTCCGATCGCCTGCTCGAGCGAGGGCAGGCGCTGGATGTCCAGTTGCTCCTTCGCATAGCGGTCAAAGGCCTCGCCGAAGCTGTTGTCGATCACCGTCGCTCCGCGCACGCCCCGCAGATCGCTCCAGCCGTTCAGCTGCAGCGTGCTCCGCGGTCCGACCCAGATCACCGACCGTGTTTCCCGAAACGGGGGCTCGATGTAGTCCATGTACTCGGCGCGCGCCTGGGTGTGGAAGGCACCGACGATCAAGTCCAGCTTGCCGGTCCGCATCTCCTGCTGTACGCGACCCCAGGGTCCGACGAAGCGCATGCGTATCGGGATGCCGATCTCCTTTCCGAGCCACTGCGCGAACTCCGCCGCGGCGCCGATCAGCGTCCCCGAGTGGCCATCCTTGCCCTCGGGCCACAGATAAGGCGGATACTGCGGGTTTCCCGAAGCAAGCAGTGTCTTGCAGGCAGGTGCCGCGGCTTCGTCCGTCCCCTCGACCGGGCGCTGCTGCACACCCGCACCCGACGCACCGAGCGCAGCACCCAGCAGGGCGGCGCACAGCACCCGGCGCCCAAGCCCGAAGGACGTGTCCGCACGCCGCGCGAGCGCGCGCGCACGGCGAGATCGGGTCGTCGCGAATGCCATCGATCTGAGGTCTGCTACGGGCGTTGAAGGCATGGATTGGAAGCCCCGATCCGGACTGCGCGCAAGCCAAAAAGAGTTACAAGCGCGCCACCTCACCCGCCTTGCGCACTCGGCGCCGCCTCGGCCAGAGCGTCGGGCCGCCGCGTGAGCCAGCGGGCGAGCATCGCCTGCAATTGCGGCGCGAGCACCGGCTTGGGCAGGTGATCGTCCATTCCGGCATCCAGACAGCGCTGCCTCTCGTCGGCAAAGACATTGGCCGTCATGGCGACGATGGCGCCACGCCAGCCGCGCTTGCGCAGCCGCCGCGTCGCCTCCATGCCGTCCATGCACGGCATCTGGACGTCCATCAGAATCAAGGCGTAGTCCGTGTTCGCCGTCCGGGTGAGGGCCTCTTCGCCGTTGGCGACGACATCGACGGCCAGCCCAAGATGGGCCAGCATGGCTGCCGCGATCTCCTGGTTGACCGGGTTGTCCTCGACCAGCAACACGCACCGGCCGGCGAATGCCCCTTCGTGGGGTTCCGCGGCATCACCGCCGAGGGCGCCCCGGGGTTCGGTGCGGCAGTCCTGCGCGGCCTCCGCCAGCGGCAAGGTCAGCGCGAACCAGAACACGCTGCCATGCCCGGGCGTGCTGCGCGCACCGACCTCGCCGTGCATCAACTCGGCCAGACGGCGGCAGATCGCCAGCCCCAGCCCGGTACCGCCGAAACGGCGCGTCGTCGAGCTGTCGGCCTGTTCGAACTCGCGAAAGAGGCGCGGCAGGTCGTCCGCGGCGATGCCGATGCCGCTGTCCTCGATCTCGAAGATGAGCGGCAGGCCGGCCGCGGTCGGCGGGAAGCCGCGCACGCCCATGCGGATGCCGCCCTGCTCGGTGAACTTGATCGCGTTGCCGCTGAGGTTGAGCAGCACCTCGGCGATGCGTTCGCGGTCGCCCACCAGCCGCTGCTCCTCGAGCGAGGCCGGCAGTTCGAGCCGGAAATCGAGACTCTTTGCCGCGGCGTGCGGCGCCTGCATGCCGTGCACGCTGCGCATCAGTTCGCCAAGCGTGAACGGGCTCAGCTCGAGGGCCAGCTTGCCGGCCTCGATCTTGGAGAGGTCGAGCACCTGGTTGACCACCGCCAGCAGGTGCATTGCCGCATCGGCGACCTTGTCCAGCCGCTCGATCTGCCCAGGCTCACGGCTGTCTCGGCGCACGAGCTCGCTCAAGCCGATGATGGCGTTGAGCGGGGTGCGGATCTCATGGCTCATGTTGGCCAGGAAGGCGCTCTTGGCCCGGTTGGCCGCCTGCGCCTGCTCGGTGGCCTGGGCCAGCTCGGCGGTACGCGCCTGCACCCGTTCCTCGAGATGGAAGCGGTGGCGCTCGAGTTCGAGTGCATCTCGCCGCTGCCGCGAGACGTCGGTGAGGAAGCCGTGCCAGACGACGGTGCCGGCGGCCCCGCGCTGGGCGACGGCGTTGGCATAGAGCCAGCGGTCGGCGTCTTCCGGGCCTTGTTCGCCGGCCACCCTCGAATCCGGGCAGGTGCGGAACTCGAGCTGCCAGGCACTGAAGCCCGCCGCCGAGCGCTCGAGCGATTCGAGCAGGCGCGCGCGATCGTCCGCGTGCACGCAGCGCAGCAGCTTCCCGGCGTCATCGAGCAGTTCGGCGGCCGCCACGCCCAGCAGACCCTGCACGGCCTCGCTGACGAAGCGAAAGCGCAGTGCGCCATCGGGCGTGCGCTCGAGCTGGTAGACGGCCCCAGGCACCGTCTCGGCCAGGCCGCGCATGCGTCTGAGCAGCGTCGCCTGGGCGTCGAACTGGTGCTGCAGCGCGCGCCGCATGCGGTCCATCGCCAGGCCGAGCTGGCCGATCTCGTCGCGCTCGGTCGGTGGCGCCGCCGCCGCGAGATGCCCCTGCTCCAGATCGGATGCAAAACGCGCCAGCCGCCGCAAGGGCGCCATCACCCGGGCGTTCAGCAGCCAGAGCACCGCCAGCAGAGACAGCAGCAGCTGGCTGGCGACGGTGACCACGAACAGCATGCGCTGCCGCGCGAGCCGAGTCTGCACGAGGTGATCGTCGACCTCCATCACCACCGTGCCGATGACCTCGCCGTCCTGGCGAACCGGACGTTCGATCGTCGCGGTGCGGCCCAGGCGTCGCTCCGGCTGCATCATCTCGACGAAGGACACCCGGCCCGCCGCGTCCTCGCTCTTGCCTTCGAATACGCCGACGCGCACGACGTCGGGCGTCTGCATGACCGCGCGCACGACTTCGGTGGTGGCCACGACGTCCAGGTTCCACAGCAGCACCGAGAGGCTGGTCGTCAGCATCTCCATGCGCCGGGCGATCGAGCGCTCCTGCGCCTCGTGCGCCAGCCGTGCCTCGCGCCAGCCGACCCAGGCGCCGCCGACGACGAGCGCCGGCAGCACCAGGCCGGCCACGGTGGCGAGCGCAATTCGCGCGAACAGCGATCTTCCGCGAGGTTGCAGGCTCATGCAGGACCGGTTCGCACCGCAGGTTGGACGTGTCGACTGCCGCCGACACTGTAAACGCGACCCGTGGTGCGGTGGCGGCCTCTCCCGCCGCACCCCCCAACGCATCAGCCGGTATTGCGCAATCCGGCCGCGATGCCGTTGATCGAGAGGTGAATGCCGCGGCGCAGGCGCTGCACGCCCGCATCGTCGTCCGCCGCCCCTGCCTCGAGCCCCAGGCGTCGATGCCGGCGCATCAGCTCCACCTGCAGGTGGTTCAGCGGATCGAGGTAGGGAAAGCGGTGCTCGATCGAGCGCGCGAGCGCGGTGTTCGACTGCAGCCGTCCATGCTCCCCGGTGATCAGCGTCAAGGCCTCGTTGGCGCGCTGCCATTGCGCCTCGATCAGGCCGTAGATGCGACGCGCGGTGCGGCGGTCCGGAACGAGTTCGGCGTAGCGCGCGGCGATGCCGAGGTCGGTCTTGGCGAGCACCATGTCGATGTTGGAGAGCAGCGTGCGGAAGAAGGGCCACTGCCGGTGCATGCGCTGCAGCAGCGCCAGACTCTCCGCACGTCCAGCGCCGCAAGCGCCGCCCCGCTCGAGGAAGGAGTCGATCGCGGAGCCAAAGCCGCACCAGCCCGGCAGGGCGACACGGCACTGGCCCCAGGAGAAGCCCCAGGGGATGGCACGCAGGTCCTCGATCGCCCCCTGGGTGCCGGGGCCGCCCTTGCGCGAGGCCGGGCGCGAGCCGATGTTGAGCTCGGCGATCTCGCGGATCGGCGTGGCGGCGAAGAAGTAGTCGACGAAGCCCGGCGTCTCGTAGACGAGTCTGCGGTAGGCGGCAAAGCTCGCGGCGCTGATCGCTTCGGCCGCATCGAGAAAGGCCTTGGGCGCCGGCCGCGTCGGGCGCAGCAACGTGGCCTCGAGCGTGGCCGCGACCAGCGTCTGCAGGTTGCGCCGGCCGATCTCCGGATTGGCGTACTTGGAGGCGATGACCTCGCCCTGCTCGGTGAGGCGGATCTGCCCGTTCACGGTGCCCGGAGGCTGCGCGAGGATGGCCTGGTGGCTCGGCCCGCCGCCACGGCCGACCGTGCCGCCGCGGCCGTGGAAGAGCCGCAGCCGCAGCCCATGTTCATGCTGCAGGGGCGCGAAGAGCTCCACGAGCGCGGTTTCGGCGCGGTAGAGCTCCCAGTTGCTCGTGAAGACGCCGCCGTCCTTGTTGCTGTCGCTGTAGCCGAGCATCACCTCCTGCTCCGCGCCGCTGGCGAGGATCATCTCGAGCACACCCGGCAGCGCCAGGTATTCGCGCATGATCCCGGCGGCGCGGCGCAGGTCGCCGATGGTCTCGAACAGCGGCACCACGACGAGCGCGGCGCGCGCGCCGTCGCCCAGCCTGCCGTGCAGCAGGCCGCACTCCTTCTGCAGCAGCAGCACCTCGAGCAGATCGCTCACCTCCTCGGTATGGCTGATGACGTAGTGGCGCAGCGCCATCGCGCCGAAGCGTCGGCGCAGGTCGGCCGCGGCCTCGAAGACCGCGAGCTCGCCCGTGAGCAGCGGCGAGTACTCGGCCTCGCGCACCCGCAGCGGGCGCGCGTCGCGCAGCAGCGCCAGCAGCACATGGCGGCGCTCCCGCTCGGTGAGCGCGGCGTAGTCGGGCTCGATGCGGGCCACGCGCAGCAGCTCGGCGAGCACCGCCTCGTGCTGGTCCGAGCTCTGCCGCAGATCGACCGTGGCGAGATGAAAGCCGAAGACCTGTACCGCGCGCTGCAGCGGCGCCAGCCGCGGCTCGACCAGCGAGGCCCCATGGCACGCACGCAGCGAGCGCGCCACCACCGCCAGGTCGTCAGCGAGGGCCTGGGCGTCGGCATAGGGCTGCTGCGCCGCCAGCGCCTGGCGCAAGGCCTGCTGGCCGGTCAAGGCGTGCAGCGTTGCCGCCAGCCGCGCGTAGATGCCGATCAGCGCTCGCCGGTAGGGTTCGTCCAGGCGGTGCGCGCTGCGGTCGGGCGAGGCCTCGGCCAGCGCCAGGAGCTCGGCGCTGGGCGGGGCCAGCAGCGCAGACATCGAGAGCTCGGCGCCGAGCTGGTGCACCTCGCCCAGATAGTGCGCGAGCGCCGTCTCCGCCTGGCGCTGCAGCGCCAGGCGCAGCGTATCGGCGCCGACGTTGGGGTTGCCGTCGCGGTCGCCGCCGACCCAATGCCCCATGCGCAGAAAGGCGGGCACGTCGCGGCCACCCAGCGCCTGCTCGAGCTCGCGATACAGCGCCGGGATCTGCTCGAGAAAGGTGATCGGGTACCAGCTGAGCGCATTCTCGATCTCGTCGGCGACCGTCAAGCGTGCCGTGCGCAGCATGCGCGTCTGCCACAGCTGCGTCACGCGGGCGCGGATCGCCTCCTCGTTGGCGCGCAGCTCGGCCGCACCGTGGAGCGCATCGCGCGCAGCGACGAAGCCGGCGATGGCGCGCTCGGCATCGAGGATGCTCTTGCGCTGCACCTCGGTCGGGTGCGCGGTGAGCACCGGCGAGATGTGGGCCTGCTGCAGCACCGCGGCGATCTCGGCGGCGCCGTGGCCGGCCTTCCGCAAGCGGTCGAGGCAGTCCGCCAGCGAGCCCTCCTGGCGATTGCCCAGGCGCTCGTGGTGCAGGCGGCGGCGCACGTGATGCCGATCCTCGGCGATGTTGGCAAGGTGCGAGAAGTAGCTGAAGGCGCGGATGACGCTCACCGTCTGCTCGGCCGACAGGCTCTTCAACAGGCGGTCCAGTTCGCGCCCCGCACGCACGTCGCGCTCGAGGCGATAGGCCACGGAGAGCCTGCGCACGCGCTCCACCAGGTCGAAGGCCGCGCGCCCCTCCTGCTCGTGGATCACTTCACCCAGGATGCGGCCGAGCAGCCGGATGTCCTCGACCAGCGGACGATTCTTGGCCGCTGCGGCGCGCGCGGCCGACGCCGACTTCCCGCGGGCGATGCGGATGTTCATGCAGGGCTCCCGACGGCGATCGCGGCCGCCACCCGGGCCGTGCGCCGCTGCCGAGCGTAGCCGACAGTGCGCACCACCACCCGGTCCGCGCCCGCGCGCTGCGGGCCGCGGTTCAGGAAAGGCCGAGCAGCCGCATCGCGTTCTCCTTCAGGATCAGCGGCCGCACCTTGTCCTTGAAGCCGGCCTCGTCGAAGTCCTTCATCCAGCGATCCGGCGTGATCAGGGGGTAGTCGCTGCCGAAGAGCATGCGCTCCTTCAGCAGCGTGTTGGCGTACTGCACCAACTGCGGCGGGAAGTACTTCGGGCTCCAGCCCGAGAGGTCGATCCAGACGTTGGGCTTGTGCAGCGCCAGGCTCAAGGCCTCGTCCTGCCAGGGCCAGCTCGGGTGCGCGACGACGATCTGCATGTCGGGAAAGTCGATCGCCACGTCCTCCAGCAGCATCGGGTTGCTGTTCTGCAGGCGCAGGCCGCCTCCGCAGCGCATTCCCGAGCCGATGCCGCTGTGCCCGCTGTGGAAGATCGCCGGCAGCTTGTGCTCGGCGATCACCTCGTACAGCGGCCAGGCCATGCGGTCGTAGGGCAGGAATCCCTGCACCGTGGGGTGGAACTTGAAGCCCTTGACCCCTTCCTCCTCGACCAGGCGCCGCGCCTCGCGCGCACCCATGCGGCCCTTGTGCGGATCGATCGAGGCGAAGGCGATCATGATGTCGCTGTTCTTCCGCGCGGCCTCGCAGATCTCCTCATTGGGGATGCGCCGGCGGCCGAGTTGCGCTTCGCTGTCGACGGTGAACATGACGAGGCCGATGCGCCGCTGGCGGTAATGAGCCACCGTCTCATCGATCGTCGGTCGACGGTTGCTGCCGAAGTAGCGATCGGCCGCACGGTCGTACTCCTCGCCGTAACGGTCGAACGGATTCCAGCACGAGACTTCGGCGTGGGTGTGGACGTCGATGGCGATCAGGTCGGAGGTCTTCACAGCGTGTTCCGTTTGCGGGATGAACCAGTTCGGCCGGCGGCCGCTCGATTGTGCTGCTATGCAACATCGACAGGATCATCGGGTTTGCGCTAATCGTTTGATTCAATCCGTGAACTATATTTCGCCCGCCCGAAACCGAAGACGATGACTCGCAGCCACTCCACCCCCCCCGCCCCGGCGGCCTCGCCCACCGCAGGCGACGCCGCCGCGATGCACCGCGACACGGCGCCCGCGCTGCTTCGCGTCGAGCAGCACGGCAGCGTCGTGCACGTGCGGCTGAGCCGCCCGGCCAAGCGCAACGCCCTGTCCGATCCCCTCATCCAGCAGCTCCACGACTGCTTCGCGCGCCTGCCCGAGGGCTGCCGTGCCGCTGTCCTGAGCGGCGAAGGCGAGCACTTCTGTGCCGGCCTCGACCTCTCCGAACTGGTCGAACGCGACATCCAGAGCGCGGTGCTGCACTCGCACATGTGGCATGCCGCGTTCGACGCGATCCAGTTCGGCCGCGTGCCGGTGGTCGCGGCACTGCACGGCGCGGTCGTCGGCGGCGGCCTCGAGCTCGCCGCGGCGGCGCACATCCGCGTCGCCGACCGCAGCACCTACTACGGGCTGCCCGAGGGCCAGCGCGGCATCTTCGTCGGCGGCGGCGGCTCCGGGCGCATCCCGCGCCTGATGGGCGTGGCGCGCATGACCGACCTCATGATGACCGGCCGCGTCTACGACGCCGACGAGGGGCTGGCCGTGGGCCTGTCGCAGTACCTCGTCGACGACGGCCAGTCACTGGCGAAGGCGCTCGAACTGGCGCAGCGCATCGCGCAGAACGCGCCCATGAGCAACTTCGCCGTCATGCACGCGCTGCCGCGCATCGCCGAGCAGGCGCAGAGCCAGGGGCAGTTCACCGAATCGCTGATGGCCGCGGTCGCCGAGAGCACGCCCGAGGCGCAGCAAAGGCTGCGCGCCTTCCTCGAAGGCCGCGCGGGCAAGGTCGTGAAAAGCGGCAAGGGGGCCTGAACATGGCGCGCTACCGCGATGCCCACGTCGGCGGCTGCCTCGAGGCCGAGGTGCTGGCGCGCGCCGACGGCAGTACCGTGCTGCGCTCGACGGAGGCGCTGCGCTGGTATCCCGAGCGCCTCACCGATTGCCTCGAGCAATGGGCCGCGGAGACGCCCGAACGCAGCTTCGTCGCGCGCCGCGCGCAGGGCGGCGACTGGCGCCACGTCAGCTACGCGCAGATGCTGCAGCGGGTGCAGGCCGTGGGCCAGGCGCTGCTTGACGCCGGTCTCTCGCAGGAGCGGCCGCTGGCGATCCTTTCGGGCAACGACGTCGAGCACCTGACGCTGGCGCTGGCGGCGATGTGGGCCGGTGTGCCCCACATTCCCGTCTCTCCCGCCTACTCGCTCGTCTCGAAGGACTTCGGCAAGCTGCGCCACATCCTCTCCATCACCGAGCCCGGCATGGTGTTCGCCAGCGGCCCGGAGTACGCGCGCGCGATCGCCGCCGTGGTGTCGGCCGACGTTCCGGTGGTGTTGACCGAAGGCGGGCTCGAGGGCCGAACCGTGCGTTCCTTCGCCGACTTGGCGGCCGCGCGTCCCGGGGCGGCGCTGGCGCAGGCGCACGCCAAGGTCGGCGCCGACACCGTCGTCAAGCTGCTCTTCACCTCGGGCTCGACGCGCGAACCCAAGGGCGTCATCACGACGCACCGGATGCTGTGCTCCAACCAGCAGATGATCCGCCAGTGCCTGGCCTTCCTCGCGGACGAGCCGCCGGTGCTGCTGGACTGGCTGCCCTGGAACCACGTCTTCGGCGGCAGCCACAACGTCGGCATCGTGCTCTACAACGGCGGCACGCTCTACCTCGACGACGGCAAGCCGACCCCCGCCGGAATGGCCGAGACCCTGCGCAACCTGCGCGAGATCAGCCCGACGATCTACTTCAACGTGCCCAAGGGCTTCGAGGAGATCGCCAGCGCGATGGACGGCGACACGCAGTTGCGCGACACGCTCTTCGCGCGCTGCAAGGCGCTGATGTACGCGGGCGCGGGCCTGAGCCAGGCGGTATGGGACAAGCTGGACATGCACGCCGAGGCCTCGATCGGCGAGCGCATACGCATCATCACCAGCCTGGGCATGACCGAGACTGCGCCCAGCTCCACCTACGCCGTGGGCACGGACGTCGCCGCCGGCCATGTCGGCCTGCCCAACCCGGGCGTCGAGGTCAAGCTCGTTCCCGAGGCCGACGGCGGCAAGATCGAGGTGCGCTTCCGCGGCCCCAACGTCATGCCCGGCTACTGGCGCCTGCCCGAGATCAGCGACGCGGCCTTCGACGAGGAAGGCTTCTATCGCACCGGCGACGCCGTGCGCTGGGTCGATGCCACCGACCCGCAGCGCGGCCTGCTCTTCGACGGCCGCATCGCCGAGGACTTCAAGCTCGCCAGCGGCACCTTCGTCAGCGTCGGTCCGCTGCGCGCGCGCATCGTCGTCGCCGGCCACCCCTGCGTGCAGGACGCGGTGATCACCGGGCTCAATCGCAACGAGGTGGGCGCGCTGCTCATCCCGCGCGCCGACGAACTGCGGCGCCACGTCGGCGCGGCCGCCGAGACCCCCTTGCCCGAGGTGCTCCAAAGCGAGCCGGCGCGCGCCTTCTTCCAGGACGTGGCCGACCGGCTCTGGCGCGAGGCCAGCGGCAGCGCCTCGCGCGTAGCGCGGCTGCACGTGCTGGCCGAGCCGCCCTCGATCGACAAGGGCGAGATCACCGACAAGGGCTCGATCAACCAGCGCGCCGTGCTGACCCATCGCGCCGCACTCATCGAGGCCTTGTACGAAGGCGTCGCGGCCGATCCCCACGTGATCCTGCCGCGCGGTGCGCAGGATCCGTCTTCCGCATGATGCCGACGCAGCGCGCGGCCCCGGCGCCACCGCCGCGCCCGCCCTGTCCGCCGCCGCTCCCGTCCCGGCGTCGCCCCCTCTTTGTCCACCCTGCCCTGGAGACCTTGCGATGAACCCCGTATCGAAGAAGAGCCTCAAGCCCCTGGTGGCCGCCGCGGCCGCGCTGCTGCTGGCTGCACCCGCGCTGGCCGACGTCAACATCGGCGTCTCGATCTCGCTCACCGGAGCGGGCTCGGGTCTGGGCATCCCGGAGGGCAACCAGTTCAAGCTCTGGCCGAAGACGATCGCCGGCGAGAAGGTCAATCTCATCATCCTCGACGACGCCACCGATCCCGGCAAGGCCGTCGTCAACGCGCGCCGCTTCGTCACCGAGGACAAGGTCGACCTCATCCTCGGCGGTTCGGTCACGCCGACGACGGCGGCGATCGCGCCGATCGCCGCCGACTCGAAGACGACGCAGATCGCGCTGGCGCCCGTCGGTGTGCCGCCCGACCAGGGATACTGGGTCTTCCGCCTGCCGCAGAGCTTCGCGGTGATGTCGCATCCCCTGGTCGAGCACATGAAGAAGCAGGGCGTGAAGACCGTGGGCTTCTTCGGCTATACCGACGGCTACGGCGAGCTCTGGCTGAAGGACTTCGGCGCGCTCGCCGAGAAGGCCGGCATCAAGCTCACGATCTCGGAGCGCTTCGCGCGCAACGACGCCAGTGCCACGCCGCAGGCGCTCAAGCTCGTGGCCGCGAATCCGGATGCCATCCTCATCGCCGCGTCGGGCTCGGCGGCGGCGATGCCGCACAAGGCGCTCATCGAGCGCGGCTACAAGGGCAAGATCTACCAGACCCACGGAGCCGCCACGCCGGATCTGGTGCGCATCGGCGGCAAGGATGTCGAAGGCAGCTACCTCGTCTCGGGACCCGCGGTGATGGCCGAGCAACTGCCCGACAGCCACCCGTCCAAGGCCGCGGCGACCGATTTCGTCACCGGCTTCGAGAAGGCCTACGGCCCGGGCACGCGCAACCAGTTCGCCGGGCACGCCTACGATGCGCACATCGTGCTCGCGAAGACGCTGCCGGTGGCGCTGAAGAAGGGCCAGCCCGGAACGCCGGAATTCCGCGCCGCGCTGCGCGACGCGATCGAGAACATGGGCCGCACGGTGGTCGCGCACGGGGTCATGAACTGGACCGCAGACGACCACGGCGGCTACACCAACGAAACCGGGGTCATGCTCCGGGTCGAGAACGGCAAGTTCGTGGTGGAGAAGTAGGAACGCAGCGCAACGCCAGTCGCTCCCTCTCCCGCGGGCCGCGCGCATGCGCGGCCCGCGGTCGCCCTCCGCCCCCCTGCAGGACATTCCATGGATGCCACGATCGCCGGCTTTCTCGCCGTCGACGGCCTGACCAACGGCGCCATCTACGCGCTGCTGGCGCTGGCCACGGTGCTGCTGTTCGCGGTCACGCGCGTGATCTTCATTCCCCAAGGCGAGTTCGTCGCCTTCGGCGCGCTGACGCTCGCGCTGCTGCAGACGGGAAAGGTGCCGGGCACGGTCTGGTTCCTGCTCGTGCTGGCGGCGGCAACGGCTCTGGCCGAGCTCTGGCAAGGCTGGCGGCAGCATCGCCCGCCGGCGCGGCTGCTCGCCGCGGCCGCACGCACGCTGGTCTGGCCGGTGGCGATCTCGCTGCTGGCGATCTGGGCGGCGCCACGCGGCTGGCCGACCGCGGCGCAGGCGCTGCTCACCGTGGCCCTCGTGACCTCGTTCGGCCCGCTGATCTACCGGCTGGCCTACGAATCGCTCGCCGACGCCAGCGTGCTGGTGCTGCTCATCGTCTCGGTCGGCGTGCACTTCGCGCTCGTGGGGCTCGGGCTGTTCTTCTTCGGCGCCGAGGGCTTTCGCAACCCGAGCTTCTGGGACATGCGGCTGAACCTCGGTGGCATCACCTTCTCCGGTCAGGCGCTGATCATCCTGGCCGCCAGCGTGGTGTTCATCGTCGCGCTCTGGCTGTTCTTCGAGAAGTCGCTCTCCGGCAAGGCGCTGCGCGCGACGGCGGTCAACCGCCTGGGCGCGCGCCTGATGGGCATCTCGACGAGCAGTGCCGGGCGCCTGTCGTTCACGATGGCCGCCTTCATCGGTGCGCTCTCGGGCCTCCTGATCGGGCCGACGACGACGATCTTCTACGACAGCGGCTTCCTCATCGGACTCAAGGGCTTCGTCGCGGCCGTCTTCGGCGGCCTCGCCAGCTACCCGCTGGCGCTCGTGGGCGCGCTCGGCGTCGGGCTGCTCGAGAGCTTCAGCTCGTTCTGGGCCAGTGCCTACAAGGAGGTGATCGTCTTCGGGGCGATCCTGCCGGTGCTGCTGTGGCGCTCGCTGCGCGATCCGCACGACGAGGAGCACTGAGATGACGCGGTTCGCCTTCCCGGCCTTCGCGGCATTCATGCTCGTGCTGCCGGTGCTGCCGGTGCCCGACTTCTGGATCACGCAGAGCATCTACATCGGGCTCTACGCGATCGTCGCGCTCGGCCTCGTGCTGCTCACCGGCGTGGCCGGGCTGATCTCCTTCGGCCAGGCCGCCTTCGTCGGCGTCGGCGCCTATAGCGCGGCCTACCTGAGCACGAAGCTGGGTCTTCCACCCTTGGCGACGCTCGCGGTCGGCGTCGCGCTGGCGGTGCTGGCCGCGCTCGTGCTCGGTGCGATCACGCTGCGCATGTCGGGCCACTACCTGCCGCTGGCGACCATCGCCTGGGGTCTGGCGCTCAACTACGCCATGGCCAACATGGAGAGCCTGGGCAAGTACGACGGCATCCTCGGCATCCCGACGATGGAGCTCCTGGGCGTGGACCTCGGCACCGGACGCGGCCTGCACCCCCTGGTGTGGGCGATCGCGCTGCTGGCGGCGCTGGCGTCGATGCGGCTGCTCGATTCGCGCGCCGGACGCGCCATCCGCTCGCTGCGCAGCGGCGCCACGATGGCCGAGGCGATGGGCATCTCGACGCTGCGCTACAAGCTGGTCGTGTTCGTGCTCGCGGCCGTGCTGGCGGCCGTGTCGGGATGGCTCTTCGCCTACTTCCAGCGCAGCGTCAGCCCTTCGCCCTTCAGCATCGTCAAGGGGATCGAGTATCTGTTCATGGCGGTGCTCGGCGGCATCGGGCATGTCTTCGGCGCCTTCGTCGGCTCGGGTCTGGTGCGCGTGGTCGAGGACGAACTGCAGGTGCTGCTGCCGCGACTGATCGGAACCAGCGGCAGCTTCGAGGTCATCGTCTTCGGCATCGTCCTCGTGGCCGTGCTCAAGTACGCCCCCGAGGGCCTCTGGGCCTTCGTGCAGCGCCGCCTGCCTCAGCGCGGGCGCGCGCGCGACTGGGAAGGAGCCGCCCCGCTGGCCGCGCGCGACAAGCCCACGCGAGGCGAGCCGCTGCTCGCCGTCGAGCGCGTGCGCAAGACCTTCGGCGGCCTCGTCGCCGTCAACGACGTGAGCTTCCGCATCCATGCGGGCGACATCGTCGGCCTGATCGGCCCCAACGGTGCCGGCAAGAGCACGACCTTCAACCTGATCACCGGCGTGCACACCATCAGCGGCGGCAGCGTGCACTTCCGCGGCCAGTCGATCACCGGCCTGCCCTCGCGCGAGATCGCGCGCCTGGGCGTTTCGCGCACCTTCCAGCACGTCAAGCTGGTGCCCGAGATGACGGTGCTCGAGAACGTCGCGCTGGGCGGCTACCTTCGCACGCGCGCGGGCAGCCTGCGCGCGATGCTGCGCCTGGAGCGGCAGGAGGAGCGCCAGCTCATGGCCGAAGCCGAGCGCCAGCTCCGGCGCATCGGCATGGAGGCCCACATGCATGAGCTCGCGGGCAACCTGGCGCTGGGCCCGCAACGGCTGGTGGAGATCGCGCGCGCACTCGCCACCGACCCCGCGCTGCTGCTGCTGGACGAGCCGGCTGCCGGCCTGCGCCTCAAGGAGAAGCAGGCCCTTGGCGACGTGCTGCGGCAACTCAGGTCCGAAGGCATGAGCATCCTGCTGGTGGAGCACGACATGGACTTCGTCATGGGCCTCACAGACCGCATCGTGGTGATGGAGTTCGGCACCAAGCTGATGGAAGGCACGCCGGCCGAGGTGCAGGCCAGCCCGGCCGTCCGCGCCGCCTACCTCGGGACGGATCACTGATGGCCGCGCCGCTTCTGGAAGTCACCGATCTGCAGGCCGGCTACGGCCGCGCGGAGGTCTTGTCGGGCCTGCGCTTCGGCCTTGCCGCGGGCCAGGTCGTGACCATCATCGGTCCCAATGGCGCCGGCAAGAGCACCACGCTCAATGCGCTCATGAACGTGATCGCCGCGCGCGGACGCATCGTCTTCGACGGCCAGGACCTGGCGGACGCGACGCTGGAAGAACGCGTGATGCGGGGACTGGCACTCGTCCCCGAGAAGCGAGAGCTCTTCGGCACCATGCCGGTGCAGGACAACCTGATCCTCGGCGGGTACCGCTCGATGAAGCTGCGCGTGCCGAACTGGCAGCGCGAGATCGAGCGCGTCTACACGCTGTTCCCGCGCCTCAAGGAGCGGCGCGCGCAGCTCGCCGGCACGCTCTCCGGCGGCGAGCGCCAGATGCTCGCGGTCGGCCGCGCGCTGATGTCGTCGCCCAAGCTGCTGATGCTCGACGAACCCAGCCTCGGCCTGGCGCCGCTGATCGTGCGCGAGATCTTCCGCATCATCCAGCAGCTGCGCGACCAGGGCACGAGCATCCTGCTGGTGGAGCAGAACGCGCGCGCGGCCCTCGAGGTCGCCGACCACGGCTACGTGCTGGAGACCGGCAGCATCGTGCTGGAGGGCCCCGCCGCCGAGCTTGCCCGCGACCCGCGCGTCATCGACACCTACCTCGGTGCCGCCGGCAAGACTTCCGCAAGCCATGCCGCCGAGCGCTGAACCGGAGTCCGCCGCCCACGGCGGCGCGCCGCGCGGCGCAGCCGCGGTGCACCGGATCCGGCCCTTGCGCGCGGCGCTCGCCGAGCGCCCCGCGGAGCTGGCACTCGGGCCGCTGGCGCGGCTGCTCGGCTATCACATCGCGCAGGCCGCGGTCGTCGTCTACGGCAGCTTCGACCAGCATGTCCGCAAGCCCTTCGAGCTGCGCAAGGTCGAGTTCTCGCTGCTCATGCTGCTGCTGGCCAACGGTCCGCTCACGCCGGGCCAGCTCGCACGTACGCTGACGCTGGGCGCGCCCACGCTGAGCATGCTGCTCGACCGGCTGCAGGCGCGTGCGCTGCTGCGGCGCGAGCGCAACCCGCGCGACGGCCGCTCGCAGCACATCGTGCTCACCCCCAAGGGGCGGCGACTGGCCCAGTCGAGCGCCGCCGCCGCCGAACCCATGGAGCGCGAGCTGCAGGCACAGCTGACGCCCGCCGAGCACGCGATGCTCATCGAGCTGCTGGCCCGCGTCGCCGGCCGCCCCCCGGCGCGCTGACGCACGGCACCCGATGCCGCGCGCATGGCGCGCGGCGTGGGGCGTCAGCCGTTGGCTGCGGCCGGGCCCAGGCGCTCCATCTTCCACTGCCCCAGGCGCTGCATGTTGCGCATCGAGATCATGTGCGCGTGCAGCAGCGCCAGCAGGCCGTTGCGATGCAGCTCCAGCACCTTGTCGTCGGGAAGGGCACGGTACTTCTCCTCGCTGATCGCCATGAAGCCGTCGACCGCGAAGCTGCGGCCGTCGGCGGCGGTGAGGTCGAAGCGCATCGGGTCGAGCAGACCCAGTTCGTTGAAGCGCGTGCAGACGTGGCGCGTGCGCTGCACCTCGACCTCGTAGGACTGCAGCTGCTCGCTCACACGCTTGCCGAGTTCCGCGAGCTCGCCCTGGTCGTCGAACAGCGGCTGCCCCTCGGTCTCCGAGAAGCCGCTCCACGAGGCGTCGATGCAGACCGCGAACTGATCGGCGTCGAGACGCCCGATGACGAACGGATACAGCCGCAGCACCGCGGGCATGTAGCTCGCGCGCCAGTTCGGACCGTCGAGGAACAGGTTCTCCGCGTTGCTCAGGCCGAACACCGCCACCGGCGCCACCTGCGCCACGCCTTGCGCGTCCTTGCCGGCATTGACGAAGACGATCGGGTACTCGCGGCAGGCGTCGATCATCTCGCTGGCGCTGATGAAGACCGAATTGAGCGCCGAGGCGATGCGCCAGTCGGCGATCGGCCTCACGCGCAGCCTGCGATGCGCCTGGCTGTCCATCGGCACCACTTGCCGGTGCAGGGCGGGAATGATCATTCGCTATCTCCAGGTTGTTCGGTGCGCCTGACGAGCACCTTGTCGACTCGCTTGCCGTCGAGGTCGACGACCTCGAAGGACCAGCCTTGCCATTCGACGCGGTCGGCCGTGCGCGGCAGGCGTCCGAGCAGCAGCATGACCATGCCGGCGAGCGTGTTGTAGCGCCCGCGATCCTCGTCGGGGAGGTCCTTGAGTACGAGCCGGTCCTTGAGCTCGGGCACCGGGATCAGGCCGTCCATCAGCCAGCTGCCGTCCTCGCGGCGCACCGCCCAGGCGTCGTCCTCGACGGGGCTGGCGAACTCGCCGGTAATGGCTTCGAGCAGGTCGTGCTCGGAGATCACGCCCTGCACCGACCCGTACTCGTCGACGACGAAGACGAGCTCGGCGCCGGAGCTGCGGAAATGGTCCAGCAGTTCCATGCCCGAGAGCGTCTCGGGAACGAAGACCGGCGGATCGAGCAGTTCCGCCAACGCCGGACGCTCGCCACGCGCCAGCGGCTGCAGCAGCCGCAGCGTGCCGAGCACGCCGATGACATCGTCCAGCCCGTCGCGACACACCGGGTAGCGCGCGTGGCCGTTCTCGACGATCGTCGCGACCGCCTCGTCGAGCGGCGCCGAGATGTCGATCCAGTCGATCTCGGCGCGCGGCAGCATCATCGAGCCGATCTGGCGGTCGTCGAGCCGGAACACGTTGCGCACCATCTGGTGCTCCTGCTGTTCGATCACGCCCGCGTCGAGCCCCTCGGCGAGCTGGGCGGCGATCTCCTCCTCGGTCACCGGCCGTTGCGCCGGGCCGCGGATGCCCAGCAGGCGCAGCACGCCGTTGGTGCACGCCGACAAGGCGAGCACGAGCGGACGCGTCGCCGCCGTCAGGCCGTTCATCGGCCGCGACACCAGCCGCGCCACCGTCTCCGGATACATCTGTCCCAGGCGCTTGGGAACGAGCTCGCCGAAGATGATCGTCAGCACCGTGATGATGACGACGACGAGGCCGGTGGCGAACACCGAGATCACGCCCGGCGCCACCGGCAGCAGCTGCGCCAGCCAGCGCGCCAGCGGTGCGGCGAAGGCCGCCTCGCCGACGATGCCGTTCAGGATGCCGATCGAGGTGATGCCGATCTGCACCGTCGAGAGGAAGCGCGTCGGGTTCTCGTGCAACTCCATCGCCGCCCTGGCACCGGGTTCGCCGCTTTCCACCATCACCGCCAGGCGCGCCTTGCGCGCGGCGGTCAGCGCCATCTCCGACATCGCGAAGAGGCCATTGAGCAGGATGAGCAGGAGGAGAAGGGCGACGTCCATGCGCGCCGTCGGCGCCAAGGGCCGGCGGTGGCGTTGCGGGGAGCGGCTAGCGTAGCAGAATCGCAGCATGGTTCATCTGATCGGCGACCTGCAGGGCTGCTGCAGCGCCTTCGACCGCCTGCTGGCACGGATCGGCTTCTCCCCCTCGCGCGACCGCATCGTCGTCCTCGGCGATCTCGTCAACCGCGGTCCCGCCTCGCTGCAGGTGCTGCAGCGCCTGCGCGCGCTGGAAGGGTCGGCCACCTGCCTGCTCGGCAACCATGACCTGCACCTGCTGGTGGTGGCCGCCGGCCTGCGGCGCCCGCACCGGAGCGACACGCTGGGCGCGATCCTCGACGCACCGGACCGGGAGGACTGGCTGCGGTGGCTGCGGGCGCAGCCGCTGGCGCTGCTGGAGAGCGGCTGGCTGTGCGTGCATGCGGGCGTGCCGCCGCAATGGACCGCGGCCGACACCCTGCGCCTGGCCGCCGAGGTGCACGCGCTCGTGCGCGGCCCCGGATTCGCCGACTTCCTGCCGCGGATGTACGGCGACGAGCCGCGCCGCTGGCACGAAGCGCTCGCCGGCCCCGAGCGCTGGCGCTTCGTCATCAACGCGCTCACCCGGATGCGCTACTGCACCCCCGAGGGCGAGCTCGAGTTCGCCGCGAAGGCGACCGAGGCCCCGCCGGGCTGCATGCCCTGGTACGACATCCCCGATCGCGCCACGCGGACGCAGCCGGTGGCCTTCGGGCACTGGAGCGCGAAAGGCCTCATCGATCGGCCCGCGCTCCTGGGAATCGACACCGGCTGCGTCTGGGGGCGCGAGCTCACCGCGGTGCGCGTCGACGGCGGGCGCCGCGAGATCGTGCAGGTGAGCTGCGCGGCAGGCGCGCACGCCTAGAATCGCCGCCTACCTCCCGCATGGAAGCGTGGCCGAGCGGTTGAAGGCACCGGTCTTGAAAACCGGCGACGGGGCGACCCGTTCGTGAGTTCGAATCTCACCGCTTCCGCCATCGACACGCGCCCCGCCCCGGGGGCGGCCGATGCCGGCGCCGATGTGAATGAACGTTCAGCCAAACGCCGGTTTTTCTGCTCTTGCGCAACCTGGGAGCCGCGAAAACGCGCATCTCCCAGTGCCGCCGCGGGCGTCGCTGTGGTAATGTCGCCGCGCGCTGCGAGGAGTCCCGTGCGCTCGCAGGTAGATCCACCCAAGGAGACATCGATGACCAATGCATCCCGGCGCACCGTTCTGAAGACGGGCGCAGCAGCTGGCCTGGGCCTGACCGTCTTCGCGCACCGCGCCGGCGCACAGGAACCGATCAAGCTGCGCATGTCGCACTTCCTCTCGCCGATGGCCCCGGCGCAGACCAAGCTCTTCAAGCCCTGGGCCGACCGCGTCGAGAAGGATTCGGGCGGGCGCATCAAGTGCGAGATCTATCCGGCGATGCAGCTCGGCGGCAAGCCGCCGCAGCTCTTCGACCAGGCGCGCACCGGCGTCGCCGACGTCATCTGGACCGTTCCCGGGTACACCCCGGGCCGCTTCCCGCTGGCCGCGGTGTTCGAGCTTCCCTTCGTCGTCGGCTCGACCGCGTCGGCGACGGCGCAGGCGATCTGGGAGTTCTACAAGCTGCGCATGCGCGACGAGTTCAAGGACGTGCACCCGCTGCTGCTGCACTGCCACGCGCCCGGCCTCGTGCACATGAAGGACAAGCTGGTGACGAAGATGGAGGATCTGCAGGGCAAGAAGATCCGCCTTCCCACCAAGCCGGTGGGCGACGCGCTCAAGCTGATGGGTGCCAACCCCGTCGGCATGCCGCTGCCCGAGGCCTACGAAGCGCTGTCGCGCGGCGTCGCCGACGGCGTCACGGTGCCCTGGGAGGTGATGCGGCCGCAGCGCCTGAACGAACTCGTCAAGTTCCACACCGTCACGGGCCTTTACACGAACGTGTTCCTGATGGCGATGAACAAGGCGAAGTACGACGGATTGCCGGCGGACCTCAAGGCCGTGATCGACAAGAATTCGGGCGACAACTTCATCAAGGAGATCGGACAGGCGTGGGACGACGCCGAACTTCCGGGCCTGCAGCAGGCCAAGGAGCTCGGCCACACCATCGCCGAGCTCGCGCCCGACGAGAAGGCGCGCTGGAAGAAGACGACGCAGCCGGTCGTCGATGCCTGGATCGCGGCCACGCCCAACGGCAAGGCCCTTCACGACGAGGCGGTGGCGCTGATCGCGAAGTACGACAAATGAGCGAAGGCGGCAGCCGCACGGCTGACCCCGCCGCCGCGGCCCGCCCGGGCTACGAGCGCGCGCTCGACGGCGCCTGTGTCTGGCTTGCCGTGGCCGGCGGCCTGGTGATGCTCGCCTTCACGGCGGTCTCGGTGGGCAGCATCATCAGCCGCACGTTCTTCGGTGCGCCGCTGGTGGGTGACTTCGAGCTCACCGAGCGAGGGACCGCGATCGCGATCTTCGCGATGCTGCCCTACTGCCATCTGCGCGGAGGCAACGTCGTCGTCGACATGTTCGTCAGCCGCTTCCCGCCCGCTCTGCGGCGCGCGCTTGCGGTCGTCGCCGACATCCTCTTCGCGATCGTCGCCGCGCTCCTGACCTGGCGCCTGACGCTGGGCGGCATCAACCAGTACCAGTTCAACGACATGTCGATGATGCTGCAGATTCCGACGTGGACGATGTTCGTGCCGCTGGTCTTCTCGACGGCGCTGCTGACGCTGGTTTGTCTGGCGCGCGCGGCGCGCGGCGGACGGGAGTTCGCATGAGCGGCATGGCGATCTCCTTCCTCATGTTCGGCGTGCTGCTGACGTTCCTGATGCTCGGCATCAACGTCGGGCTTTCCCTGCTGCTGGTGGGCGGCATCGGCTACGTCTGGGTCTCCGGCCTGGACCCGATGCTCAACTACATGAACACGGCACCGTACTTCGCCACCGCCACCTACTCGCTTTCGGTGATACCGCTGTTCGTGCTGATGGGCTCGTTCGCCACCGCGTCGGGCTTGTCGACGGGGATCTTCAATGCCGCGGCGGCATGGCTGGGTCACCGGCGCGGCGGCGTCGCCATGGCCGCCATCGGCGCCTGTGCGGGCTTCGGCGCCATCTGCGGTTCGTCGCTGGCGACGGCGGCGACGATGGCCCACGTCTCGCTGCCCGAGATGAAGCGTCTCAACTACTCCGGCCGTCTCGCGACCGGCACGCTGGCCGCCGGCGGCACGCTGGGCATCCTCATCCCGCCTTCGGTGGTGCTGGTCGTCTACGCCATCCTCACCGAGCAGTCGATCGGCAAGCTGTTCCTCGCCGCGATGGTGCCCGGCATCCTCGCCGCCGTCGGCTACATGATCGCCATCGCCATCGTCGTGCGGCTGGACCCCAAGGCCGGGCCGGCAGGGCCGAAGGCGACGACGGCGCAGAAGGTCAAGACCATCCTCGAGCTGATGCCGGTGGTGATCGTATTCGTCGTCATGATGGGCGGGATGTACGCCGGCTTCTTCACGCCCACCGAAGGCGCGGCCGTCGGCGCCGCGTCCACCGCGGTCATCGCCTACGTGCGCGGCGGCATGCGCCTGAAGGGCCTGATCGAGTGCCTGCTGGGAACCGCGAAGATCACCGCGATGATCTTCCTCATCCTCATCGGCGCCGACCTCTTCAACGCCTTCCTGGCGATCACCCAGATGCCCACGCAGGCGGCGAACGCGATCGCCGAGAGCGGCTACCCGCCGATGGTCGTCCTCGCGCTGATCCTGCTGATGTTCATCGCGCTGGGCTGCGTGATGGACTCGATGTCGATGATCCTCATCACCATCCCGGTGCTGTTCCCGATCATCATGAAGCTGGACTTCGGCATGACGCCCGAATACACGGCGATCTGGTTCGGCATCCTGACGCTGATCTGCGTCGAGACCGGACTCATCACGCCGCCCTTCGGACTCAACGTCTTCGTCATCAACTCGCTGGCGCCCGAGGTGCCGATGTCCGAGTCCTTCCGCGGCGTGCTGCCCTACCTCGCGAGCGACTTCATCCGCGTCGTCATTCTCGCCACCTTCCCGATGATCACGCTGGGCATACTGCAGTTGCTGAGTTGACGCGGTCGGCTGCACTCACCGCGCTCACCACGCTCACCGCGCTGCTGCTGTGCGGCTGCATCGTCGTGCCGCGCAGCGCCGAGGTCTACGACCCGCAGTGCCGGACCATGGTGCGGCAGATGGTGCTGGATACCGCCGTCCTCGGCACCTTCGGCCATTGCCGCAACGAAGGCTGCGCCGCGATGCTGGCCGCGATGGGGGTGGTCACCGCGGCCAGCGTCGTCATCTCGGGCAGCGTGGCCGTGATCGGCAACATCGTCTACTGGGCCGAGCGACGCGGCGCCTGCCCGCTTCCGGATGGCGCGGCGACGGCGCCATCGACGGCGCCGATGCCGGGGTCGGAAGTCGAAGCCCCCCCGGCCCGGCCGGCAGACGCGGCGACCTCGCGTCCACCACGTCCACCGCGTCCGCCCGTCGTTCCGGGAATCGTTCCGCTGCCTCCCGCTGCGCGCGCTTCGTCGCCGCCGTAAGGGCAGCGGACGAGGCGCCGCGGGCCCCCGATGGCAGGCGACGGCACCACCGGCTCCGCTACGATCTCCGCTCGCGCGCCTGACGGCCCTTCCCCGAGTTCTTCCTCGCCCCGTCCCCGAACCCATCGCCCACCATGCAAGTCGTCTGCCTCGATCTCGAAGGCGTGCTCGTGCCCGAGATCTGGATCGCCTTTGCCGAGCGCACCGGCATCCCCGATTTCCGGCGCACCACGCGCGACGAGCCCGACTACGACAAACTGATGCACTGGCGCCTGGCGCTGCTGCGCCGGCACGGCCTCAAACTGGCCGACATCCAGGCGGTGATCGCCACCATGGCGCCGCTTCCCGGCGCGCGCGACTTCCTCGACGCGCTGCGCGCGCGCTACCAGCTCGTCATCCTCTCCGACACCTTCTACGAGTTCGCCGATCCGCTGATGCAGCAGCTCGGCCGGCCGACGCTCTTCTGCCATCGCCTCCTCGCCGACGACGAGGGTTTCGTCGCCGAGTACCGCCTGCGCCAGAGCGACCAGAAGCGCCGCGCGGTCGAGGCCCTGAAGTCGCTCAACTTCAAGGTCATCGCCGCGGGCGATTCGTACAACGACACCGCGATGCTCGCCGCCGCCGACGCGGGCTTCCTGATGCACGCGCCGGCGCACATCGCCGCGCAGTTCCCGCAGTACCCGCAGCACGACGACTACGGCGCACTGCGGCGCTCGATCGATCGCGCTGCCGAGCGGCTGGGTTGACGCGCAAGCCCGCGCGGCCGGAAGGCAATGCCCCGCGATGGGCGGCGGGACGTCTCGATGGTGCGGCTTGGCTGCGCAGCCGAATCCCGGCTCCGAAGGGCGGCGTCGTCCTCAGCGCTTCTTCGGCGCAGCCTCATCGGCCTCACCGCGCCTCGCCTGTGCGCCGCCAGTGGCGTGCGTGGGCTGGCGCCGACGCCTGGCCTCCTTCGGGTCGACCAGAAGCGGCCGGTAGAGCTCGACGCGGTCGCCGTCGCGCAACGGCTCGTCGCGCGCACAGGGGCGGCCGCGGATGCCGACGTCCACCGCCGCCGCGTCCAGACCCCGCCGCAGCAGGACACCACTGGCCTGCAGCGCGTCCGCGACCGTCGCCCCCGCAGGGAGCTGCAGTTCGCCGAAGTCGATGTCGTGCGGCGCTGCCGCGTGCACGACCTCGACGCGGATCGTGCACGCGCCCTGCCCGCAGGCCTCAGCGCGGTCCATAGACCTGCTCGGCGCGCCTGACGAAGGAGTCGACGAAAGTGTTGGCGATGCGGTCGAAGACGGGGCTGACCACCGTCTCCAGCGGCTTGCTCGAGAACGCGTAGCGCAGGTCGAACTCGATCTTGCAGGCCGCCTTGTCGCTGCCCGCGCGACCCAGCGGCGTGAACAGCCAGGTGCCGTCCAGCAGCGAGAACGGGCCGTCGACGAGCTGCATCTGCAGGCGCTCGCCGACGATGTTGTGGTTGCGCGTGGTGAAGGCGTGGCGCACGCCCATGTAGGCCAGGCTCAGGCGCGCGGTGACGCCGTCCTCGTGCCGCGCCAGCAGTTCGGCCTTCTCGCACCAGGGCAGGAATCGCGGGTAGTCCTGCACGCCGTCGACGAGGTCGAACATCTCGCGCGGGGAGTACCACAGCAGGACGGACTTCCTCACATGCTTCATAGAATCGCACGCATTCTAGAAGTGGCCCATCGGCCCACCCCGCCCGCATGGCCAACATCGTCGAGAACCGGCGCGCCCGTCACGAGTACCACATCGAGGAGACCTTCGAGGCGGGAATCGTCCTCGCGGGCTGGGAGATCAAGGCCATCCGCGCCGGCCAGGTGCAGTTGACCGACGGCTACGTGCACATCCGCGACGGCGAGCTGTACATGATCGGCTGCCGCATCAACCCGCTGCGCAGCGCCTCGACGCACGTCGTTCCCGAGCCCGACCGCACGAAGAAGCTGCTGATGCACAAGGACGAGATCCGCCGCCTGGTGGGCAAGGTCGAGCAGAAGGGCTTCACGCTGGTGCCGCTGAACCTGCACTACAAGGGCGGGCGCGTGAAGGTCGAGGTCGCGCTGGCCAAGGGCAAGGCCATGCACGACAAGCGCGAGAGCCAGAAGAAGAAGGACTGGGAGCGCGAGCGCGGCCGGCTGATGCGGCACAAGATCTCGGGCCCCAAGGCCACGGGCTGACGCCCCGGGGCGCGTCTCGGTCCGCGGGATCAGGCCAGCCGCCGCAGCGCCTGCTCGAGGTCGGCCTTCAGCGCCGCGGCCGACTCCAGCCCGATCGAGAAGCGCACCAGCGTTCCCGCGTAGGCCTTGTCGCCGCGCATGGCCCGGAGGTCGTAGGGCACTGCCAGGCTCATCGGCCCGCCCCACGAATAGCCGATCGAGAAGAGCTGCAGCGCGTCGACGAAGGCATCGACCTGCGCCTGGCCGAAGCGCGCGTCGAGCATCACCGAGAACAGGCCGGCGGCCGCGCTGCACAGGCTCTTCCAGTGCGCGTGGCCGGGGCAGGAGTCGAAGGCCGGGTGCAGCACGCGCGCCACCTCGGGCCGCGTGCCCAGCCAGGCGGCGAGCTCGCGCGCGCTGGCGTCGTGCGCGGCGTAGCGCAGCGCGATCGACGGCAGCGAGCGCAGCACGAGTTCGGCGTCGTTGGCGCCCACCCCCAGCCCCAGGCGCATGTGCGTGAGCTTGATGCGTTCGTGCAAGGCGGCGTCGCGCGTCGTCACCGAGCCCATCAGCACGTCGCCGCCGCCGGAGGGGAACTTGGTGAGCGCGTGCATGACGATGTCGATGCCCAGCTCGAAGGGCTTGAAGGCGATGCCCGCGCCCCAGGTGTTGTCCAGCGCCGTCGTCACGCCGCGGGCGCGCGCCGCGGCGACGAGGTTCACGAGGTCGGGGAACTCCATCGTCACCGAGCCCGCGGCCTCGAGCCAGACGAGCTTGGTCGCAGGCGTGATCATGAAGGCCAGGCCGGCGGCGTCCATCGGGTCGTAGAAGCGGTGGGAGATGCCCAGGCGCAGCAGTTCGTTGCGCGCCAGCTCGCGGCTCGGACCGTAGACGTTGTCGGGCAGCAGCACCTCGTCGCCGGCCGCGAGCAGCGCCAGGTCGACGAGCGCGATCGCCGACAGCCCGCTGGGAACGAGCACGCAGTGGCTGCCGCCTTCGAGCGCGGCCAGCCGCTCTTCCAGCAGGAAGGTCGTCGGCGTGCCGTGCAGGCCGTAGGTGTAGCCGTTGCGGTTGCGCCAGTCGCGGCTGCGCATCGCCGCCACGTTCGGGAAGATCACCGTCGAGGCCTTGTAGACGCCGGCCTGCGGCGCGAGGAAACCGTCCGGCGCACGGTAGGGATGATGGATCAACGCAGTGATATCGAAGTCGCTCATGGCCGTCGCGAGGCTCCTCGGGTGAACACGGGTTTCAGATCGGCAGGCCGACGAGGTCGTGCCCTTCGGCCGCGAGGATGCGCGCGCGCGTGAATTCGCCGATCTTCAAGGTCTTGCTGGCCTTCTCCGGCGGCAGCAGATGCACGACGCCGTCGATCTCGGGGGCGTCGGCATAGCTGCGCCCGCGCCCGCCCTTGCGGCCCAGCGCGGGCGCGTGGTCGACGAGCACCTGCATCGTCGCGCCGACGCGGCGCTGCAGCCGGCGTGTCGAGACCGCCTCGGCCACCGCCATGAAGCGCGCGCGCCGCTCCTCGCGCAGCGCCTGCGGCAGCTGCCCGGGCAGCGCGTTGGCCGCGGCGCCGTTCACGGGCGAGTAGGCGAAGCAGCCGGCGCGGTCGATCTGCGCCTCGCGCATGAACTGCAGCAGGTACTCGAACTCGGCCTCGGTCTCCCCCGGAAAGCCGGCGATGAAGGTCGAGCGCACGACGAGCTCGGGGCAGGCCTTGCGCCAGGCGGCCAGCCGCTCGAGGTTGCGCTCGCCGCTGGCCGGGCGCTTCATTCGTGCGAGCACGTCGGGGTGCGAATGCTGGAAGGGCACGTCCAGGTACGGCAGGATGCGCCCTGCCGCCATCAGCGGCAGCAGCTGGTCGATGTGCGGGTAGGGGTAGACGTAGTGCAGCCGCACCCAGGCCTTGTGCTCGTGCGCGAGCTCGCCGAGCGCCTCGCACAGTTCGAAGAGCCGCGTCTTGATCGGGCGCCCGTCCCAGAAGCCCGTGCGGTACTTCAGGTCGACGCCGTAGGCGCTCGTGTCCTGGCTGACGATCAGCAGTTCCTTGACGCCGGACTCGAAGAGCGCGCGCGCCTCGGTCAGCACCTCGCCGATGGGCCGCGAGACGAGGTCGCCGCGCATGCTCGGGATGATGCAGAAGCTGCAGCGATGGTTGCAGCCCTCGCTGATCTTCAGGTAGGCGTAGTGGCGCGGCGTGAGCTTGATGCCGGCCGCTCCCCGGAACTCCGCGCGCGCCTCGGGCACCAGGTCGATGAAGGGGTCGTGCGGCTTGGGCACGGCGCGGTGCACCGCGTCCATCACCTCCTGGGTGGCGTGCGGGCCGGTGACGGCCAGCACCTTGGGATGCACGTCCTGCACCAGCGTGCCGCCGTGCTGCCCGGGCTTGGCGCCCAGGCAGCCGGTGACGATCACGCGCCCGTTCTCGGCCAGCGCCTCGCCGATCGCGTCCAGGCTCTCCTTCACCGCCTCGTCGATGAAGCCGCAGGTGTTGACGATGACGAGGTCGGCGCCTTCGAGCCGCGTGCTCGTCTCATAGCCCTCGGCGCGCAACTGCGTGACGATGAGCTCGGAATCGGTCAAGGCCTTCGGGCACCCGAGCGATACCATACCTATACTCGGGACGCAATCAGTTGTCATAGGGAGAATGCGGTGTCAGGACTGGTCTACAGCTACCTGCGGTTCTCAGATCCGCGCCAGTCGGCCGGCAACAGCAGCGAGCGGTAAATGGCCTACGCGGCGCGCTGGGCGGAGGAGCATGGTCTGAAGCTCGACGAGTCGTTGTCGTTGCGGGATGAGGGCTTGTCGGCCTACCACCAGCGGCACGTGAAGTCCGGCGCACTGGGAGTCTTTCTCGCTGCCGTCGAGAGTGGCCGCATTCCACCGGGGTCGGTGCCTGTGGTGGAAGGGCTCGATCGACTGTCGCGAGCCGAACCAATCCAGGCCCAGGCTCAGCTGGCATCGATTGTAAAGGCTCTGTTTGCGTTGAGTAGTGACAGGCTCACGTAGTGAGCCAGCCGACGGGCAGACTTGCTTCATGGCCTGGGTGTGCCGGGTCGTGGAGCCAGCGATGCGAACTCGTGAAATGAGCCGGCTGATGAAGCTGACGGCCAACCTGACGTCGGTGCAGCGGGCTGTGCTGTTGATGCACCTTCGAGTCCGTGACGAGCGCTCGCGTGCGCTTGCCATCGTTGAGCAGCGGACGGCCGCCGTGCCCGGCTGCCCCAGGTGCGCGGCGACGCAGGTGGTGCGCAACGGGCAGGCCCACGGGCTGCAGCGCTACAAGTGCCGCTCCTGCTGCGTCACCTTCAACGCGTCGACGGGCACGCCACTGGCTCGGCTGCGGTACCGCGAGCGTTGGCTGGCGCAGTGCGCGGCGTTGCGCGAGGGCCTGAGCGTGCGCAAGGCGGCCGCTGAACTCGAGGTCCATCGCAGCACCGCCTTTCGCTGGCGTCATCGATTCCTGCGGTGCCCGGCCAAGGTCAAGGACTTGGCGATGCGCGGAATCGTCGAGGCCGACGAGACGTATGTGCTGGAATCGTTCAAGGGTCAGCGCCGGGCGCTGGCTGAGGCAGGACGGCCCAGCCGACACCGCGGCGGCAAGGCGCGAAAGCGCGGGCTCTCGCGCGAGCAGATCCCGATCCTGGTGCTGCGCACCCGCACCGGCCAGACCGCTGACTTCGTACTGCCGGCCGCGCCTGACAAGGCCGCCGTGCAAGCGGTCTTGGCATGCGCGGCTGGACAAACGGGATGCGGCTTGCGCCGCTCACCACTGTCGCCGACGAATCCCGGACCATGCTCTCAAGCGGGCTCGCTACAGCTCGCACCCATTGCTGGGTCGGTCATGACGGCGCTGCCGTTCACCTTGTAGCGCAACAGCATCATCGCTTCTTCGCGAACGCCGGGCGCGGTCATGGGCCTGGGATGCTCTCAAGGTCTAAGGAGATCATCAGATAACGCGAACAGAGCCTTCACTTATCGGCGCCGTACATCAATCGGCACGCGCGGCGAGCAAGCCAGTGATCGTCTGGACCCGCGGCGGTGCAGACGGCTCATCTACCGACTGCGCCGCATATCGGCCGCGTGACCGCGGCGCCGTTGGTGGGGTCGCTTCGGGCGAGCCGGCAGGTGCCGACGCGCCGGCCATGAGGCCGCTCGCCAGCTCGCGGGAGCGCACCGCCGCTCTCGCACTCGAGGCGTAGACCTTCGGCGAGGTCACGCGAACGCAGGCCGTTGGCCTGCGGGTGCAGGGCTTCCTGAACGGGCGGTCGCTCGAGCAGCGCGTGAAGGAGAAGGTGGCACCGGCGATCGACGCCGCCGTTCTCGGTGCCGACATCATGGGCAGGGCCGTCGCCTTCACGGTCGCCGCGGCGCAACCGAACCGCAGCGTGTGTCAGCCCCAGCGCCGGGCGGCAGCCGATGACGCCTGGACTCGGGGCCGCGCCGCACGCCGCGCCTGCGCCTGCAGCACCCGCGGCAGGTTCAGCTCGATCCAGTCGGCCAGCCCGCGCACGCGCTGGGCGGCTTCGACGCCCAGCGGCGTCAGCCGGTATTCCACGTGCGGCGGCACCACGTCGTGCGCGATGCGCTGCACGAGGCCGTCGCCTTCGAGCCACTGCAGCGTCTGCGCCAGCATGCGCTCGCTGACCCCGCCGATCGCGCGGCGCAGCTCGGCGAAGCGGTGCATGCGGGTCTCCAGCACCATCAGCACCAGCACGCCCCAGCGGCTGGTGACATGCCGCAGCACCTCGCGCGAGGGGCAACCCGCGGCCAGCAGGTCGCCGCGCTGCAGCTTGCCCGACAACGAGTCGCGGGTTGGGTCGGTGCCGGGGTTGGGGATATTGGTACTTACCTTCATGTGCGTACTTCCCAAACGTAAGCTTCACTCGTACAGTGAGGGCTCCTCCACTTCAAGCCGTCGTTCACCATGACCACCGCCATCACCGGAGCCACCGGCCATCTGGGCCGCCTCGTCGTCGCCCGTCTGAAGACCCTCGCCCCCGCGCTGCCGCTGGTCGCGCTGGTGCGCACCCCGGCCAAGGCCGCCGACCTGGGAATCGCCGCGCGCGAAGCCGACTACACCCGCCCCGAGACGCTCGCCGCCGCGCTGGCAGGCGTCGACACGCTGCTGCTGATCTCGTCCAGCGAAGTCGGCCAGCGGGCCGCGCAGCACCGCAACGTCATCGACTCGGCCAAGGCGGCCGGCGTGCAGCGCATCGTCTACACCAGCCTGCTGCACGCCGACCGCTCGCCGCTGGACCTGGCGCAGGAGCACCGCGAAACCGAGGCGATGCTCCAGGCCGCCGGCATCCCACACACCCTGCTGCGCAACGGCTGGTACACGGAAAACTACACCGGCTCGATCGCGGGCGCGCTGGCCGCGGGCAGCTTCATCGGCAGCGCACGCGACGGCCGCATCGCGTCGGCGCCGCGTGCCGACTACGCCGAAGCCGCCGCCGTGGTGCTGACGACGCCGGGCCACGACGGCAAGACCTACGAGTTGGCCGGCGACAGCACCTACACGCTGGCCGAACTGGCCGCCGAGATCTCGCGCCAGACCGGTAAGACGCTGCCCTACGTCGACCTGCCGCCGGCCGACTATGCCAAGGCGCTGGCCGGCATGGGCTTGCCCGCTGGGCTGGCGCAGGCGATCGCCGGCTGGGACGTCGGCGCCTCCCAGGGTGCGCTGTTCGACGACGGCCGGCAGCTGTCGCGGCTGATCGGGCGGCCGACGACGCCGCTGGCCGCCGCGGTGGCTGCTGCGCTTGCGCAGCGCTGAAACGGCATCGGCTGCCGGCGGCTTCAGCGAGCGTTGCGCAGCAGGCGGCGCGTGTCGCGCGTCGCCGCGCCGCGCCGCGCGGCGACGAGGGCGCGCACCCGCCGTGGCCACCGAGAGGTCTGAATTGAGGGCTGAGCAACATGTGCAGCAAACACTTCACGGCGGCCGTCGTCAGACGGAAGGGCGGCCCCTTTGTCCTGGAACGAGTTTGCATCTCCTCTCTACGTGACGATGAGGTGCGCGTGCGCATGGTCGCCACCGGCATGTGCCACACGGACATGGTAGCCAGGGATCAGGTCTATCCGGTGCCACAGCCGATCGTGCTGGGACACGAGGGCGCCGGCGTGGTCGAGGAAGTCGGCTCCGCGGTGAGCAAGGTCGTGCCGGGCGACCACGTGGTGCTCACCTTCCTGCCGTGCGGACAGTGCCGCGCCTGCCAGGAAGGTGCTCCGGCGAGTTGCGAGCGTCTGAATGCGCTGAACTTCTCGGGCCAACGTCACGATGGTTCGCACGCGCTGGAGGACGCAACCGGCCGGGAACTTCATGACCGCTTCTTCGGCCAATCCTCCTTTGGCCAGTATGCGGTCGCCAACGAGCGCAACCTTGTGAAGGTGCGCAAGGACGCCCCCCTCGAGCTGCTGGGGCCGCTGGGTTGTGGTATTCAGACCGGCGCCGGTGCGGCCATCAATTCGCTGAAGGTTGGGCCCGGTGACAGCTTTGCGGCATTCGGCGGTGGCGGTGCGCAGCGACCCCGACGTG
>JAIXKR010000074.1:0-1384 GCA_026932235.1 Burkholderiales bacterium
CTTTCCGCCCATCTGGCCACGATCGCCGTGGTCGCGGTGACCTTCATCGCCGTCTGGGCGCTCTATCTCATCGGCTTCCCCGACGACGCCGAGCCTCTCTTCTCCCGGGCGGCGCTGATCGTCGCCACCCTGCTGGGGGCCGTCTATCTGGCCCTGCTGGTGGCGCTCGAGCGTGGCGCGCTGGAACCGCATCTCGGCCGCCACGCCACCTGGGTCGTCTACACCCTCCTCGTCGGGCTGATGCTGGCCATCCAGTTCCTGCTGGCCGGCTCCTACATCGTCTGGCTGGTCGCCATGCCGCTCGTCGGCAACGCGGCTACGGGCCTCCCCCGCCCCGGCAGCTGGCTGATCTATCTGATGCCCCTCGCCGGCATGTTCGCGTCGCTCTACGTTCGCTTCGGCGACTGGCAAGCGGCCGCCCTGTCGGCGCTGGTCTTCAGCCCGGCCATCGTCTTCGTCGTCATCTTCGCCCGCGTGGCCATGGCCGCCGGCAAAGCGCAGGCCGAAGCCGAGCGCCTGGCCGGGCAACTGGCCGACGCCAACCGGCGGCTGGGCGACTACGCCGTCCAGGCCGAGGAACTGGCCACCACTCAGGAACGCAACCGGCTGGCGCGGGAGATCCACGACAATCTGGGCCACTACCTGACCGTGGCCAACGTCCAGATCCAGGCCGCCCAGGCGCTGCTGGACAAAGACCCGGCCCGCGCTGCGGCCGCGCTGGACAAGGCCGCCGGCCTGACGCAGGAAGGGCTGGCCGCCGTGCGCCATTCGGTGTCGTCGCTGCGCGAGTCGCCGCTGGGCCATCTGACGCTGCCCGAGGCGATCGCCCGTCTGGCCGAGGAGATCCGCGCCGGCGGCCTCGTCGCCGAGTTCCAGCTGGAAGGCGAGCCGCGGCCGCTGGACCCGCGCGCCGAACTGACGCTCTATCGGGCCGCGCAAGAGGGGCTGACCAACGTCCGCAAGCACGCCCGGGCCTCGCGGGTCGATCTGACGCTCGACTATCGCGAGCCGGCGGCCGTCGCGCTGACCGTCCGCGACAACGGCATCGGCGCGGCCGGCGCCGGCGACGGGGCGGGCTTCGGCCTGCTGGGGTTGCGCGAGCGCGCCCGGCAACTGGGCGGCCGCGTCGAGGTGATAACCCAACCCGGCCGGGGGTATCGCCTGCGGGTGGCGCTGCCGGCCGCCGCCGAACTTGCGGAGGACGCGGCATGAGCATCCGCGCGCTGCTGGTCGACGACCAGGCGCTGTTCCGCGAGGGGCTGCACACGCTGCTGTCGCTCCACGAGGATATCGACGTCGTGGGCGAGGCGGCCAACGGGCAGGAAGCGGTCGAGGCGGCCGTCCGGCTGCGCCCCGACGTGATCCTGATGGATTTGCAGATGCC
>JAIXKR010000074.1:1484-4816 GCA_026932235.1 Burkholderiales bacterium
GACGACCGGGTCTTCGACGGCCTGCGGGCCGGCGCGGTGGGCTACTTATTAAAGGATGTGTCGTCGGACAAGCTGGTCGAGGCGATCCGCGCCGCCGCCCAGGGCCAGAGCTTCCTGCAGCCGTCGGTGGCGGCCAAGGTGCTGGCCGAATTCAGCCGGCTGGAGAAGCTGGCCGGCGGCCCCCCGCCCCACCCCGACCTGGTGGAGCCGCTGTCGGAGCGCGAACTGGAGATCGTGCGGCTGGTGGCCGAGGGCGAGAGCAACCGGGAGATCGCCGCGCGGCTCTTCATCACCGAGGGCACGGTGAAGAACCACGTGACCAACATCCTGGGCAAGCTCGGCGCGCGCGACCGCACCCAGGCGGCGATCCGGGCGCGGGAACTGGGCCTGCTGTAGCCTCTCCTCATGACCCCGCTCCCCCGGAGGTCATGCCGCGCTCCATGACCCGAACATGACTTCCGGCAGATGCGGCCGCCCGGCCGCCCGTCTATGATGGAAGCATGGAGCGGACTATCATTCACAATCCCATCCGCCTCCATGGAGGTCCTATCATGAAACGTCATGTAGACGGTCGTTTAATCACCGGTTTACTGCTCCTGGGCGCCGGGATACTGGCCCTCATCGGCCAGTTCACGTCCGGCGGCTGGAGCGCATTTGTGGGAACGTTCCTGCTGCTGGGGCTGGGGCTCACTTTCCTGGCCCTGGGCATCTACACGCGCGAGGACGGCTGGTTCATCCCGGGCGGCATTCTGACCGGGCTGGGGTCGGGCGTGGCGCTGCTGGCCAGCCCCCTGATCAATCGCTTGCCGGGCGAGGAGGGCGGCTGGTTCCTGATCCTCTTCGCGCTGGGCTGGTTCCTCATCCCCGTCATGACGGCCATCTTCTCCGACGAGACGCATTGGTGGGCGTTCATCCCCGGCGGCATCATCGGCCTGGTGGGCGCGGCCATTACCTTCGGCGGCGTGTTTATGAGCACGCTGACGTGGGCCGGCAAGCTGTGGCCGCTGGTCCTCATCGCCCTCGGGCTGCTGTCGCTGTGGAAAGCGCGCCGGCCGGCGGCCGAAAAGGACGAGACGCTGCAGGAGAAGCAGGCCTGATCGCGCCAGACAACATTCACGAACAAGCGAGGCCAACATGCCCGAACCCATCCTCATCGCCAAAGAGCTGCGCAAGAGTTTCAACGGCCACGAAGCCGTGAAGGGAGTTTCCTTCAGCGTCCTGCGCGGCGAGATTTTTAGCCTGCTCGGCCCCAACGGCGCGGGCAAGACGACGACGATCAACATGCTCAGCTGCCTCATCGAGCCGACGAGCGGCACGGCCACGATCGACGGCCACGCCATCCCCGGCGACACGCTGGCCGTGCGGCGGGTCATCGGCGTGGTGCCGCAGGAGATCGCCCTGTATGACGCCCTGAGCGCCCGGCGCAATCTGGAGTTCTGGGGACGGCTATACGACATGGGCGGCGCGACGCTCGACCGGCGCATCGACGAGGTGCTGGAGCAGGTCGGGCTGGCCGACCGGGCCAAAGACAAGATCAAGACCTACTCCGGCGGCATGAAGCGCCGCATCAACATCGCCGCCGGGCTGCTCCACCGGCCGCGACTGCTGTTCATGGACGAGCCGACGGTGGGCATCGACCCGCAGAGCCGCCGCCGCATCCTCGACATGGTCAAGGAGCTGCGCGACCAGGGGATGACCATCCTCTATACCACCCATTATATGGAAGAGGCCGAGGAGTTGTCCGACCGGGTGGGCATCATCGACCAGGGGCGCCTCATCGCTCTGGGCACGCAGGCGGAGCTGACGAAGCTCGTCGGCGAGGGCGAGACGCTGCGGCTGCATCTGGCCGACGAGGTCGCCGGCGTCCCGGACGGCGGCGGCGCGATCGACCTGTTCGACGGGTCGCCCGGCGTGACCGGCGCGACCGCCCTCGACCATCAGATCGTGCTCAACGTGATCGACGCGGGCGAGGCGCTGCCGGGCGTCGTCGCCCGCGCTAACGACGCCGGATTGCGCGTCCAGTCGGTCGACATCCGCGAGCCGAATCTGGAAGCGGTCTTTTTGCATCTGACCGGTCGGGGGCTGCGCGACTAGCCGCCCCCGGGAGACGCCATGCGCAAGATCCTCGCCATCATGTGGAAAGACGTCAACGTCCTGTTTCGCGACTGGGCCGCCGTCGCCCTGATCATCGCCGCGCCGCTCGTCCTGGCCGTGGGCATGGGGCTGATCACCGGCAGCTTCTACGACGACGCGCCCGTCGTCAGCCAGATCCCGGTCATCGTCGTCGACCACGACGGCGGGCGGCTGGCCCAGGCGTTCATCGACCTGCTGGGCGGCGACGAACTGGGCGGCCTGCTGGTCGCGGAACTGACCGGCGACGAAACGGCCGCGCTCGACCGGGCGCGCAAAGGGGACGCAACCGCGGCGGTCATCATCCCGCCCGGCTTCAGCGACTCGCTCATGCCCGACATGACCACCGGCCAACAGCCCGCGGCCGTCCCGCTGGCCGTCTACGGCGACCCCGGCTCGCCCATCCGGGCGCAGGTCGCGCGCGACGTGGCCGAGGAGTTCGTCGCCCGCGCCCAGACCGGCATGGCCGCCGTCCGCCTCGGCCTGACCGAGTTGGCCACAAGCGGCGCCGTCCCGCCCGCCGAACTGCCCGCGCTGGGCCAGGCGATGGGCGAGCAGATTTTCCGCGACGCGGCCGGCCCGGCGGCCGATTCGCCCGTGGCCCTGCGCGTCGAGAGCGCCGCCGCCAACGCCCGGCATGAATTCAACCCGCTGTCGTTCTTCGCCCCGGCGATGGCCCTGCTGTTCCTGATGTACGCCGTCACGCTCGGCGCGCGGACGCTGCTCTCCGAACGGCGCGAGGGGACGCTGGCCCGGATGCTGGCCGCGCCGATCACCCCGGCCCAACTGCTGGGCGGCAAGATAGCCGGCATCTTCCTCGGCGGCTTCATCCAGCTGACCACGCTCATCGTCCTGACGACGCTGCTCTTCCGGTTGAACTGGGGCAGCCCGCTGGGCGTGGCGCTGCTGGTCGTCGCCGCGACGCTGGCCGCCACCGGCTGGGGGTTGCTGCTGGCGGCCATCTCCACCAACCCGGCGCAGGTGTCGAACCTCGGCATAGCCATGACGCTCATCTTCGGCATCCTGGGCGGCAGTTTCATCCCCGGACAGAATCCCGGCCCGCTGCTGAATGCGCTCGGCCGGATCACGCCCAACCGCTGGGCGCTGGACGGCTTCGTCGCGCTGGCCGCCGGCGAGGGGACGCGCCCGGCGCTGGCGGCCAGCGGCGCGCTGCTGGTCATGGCGGCCGTGTTGTTCGTCGT
>JAIXKR010000044.1 GCA_026932235.1 Burkholderiales bacterium
CGGCCGGCGCCAGGTTGACGGTGATGCGCTTGTTGTGCGGGAAGCCGAAGCCGCTCTGCTGCAGCGCTGCGCGCACGCGCTCGCGCGACTCCTTGACTTCGATCTCGGCCAAGCCGACGAGCGTGAAGCTGGGCAACCCGTTGGCCAGCTGGACCTCGACCCGCACCGGTGGTGCGCTCAGTCCGTCGAGTGCGCGACTGGCAACGACGGCCAGCGACATGGCTTCCCCCCAATCTGCCGTGGTTGCATCGCCCTTCGCGCCCGCGACGATTGCGGCGCACCGGCGCGGTGCAACCCGAGCCCATGGCCGATACGGTGCACCAGCGCAGGGCATTTGTGCGCGCGATGCCCACCAACAGGGGGCGGATTCCACCAGTCCGGGTGTGGCACGGAAGCTGCAAGAGACGTTCGTCTCCATTCTTCGATGACTCCGATGAAATCCCTGCATTCCTCGTCCGCGGCGCTCCTGCTGCTCTTCTCGCTCGCCGTGCCCACCGGCGCCAACGCTGAACTGGACTTCAACCTCGCGGTCGTCAGCGACTACCGCTTTCGCGGCCTCTCGCAGTCGCGGCTGCGGCCGGCCGTCCAAGGCGGCGTCGACTACAGCGCCGGCGGGCTCTACGTGGGTGCCTGGGGTTCCTCGATCCAGTGGATCCGCGATGCCGGCGGCGATGGCCGCGCCGAGATCGACCTCTACGGCGGCATCCGGGGCGAGTTCGCCCCGGGCCTGAGCTGGGACTTCGGGCTGCTGCGCTACCAGTACATCGACCACGCGCTGCCGGTCAGCCCGAACACCACCGAGGTCTACGCCGCGTTGGGATGGGGCGTCGCGACGCTGAAGGTTTCGCACAGTCTGCGCAACCTCTTCGGCACCGCGGGGAGCAAGGGCAGCACCTACGTCGACCTGAGCGCAGGCTTCGACCTCGGCGACGGCCTCACGCTGACCCCGCACCTGGGCTATCAGAAGGTTGCCCACCACGACGACTTGTCCTACGCCGACGTCGCCATCGGCCTGAGCAAGGACTTCGGCGGCTTCAGCCTGAGCGCCGGCGCCGTCCATGCCGACGTGAAGAAGCCCGGCGGGATTCCCGTCTATGCCAGCCCCAAGGGGCGCAGCCTGGGTCGCACGGCGCTGACGCTGGGCCTGACGGCGAGCTTCTGATCCACGCCTCCCCACAGCCCAAGGAGAAGCAACCATGAAGATGGTGACTGCCATCGTCAAGCCCTTCAAGCTCGACGACGTACGCGAAGCCCTCGGCGCCGTCGGCGTGCAGGGCATCACGGTGACCGAGGTGAAGGGCTTCGGGCGCCAGAAGGGCCATACCGAGCTCTACCGCGGCGCCGAGTACGTCGTCGACTTCCTGCCCAAGGTGAAGCTCGAGGTCGCCGTCGAGGAGGCGCTCCTGCCGCGCGTCCTCGAAGCCATCGAGGGTGCCGCGCGCACCGGCCGCATCGGCGACGGCAAGGTCTTCGTCGCGCCGCTGGACGAGGTGGTGCGCATCCGCACCGGTGAAACCGGCAGGAACGCCCTTTGACCACGAACCCGAACAAACCGACTCCGAGATGACCATGAAGAAACGCCTTGCAACCCTCTCCCCGGGCCTCGCGGCACTGGGATTTCCGGCCGGCGCCTGGGCCCAGGCGCCGGCGATCGACTCCGGCGACACCGCCTGGATGCTGACCTCGACGCTGCTCGTGATCCTGATGACGCTGCCCGGACTGGCGCTGTTCTACGGCGGCCTGGCGCGCTCGAAGAACATGCTCTCGGTGCTGATGCAGGTGTTCACGATCTTCGCGCTCGTCAGCATCCTGTGGGCCGTCTACGGCTACAGCCTGGCCTTCGCCGGCGAGGGCCGCTTCGTCGGCTCCCTCGACAAGGTCTTCCTGAAGGGCGTGACGCCGGAGAGCTTCGGCGCGCTGGCGACGATCCCCGAGTACGTGTTCGTCGCCTTCCAGGGAACCTTCGCGGCGATCACGGTGGCGCTGATCGTCGGCTCCTACGCCGAACGCATCCGCTTCGGCGCGGTGCTGCTGTTCAGCGTGCTCTGGTTCACCTTCGCCTACGTGCCGATGGCGCACATCGTCTGGGGCGGCGGCCTGCTGGGCCAGGATGGCGCGCTCGACTTCGCCGGCGGCACCGTGGTGCACATCAACGCCGGCGTCGCCGGCCTGGTCGGCGCCTACCTGCTGGGCAAGCGTCTGGGCTACGGCCGCGAGTCGATGGCGCCGCACAGCCTGACGCTGACGATGGTGGGCGCCTCGCTGCTGTGGGTCGGCTGGTTCGGCTTCAACGCCGGCTCCGCCGGTGCCGCGAACGCGCTCGCCGGCCTGGCTTTCGTCAACACGGTCCTTGCCACCGCGGCGGCGACGCTCTCCTGGGTCGCAGGCGAGGCGCTGACCAAGGGCAAGGGCTCGATGCTCGGCGCCGCCTCGGGCGCGGTCGCCGGCCTCGTCGCGGTGACGCCGGCCGCGGGCTTCGTCGGTCCGATGGGCGCGATCGTGCTGGGGCTCGTCGCCGGCCTGGTCTGCCTGTGGGGCGTGCACGGCCTCAAGCGCCTGCTCGGCGCCGACGACGCGTTCGACGTCTTCGGCGTGCACGGGGTCGGCGGCATCGTCGGCGCGATCCTGACCGGGGTCTTCGCCGCGCCGGGCCTGGGCGGCACCGCCGCGTCGGACTTCGCGATGGGCCAGCAACTCTGGGTGCAGGTCAAGAGCGTGCTGTTCACGGTCGCCTGGTCGGGTGTCGTGTCGTTCGTCGCCTACAAGATCGCCGACCTGGCGATCGGGCTGCGCGTGGACGAGGACACCGAGCGCCAGGGCCTGGACATCAGCGCGCACGGCGAGACGGCCTACGCCAAGTAGGCGGTCGGCGTGGCGCGGCCGTGCGCCGGCTGCGCCACGCGCGCCCTTGCACCGGCCGGTTGGCCGCAGGCGGCGTGGGCGCTCCTAGAATGCCCCGATGGTCCCGAACCTGGTCACCGCGCTCACCGGCCCGATCAACGAACTCGAGCAGCGCATGCTGGAATCGGTGCCGGCGATCGAGCGCTGGTTCCGGCTCGAGTGGATGGAGCACACACCGACGTTCTACTGCGCGGTCGACCTGCGCAACGCCGGATACAGGCTGACGCCGGTCGATACCGACCTCTTCCCCGAGGGCTTCAACCACCTGACGCCGCAGATGCTGCCGCTGGCGGTGCAGGCGGCGATGGCGGCAATCGAGAAGATCTGCCCCGAGGCGAAGAACCTGCTGCTCGTGCCCTCCCGGCACTGCGAGAGCGCGTCCTACCTCGAGCACCTGCAGCGCCTGGTGCAGATCTTCACGCACGCCGGCTTGAACGTGCGCCTGGGCTCGGCCGACCCCGGGCTCGCCGCGCCGCAGGTGCTGAAGGCGCCCGACGGCGGCGAACTCGTCGTCGAGCCGCTGCTGCGCCAGCGCACGCGCCTCGGGCTCAAGGACTTCGATCCCTGCACGATCCTGCTCAACGACGACTTGCGCGCAGGCGTGCCGCGCGCGCTGCAGAACCTCTACGAGCAGTACCTGCTGCCGCCGCTGCATGCAGGCTGGGCGACGCGGCGCAAGTCGCGCCACTTCCGCAGCTACGAGGAGGTGGCCAAGAAATTCTCCAAGCTGATGGGCATGGACCCGTGGCTGATCAACCCGATGGTCGCGCACTGCGGCGAGGTCGACGCCGGCAGCGAGCAGGGCCTGGAGTGCGTGCGCGCCCATTGCGAGACGATGCTCGCCAAGCAGAGGCGCAAGTTCAAGGAGTACGCCATCGCCGAGCGCCCCTTCGTCGTCGTCAAGGCGGACGTCGGCGGCCTGGGCGCGGGCGTGCTGACGGTGCGCGACGTGCGCGAACTCGACGGCGAGCGGCTGCAGCGCGCACTCGCGCGCCCGCAAGGTCTGGAGCCCGGGGTGAGCGAGGTCATCATCCAGGAAGGGGTGCCGACCTGCGAGCGCATCGAGGACGCGACGGCCGAGCCCGTGGTCTGCACGATCGACCGCTACGTCGTCGGCGGCTACTACCGTGTGCACGACGGGCGCGGCAGTGACGAGAGCCTGCAGTCGCCGCAGGCGCGCTACGTGCCGCTGGCCTTCGCCGAGGGCCATCTCCTGCCCGCGCGCGCCAAGACGGGGGCGAGCGCCCCCAACCGCTTCTACATGTACGGCGTCATCGGGCGACTGGCGATGCTGGCCGCGGCCTACGAGCTCGAGGCCACCGACCCGGACGCCGAGGACTACGCCTGAGCGTGCTCCGGCCGGCGGCGCCGCCGGCCGCTTCCTTGCCATGAGCACGATCACCGACTTCCGCCGCCCCGGCGCGCTGCCCGCGCTGCCCGCGCTGACTCTGGCCGCCATCGGCGTCGTCTACGGCGACATCGGCACCAGCCCGCTGTATGCGCTCAAGGAGGTGTTCGCGCACGATCGCGTGCCGCTGACGCCCGTCAACATCCTGGGCATCCTCTCGCTCGTCTTCTGGACGTTGACGGTGATCGTCAGCCTGAAGTACGTGACGCTCATCCTGCGCGCCGACAACAACGGCGAGGGCGGCCTCATCGCCATGCTGGCGCTGGCCTCGCAGGCGGTGAAGCAGCGCCCGGCGCTGCGCCGCGTGCTGCTGCTGGTGGGCATCTTCGGCACCGCCGTCTTCTTCGGTGACGGCGTCATCACGCCGGCGGTGACGGTGCTCGGCGCGGTCGAGGGCCTGGAGGTGCTGGCGCCCTCGCTGCACCGCTTCATCGTGCCGGTGGCGCTGGCCGTGCTGCTGGCGCTGTTCGCCGCGCAGCGCCTGGGCACCGCCGGCATCGGCCGCTTCTTCGGGCCGGTGACGACGCTGTGGCTGCTCGCGCTGGCGGCGCTGGGCATCGCGCAGATCGCGCGCGAGCCGCAGGTGCTGTGGGCGCTGCTGCCGCACTACGCGCTCGTCTTCATCGCGCAGCAGCCGGGCGTGGCCTTCGTGGCGCTGGGCGCGGTGGTGCTGTGCGTGACCGGCGCCGAGGCGCTCTACGCCGACCTCGGCCACTTCGGCCGCCTGCCCATCCGCCTGGCCTGGTTCGCGCTCGTCTGGCCCGCGCTCGTGCTCAACTACTTCGGCCAGGGCGCGATGCTGCTGCGTGCGCCCGAGAACATCAGGAACCCCTTCTACGAGATGGCGCCGCCCTGGGCGCTGCTGCCGCTCATCGTGCTCGCCACGGCGGCGGCGGTGATCGCCTCGCAGGCGCTCATCACGGCGGCCTTCTCGGTCACCAAGCAGGCCATCCAGCTCGGCTACCTGCCGCGCCTGCGCATCATGCACACCTCGACCAAGGTCAGCGGCCAGATCTACGTGCCCTTCGTCAACTGGGCGCTGTGCAGCTGCATCCTGGCTGCGGTCTTGGCCTTCGGCTCGAGCAGCGCGCTGGCTTCGGCGTACGGCATCGCAGTGACGATCGACATGACCATCACCACCGTCATGACCTTCTTCGTCATCCGCTTCGCCTGGAAGCTGCCGCTGTGGCTGTGCCTGCTGGGCACCGGCATCTTCTTCCTCGTCGACTTCACCTTCTTTGCCGCCAACGCGCTCAAGCTGCTCGATGGCGGCTGGTTCCCGCTCTTCATCGGCGGCGTGCTCTTCCTGCTCATGACGACCTGGAAGCGCGGCCGCCGCCTCATGCTGCAGCGCCTGCACGAGGAGGCCATCGAGCTGCCGCTGTTCCTCGAGTCGCTGTTCGCAAGCCCGCCGCTGCGCGTGCCGGGCACGGCGGTGTTCCTGGCCGCCGAGAAGGGGGCCACACCGTTCGCCCTCATGCACAACCTCAAGCACAACAAGGTGCTGCACGAGCAGAACCTGTTCGTGAGCGTGCAGCACCACGAAGTGCCGTGGATCGGCTTCGACAGGCGCGTCGAGCTCGAGCCCCTGGGCCACGACTGCTGGCAGGTGCTGCTGCACTTCGGCTTCAAGAACGAGCCCGACGTGCCCGAGGCGCTGAAGCTGCTGGAGGGCCGCGGCATCGAGCTCGACCCCATGCGCACCAGCTACTTCCTCAGCCGCGACCAGGTCATCCCCACGCTGCGCGGCGGCATGGCCTTCTGGCGCGAGAAGCTCTTCGCCAGCATGCACCGCAACGCCGGCGCCGCGGGCGACTTCCTGCACCTGCCGACCAACCGCATCGTCGAGCTCGGCTCCAGGGTGGAGATCTGATGCCGCGCTCGTTCTGGCGCGACCTCTCGCTGCCGGCGCTCGTCGCCGGCTTCGTCGCCGTGCTCGTGGGCTACACGAGCTCGGTGGTGATCGTCTTCCAGGCCGCCGCGGTGCTGGGCGCGACACCGGCGCAGACGGCTTCGTGGCTGTGGGCGCTGGGCCTGGGCCTGGGGCTGAGCTCGGCCGGCCTGAGCCTGTGGTACCGCATGCCGGTGCTCACCGCCTGGTCGACGCCGGGCGCGGCGCTGCTCGTCACCGCCGGCGCCGGCGTGTCCATGGCGCAGGCGGTGGGCGCCTTCATGGTGTGCGCGCTGCTCATCGTCGTCGCCGGCGCCAGCGGCGTCTTCGCGCGCGTCATGGACCGCATCCCGCAGGCGCTGGCGGCGGCGCTGCTGGCCGGGGTGCTGACGCGCTTTGCCTTCGACGCCTTCCTCGCCCTGCGCACGCAGACGGTGCTCGTGCTGGCGATGGCGCTGGCCTACCTCGCCGGCCGCCGCGCCTGGCCGCGCTACGCCGTGCCCGGCGTGCTCGCCGTCGGCATCGCGATTGCCGCCGCGCAGGGGCAGCTGCGGCTTTCCGGCATCGACTGGGGCTGGACGACGCCGGTCTTCACGCGTCCCGAGTTCAGCCTCGCGGCCACGCTGGGCGTGGCGCTGCCGCTCTTCGTCGTCACCATGGCCTCGCAGAACCTGCCCGGCGTGGCGGCGCAGCGGGCCGCCGGCTATGCGGTGCCGGTGTCGCCGCCGGTGACGGTGACCGGGCTGCTGACGCTGCTGCTGGCGCCCTTTGGCGCCTATGCGCTCAACCTGGCGGCGATCACGGCCTCGATCTGCATGGGGCGCGAGGCCAGCGAGGACCCGGCGCGGCGCTACACCTCGGCCGTGGTCGCCGGCCTGCTCTACCTCGTGCTCGGCCTGCTCGGCAGCGCCGTGGTGGGCTTGATCGCCGCCTTCCCGCTCGAACTCGTGCTCGCCGTGGCGGGCCTGGCGCTGCTGGGCACCATCGGCGGCGGCCTGGCCATCGCCATGAAGGACGAGCACAGCCGCGAACCCGCGCTCATCACCTACCTCGTCACCGCCAGCGGGCTCACGCTGGGCGGCGTCGGCGCGGCCTTCTGGGGCGTGGTCGCCGGGGCGCTGGCGCTGGCCGTGCAGCGGTGGCGCCGCTGACGCGCGGCGGTCGTGAGCCTGTGCGACAGTCGGGGCTGCTGGAGGATCTGCCTGTGAGACTGCTGTTCGTCGCCGACCCGCTCGAGGGCTTCAAGCCCTACAAGGATTCGACCTTCGCGATGATGCGCGAGGCGCAGCGCCGCGGCCACGAGATCTGGGCCTGCGAGTGCGCGGACCTGACCTGGCGCCGCGGCGGCCACGTCGTCGCCCGGCGCGCGCGCGCGATCACGCTCACCGGCGACGAGCACGCCTGGTTCGAGGTCGTCGCCGAATGCGAGCTCGCTCTGGCGCAGGCGCAGGCGGTGCTGATGCGCAAGGACCCGCCCTTCGACAGCGAGTATTTCTACGCCACGCACCTGCTCGGCCAGGCCGAGCGCGAGGGCGCACGCGTCTTCAACGCGCCCGCGGCGCTGCGCGAGCACCCGGAGAAGCTGGCCATCCTCGAGTTCCCGGACCTGATCCCGCCCACGCTCGTCACGCGCAGCGCAAGCGCCGTGCGCGCCTTCCACGAGGAGCACCGGGACATCGTGCTCAAGCCGCTGGACGGCATGGGCGGCATGGGCATCTTCCGCGTCGCCGAGGACGGGCTCAACCTGGGCTCGATCATCGAGACGCTCAACGCCGGCGGCACGCGCACGCTGATGGCGCAGCGCTACCTGCCGCAGATCGCCGAGGGCGACAAGCGCGTGCTGCTGATCGGCGGCCAGCCGGTGCCTCATTGCCTCGCGCGCATCCCGCAGGGCAGCGAGATCCGCGGCAACCTCGCCGTTGGCGGCAAGGGCGTGGCGCGGGCGCTGTCGGACAGCGATCGCCGCATCGCCCAGGCGCTGGCGCCCGTGCTGGCCGCGCGCGGGCTGCTGCTGGTGGGTCTGGACGTGATCGGCGAGCACGTCACCGAGATCAACGTCACCAGCCCGACCTGCTTCCAGGAGATCGCACAGCAGACCGGCTTCGACGTCGCGGCGATGTTCATCGACGCATTGGAGGCGGCGCTCGGGCGCTGAGCTCCGGGGCGCCTCCACCCGGCACCGCCGGGCCGTGGCCGTCCCGGCCGCGGGGACAATCGGGCCCATGGCCCTGCTCACCCTTGCCGCCGCCCATCTCGCCTACGGCCACGTTGCGCTGCTGGACGGAGCCGACTTCGCGCTCGAAGCCGGCGAGCGCGTCGCGCTCATCGGGCGCAACGGCGCGGGCAAGTCCTCGCTGCTGAAGATCCTCGCGGGAATCGAGCAAGCCGACGACGGCCTGCTGCAGATGCAGACCGGTCTGCGCCGCGTCTACGTCGCCCAGGAACCGCGGTTTGCCGTCGGCACCAGCGTCTTCGACGCCGTGGCCGAGGGCGTCGCGCCGGCGCGCGCGCTGCGCGCGCGTTACGAGGCGCATGCGCCGGGCGAAGACCTCGATGCGCTGCAGACGCAGATCGAGGCGCTGGGCGGCTGGACCTGGGAGCAGCGCGTGCAGGAGTCGCTGCAGCGCCTGCACCTGGACGCGCAGGCGTCGATGGACGTGCTCTCGGGCGGCACGAGGAAGCGCGTGGCGCTGGCCCAGGCGCTGGTCGCGGCGCCCGACGTGCTGCTGCTCGACGAGCCGACGAACCACCTCGATATCGACGCCATCGAGTGGTTGCAGGACCTGCTCGTCGAATGGCCCGGCGCGCTCGTGCTCGTCTCGCACGACCGCGCCTTCATCGACGCCGTGGCCACGCGCATCGTGCTGCTGGACCGCGGCCGGCTCAGCAGCTACCCGGGCCGCTTCGCGCAGTACCAGGCCACGCGCGAGCGCGAGCTCGAGGCGCAGGCGCTGTCCGACGCGCGCGCCGACAAGCTGCTGGCGCAGGAGGAGGCATGGATCCGCAAGGGCATCGAGGCGAGGCGCACGCGCAGTGCCGGACGCGTGGCGCGGCTGCAGCGGCTGCGCGCGCAGCGCGCGGCGCGGCGCGAGCAGCTCGGACAGGTGCGGCTCGAACTCGACGCCGGCCAGCGCTCGGGGCGCATCGTCGCCGAGCTGGAGGAGGTGTCGATGCGCTTCGGCGACAAGCACCTGATCGAGCGCTTCAGCGCGACCATTCTGCGCGGCGACAAGGTCGGCCTGATCGGCCCCAACGGCTGCGGCAAGACGACGCTGCTCGAGCTCATCCTCGGTCGGCGGCAACCCACCGCGGGCAGCGTGCGCACCGGCACGCGGCTGCAGGTCGCCTACTTCGACCAGATGCGCGCCGCCCTCGATCTCGATGCCACGCTGGCCGACACCATCAGTCCGGGCAGCGAATGGGTCGACATCGGCGGCCAGCGCAAGCATGTGACGAGCTACCTCGGCGACTTCCTGTTCGCGCCCGCGCGCGCCAACGCGCCGGTGCGCACGCTCTCGGGCGGCGAGCGCAACCGCCTGCTGCTTGCGCGGCTCTTCGCGCTGCCGGCCAACGTGCTCGTGCTCGACGAGCCGACCAACGACCTCGACATCGACACCCTGGAGTTGCTGGAGGAGCTGCTGCAGGGCTTCGAAGGCACGGTCTTCCTCGTCAGCCACGACCGGTGCTTCCTCGACAACGTCGTCACCTCGACCCTGGCCTGGGAGGGCGACCCGGCCTTCGGCGGGCGCCCGGGCCTGTGGCGCGAGTACGAGGGCGGCTACGAGGACTGGAAGCTGCAGCGCGAGCGTGCGCGCGCGCTCGCGCCCGCGGCCTCGGCGGCGCCAGCGACCGCTGCGGCGGAGGCGGCGGCTGCGCCGGCCGCGCTGCGTGCGGCGCCCGTGCGCGTCAAGCTCAGCTACAAGGAGCAGCGCGAGCTCGACGCGCTGCCGGCGAACATCGAGGCGCTGGAGGCCGAACAGCGCGAGCTGGCGCAGCGCCTGGCCAGCGCCGAGCTCTACACCAGGGAGCCGCAGCGCGTTCCCGAGCTGCAGGCGCGCCACGAGGCGCTCGACGCCGAGATCACGCAGGCGCTGCAGCGCTGGGAAGAACTGGCTTCGCGCGCCTCCTGAACGCACGCCTCGGCGGCGTGCGCGCGCGGCTTTCAGTGCGTGCCGTTGTTGAACCAGCTTTCGTTGGTCGCCGCCGGATGCGTGCGGCTGACCATGAGCCCGGGCTGCAGGTACAGGCCGTTGAGCATGCGCATGGCGCGTGTGCGGTCGAAGCCGGGCCACTCGGCGATCTCGCGCAGGCTGGTGGTCTGGCGCTTCAGGCGCTCGCAGGCCGAGGCCAGCGAGCCCGAGAGCTCGAGCGCCGCAAGATCCATCGTCGGGGAGATGCGGTAGGCGGCCTGCCCGGCGATCTCGGGCAGCAACTCGTCGCGCGCGCCGCGCAGCGCGAACTCCCACAGCACCTTGCCCATCGGCGCACAGTGCTCGGGCATCGCCGCGGCGCCGCGAATCGACGTCTCGGGCGGCGCCTGCAGCGCCTTCTCGACGCGCAAGACCTCGAGCTCGGTCAGTTGCAGCGCGAGGAACTGCTGCATCGGCAGCACGGCATGCACGAGGCGCTGCACCGGGAAGGCGGTGAGCGCCAGCACATGCTGGTGCAGCTGCAGGTGCACGGTGACGGCGCTGGCGTGTCGCACCGCGCCCGCCAGCACCTCGAGCAGTTCGCTGCGCCGTCCCTTGCCCTCGAAGCGCAGCAGGTCCTGGTGCAGCGAGGGGTCGAGCGACGAAAGCCGCGTGCTGACGCGGTCGTCGCAGCTGTCGCGTTCGAGCTCCATGCGCCGCTGGAAGGCGCTCGCCCGCATCAGCTCGGCGGCACCCAGCGGCAGCGTGGATTCGAAATGGGCGAACGACATCGGCTTCTTGCTGAAAACGGAAGCGCACGAAGCGCGCGCAGCATGCTAAGTCGATGGTGGGCGTCGGTCAGCTCTTGTTTCAGATGCGTACATCCTCGTCCTTCCGCACCCGGGCGGCTCCCGGCCGGCCCCTTCCGGATGCTTGCGCGTCCACACACCCGCACGTGCCGGAGGCCGCTCCTACACTTCATGCATCGACCCTGCGAAGAAGAGCCTTCACGATGACCTGGACCCTGGCGCGCCGAGCCGCGCGGCTCGAACCCTCGACCATCCGCGAAATCCTCAAGCTCACCGAGCGATCCGGAATCATCTCGCTGGCCGGCGGCTTGCCCGCGGCGGAGGGCTTCCCGGTGGCGGCCATGGGCGAGGCCTGCGCGCGCGTGCTGCGCGAGCATCCGCGCGAGGCGCTGCAGTATGCGGCGAGCGAAGGCTTCGGGCCGTTGCGCGAGTGGGTCGCGCAGGATCTGGGCGCGCATGGCCTGCAGGTCCAGGCGCAGCAGGTCCTGATCACCACCGGCTCGCAGCAGGGGCTGGACCTGGTCGGCAAGGTGTTGATCGACCCCGGCAGCCGCGTCGCGGTGGAGTCGCCCACCTACCTGGGTGCGCTGCAGGCCTTCAACCCCTACGAGGCGGAGTACGTCAGCGTGCCCTGCGACGAGGAGGGGCCGAGCCCCGAGCGGCTCGAGGTCGCCGCCGGCGCGCGTTTCCTCTACCTGCTGCCCAACTTCCAGAACCCGAGCGGGCGCTGCCTGGGTGCGGCGCGGCGGCAGGCACTGGCGGCGCGCGCACAGGCGCTCGGCTTGCCGATCGTCGAGGACAACCCCTACGGTGAACTGTGGTTCGATTCCCCGCCGCCGCCGCCGGTGAGCGCGGCGATGAACGGCGAGGCGATCTACCTCGGTTCCTTCTCCAAGGTGCTGGCGCCGGGCTTGAGGCTGGGCTACGTGGTGGCGCCGCCGGCGCTCTTTCCCAAGCTGCTGCAGGCCAAGCAGGCCGCGGACCTGCACACGCCGGGCTTCAACCAGCGCGTCGTGCACGAGGTCGTCAAGGACGGTTTCCTGCGCCAGCACGTGCCGGCGATCCGCGCACGCTACAAGGCGCAGCGCGACGCCATGCGCAGCGCGCTGGAGCAGCACCTGCCCGCGGGCTGCCGCTGGACGGTGCCGGCCGGCGGCATGTTCTTCTGGGTCGAGTTGCCGCCTGCGCTCGACGCCGCCGCGTTGTTGCCCAAGGCCGTCGATGCCGGCGTGGCCTACGTTCCCGGTGCGGCCTTCTTCGCCGGCGACGCGCGCGCGAACACGCTGCGCCTGAGCTTCGTCACCGTCGCACCCGCGCGCATCGAGCAGGGCGTGACGGCGCTGGGCCGCGTGCTGGCCGAGGCCTTGTCGTCGTGAGCTTCGTCGCCGTCGACCATCTCGTCGTCGCGGCGGCCACGCTCGACGAGGGCGCGGCCTGGTGCGAGCGCACGCTCGGCGTGTCGCCCGACGCGGGCGGGCGGCATGCGCTCTTCGGCACGCACAACCGCGTGTTGAACATCGCCAGCGCGAGCCATCCGCAGGCCTATCTGGAGGTCATCGCCATCGATCCGGAGGCGCCGCCTCCGGCGCGCGCGCGCTGGTTCGGTCTCGACGAGATCGATCTCTCGAGCGGGCCGCGGCTCATCCACTGGGTCGGTCGCTCGCCGATGCTGGACATGCATCGCTGGGGCCTGATCAACGTCGGAGAGGCGCCGGGCGACCCGGTGGCCGCGAGCCGGCCCGCGCCGCAGGGGCTGCTGCAGTGGCAGATCCTCGTGCGCGAGGACGGCCGGCTCCCTCACGCCGGCGCCTTGCCCACGCTCATCCAGTGGCAGGGAACGCACCCCACCGCAGCCATGCCCGCGCGCGGTGTGGCGCTGCAGGCGCTCGTCGTCAACCACCTGCCGTTGCGCGTGCGCGAGGTTCTGCGCCTGCGCGGGGTCGAGGCCGTCGACGACGCCGGCCCGGTGCTGCGGGCGCGGCTGCGGACGCCGCTCGGGGACGTCACGCTGGAGTCCTCAACATGACCGAAGAGCTCTTTCGCGAGGGTTCGGGCCTGCTGTCCTGCGAGGCCACCGTGCTGGCGGTGGACGAGCAGGGCATCGTGCTCGACCGCACCGTCTTCTATCCGCTGGGCGGCGGCCAGGCCGGCGACGCGGGCGAGCTCGTCGCCTCCGACGGCCGGCGCGTGTCCATCGTCGACACGCGCAAGCACAAGGCGCGCGCGGGCGCGATCGCGCACGTCCCGGCGCCCGGCCTGCCGGTGGCGCTGCAGGCGGGCGATCGCGTGCGGGCGATCCTCGACGCCCCGCGCCGGCAGGCGCACATGCGCTTTCACACCGCCACCCACCTGCTGTGTGCCCTGGTGCCGCACCCGGTGGACGGCTGCAGCATCACCGCCGCCCACGCGCGGCTGGACTTCCATACCCAGGAGCCGCTGGACAAGGCGGCGCTCAACGAAGGCCTGGCACACCTGGTCGCCGCGGCGCACCCGGTGCGTCACCGCTGGATCAGCGAGGCCGAACTCGATGCCAACCCGGGCCTGGTGCGCAGCATGAGCGTGCAGCCCCCGCGCGGCCTCGGGCGCGTGCGGGTGATCGAGATCGAGGGCGTGGACCTGCAGCCCTGCGGCGGCACGCACGTGGCCAACACCCTGGAGATCGGCGCCGTCCTGGTCACCAGGATCGAGAAGAAGAGCGCGATGACCCGAAGGGTCGTGCTCGGCTTTGCCGAGGAACGCGTGGGCGGCGCTCAGTTCGCCGAGTAGTCCTTGGCGCGGAAGTCGTCGTGGCAGCCCTTGCAGGCGCCACCGGTGGCGCCGAAGGCGGTCTTGATGGCGCCGAGATCGCCGCCCTTGACGGCTGCGGCGAGCTTGCTCATCTCGCCGTCCAACTTGTCGCGCGCGGCCTTGAACTTCGCCGCGTCCTTCCAGACTTCGGGGCGGGCACGGTTGGGGGCGCCCTTGTCGCTGCCGGCGTCGAAGGCCGAGAAGGGCAGCCCGTGCAGCGCGTCGACGAGGGCCATGTTCTCCTGTGCGACCTTGGCGTCGAAGGGCACGCGGCCGTTGGCCATCGCGCCGATGCGGCCGAAGTGCTCGGCCATCACGCGAAACGCGCCCTGGCGATACTTGATGGCGTCTTCGGACTTCTGGAACTGCGCGCAGGCCGGCAGGGCACAGGTCAGGCCGGTGAACAGGGCCAGGGCGGGGAGCAGGCTTTTCATGCGGGTTCTCTCCGGAAGAGGATTCGGGTCTTGGCGGCACGAGCCGTTGCCGAGTGTAGGGAAGGAGATGCGCCCGCGTGTTGCCGCGGGGTAAATCCCCGCGGGCTGGTCCGGCCGTGATGGCGGCTGTGCCGCGCGGGTTTCGCGGTATGGTCCGGTTGCACATGCAGCATGGCAGGAGACCTGACGGATGAAGCACTCGCCCCGCCCCGCCGACGACACCCGCGTGCGCGTCTGGGACCTGCCCACGCGCGCGTTCCACTGGCTGCTGGCGCTGGCCCTGGTGGCGCAGGTGGCGACGGGCAAGGTCGGCGGCGGCGCGATGGTCTGGCACTTCCGCATCGGCTACTTCATCTTCGCGCTGCTGCTGTTCAGGCTTGCATGGGGCTTCGTCGGCGGGCACTGGTCGCGCTTTGCGCACTTCGTCCCCGCGCCGGCGACGCTGCTGCGCTACCTGCGCGGCCAGTCGCGCAGCGAGGAGCACCACGACGTCGGCCACAGCCCGCTCGGGGCGCTGTCGGTGCTGGCGATGCTGCTGCTGCTGGCGGCGCAGGTCGCCGCCGGGCTGGTGGCCGACGACGAGATCGCCAACGTCGGTCCGCTCAACCGCTTCGTCAGCGGCGCCACGGCAGCCTGGGCCACGGGCTGGCACAAGGGGCCCGGCATCGCGCTGCTGATGGCGACGGTGCTGCTGCACGTGGGGGCGATCGCCTACTACCGCTTGTTCAGGAAGCGCAGCCTCGTGCTGCCGATGATCACCGGCGACAAGACCCTGCCGGCGGCCGACGTGCCTGCGGCGCGCGACAGCCTGGGCACGCGACTGCTTGCGCTCGCGCTGATGGCCGCCAGCGGGGCGCTCGTCGCCTGGGTGGTGCGCCTGGGCGGCTGAGATCCGGAGGACGAACCGAGCATGGAACCGCCACCATCGATCGAAGTCGTGCAGGCCGACGGCGCCGCAGCGCTCGACGCGATGCGTGGGCTCTTTCGCGAATACGCGGACTCGCTTGGCATCGACCTCTGCTTCCAGGGCTTCGAGGCGGAGCTGTCCGCATTGCCCGGCGACTACGCGCCGCCCGGCGGCGTGCTCCTGCTGGCGCTGGTCGACGGCCAGCCCGCGGGCTGCGGCGCGCTGCGCCCGCTGCCCGACACCGACTACGCCAACGCCTGCGAGATGAAGCGCCTCTACGTGCGGCCGGCGTTCCGCCGCTTCGGGCTCGGCCGGCAGATGGCGCAGGCGCTGATCGACTACGCCGTGCAGGCCGGCTATTCGAGCCTGCTGCTCGACACCCTGGACGAGATGGAGGCCGCGCGCGGACTCTACCTGTCGCTGGGCTTCGAGGAGATCCCGCCGTACTACTTCAACCCGAACCCCGGCGCGCACTACCTGAAGGTCGACCTCGGCTCGGCGGCCACGCGCTGGTAGCCACACGCCCGGCCGGCGTGTGCGCGCTCAACGCAGCGCTGCGCTGGGGCCGCGCGTGTCCTCGTCCAGGGCCGCGAGCGCCTCCTTCACTTCGGAGGCGCGCAGGATTTCCGCCAGCAGGCGCGGCGGCGCGCCGGCGGCGGCGTAGAGCGCGTAGACCGGCACGCCGCTGCGTCCCAGGCGTGCAAGCTCGGCGGTGATGCGGGCGTCGCGGCGCGTCCAGTCCGCGCGCAGCAGCGCCACGTCGTGGGCACGGAAGGCCTCCAGTACCTCGGCGTCGGCCAGCGTGGTGCGCTTGTTGTACTGGCAGGTCACGCACCAGGCGGCGGTGAAGTCGACGAACACCGGGCGGCCCGCTGCGCTGAGTTCGGCCACGCGCTCCGGGCTCCAGGCTTCCCAGCCGGCGGTCGCGCGCGTCGTTGCCGCATCCGGTTCTTCGGCATGCAGTGCCGGCCAGGCCCAGCCGAGAACCGGCACCGCGAGCGCGATCGCCAGCGTCGACAGGCCGGTTCGGGCGCGCGCGCCGAGCGCGGGCGACCCCAGCGCCCAGGCGACGAAGGCCAGGGCCAGCAGCGTGCCCAGCAGCGCGACGACGCCGTCGATGCCGCTTTGCTGGCCCAGCACCCAGACGAGCCAGACCACGGTGGCGAACATCGGGAAGGCCATCAGCACCTTGAAATGCGCCATCCATGCGCCCGGCCGCGGCAGCGCGCGGGCGAGTGCCGGCCAGGCACTGGCCAGCAGATAGGGCAATGCCATCCCCAGGCCCAGCGTCGCGAACACCGCCAGCGCCTGCGTCGTCGGCAGTGTGACCGCGGCGCCGAGCGCAGCGCCCATGAAGGGTGCGGTGCAGGGCGAGGCCACCGCCACCGCGAGAACACCGGTGAGCAAGGCATCGAGCAGCGGATGACGCGCGCGCACGGCCGACCAGCGCGCCGGCAGCAGCGCACCGATCTCGAACGCGCCGGCGAGGTTGAGCCCGATGAGCGTGAACAGAAGCGCCAGCGCGGCGACGAAGAGCGGGCTTTGCAGCTGGAAGCCCCAGCCCAGTTGCTCGCCGCCGGCACGCAGGCCCAGCAGCAGCGCCGCCAAGGCGACGAAGGAGACGACGACGCCCACGGTGTAGGCCACGCCGCCGGCGAGCAGGCCGCGGCGGTCGTCGGCATGCGCGGCAAAGCCGAGCACCTTCAGCGAGAGCACCGGAAAGACGCAGGGCATGAGGTTGAGCAGCATGCCGCCGAGCAGCGCGAGCGCGAGCGCGAGCGCGAGGCCGGTGCCCGATTCCACGTCGGCGCCGGGGCGCACGAACGCCTCGCTCGACGCCGATGGCGCCGACGTGGGCAGTGCAGCCAGCGCCGGCCAGGGCGTCGTCACCGCCGCGGTCACCTGCACGCCCGGCGAAGACCCCGCGCCCACGAGCACCAGCGACATCGATGGCGGGCTGTCGCTGCGCTGCGGGTCGATGGCCACGCGCGCCGTCCATTGCGCGCCGGTCCAGCTCGCCTGCACCGGGGCGGCGTTGAGCACGATGCCGGCCGTCTCGGGGAGGAGATCGACGGCCCGCGCCTGCCAGGCCTCGGGCAGGCCGCGAACCTCGAGCACCAGCGCGTCATCGTCGATGCGCGCTGTGGCCTGCGCCTGCGGCAGGGAGCGCGGCTGCGCCGCCCGGGCGGCGGCAAAGAGGGCGCCATGCGCGGCGGTGGCGGCCTTTGCCGGCAGGTCGAGAACGAAGTGCCCCGACTCCGGGATGCACACCTCCTTGCAGGCCAGCCACTCGGCGTCGAGCGCGATGCGCACGCTCGTCCCGGGCGGGGCCGTGCTCACGTCGACCGCCACCGGCAGCAGGATGCGGCCGTCGTAGCCGTAGTTCATCAAGGGGCCGACGGGCAGCTTGCGCGGCGTCGGCCACTGGATCTCGCCGGCTTCCCAGCCGCCGGGGAGGCGCCAGGTGAGCGTCGTCGGCAGGCCGGAATCGCCGGGATTCTTCCAGTACGTATGCCACTGCGGCTGGTGCTCGAGCAGCAGCCCCAACTGCAGCGGCCGGCCCGGGCCGACACCCTCGGGCGCATGCGCCAGCAATTCGGCGCGCACCTGGGGCGTCGTCACGACGCTGGCGTCGGCGGCGTGCGCGGGCGGCGACAGCGCCAGCGCGGCGCACAAGAGGAGGATCGGGCGAAGCATCGGCGTTGGAGACGATGCGCGGCCGGTCGGTTCCGGCCGCGGGCTGGCAGTACAGGTGCGAGATGAAACCACATCCGGCGCCGTCGTGTCTTTGTCGAGGCCAAGCCCCGGCCCGGCGCCTCTTTGGGGGATCGTTTGGAATACGCGGGTTTCCTCGTATACTTCCGAGGCTTTGCTGACCGTATCCGCGTAATTCGATGGCCCAGACCCGGACAGCGCCTGCGCGCCCCGGGCGAACACGAAGCGCGCCCGCGAATGATGATGATGAAGATGCGGCAGCGGCACCGGCTTTCAAGGCGCTGACGAGGGAGGAGGCGCAGGCCCTGCGGCAGAAGGACCCGCCACTGAACCCGTGGCGAGTCGTTGCAGTGCAACTGGGAGTCGGGGTGGTGGTGGCGCTGCTTGCAGCGCTTGCCACCGGCAGGCAGGAGATCGGATGGTCGCTGCTCTACGGGGCGATCACCGTGGTGCTGCCGGGCGCCCTGATGGCGCGCGGCATGACCAGCCCTCTTTCCCGCATGTCGCCCGGCGTCGGTGCTGTCAGCTTCATGTTGTGGGAGATGGTGAAGATCGCGGTCTCGGTGGCGATGCTGATGCTCGCGCCGAGGCTGGTGCCGCACCTGAGCTGGCTGGCCTTGCTGGCCGGCCTGGTGCTGTGCATGAAGGTGTACTGGATCGCGCTGCTTTGGCGCGGCACGAAGAAGAGTTGACGAGCGCGCACGAGCCGAATCGCGAGAGGTCGAAAGAGGTCACATGGCAGCCACCGGTCAGACAAGCGGCGAATTGACAGCCGGCGAGTACATCGTCCACCACCTGCAGCACCTGCAGAACCAGAAGCAGACGGCGGTCGCGGACTTCTCGGTCTTCAACTTCGACTCGATCTTCTGGGCGGTGTTCGTCGGGGTGCTGGGCTGCTGGCTGCTCTACCGCGCCGCGTCCAAGGCCACCTCGGGCGTTCCGGGCCGCTTCCAGGCCGCGGTCGAGTTCCTCGTCGAGATGGTCGACAACCAGGCCAAGGGCATCATTCACAACGCCCAGAGCCGCAAGCTGGTCGCGCCGCTGGCGCTGACCGTGTTCGTCTGGACCTTCCTGATGAACGCACTCGACCTGCTTCCGGTCGACCTGCTGCCCTGGCTCGCGAGCCTCGTCGGCATCCATTACCAGCGTATCGTGCCGACCGCCGACCTGTCGATGTCGATGGGGCTTTCGGTGTCGGTGCTCGTGCTCTGCCTGATCTACAACGTCAAGATCAAGGGCGTGGGCGGCTGGGTGCATGAGCTGTTCACTGCGCCCTTCGGCAACAAGTGGTTCCTCTACCCGGTGAACTTCGCGATGCAGATCGTCGAGTTCATCTCCAAGACCGTCTCGCACGGCATGCGGCTGTTCGGCAACATGTACGCCGGCGAGCTGATCTTCATGCTGATCGCGCTCATGGGCGGCGCCTGGAGCCTCTCGGCCACCGGCATCGGCCTGACCCTCGGCCACATCGTCGCCGGCAGCGTCTGGGCCATCTTCCATATCCTGATCATCACCCTGCAGGCCTTCATCTTCATGATGCTGGCGCTGATCTACCTCGGCCAGGCGCACGACGCGCACTGAGTCCGAAGTCACCCGCGTTCCTCTGCTTCGACTTTTCCTTCAACCCAACTTCCAACACACAGGAGCCATCATGGAAGTCATCAGTTTTGTCGCCCTCGCCGCCGGCCTGATCATCGGTCTGGGCGCCATCGGTGCCTGTATCGGCATCGGCATCATGGGCAGCAAATACCTCGAATCGGCCGCGCGCCAGCCCGAGCTGATGGGCGAACTGCAGACCAAGATGTTCCTGCTCGTCGGCCTGATCGACGCGGCGTTCATCATCGGGACCGGTGTCGCGCTGTGGTTCGCCACCGCCAACCCCTTCCTGGGTCAGATCGCCAACCTGCCGAAGTAAGCCTTCGCGCTGCCGGTTCGCGGGCGCGGCGGCCAGCGCCCCCGCCCTGATCCCCCCATGACGAGGTCAAAGCCGTGAGCATCAATGCCTCCCTGATCGTCCAGATGATCGTCTTCGCGATCCTGGTCTGGTTCACGATGCGCTTTGTCTGGCCGCCGATCACGGCGGCGCTGGACGAGCGCGCGAAGAAGATCGCCGAAGGCCTGTCGGCCGCCGACAAGGCCAAGGCCGACCTCGCCGCGGCCAACAAGCGCGTCGAGGTCGAGCTCTCGAAGGCGCGCGAGGACGCCACCAAGCGCATCGCCGACGCCGAGCGCACGGCGCAGCAGATGATCGAAGAGGCCAAGGGCCGCGCCACCGAGGAGGCCAACAAGATCATCGCCGCCGCGCGCGCCGAGGCCGAGCAGGCGTCGGTGAAGGCGCGCGAGGTGCTGCGCGAGCAGGTCGCGGGCCTGGCCGTGAAGGGCGCGGAGGCGATCCTGCGCCGCGAGGTCGACGCCGGCGTGCACGCCGAGCTGCTGGGCCGCCTGAAGGCGGAGCTCTGACGATGGCCGAGCTTGCCACCCTGGCGCGGCCCTACGCCGAGGCCTTGTTCAAGACCGGCGGCGGCGCGACGCTGGCCGCCGAGGTGAACGCGCTGGGCGCGGTCGCCGCGGACGAGACGCTGCGTCGCTTTGCCGAGAGCCCGAAGATCGGCGCCGAGATGCTCTTCAACGTCGTCAGCGACGTGCTCGGCCGCAAGGGCCTCGTGCTGAGCGCGGCGGCACAGAACTTCCTGCGCACCGTCGTCGACAACGGGCGCCTCTCGGTGCTGCCCGAGATCGCGGCGCAATTCCAGGCCCTCGTCAACGCCGCCAGCGGCGTTTCCGACGCCGTCGTCCACAGCGCCTTCCCGATGGACGAGGCGCAGCTGGTCGAGGTCATGGCGGCGCTGGAGAAGCGTTTCGCGCGCCGGCTCGAGGGCACGGTGCAGGTGGATCCGACGCTGATCGGCGGCATTCGCGTCGTCGTGGGCGACGAGGTGCTGGACACCTCGGTCAAGGCCCGTTTGGAACAGATGAAGGCAGCGTTGACCGCCTGAGAAGGCGCGCGCGGCACCGGAGAGACACATGAACCTCAATCCCGCTGAAATTTCCGAGCTGATCAAGAGCCGCATCGAGGGCCTGGACGCATCGGCCGACATCAAGAACCAGGGCACGGTGGTGTCCGTCACCGACGGCATCGTGCGCGTGCACGGGCTCTCCGACGTGATGGCCGGCGAGATGCTCGAGTTCCCGCCCACCGCCGGCGGCCAGGCCACCTACGGCCTGGCGCTGAACCTGGAACGCGACTCGGTGGGCGCGGTCATCCTGGGCGAGTACGAGCACGTCTCGGAAGGCGACACCGTCAAGTGCACGGGCAAGATCCTGTCCGTGCCCGTGGGCCCGGAGCTCATCGGTCGCGTCGTCAACGCACTGGGCGAACCCATCGACGGCAAGGGCCCGATCAACGCCAAGATGACGGACGTCATCGAGAAGGTGGCCCCGGGCGTGATCGCGCGGCAATCGGTGTCGCAGCCGGTGCAGACCGGCCTCAAGTGCATCGACACCATGGTGCCCATCGGCCGCGGCCAGCGCGAGCTCATCATCGGTGACCGCCAGACCGGCAAGACCGCGGTGGCGATCGACACCATCATCAACCAGAAGGGTCAGAACATGACCTGCGTGTACGTCGCGATCGGGCAGAAGGCGAGCTCGATCAAGAACGTCGTGCGCGCGCTGGAGCAGGCCGGTGCGATGGAGTACACCATCGTCGTCGCCGCCTCGGCTTCGGAATCGGCGGCCATGCAGTACGTCTCGGCGTACTCGGGCTGCACCATGGGCGAGTACTTCCGCGACCGCGGCCAGGACGCGCTCATCATCTACGACGACCTCTCCAAGCAGGCCGTGGCCTACCGCCAGGTGTCGCTGCTGCTGCGCCGCCCGCCGGGCCGCGAAGCCTTCCCCGGCGACGTGTTCTACCTGCACAGCCGTCTGCTCGAGCGCGCCGCGCGCGTGAACGCCGACTACGTCGAGAAGTTCACCGAGGGTGCGGTGAAGGGCAAGACCGGTTCGCTGACCGCGCTGCCCATCATCGAAACGCAGGCCGGCGACGTTTCCGCCTTCGTGCCGACGAACGTGATCTCGATCACCGACGGCCAGATCTTCCTCGAGACCTCGCTCTTCAACAGCGGCATCCGCCCCGCCATCAACGCCGGCATCTCGGTCTCGCGCGTGGGTTCGGCGGCGCAGACCAAGCTGGTGAAGAACCTCTCCGGCGGCATCCGTACCGACCTCGCGCAGTACCGCGAGCTGGCGGCCTTCGCGCAGTTCGCCTCCGACCTCGACGAGGCCACCAAGAAGCAGCTCGACCGCGGCGCGCGCGTCACCGAGCTGCTCAAGCAGGCGCAGTACAGCCCGCTGCCGATCAGCCTCATGGCCGCTTCGGTGTTCGCCGTCAACAAGGGCTACCTGGACGACGTCGACGTGAAGAAGGTGCTCGCCTTCGAGCACGGCCTGCACCAGCACCTGAAGTCCAGCCACGCCTCGCTGCTGGCCAGGCTCGAGAGCGAGAAGGCGATGGACAAGGCCGCCGAGGACGAGCTCGCCTCCGCCATCGCCGCCTTCAAGAAGAGCTTCGCCTGAAGCCCGTGTCGAACTGAGCCTCGGGAGCAGCTGCAATGGCAGTCGGCAAGGAAATTCGCGGCAAGATCAAGAGCTTCGAGAACACGAAGAAGATCACCAAGGCCATGGAGATGGTCTCGGCGTCGAAGATGCGCAAGGCGCAGGACCGCATGCGCGCCGCGCGCCCCTACGCGGACAAGATCCGCAACATCACGGCCCACCTCTCGCAGGCCAATCCCGAGTACCGCTCGCCTTACATGCGCAGCGGCGGCAACGCCAAGGTCAGCGGCTTCATCGTCGTCACTACCGACAAGGGCTTGTGCGGCGGCCTCAACACCAACATCCTGCGCGCCGTGACGGGCAAGATGAAGGAGGTGCAGGCCGCGGGCGGCCAGGTGCAGGCGGTGGCCATCGGCAACAAGGGCCTGGGCTTCCTCAACCGCTTCGGCGTGCCGGTGCTCAGCCACGCCGTGCAGCTGGGCGATGCGCCGCAGCTCGAGAAGCTGATCGGCCCGGTGAAGGTCATGCTCGACGCCTTCGTCGCCGGCAAGCTCGACGCCGTCTACCTCTGCTACACCGACTTCATCAACACGATGAAGCAGGAGCCCAAGATCGAGCAGTTGCTGCCCTTGTCGGCCGAGCGCCTGCAGCAGACCGAGGCCGAGAAGAAGCAGTACGGCTGGGACTACATCTACGAGCCCGACGCGCCGAGCGTCATCGACGAGCTGCTCTCGCGCTACATCGAGGCGCTGGTGTACCAGTCGGTGGCCGAGAACATGGCCAGCGAGCAGAGTGCGCGCATGGTGGCCATGAAGGCCGCCACCGACAACGCCGGCAACCTCATCGACGAGTTCAAGCTCATCTACAACAAGACCCGCCAGGCCGCCATCACCAAGGAGCTCTCGGAGATCGTCGGCGGTGCTGCCGCCATCTCCGGTTGAGGCCTTGCCGAGGCTGCCGCGAACCGCCACCGAATACTGATTGAAGGACACCACCATGGCCAACACCCAGACCCAGGGCAAGATCGTGCAATGCGTCGGCGCGGTCGTCGACGTCGAGTTCCCGCGCGACCAGATGCCGCGCGTCTACGACGCGCTGAAGATGGAAGGCTCGGCGCTCACGCTCGAGGTGCAGCAGCAGCTGGGCGACGGCATCGTGCGCACGATCGCGCTGGGCACTTCCGAGGGCCTGCGCCGCGGCATGATGGTCAGCAACACCGGCGCGCCGATCACGGTGCCGGTGGGCAAGGCCACGCTGGGCCGCATCATGGACGTGCTCGGAAACCCGATCGACGAGCGCGGCCCGGTCAGCCAGGAGCAGACGGCGGCCATCCACCGCAAGGCGCCGACCTACGACGAGCTCAGCCCCTCGACCGAGCTGCTGGAGACCGGCATCAAGGTCATCGACCTCATCTGCCCCTTCGCCAAGGGCGGCAAGGTCGGCCTGTTCGGCGGCGCCGGCGTCGGCAAGACCGTGAACATGATGGAGCTCATCAACAACATCGCCAAGGCGCACTCGGGCCTGTCGGTGTTCGCCGGCGTGGGTGAGCGCACGCGCGAGGGCAACGACTTCTATCACGAGATGAGCGACTCCAAGGTCGTCGTGCAGGAGGACCTCTCGCAGTCCAAGGTGTCGATGGTCTACGGCCAGATGAACGAGCCGCCGGGCAACCGCCTGCGCGTGGCGCTCACCGGCCTCACGATCGCCGAGTCTTTCCGCGACGAAGGCCGCGACGTGCTCTTCTTCGTCGACAACATCTACCGCTACACGCTGGCCGGCACCGAGGTTTCGGCGCTGCTGGGCCGCATGCCCTCGGCGGTGGGCTACCAGCCGACGCTGGCCGAGGAGATGGGCCGCCTGCAGGAGCGCATCACCTCGACCAAGGTTGGCTCGATCACCTCCATCCAGGCCGTGTACGTGCCCGCCGACGACCTGACCGACCCCTCGCCGGCGACCACCTTCGCGCACCTGGACGCCACCGTCGTGCTCTCGCGCGACATCGCCGCCCTGGGCATCTATCCTGCGGTGGACCCGCTGGACTCGACCAGCCGCCAGATCGACCCCAACGTCGTCGGCGAGGAGCACTACAGCACCACGCGCGCCGTGCAGGCCACGCTGCAGCGCTACAAGGAACTGCGCGACATCATCGCCATCCTGGGCATGGACGAACTCAGCCCCGAGGACAAGATGGCCGTGGCGCGCGCGCGCAAGATCCAGCGCTTCCTCTCGCAGCCCTTCCACGTCGCCGAGGTCTTCACCGGCACGCCGGGCAAGTACGTGCCGTTGAAGGAAACCATCCGCGGCTTCAAGATGATCGTCGCCGGCGAGTGCGACCACCTGCCCGAGCAGGCCTTCTACATGGTCGGCACCATCGACGAGGCCTTCGAGAAGGCCAAGAAGATCCAGTAAGGAGCGCAGATGGCCACGATCCACGTCGACGTCGTCAGCGCCGAGGAAAGCATCTTCAGCGGCGAGGCCAGGTTCGTCGCGCTGCCGGGCGAGAACGGCGAGCTCGGCATCCTGCCGCGGCACACGCCGCTGATCACGCGCATCAAGCCCGGCGCGGTGCGCATCGAGCGCGCCGACAACGGGCAGGAGGAGTTCGTGTTCGTGGCCGGCGGCATCCTCGAGGTGCAGCCGGGCACGGTGACGGTTCTTGCCGACACCGCGATCCGTGGCCGCGACCTCGACGAGGCCAAGGCCAACGAGGCCAAGAAGCTCGCCGAGGAGGCGATCCGCAACGCCAAGAACGAGATCGACCTCGCGCGTGCGCAGAGCGAGTTCGCGATGATGGCCGCGCAGATCGCCGCGATCGCGAAGCTGCGCAAGAAATAAGGCGCTGGCCGTACGGCGTTAGCGGCGCACGTCGACGATGGTGCGCCCGCGCACCTTGCCGTCGAGCAGCCGGGGTGCGTAGTCGATGACCTCGGACAGGCCGATCTCGGTCGCCATCGATTCGAGCCGCTTCGCGTCCAGGTGCTTGGCCAGCAGCGCCCAGGCCTCGGTGCGCTGCACGTTGTCGATGAAGACGCTGTTGATGCCGTAGAGCGTCACGCCGCGCAGGATGAAGGGCATCACGGTGGCCGGGAAGTCCCCGCCCTGCGCCAGGCCGCAAGCCGCCACCGCGCCGTGAAAGCGCGTCGCCGCGCAGGCGTTGGCCAGCGTGTGGCTGCCCACGGTGTCGAGCACGCCGGCCCAGGTCTCCTTCTGCAGCGGCTTGCCCGGCGCCATCATCGGCGCACGGTCGATGACGCGCGCGGCACCCATCTCCTTCAGGTAGGCTTCCTCCGAGAGCCGGCCGGTGGACGCGACGACGGTGTAGCCCAGCGCCGCCAGCAGCGCGACGCCGACCGAGCCGACGCCGCCGGCGGCGCCGGTGACCAGCACCTCGCCGTCGCCGGGCGCCAGGCCGTGGCGTTGCAGCGCCCGCACGCACAACGCGGCGGTGAAGCCGGCGGTGGCCACGGCCATCGAGGTGCGCGTCGTGAACGGCGCCGGGATCTTCAGCAGCCAGCCGGCTTCGACGCGCTGGCGCTGCGTCAGGCCACCCCAGTGGTTCTCGCCCATGCCCCAGCCGGTGACGACGACCTTGTCACCGGGCTTCCAGGCCGGATCCTTGCTTGACGCCACCGTGCCGGCGAGGTCGATTCCCGGCACCATCGGCCAACTGCGCACGATGAGCCCGCGGCCGGTGATCGCGAGCGCGTCCTTGTAGTTGAGCGTCGAGTACTCGACGTCCACCGTCACGGCCTTGTCGGGCAGCTCGGAATCGTCCATCTCGCGCAGTTCGGCGTGCGTCGTGCGGTCTTCGGTCTGGGTCAGCAGCAGGGCCTTGAACATCGTCGGTCTCCTTTGGTCGATCGGGCGTTCGCAGCGATGGTACGCGCGCGCCGATGCCCTTCGGCGCCGTCTTCTTCAGCATTGCAGCGGGCGATCGGGAAGCTCGTTGTCTCGCATGCCGCCAGCAGACCTCGCGAAGTGGGTGCGCAGCAAGGTATCGACGGCGTCGATGGCCTCGGCCAACCCGGGCTCGACACGTCCCTGCTTCAGTGCTGCGCCCAGGCGTGCAGCGAGCGCGTCCCACTGTGCTTGCGGCACGGCGCGCGCGATCGCACGGTCGCAGACGATCTCGATCGCGTGCTCGGCGAGAAGCAGGTAGATGAGGACGCCGTTGTTGGCCTCGGTGTCCCACACGCGCAGCTTGCCGAACATCATGATCGCGCGCTCGCGTGCTCGCGCACCGCGCCAGAGGTAGGACAGCGGCAGCCTGCCCTCGATGCAGATGCGGATCTCGCCGCCGTGACCGGACTCGCTGTGCCGCACACGCTCGCCCAGGCGATCGAGTGCTTCCGCGTCGAGAAACCGCCGCGCGTCGCCGGCGTCGAACCAGCCGTGCCTGAGCATGCGCAGCCAGCGGTTCATCTCGTCCTGCTCCCCATCGCCCGCTCACCAGTCCCCGGAGGCGCCGCCGCCGCCGAAATCACCACCGCCGCCGGAGGAAAAGCCGCCGCCACCTCCACCCCAGCCGCCGCCACCCCCGGTCCCGACCCAGGTGCCGTCACGGCCGTGCCAGCCGCCGCGCCGCAGCGAACCGAGGTCGAACAGCCCCGTCATCAGCAGGGCGACGAAGGCTGCCAGCAGCGCCGCGAACAACCCGGCGCCAAGCCACCAGACGAGGCCGCCGACGGCGCCCGCGGTGAGCAGGGCGCCCAGGCGCCGCCCCAGCATCCGCGTCAGCATGGTGGCGAGCAGAAGCCAGGCGACGAAGACGAAGCCAAAGGGGTTCGAGTCGCCGTCCTCGCCGTGCGCGGGCGCGCTCGGGACGGGAAGGTTCTCGCCGCGGATGCGGGCGATCAGGGCGTCGACGGCGCCGTCGATGCCGCCGGCGAAATCGCCTTCGCGAAAGCGCGGGCCGATCTGGCGCTCGATGATCTGACGCGCGGCGAGATCGGGTACCGCGCCTTCGAGGGCCTTCGCGACTTCGATGCGCACATGGCGATCGTCCTTGGCAACGACCAGCAGCAGTCCATCACCCACCTCGCGGCGGCCGATCTTCCAGCTGTCGGCCACGCGCTGCGCATAGGCGGCGATGTCCTCGGGCTGCGTGCTCTGCACCAGCAGCACGACGATCTGCGGCCCGGATTGCGCTTCGAAGGCCGCCAGTTTGGCCTCGAGCGCGGCCTGCGCCTGCGCGTCCAGCGTGCCGGTCCGGTCGATCACGCGCGCACTGAGCGCGGGCACGGGCTGCACGTCCTGCGCCCACGCCGCAGCGGCGAGCACCAGGCACAGCGCCGCCAGCACCCAGATCCGGGCCGCGGCCAGGCGCGCCGTCAGGGGCGCGCAGTCGCGCTTCATCCTGCGCCTAGTTCGTCGCCGGCTTGCCGAAGTCGACCTTCGGCGGCGCCGAAATCGCCGCTTCGTCGGCGACGCTGAAGCCGGGCTTGACCTCGTAGCCGAAGACCATCGCGGTCAGGTTGGTCGGGAAGCTGCGCGCCAGCACGTTGTACTCCTGCACCGCCTTGATGTAGCGGTTGCGCGCCACGGTGATGCGGTTCTCGGTGCCCTCGAGCTGCACGCGCAGGTCCTGGAAGCCCTGGTTGGCCTTGAGGTTGGGGTAGTTCTCGGCCACCACCAACAGGCGGCTGAGCGCCCCGGTGAGCTCGCCCTGCGCAGCCTGGAACTTCTGGAAGGCCGCGGGGTCGTTGATCAGCTCCGGCGTGGCCTGGATCGAGGTCGCCTTCGCGCGCGCCTCGATCACGCGCGTCAGGGTCGACTGCTCGAAATCGGCCTCGCCCTTGACCGTGGCCACGAGATTGGGAACGAGGTCGGCGCGGCGCTGGTACTGGTTGACGACCTCGCTCCAGGCGGCCTTGACCTGCTCGTCAAGGCGCTGGAAGTCGTTGTAGCCGCAGCCGCCCAGCAGCAGCGTGAGGCCGAGCAGCATCGTCGTCACCCATCCCTGCATGCGCTTCATCGTCCGATCCTCCATGGTCAGGCGCGATGCTAGTGCAGGGCGCGTCGATAATCCCGCGCATGTCTGCCCAGCTCCTGAACGACTGTTTTTTGCGCGCCTGCCTGCGTCAACCCACGCCTCATACGCCGGTCTGGCTGATGCGCCAGGCCGGGCGCTACCTGCCCGAGTATCGCGCCACGCGCGAGAAGGCGGGCAACAGCTTCATGGGCCTGGCGACCAACGTCCAGTACGCCACCGAGGTGACGCTGCAGCCGCTGGAGCGCTTCCCGCTGGACGCCGCCATCCTCTTCAGCGACATCCTGACCGTCCCCGACGCGATGGGTCTCGGGCTTTCCTTCGGCGCCGGCGAGGGCCCGCGCTTCGCCCGTCCCGTGCGCGACGAGGCCGCGGTCGCGGCGCTGCAGCTGCCGGACCTGAACCGCTTGCGCTACGTCTTCGACGCCGTTGCGTCGATCCGCCGTGCGCTGCTGACGCGCGACGAGCACGGCCGGGAGGTTGCGCGCGTGCCGCTGATCGGCTTCTCCGGCAGCCCCTGGACGCTGGCCTGCTACATGGTCGAAGGCGGCGGCAGCAGCGACTACCGCGTCGTCAAGACCATGCTCTATGCGCGTCCGGACTTGCTGCACCGCATCCTGGACGTCAACGCGCGCGCGGTGACGGCCTATCTGAACGCACAAGTCGATGCCGGCGCGCAGGCATTGATGGTCTTCGACAGCTGGGGCGGCGTGCTCGCCGACGCCGCCTTCCGGCGCTTCAGCCTGGACTACACCCGGCGCGTGCTCGCGGGCCTGCAGCGCGAGAAGGACGGCCGGCGCATCCCCCTGATCGTCTTCACCAAGGGTGGCGGCCCGTGGCTGGAAGACCTCGCGGACTGCGGCGCCGACGTCGTCGGCCTCGACTGGACCATGAACCTCGGCCGCGCACGCGCCGCGGTCGGCGATCGCGTGGCCTTGCAGGGCAACCTCGATCCGATGGTGCTTTTTGCGCCTCCCGAGGCGGTGGCGCAAGAGGCCGTGGCGGCGCTCGACGCCTTTGGTCCGCCGCAGCGCGCCGATGGCCGCTGGGATGGCCACGTCTTCAACCTCGGCCACGGCATCAACCAGCACACCCCGCCCGAGCACGTGAGCGCCCTGGTCGAAGCGGTGCACAGCCATTCGCGGCGGCAGCGATCGGCACGCTGAGGCGTGGGCGCGGCGGTTTCGGCGGGCCGAAACAAGGTGCATCGAATTGCGCGTGAGCAGGCACTTCGTCGCTCATCGCGATCCTGTGCGGGTGTGAATTCCGGCCACGGGGTCTTGACTTATCCCCAATTCGATGGCGTGCGGGTGGCGAGGGATGACTTAGGTCATTCGCACCGGGGCATTCCCGTAGACAGCGCTAAGTCCTTGATTTACAGGGATCGAAGGCCCTGCTGCGAAATCGGGCAAGCTGAACCAGACAATGGAGAATCAAGGACTTGGCGCATCTGGACGCATCTTTCTCACAACGTTATCCACAGATTGCGTGGATGACTCGAAAACCCGCCCGGAATCAAAAGCTTAAGCGGCATTTCTAAGTCGAAACCGAGAAAGCGCGCGCAACTTCACTGCGCTGATTGGCCCCGCTCGTGCACCGTCTCGCCGTTGCCGTCGAGTTGCCGCAGCACACCGGCATCGCTGCTGTCCTCGACTACGAAAGTGAGCAGTCGCTGCCACCCGGTGCGTTGGTGCGCGTGCCGTTGGGCAGACGCGACGTTGCCGGCATCGTCTGGACCCGCGCCGCGGACGCCGATCCGGCGCCGGTGGGGCGCTTGCGACCCGTCCAGGAAGTGCTCGAAGGCTTGCCGCCGCTCTCGCAGCCCTGGCAGCGACTGGTGGAGTTTGCCGCCACTTACTATCAGCGCCAGATCGGTGAGCTGGCGCTGGGTGTGTTGCCACCCGAGCTGCGCAGGACCGGTGACCGGCAGCTCGCACGGCGGCTGGCGCGCCTGTTGCGCCAGCCCGCGCCGCCGCTGGAGACGCCACCGGAGGCGGCGGCGCTTCCCGAACTCAGCGCCGACCAGTCCGCGGTGCTCGCGCAAGTGGAACAGCTGCAGGCGGGCGTCGCGCTGCTGCACGGCGTCACCGGCAGCGGCAAGACCGAGGTCTACCTGCGCGCCGCGGCGCTGGCGCTGGCCGCCGGACGCCAGGTGCTGATGCTGGTGCCCGAGATCAACCTCACGCCGCAACTGCAGTCGCGTGTGGCGGCGCGCTTTCCGGCGCAGCGGCTCGTCAGCCTGCACAGCGCGCTCACGCCGGCACAGCGTATCAACCACTGGCTGCTGGCGCACCTGGGGCGCGCCGACCTCGTTCTGGGCACGCGTCTGGCGGTATTCGCGTCGATGCCGCGCCTGGGCCTGATCGTCGTCGACGAGGAACACGACCCGAGCTTCAAGCAGCAGGAGGGCGCGCGCTACTCGGCGCGCGATCTGGCGGTCTACCGCGGACACCTCGAGCAACTGCCGGTGATCCTGGGCTCGGCCACGCCTTCGCTGGAGAGCTGGCAGCGCGCGCAGGAGGGCCGCTACCGGCGCCTGGCGCTGCCGGCGCGCATCGGCGCCGGGGCGATGCCGCGCGTGCGCCTGCTCGATACCGCGAGCCTGCCGCGCACGCGCAGCGTTCTGCCTGCGCTCGCGCCGCCGCTGCAGGCGGCGGTGCAGGAGCGCATCGCGCGCGGCGAGCAAAGCCTGCTGCTGCTCAACCGCCGCGGCTACGCGCCGGTGCTGCACTGCCACCACTGCCAGTGGAAGAGCGGCTGCCCGCACTGCAGCGCCTGGCGTGTCTTCCACAAGGCCGACCGCACGCTGCGCTGCCACCACTGCGGCCTCACCGAGCCCGTGCCGCGCGCCTGCCCCGACTGCGGCAACCTCGACATCGCGCCGCTGGGCCGCGGCACCGAGAAGCTGGAAGAGCAACTGGCAGGACTGCTGCCCGGCGCGCGCATCGCGCGCATCGACGCCGACAGTACGCGCCACCAGGGCGCGCTCGAGCGCCAGCTCGCCGCGGTGCACGAGGGCGAGGTCGACGTGCTCGTGGGCACGCAGATGGTGACCAAGGGCCACGACTTCCGCCGCATGACGCTGGTGGCGGCGATCAACCCCGACGGCGCGCTCTTCAGCAGCGACTTTCGCGCGCCCGAGCGCCTGTTCGCGCTGCTCATGCAGGCCGCGGGCCGTGCCGGCCGCGACGCCGACCAGGCCGCGCGCAGCGAGATGTGGATCCAGACCGCCTACCCCGGCCACGCGCTCTACCAGGCGCTGCTCGCGCACGACTTCGACGCCTTCGCCACGAGCCAGCTCGACGAGCGCCGCCGCGCCGGCCTGCCGCCCTTCAGCTTCCTGGCGCTGCTGCGCGCCGAGGCACGCGAGGCCGCGGTCGCCGGCGCGTTCCTGCAGGCCGCTGCCGAGGTCGTCGCCGACCTCGCCGAGGGCGCCGCCGTCAGCCTCTATCCCCCCGTGCCCCCGGCGGTGCCGCGGGTGGCCGGCATCGAGCGCATGCAGATGCTCGTCGAATCACCCTCGCGCCCGGCGCTGCAGCGCTTCCTCGCGGCCTGGCTTCCGGCGCTGCACGCGCTGCGGCGCGCGCACAAGGGCCTGGCGCGCTGGGCCGTGGACGTCGATCCGATGGCGATCTGATCGCATCAGCGCGGCTGGATGCCGTAGACCGCAGCGATCGCCGTGAAGCTGACGAAGGCCGCCGCCGTCGAACTCATGATGATTCGTGCCACGCGGCCGGTGTCGGCGCCCCAGCGCTCGGCGAGCATGGCCACGTTGCTGGCGCTCGGGAGCGCCGCGACGAGCACGATCACCATCAGCGCGAAGTCCGACAGCGGCAGCGCCAGCGCCTGCGCAGCCATCCCGAGCCCCAGGACCAGCAAGGGATGCGCCAACAGCTTGGCTGCCGCCACCGGCGCGTAGCGCGCGAGCGGCGTGCGCGCATGCGCATGCTGCCCGGCGCGCCAGAGCACGGCGCCGATGGTGAACAGCGCCACCGGGCTGGCCGCGTCGGCAAGCATCTTCACCACCGCATCGGCCGGTCCCCAGAGTTGCCAGTCCATCGCCGAGAAGAGTGCCCCGAGTGCGATCGCCCAGGGCATCGGGTTCTTCGCCACGCCCCGCAGCACGCGCCGTGCCGCCACCCAGGCGCCGTGGCGCCCCTGGTCCTGCGCCTCGGCCAGCGCGAGGCAGGCCGTCGTCGTGACGACGAGGTCGGCCGCGAGCACGCAGATCGTCGGCCCCGCGGCCTGCGGCCCGAGCAAGGCCACGAGCAGCGGCACGCCCATGAAGCCGGTGTTGGGGAACACCGCCACCAGCGCGCCGAAGGCCGCATCCTTCAGCCCGACCCCGGGCCCGAGCGTCAGCGCAACCGTCGCCGCGGCCAGTAGCGCCGCCCCCAGCAGCCAGACGGCGAGGATCGTCGGGTCGAGCAGCTGCAGCACCGGCGTGCCGGCGCCGAACCGAAACAGCATGCAGGGCAGCGCAAAGTAGAGGACGAAGGCATTGAGCCCCGGAATCGCCGCCTCGGGCAGGGCGCGCAGCCGCCCCGCCAGCCAGCCGCAGAGGACGAGGGCGAAGAAGGGTGCGGTGATGACGAGGATGGGGGTCATGCGCCGTGTGGGCGTAGCCCAGCCGGGCCGCGCAGGGGCGCAAACAGAGCCTGCGTCCGCGCAGCCCGCCAAAGCCTATGCCGGCGCGCCAAGGCCCGGTCAAGCCCGCTGCGGCCCAGGCCTCGTCGAGTGTGGCCTGCGCGCCGCTGTGACTGCTGATCGAGGTAGTGCAGAACTCGCTGGCCACCACCGCCGCGCGCCTCGTCGGCATCGACCCTCAGCTCGGCCACGTGGTGTGCGTGCACGTCACCGCTCAGCATCACCACACCCCGCAAGCGGCGTGCGGCTACCGTGGCCAGCAGCCGGCGGCCGGCCGCCGGGTGGCCGTCCCGGCCGTCGGTCCAGCTGCGGCCGTCGACGCGACGGGAGGCCATCAGAGTGGTCTGGGCGAGCAGGTCTCAGGGCCGGTCCACCCGAGTTGGCCCGACTAGTAGATCGTTCCATCAATACGGATACATATCAAGCCACGCCGAGGTCGAACTTGTTCCAGCGGAACACCACGGGAGAAGCATTGAACTCTGCAATGCCCTTCAGGATGCGCTCCTTGAGCTCGTCGGTCGATTTGACTCGGATGTGTCGTAGGAAGGTGCGCGCCATCTTGGAGAAGGCGCACTCGATCAGGTTGAGCCAAGAACCATGCTTGGGCGTGTGAACATACTCGAAGCGTCCGGGGCGCGTGGCGAGATCAAACGACTCTGCCCAGAACCAAGATCTACCGCAATAGATCTGTATCTTTCATTGACATATGTGAATAGCGGACACAGAGAGGCGGCGCTCGATCAGCGTCAGGATGCGGTCACCCACGCGATCGATGGTGAAGGCATCTAGGTAGCGCTGCCGCGCCGATCGGCCCATTGCCTCACAGCGTGCTCGGTCCTGCATCAGCGTGGCAATGGCGTCGGCCAGCGCCTGCGCGTCCTGCGGCGGCACCACCAGACCGTCGACGCCGTCGCGGATCATCTCGGGCACGCCGCCCACGGCGGCCGACAGCACCGGCCGGCCTAGGGCCATGGCTTCGAGGATGCTCACCGGGAAGACCTCGTCGCGCGACGGGCACACCAGCAGGTCGGCCGCCGCCAGGTGGCGCACCGTAGACATGTGCGGCAGCGGGCCGAGGTGGCGCACGCCGGGCGTGCCTTCCAAGACCGGCCGGATGCCCGCATGGAATGCGGGGTCAATCACACGCCCGATCAACTGCAGGTCCAGCCGCCCACGAAGCTCGGCCGGCAGCCGGGACACCGCATCGAGCAGCAGATCCTGACCCTTGCGCGGCTCGACGCTGCCGATGTGGACGACCGTGAAGCGGCTGGGGTCGCGCACCACGCCGGACGGTGCTTCCGGGGCCTGCGTGCCATAGGGGATGACGTGGAAGTGCGCGCCATCGGCCAGGTCGTCGTACAGCCTGCGCGTGGCGGTGCAGGCGAAGACCACGTCGTCGGCGGCCCGCAGCGCCTGGACGATGGCCGGATTGGCCAGCGCCATCTCGCGGCCGGCCATGGACTCGTGCAACAGCCACAGCACCGGCGTGCCTGAGGCATTGGCCACCTGCACCGAGGGCCATGCGACGATGGTGTTGGCCAGGATGAGGTCGAAGGCCGCCATCAGCTTGGCGGTCTGCGCGTCGGGCTCGTACGCCAGGGTAGCGTCCACGATCACCGGGATGCCGCGCTCGCGATAGGCTGCGGCCAGTTCGCCGTCCAGCGGCGACATCACGGTCACGAAGTGGCCGCGGGAGCGGAAGTGCGTGGCCAGCTGCAGCAGCAGGATGGGGGCGCCGCTCAGGCTGAGATCATGGCTGACGAGCAGAATGTCGGTTGCCGTCAGCAGCGCGTCGTCCTGGCGGTCCAGGTCCATGTGGTAGGGCAGGTGGCCGGCGTGGTACAGGTAGGCCCGCATGTTCTCGGGGTACCAGGGGTCGCGGGTCAGCAAGTGGCCGAAGCGCTTGACGAGGTAGGTGTCGGCCTTGTCCTTGCGGCGCTCGCGCAGGTGGTCGGTAGCCTTCAGCGACAGGTGGCCGATGTGGCGCAGCTCGGCGAACGGCGTATAGACCAAGGCGTAGCCGTGCTCGCGAATGCGGCAGCACAGGTCGACGTCGGAGTGCATGATCGGCGTTCTCTCGGCATTCCAGCCGCCGATCTCCTCGAACACGCGGCGCGGCATCAGTAGGCAGGCGCCCGACAGCAGTGAGACGTCGCGCTCGGATTGCGCGAAGTTGAAGTACACACCGCTGTCCTTGGGTTGGGCGTGGAAGGCCGTCCCCACGAGCCCGCGCACGCCGGTCACCATGCCGGCGTGCTGGAGGGTGTCATTCTCGTAGAACAGTTTGGGCGCCACGCCGCCGACGTTGCTGCGGCCGAAGACGCCCAGCATGTCCTCCAGCCAACTGCCGTGGGTGGCCTCGACGTCGTCGTTGAAGAACAGCAGGTAGTCACCCCGTGCGGTCGCCGCGCCTTCGTTGCACTTGGCCGAGAAGTTGAACGGCCGGTCGTAGGCGCACAGGCGCACGGCGTCGTCGTCGGCGTGGCGCTGCAGCAGCTCACGGCCGAGCGCGGAATTGGTGACGGCGACGATCTCGTACGGCCGGTAGTCGGTATGCCGACGGATCAGATCGATGCAGTTGAAGAGGTTGTCGCGGTTGTCGGTGGGGATGACGATGGAGACGAGCGGCCGCTGCGCCTCGTCGACCGGCAGCCGGAAGTGCACGCGATTGGCGCGCGGCAGCGCCTCGGCCACGGCGTCGTAGCCACGTCGGCGGCAGGCGTCCTGCAGCGCGGCGATGTTGGAGGAACGCGCAAAATCCTTGCCGCCGCCGGCGGCCGAGCTGGGCAGCGTGCGCCAGTGGTACAGCACCCGGGGAAGGTGACGGATGCGGTCGGTGCGTTCGGTGACGCGCAGCGCCAGGTCGTAGTCCTGCGAGAAGTCAAAGGCCGTGCGGAAGCCGCCGAGCTCGGTGAGCAGGCTGCGGCGGTAGACGCTGAGGTGCCCCGTGTACATGCAGGAAAAGAGCAGCTGCGGGCTCCACTCGGGCTTGAAGAAGGGGTCGTGGTGCAGCGTGCTGCCGTCAGGATGCTGCGTGATGCGGTCCTCGTCGCTGTAGAGCAGGTCGGTGTCGGGGTGCTTGTTGAGCATGGCCGCCACCTGGAACAGCGCGTCGGGGCTCAGCTCGTCGTCGTTGTCCAGCAGGGCGACGAATTCGCCGCGCGCCCTTGCCAAAGCGGCGTTGGATGCCGTCGAGATTCCGCCATTGCGCGCGCTGAACTCGATGCTGATGCGTTCGTCGCGGCCCACCCATTCGACCAGCGCCTGGCGCGTCTCGGGGTTCGTCGACGCGTCGTCCTGCAGGCAGAGCTGCCAGTGCGGGTAGCCCTGCGCGACGACGGACTCGATACAGCGACGCAGCCACCGGGCTTCCACGTTGTAGACCGGCGTCACGATGGAGATCAGCGGCCGGTGCGCAAAGCGCTCGATGGCTTCGCGCATGGTCCCGCGGTCGGGCGCGGGGTGTGCGGCCATCCAGGTGGCATAGCGTTCGCCGGCGCTCAGCCTCTGCCCGACAGACGGCTGCTCTGCCAGTTCGCCGCGCCGCAGGTGGTCGTACACCCGTCTGGCCATCACCGCGGTGCCATGCTGGCGCTGCACCTGGCGTGCGCGTCTGGCCAGCGCCGGCAGCCGACGCATCGTGTCTCTCAGCCGCCTAGCGAGTCGGCGGCTCGTTGCCCTGGCCCCATCGCGGCGCCAAGCGATCACGGTGCGCAGGCCGAGGTCGGTGACCCGACCCCGCAGGCTGCCGTGCGGCAGCAGCCTCGCGCGTGCGCGGCGCAGCTTCTCCAGTAGCCGCCAGCCCAGCGTCGCACGCATGGACGACATCTCGGACTGCACATCGGCGATGCGCCGTTCCAGCTCCGCCCGCGCGGTCTCGTGTGTGGCCTGGCGCTGCGTCAGCACGTCTTCCAGGTGGTGGATGTGCACGTCGCGCGCCTGCGCCAGATGATCGAGCCGGTGGATTCGCGCGCTGTCCTCGTCGAGGAGGGTGCGCAGGTGCGCTACCTCGGCGGCATGATGCGCAGCCTGCTCGGCTGCGCCCCGGGCGGCTGTATCGGCCGCTTCCAGCGCCTGCCGCGCCTGCTCGTCGCGGCGGTTGCGGTAGTCCAGCAGCACCGCAGCGGTGATGTCGGCACGGTGCTTGTCGAAGATGCGCAGCGTCGCCGCCGCCATTGCGTCGGCGCTGGCGCGGTTGATCTGCTGCGTCTGGCTCCACTGGTGGTAGCGAGCGGTGACGGCGTCGATGTGTACGAAGGGCTGTAGGCGCGCTAGGCGGATCAGCAGGTCCCAGTCCTCGTACAGGTCGAAGAGTTCATCGATGCCGCCCAGCGCGCGCAGCGCTCCGGCGTCGACCAGCACGGTGTTGAACGGGATGTAGTTGCCCAGCAGCATCTCGGGCCAGCTGAAGTCCTTCGATAGGATGTGCCGGGTTTGCACCTCGAAGCACCCCTGCTCGTCGGACCAGCGGGCCACGACCGTCTCGGCGCCGGCGTAGACGACGTGCGCGTTCGACGCCTGCGCAGCCTCGACCAGGCTGCGCAGGTGGCCGGGCAGCCATTCGTCGTCATCGTCGAGGAAGGCTATCCAGCGGCCGCAGGCGCGCGAGATGCCGGCGTTGGCCGCGCGCGCCCGGCCCTGGCCGGGGTTCAGGTCGACGTCGACCAGCGTCACGTCGCCTAGGAGGCGACGTAGCGCGGGCAGGTCGGGCGGCTGTCCGCCGTCGTTGACCAGTATCACCTCGAGCGGCCGTTGCGTCTGCGCGGCGATGCTGGCCAGCGCTCCGGCCAGCATGCGCGGCCGGTCCTTGGTGCGAACGATCACGGAAACTAGCGGAGGCGCCAAGGCATTTTCCAGGGGCATCATGTCCATCCGATGGCGTGTCGGGCCGCCGGTGTCGGGGCGCGTCCTGCAAGTGGCAATTTTAGGTCGGGCGCGGTGGATCGCCTGGGGGCGGCATCGGCCCGTCGATACCCCGTACGCCGTCGATGAGGCCGCGCCACATCATGCGCAGGTTGGCCAACCGGCCCGGAGCCAGCACGCCGAAATACAGCAGCAGTGACAGCAGCTGGCGCAGGTCAGCGCGGCGCCAAGCCGTAGCGGAATGCGGCAGCCTGCGCAGCAGCAGGCCATTGCGGACCCTGTAGTAGTAGCGGAACGGCGCATGCAAGGCGAGCTCGCGCCAGCGTCCGAACCACAGCCGGATCTGCCGCTGTCCCAGGCAATGCTGCAGCCTGGCCGCGGGCACGCCGAGCAGGCGCCAGCCGCGCCAGGCTGCGCGCAGGCACCAGTCGGTGTCGACCTTGTCGATGAAGAGCTCTTCGGCCATCGGGCCGACCTCGTCCCAGGCGGCACGGGGAATGAGCGTTCCCGAAGCGATGAGCATGTCGCAGTCGATCCAGCGTTCGGCGGCGAGGGGAGCCACCGCGACGTAGCGGCCGGAGCGAAAGCGCACGAAACCCTCGCTGTGTCCGTCGGCGTCGACCACCAAGGGCCCGACGGCTGCAACGCGGTCCCCGGCTGAGGCGGCGTGCAGGGCCGTCGACAGTTGTTCGACCATGTCCGGCGCGGGCAGGCTGTCCTGGTCGAGCAGCAGCACGAAGCCTGCGCCCGCGGCCCAGGCTGCCGCTGCGCCGTGGTTCTGCGCGCTCGCCACACCTTCGTTGCGTGGCAGCCGGAGCAGACGCACCGCGCTCGGGAGTGCGGGCAGCGCCGGGCTGTCGTTGTCGACGACGATGATCGATCCGACCTGGGGCTCCAGCGCCGTCAGCAAGGCCGAAAGCCCGTGCGCATCCGGTCGATAGCTGATCACGACGGCGGTGACATCGGCGGCGCAAGTGCTGCTCATGGATCGAAGTGTCCTGCAGGCCGCAGCGGCTTCGATCGCAGCCTGCATCGATATCATCGCGGCCCCGGCATACCGGCCGCGCCGGAACTGGTCCTCGCCTGCCCGGCTTCTTGCTTCTGCGTCCCATTGTCATGCCCTTGACCCGCCGCCCGCACCTCTCGCTTCCGATTGCGCCTGTTGCCGGGCAGGGCCTGCCGTCGGATGGCGCGGCATGAGCAGCAGTTCCTGGTGGCTATTCGTGCGCTTCGCGCAGCGCGAGGTGAGCAACCGCTTCGCCGGCTCGCTGCTGGGCGGGCTGTGGGCGCTGCTGCACCCGCTGG
>JAIXKR010000071.1 GCA_026932235.1 Burkholderiales bacterium
GCGTGCTGCACTGCGCGACCGACTGGGAGCCCTACGCCGAACAGATGCTGCAGGTGCTGGGAAGCGAGCCGCTGCTGGCCAACACCGCCGCTGCCTACGCGCCGCGCCCGGCCTACCGCCCGCAGACCAAGTTCGAGGCGCGCGGCCTGCGCCTGGGTCACGGCGTGCGCGACCTCGTCTTCAGGCGGACCAGTTGACCGTGCCGGAATAGGCGGTCAGCAGAACCAGCGCGCCGAAGACGATGCGGTACCAGGCGAAGACGCGGAAGTCGTGCGTCGAGACGTAGCGGATGAGCCAGCGGATGCACAGCAGCGCCGCCGCGAAGGCCACGGCCGAGCCGATCAGGAACATCGGCAGGTCCGACAGCGCCAGCAGTGCGCGCTGCTTCCACACCGAATAGGCCCCGGCACCGACCAGCGTCGGGATGCCGAGGTAGAAGCTGAACTCGGTGGCGCTGCGGCGCGAGAAGCCGAGCACCATCGCGCCGATGATGGTCGCGCCGCTGCGGCTGGTGCCCGGCACCAGGGCCAGGCATTGCAGCAGGCCGACCTTGAGCGCGTCGAGCGCGCTCATGTCGTCGACCGTCTCGACGCGCGCGCGGCGGCTGCCCGAGAGGTCACGCTCGCCGAAGCGGCGATGGTGGCGCGCCTCGGCCCAGAGGATGACGAGGCCGCCGACGATGAACGCGCTGGCCACCGGCACCGGGTGAAAGAGGTGGCGCTTGACGAGCGAGCCGAAGGCCAGTCCCAGCACCACCGCCGGCACGAAGGCGATGAGCACGTTGAGCGCGAAGCGCCGCGCCACCGCCTCGCGCGTGAAGCCGCGCACGGTGGCCAGGAGGCGCTCGCGGTATTCCCAGATCACCGCCAGGATGGCGCCGGTCTGGATCGCGATCTCGAAGACCTTCACGGTCTCGCCCGTGAAGTCGAGCAGCGAGCCGGCCAGGATCAGATGCCCGGTCGACGAGATCGGCAGGAACTCGGTCAGGCCCTCGACCACACCCATCACGGCGGCCTTGATCAGCAGCAGGGGATCCATCGCGCGCGCTCGTCTCGGGCCAGGGCCTTCGGGCAAAGCGGGGGATCATAGCGGCGTGCCTGCCACCGCCCTTCGCAGGACGGCGCGACACGGCTTGACCGCCACCGGCTCCCTCCCTAGAATACTGACTGACCAGTCAGTACTTGAACGCTCGTCGCCCGGATCCACCCCGATGGATGACCCACGCCCAGCGCGCCGGCGCCACAAGGAGATCCGCCCGCAGCAGCTTCTCGACGCCGCGCTGCCGCTGTTCGTCGAGAAGGGCTTTGCGGCCACGCGCGCCGAGGAAGTGGCGCGCCGCGCGGGCGTCTCCAAGGGCACGCTCTACCTCTACTACCCGAGCAAGGCAGAGCTCTTCAAGGCGGTCGTGCGGCACCATATCGCCGCCCTGATCGGCCAGGCCGGACAGATCGTCGCCAGCGCCGAAGGCGGCACCGGGGCGCTGCTGCGCCGCCTGCTCGAGCAGTGGTGGACGCGCATCGCCGCTTCCGAGGTCGGCGGACTGCACAAGGTGGTGCTGTCCGAGGTGCGCAACTTCCCCGAGATCGCGCAGTTCTACGTCGACGAGGTGGTGCAGCCCGCGCGCAGCCTCTTCGAGTCGCTGGTCCGGCGCGGCATCGGGCGCGGCGAGTTCCGTCCCGTCGACGTTTCCGCGACCGCCAATGCCCTGATGGCACCGATGATCTTCCTCCTGCTGCACGAGCACTCCTTTGCCGCCTGTCCGGTGCAAGGATTCGAACTCGACCCGGTCGCCGTCCTGGCGGCGCACATCGACCTCGTCCTCGACGGGCTGCACGTCCGCGGCGAGGGCGCGCGATGAGCCGCCGCGCGCGCGTGGCCGTCGCCGCGCTGGCTGCGCTCGTCGCGCTCGGGCTGGCGGTCAGCCGCGCGCTCGAGCGCCGGTACGACGCGGCGCAGGCATCCGCGGCCGCCGCCAGCGCGCCGCCGCAGGCGCTCGAACTGCTGGCGAGCGACCTCGTGCGCGCCGTGCCGCGCGCGATGGCCGCGACGCTGCCGGTCTCCGGCGGGCTGGAGGCGGTCAACAGCGCGCTCGTCAAGGCCAAGGTCGCCGCCGAACTGCGCGAACTGAGCGTGCGCGAGGGCGACGCCGTGCGCGCCGGCCAGCTCATCGGGCGCCTGGACGCGACCGAGTTCGAATGGCGCTTGCGCCAGGCCGAGGATCAGGCTGCCGCGGCGCAGGCGCAGCTGGACATCGCCGAGCGCACGCTCGCCGATCATCGCGCGCTCGTCGACCAGGGTTTCATCTCGCGCAACGCGCTCGACACCGCGGTCCACAACGCCGCGGCGGCGCGCGCCTCGCTGCAGGCGGCGCGCGCCGCCGCCGAGATCGCGCGCAAGACGGTGCGCGACACCGAGCTGCGCGCCCCGCTCTCCGGCCTGGTCTCGCAGCGGCTGGCGCAGCCCGGCGAGCGCGTGTCGGTGGACAGCCGCATCGTCGAGATCGTCGACCTCGCGCAACTGGAGCTGCCGGCGGCGATCCCGGCCGAGCGGGCCGGCGCCTTGCGCGTCGGCCAGCGCGCGCGGCTTCAGGTCGATGGCGTGCCGCAGCCGCTGGACGCGCGCGTGGCGCGCATCAACCCGGCAACACAGGGTGGCACGCGCGCCATCGTGGCCTACCTGCGCGTGGAGCCGGCGCCCGGACTGCGCCAGGGACAGTTCGCGCGCGGCAGCGTCGAAGTGGAGCAGGCTGTGGTGCTGGCCTTGCCGCAGAACACGCTGCGCAGCGAACGCAGCACGCCGCAAGTGCTGGTAGCCGAGGACGGACGCGCCGTCGCACGGCCGCTGCGGCTCGGCCGCCGCGGCGAGGCCGACTTCGGCGCCGGGCCCGAGGCGGCGGTCGAGGTCCAGGACGGCCTGGGCGACGGCGCGCTGGTGCTGCGCCCGAGCGTCGGCAATCTCCCCGCGGGTGCGCTGCTGCGGCTGCCGGCGGACGCGGCCGCCTCGTCGACGCCGGCCTCGGCTGCGGCGTCGGGCACGGCGGCGCCGCGGCCCTGACCGGCGCCGAAGACCATGTGGTTCACCCGCCTCTCGATCGCCAACCCGGTGCTGGCGACGATGGTCATGCTGGCCTTCGTCGTGCTCGGGCTCTTCAGCTACCAGCGCCTGTCGATCGACCAGTTCCCCGATGTCGACATTCCCACCGTCGTCGTCCAGGTCGACTATCCCGGCGCCGCTCCCGAGATCGTCGAGGCCGAGGTCACGAAGCGCATCGAAGAGGCCGTCAACACGGTGGCCGGCATCGACACCGTGTTCTCGCGTTCGTACGAGAGCAGCTCGGTCGTCGTCGTGCAGTTCAACCTCGACGTCGATGGCCGGCGCGCCGCCGAGGACGTGCGCGAGAAGGTCGCCCTGGTGCGGCCGCTGCTGCGCGAGGAGGTGAAGGAGCCGCGCGTCTCGCGCTTCGACCCGGCGGCACAACCGATCTTCAACGTCGCGCTGGTCTCGCCCGACGGCAGCGCGAGCGCCCAGGACCTCACCACCTTCGCCACGCAGGTGCTGCAGAAGCGCCTGGAGAACGTGCGCGGCGTGGGCGCGGTGAGCGTCGTCGGCGGCGTGGCGCGCGAGATCGGCATCCAGCTGCGGCCGCAGGCGCTGGAGGCGATGGGTGTCGGTGTCGATCAGGTGGTCGCCGCGGTGCGCAGCGAGAACCAGGAGCTGCCGCTGGGGGCGCTGCGCGCGCCGATGCAGGAGTCGATGGTGCAGCTGCGCGCGCGCGTGGAGGATCCGGCGCACTTCCGCGACCTCATCGTCGCGCGGCGCGGCGCCAGCGGCATCCCGGTCAGGCTGTGGCAGGTGGCCGACATCGTCGACGGCCCGCAGGAGGCGCAGACGCTGGCGCTCTACAACGGCCAGCGCACGGTGCTGCTGTCGGTGCAGAAGAGCCAGGGCGAGAACACCATCGCCGTCGCCGACGGACTCGCGCAGGCCATCACCGCGGCACAGCCGCTGCTGCCGCCGGGCATCCGCACCGAGATCAACCGCGACAACTCGCGCGCCATCCGCGTCTCGGTCGCGAACGTGCGGCAGACGCTGCTCGAAGGCGCGCTGCTCACCGTGGGCATCGTCTTCCTCTTCCTCAACAGCTGGCGTTCGACCGTCATCACCGGCCTGACGCTGCCGATCGCGCTCATCGGCACCTTCATCTTCATGTACGCGGGCGGCTTCACCATCAACACGGTGACGCTGATGGCGCTGTCTCTGTGCGTGGGCCTGCTCGTCGACGACGCCATTGTCGTGCGCGAGAACATCGTGCGCCACGTGCAGATGGGAAAGAGCGCCCACGACGCGGCGCTGGAAGGCACCAACGAGATCGGCCTGGCGGTGCTGGCGACGACCTTGTCGATCGTCGCGGTGTTCCTGCCCATCGGCTTCATGGGCGGCATCGTCGGCCGCTTCTTCCACGAGTTCGGCATCACCATCGTCGCCGCGGTGCTGATCTCGATGTTCGTCAGCTTCACGCTGGACCCGATGCTCTCCAGCGTCTGGCACGACCCGCAGGCGCACGGCCGCCGCGAGGGCCCGCCGCGGGGTGCGTACGAGCGCAGCATCGGCCGCGTCACGGCCGCCTTCGACCGCCTGACGCTGGCGCTGGCCGACGCCTACCAGGCGATCCTCGCGTGGTCCCTGGTGCACCGCGTGAAGACCGTGGCGATCGCGGTCGCGACCTTCGCGGCGAGCTTTCTCATCCTGCCGCTGGTGGGCGCGGAGTTCATCCCGCAGGCCGACTTCTCGGAGACCATCGTCAGCTTCCAGACGCCGGTGGGGACCTCGCTCGAGGCCACCGAGGCGCGCGCGCGCCAGATCGACGCCGCGCTGCGTGAGATGCCCGAGATCCGGCACACGGTTACGACCATCAACAGCGGCGCGGCGCTGGGCACCAACGTCGGCTCGATGTACGTGCGCCTGACCGACCGCAAGGAGCGCGGGCAAAGCGTCCACCAGATGACGCCGGCCTTGCGCCAGCGCCTGGCACGCATTCCCGGCGTCACCATCACCAACATCGGCATCCCGGATCTGGGCGGCGGCAAGACGCTGCAGTTCTCGATCCAGGGCCCCGACCTGGACGAACTGGCGCGGCTGTGGCGCCAGATCGGGCCGCGGCTGGCGTCCATCCCCGGCCTCGTCGATCTCAACAGCTCGCTGCAGGCCGACAAGCCGACGGTCGCCATCCGCATGAAGCGCGAGGCGGCAGCCGATCTCGGCCTGGACACCGGCGCGGTGGGCGGCGCACTGCGCGTGCTGGTGGCAGGCCAGACGGTGGGCAACTGGCGCGCCGACGACGACGAAACCTACGACGTCGTCGTGCGCCTGGCGCCGCAGGAGCGCGTCGACGCGGCACAGCTGCGCGCGCTGCCGCTCATGGTCGGCACCGCCGCCGACGGCAGCGCACGCATCGTGCGCCTGGAGCAGGTGGCGCAGGTGCTGCCGGCGACCGGGCTGAACCAGATCAACCGGCGCGACCTCACGCGCGAGATCAACGTCGACGCCAACACGCAGGGCCGCAGCGCGGGCGAGGTCTCGGCCGACATCCGCCGCGTGCTCGACGAGACCGCCTGGCCCCCGGGCTACCGCTACAGCTTCGGCGGCTCGACCAAGTACATGCAGGAGAGCTTCGGCTTCGCGATGATGGCGCTGGCGCTGGCGGTGGTCTTCATCTACATGATCCTCGCGAGCCAGTTCAGGAGCTTCCTGCAGCCGCTGGCGCTGATGAGCTCGCTGCCGCTGACGCTGATCGGCGTCGTGCTCGCGCTGCTGCTCTTCGGCTCCACGCTCAACATGTTCTCGATCATCGGCATCGTGATGCTGATGGGCCTGGTGACGAAGAACGCGATCCTGCTCGTCGACTTCGCGATCCGTGCCCGCGAGGCCGGCACGGATCGCACGCAGGCCCTGCTCGACGCGGCGCGCGTCCGCCTGCGCCCCATCCTGATGACGACGCTGGCGATGGTCTTCGGCATGATGCCGCTGGCCTTCTCGATGAGCGAAGGCTCGGAGCAGCGCGCGCCCATGGGCCAGGCGGTGATCGGCGGCGTCGTCACCTCGTCGCTGCTGACGCTGGTCGTGGTGCCGGTGATCTACTGCTGGCTCGACGACCTGGCGCAATGGGCACGAAGACGGGCGCGGGCAGGTCGCCGTCAGCCGCCGGTCGGGCAAGACGCCTAGAATCCTTCCGGCCCATACGTCTATACCCTATACCGTATAATCATGGACATCGAGAGCGCCCGCTTCAACATGATCGAACAGCAGATCCGCCCCTGGGACGTCCTGGATCCGGCCGTGCTGAGCCTGCTGGCCACCGTGCGCCGCGAGGAGTTCGTGCCGCCGACGATGCGCGCGCTGGCCTTCGTCGACACGCAGATCCCGTTGCTTCCCGGAAAGCCCCATGGGCCGCGCATGCTCGAACCGCGCGTGCAGGCACGGCTGCTGCAGTCGCTGCAGCTGCAGCGCCACGAGAAGGCGCTCGAGATCGGCACCGGGGCGGGCTTCATGGCCGCGCTCATGGCGCACCGCGCCCAGGCGGTGGTGACGCTGGAGAGCGATGCCGAGCTGGCGAAGATGGCGCGCGAGAACCTGCGCCGCAACGGCGTGCTGAACGCACGCGTGGTCGAGGTCGAGGCGAGCCAAGGCGCGCAGGGCTACCCGGCCGAAGCGCCCTTCGACGCCATCCTGCTCTCGGGCTCGGTGGCCGAGGTGCCGCGGGTGCTGCTCGAGCAGCTTCGCGTCGGTGGGCGCCTCGTCGCCATCGTCGGCGAGGAGCCCGTCATGCAAGCCACGGTGTTCACGCGCAGCAGCCAGGCGGCTTGGTCGCAGCAGGTGGTCTTCGAGACGCTGGCACCACGCCTGCAGGGTTTCGCCGAGAAGTCGGTGTTCAGCTTCTGACCGCGGCGCAACCCTCACCTCCAGTCAGCCGATCCCGAAGGAGCCCCATGCCCTCACCGCGACCTGCCCTGCTGCGCCGTACCGGTCTTGCCGCGGTCGCCTTCCTCACGGCGTGCAGCGTGCAGGCCCAGAACCTGAAGGACTTGTACGACGCGGCGCGCGCCTACGACGCGGCCTACCTTTCGGCGCGCGCACAGGCCTTGTCCGCCGAGCCGCGCGCGGCGGCCGCGGAGGCACTGGCGCGGCCTACGCTTGCCTTGACGGCGGCCGCGAGCACGACGCGCGTCGATCCGCAGGGTTTCCCCGCGGGAGACAACAACGCCGCCAACGCCGCGCTCGCCGCGCGCTACCCGATCATCAACCGCGTCAATGACGCCTCGATCGCGCAGGCCCAGCGCGCGCGTGAGGCCGCCAAGGCCGAACTCGAGCTGGCCGAGCAGGACCTGATCGTGCGCGTGGCGCAGGCGTATTTCGACGTGCTCGCGGCGCAGGACACGCTGGCCACGGTGCAGGCCAACAAGGCCGGAATCACCGAGCAGCTCGCCTCGGCCAAGCGCAATTTCGAGGTCGGCACGGCGACGATCACCGACACGCGCGAGGCGCAGGCCAAGTTCGACAAGGCGGTGGCCGACGAGATCGCGGCCGAGAACGCGCTGCGCAGCGCCGGCATCGCGCTCGATCAGCTCGTCGGCCGGTCCGGCGTGCAGCCACATCCCCTGGCGCGACCGGTGGTGCTGCCGCTGCTCGCGCCGGCCGACGTCGAAGCCTGGGTGACCCGGGCCGACGGAGCGCACCCGGACCTCAACCGTGCGCGCGTGGCGCTGGACGTGGCCCGGCTCGAGACCGAGAAGGCGCGCGCGGCGGAGAAGTTCACCCTCGACGCCGTCGGTTCGGTGGGCGCCGCGCACACCAGCGGGCGCTACGCCACGGGGCTCTCCGGGCGCAGCAGCACCGCCAGCATCGGCCTGCAGTTCAACCAGCCGCTCTACACCGGGGGCCTGACCGAGAATCAGATCCGCGAGAAGCTGCTGCTGGAAGAGAAGGCGCGCCAGGATCTGGACCGCGCGCGCCGCGCGATCGCCCAGAACACGCGCGTGGCCTTCTTCAACGTGCAGTCGGGGCACGCGCAGGTCAGCGCACTGGAGGCGGCCGAGTCCTCGGCGCGCCTGGCGCTGGAAGCGACCCAGCTCGGCTACCGCGTCGGCGTGCGCGTCAACCTGGACGTGCTGAACGCGCAGACGCAGCTCTTCCAGACCGAACGCGACCTCGCACGCGCGCGCTACGACGTGCTGCTGGGAAGCCTGCGGCTGCGCCAGGCCTCGGGGCAGCTCGAGAGCGGCGACCTCGAGGCCGTCAACGCGCTGCTGACGCGCTGAGCAGGCGTTCCGCGGAGCCACGCGCGTGCCGGCGCGCCGCAAGGGACTCAAAGCGCCAGCAGGTGGCGGCGGTAGTGCAGCAGTTCGTCGATCGACTCGTGCACGTCGGCGAGCGCGGTATGCGCCTGCGCCTTCTTGAAGCCTTCGAAGGCCGCCGGCTTCCAGCGCCGCGCCAGCTCCTTGAGCGTGCTGACGTCGAGGTTGCGGTAGTGGAAGTAGGCTTCCAGGCGCGGCATCAGCCGCGCCAGGAAGCGCCGGTCCTGGCAGATCGAGTTCCCGCACATCGGGCTCTTGCCCGCCGGCACGCAGCGCCGCAGGAAGGCGATGACCTCGGCCTCGGCCTGCGCTTCGTCGATGTGCGATGCCTTCACGCGCTCGATCAAGCCGCTCTTGCCGTGGGTGCCCTTGTTCCAGGCGTCCATCGCATCGAGCACGGCGTCGCTCTGGTGCACGGCGATCACCGGCCCTTCGACCCGCAGGCTCAGGTTCGCGTCGGTGACGATCACGGCGAGTTCGATGATGCGGTCCTGGAACGGGTCCAGACCGGTCATCTCGAGGTCGATCCAGACCAGGTTGTCGTCGCTGACGGGCAGCAAGGCATCGTTCATGGGTCGCGGCGGGGCAAAAGCGTCGATTCTCCACCAGCCTAAACTGCGTGCCGTGCAGGCTTCAACCGTATCGCTCGTCTTCGCCGTGGTCGTGCTGCTGTGGTTCGCACTGCGCCTTTGGCTGGCGCAGCGGCAGATCCGCCACGTGGCGCGGCACCGCGACGAGGTGCCCGCCCCCTTCGCCACCACGGTCTCGGCGGCAGCACACCGGCGCGCAGCCGACTACACCATCGCCAGGGCGCGCCTGGGCATGCTCGGCATGGCCCTCGGCACCGCGGTCCTCGTCGGCTGGACGCTGCTGGGCGGCCTCGATCTCCTCAACGCGACACTGCGCGACGCCCTCCAGCCGCGCCTGGGCGACATGGCCTACCAGCTCGCGCTGCTGGCGGCGTTCACGCTCGTCTCGGCGCTGCTGGAGCTGCCGCTGGAGGCCTACGGCACCTTCGTGCTCGAGCAGCGTTTCGGCTTCAACCGCGTGACGCCCGCGCTCTTCGTCGCCGACCTGCTGCGCAGCGCGCTGCTGGCGCTGGTGATCGGCCTGCCGCTGGCGGCGCTCGTGCTCTGGATCATGGGCGCGGCGGGGCCGGGCTGGTGGATCTGGGCCTGGCTCGCATGGGTCGGCTTTCACCTCATGCTGCTCGTCGTCTATCCGACGCTGATCGCTCCGCTCTTCAACCGCTTCGAACCGCTGCAGGATGCGCCGCTGGCCGCGCGCGTCGCCGCGCTCATGCAGCGCTGCGGCTTCGCCGCCAAGGGGCTGTTCGTGATGGACGGCAGCCGGCGGTCGGCGCACGCCAACGCCTACTTCACGGGACTCGGCGCGTCCAAGCGGGTCGTCTTCTTCGACACCCTGCTGGCACGCCTGACCCCCGGCGAGGTGGAGGCGGTGCTGGCGCACGAACTGGGCCACTTCAAGCGCCGGCACGTGCTGGTGCGCATGATCGCGATCTTCGCCTTCAGCCTCGCGGCACTGGCGGTGCTGGGCTGGCTTGCGCGGCAGAGCGGCTTCTACGCCGGCCTCGGCGTGGCGCCCAACCTCGCGGCCCCCAACGATGCGCTGGCGCTGCTTCTCTTCGGCCTGGCGCTGCCGCCCTTCGCCTTCCTGCTGGCTCCGCTCGGCGCGATGCTGTCGCGGCGGCATGAGTTCGAGGCCGACGCCTACGCCTGCGAGCAGGCCGACGGGCGCGATCTCGCCGGCGCCCTGCTCAAGCTGCACGAGGACAACGCCAGCACGCTCACGCCCGATCCGCTCTACGTGCGCTTCTACTATTCGCACCCCCCGGCGATCGAGCGCCTGGCCGCACTCGCGGCGCTGGCCCCGGGCTCGCGCCAGGACGCGCGCGCATCTTGAGCCGCGATCCTCGTCCGCCCGTCGATGCCCGCCGCGCCGAAGGCGCAGCGGCCCTGGATCAGGGCCTGATCGTCGCGGCGCACGGCCGCCACGCGATCGTCGAGACGCCAGAAGGCCGGCGCCTGCGCTGCCACCTGCGCGGCAAGAGGAGCGAGCTCGTCGTCGGCGATCGCGTGCGCTGGCAGCGCAGCGGCGACGAAGGCGTGGTCGAGCACATCGAGCCGCGCCGCAACCTTCTCATGCGCCAGGACGCCTGGCGCAGCAAGTCCTTCGCCGCCAACCTCGACCAGCTGCTCCTGCTCGTCGCCGTCGAGCCGGTCTTCAGCGAATCGCAGCTCGCGCGCGCGCTGATCGCCGCCGCGGCGGCCGACATCGGGGTGCTGATCGGCCTCAACAAGGTCGACCTGCCCGCTGCCGCCGAGGCCAGGGCACGGCTGGCGCCGTACCGCACGATGGGCATCGAGGTGCTGGAGTTCTCCGCCAAAGCCCAAGCGAGCGCGACGCGGGAGCGGTTGCTCCCCTGTCTCCGCGATCGCGCGACGCTTCTCCTCGGCCCGAGCGGTGCCGGCAAGAGCACGCTCATCAACCTGCTGCTTCCCGAGGCACGCGCGCAAGTGGGCGAGCTCTCCGCGGCGCTCGCGAGCGGACGCCACACGACGACGAGCACGACCTGGTACTGGCTCGGCAGCGACCGGCGCGACGCCGTTCTCGACTCGCCGGGCTTCCAGGAATTCGGGCTGCAACAGATCGAGCCGGCGCGACTGGCTGCGCTGATGCCCGACCTCGCCGCGGAGCTCGGCCATTGCCGCTTCGCCAACTGCACGCACCGGCAGGAGCCGCAGTGCGGCGTGCAGGCGGCGGTACGGGCCGGGCGCGTCAGCGCCTCGCGCTGGCGCATCTACCGCGAGCTCCACGAGGAGCTCTCGCGGCCACGCTGGTAGCGCCGCGCACGGGAATGCGCACGCGAATGTGCGCGGGGATGCGCGCGGAATCGCGGCGCGATCGCTTCAGCCGACGACGTTGGCCAGCGAGAGCAAGGCCAGCAGCAGCATCCACAGCACCACCGAGCGCCACACCAGCGCCACCACGCTCTGCAGATGGCCCGGCTGCGGCGGCACTCCCGGCGTCGAACCCTGTGCCTGCGTGGCGTCGGCGCTCGAGCCGTCGGTGAAGGTCTTCGAGCGGTCGGGCGTGACGCCCGGCGCTGCCGCGCCGCCGAGCTGCATGCCCAGAGCCCCGGCGGCGGCGGCGAGGATGATGCCCTCGTTCGGGTACAGCCACAGCGCGGCGTCGCGCCGCCAGGCGCCGATGGCTTCCTCGAAGTTGCCGACCACCGCGAATCCGAACGCGGTCAGGCGTGCGGGCAGGTGGTCCATCGCCTGGAAGAGCCGGCGCGAGAGCGCCAGCAGGTGGTCGTCGGCCGGCTCGCCGAGCGTGCGGTGGCGGTAGGCCCAGAAGCGGCTGCCGAACTCGGCCATCCGGTAGAGCACCGCCCCGGTGGGCCCGAGGCCCAGAGCCGAGAGGACGACGAACCAGAAGAAGACGCCGAAGACATGCCGGTGCGCCGCCAGGAGCGCATGCTCGATGACGTGGCGCAGGAGTTCGGTGCGCGGCAGCTCGCTCGCGTCGAGGTGACGCCACTCGGCCAGGCGGCGACGCGCCTGCGCCTCGTCGCCGCGATCGAGCGCGTCGCGGATGTCGGTGAAGTAGTGGCTGAACTGGCGAAAGCCGAGCGTGAGGTAGAGCAGTGCGACGTCGAAGGCCAGCGCCAGCAGCAGGCTGTAGCGCCGCACCAGCAGGTAGAGCGCGCAGACCAGCAGCGCCGGAACGAGCACCGACACACCCCACACGACCCAGGTGTGGCGCGGCTTGCCGGCATCGAAGTTGCGCCCGGTCCAGCGTACCCAGCCAAACAGCAGGTCGTGCACCCGGTTGTCGCGCGGCAGCGGCTTGACCTGCTCGATCAGCAGCGCGAACAGGACGGCGAAGAAGCTCATCGCGCGCGATGATAGGCGGCGCGGGTGCGCGTCGTCCTCAGGGGCGCAGGAAGTGGTAGAGATTACGCAGCATGGCCGCGGTGGCACCCCAGATGAAGTACTCGCGCCCCGTGGGCACCGGCGAGCGCCAGGGCATCGAGAGGAACTGGCGATCGCTGCCCTCGAAGCGGAAGAGGTGGCGCCGGTGGTGCGCCGGCGTCATCAGGTAGGGCAGCGGCACTTCGAAGGCCTCGGCCACCTCCTGCGGATCGGGATGGAGCGGCAGCGAGGGCTGCACCAGCGCCACGACCGGCGTGACGACGAAGCGCGTGATCGTGGTGTACTCCGGCAGCCGCCCGAGCACCTCGACCTGGCCGGGCTGCAGGCCGACCTCCTCCTGCGCCTCGCGCAGCGCCGTCGCCTCGGCGCTCTCGTCCTCGGGCTCGCTGCGCCCGCCGGGAAAGCTGATCTGCCCGGCATGGTCGCGCAGGTGCTCGGTGCGCCGCGTCAGCAGCACGTGCAGCGCATCCTCGCGCGGCACAAGGCCGACCAGCACCGCCGCGCGCGCGGGGGCGCGATCGGGCCCGGCAAGCGCGCCGTCGCCGCGCAGCGGCGCCGCGAAGCTCCGCGCCTGGCGAAAGCGCTCGCGCAGCGAATCCGCCGTCAGCAGCGCGGGGTCGACCGGGTCGAGGTGATGGTCGTCGCCGATCACCGGAACGGCGTGCGGATCGGTGATGCGGGGCTGACTGGAGGACCTCATCGGGTATGCGAACCCAGGACGATGCCGGATGCTAGGCGCGGAACGCGGGCGACGAGCGCCCGAAATGCGCGGTCATGCTGCCATATGGGGATCGATCGGTGTTCCCCAAGCCCCCAAGCCGCCCGCCAACGCGAAAGGCCGCCTCGGCGGCGGCCTTTCGCTGCCTCGGGCATGTGCCCCGGCGGCGCGAACTCAGGCCAGCTTCTCCTTGATGCGGGCGGACTTGCCGCTGCGCTGACGCAGGTAGTAGAGCTTGGCGCGGCGCACGTCGCCGCGGCGCTTGACCTCGATGCTCGCCAGCAAGGGGCTGTAGAGCTGGAAGCTGCGCTCCACGCCTTCGCCGCTCGAGATCTTGCGCACGATGAAGCTGCTGTTGAGGCCGCGGTTGCGCTTGGCGATGACGACACCTTCGTAGGCCTGCACGCGCTTGCGCGTGCCTTCGACGACGTTGACGTTGACGATCACCGTGTCGCCGGGGGCGAATTCGGGAATCTTGCGGTTCAGCCGAGCAATCTCTTCCTGCTCGAGGGTGGCGATCAGGTCCACGCGGTTCTCCAGGATCGATCGTACGCGGGTTGGTTGAAAGAAGAAGCGATGGCCCGCCAGAGGATCGCAAAGCCGGCCATTATAGGTCAAGGACTTCGAGGTGGCGCCTGTGGAAGCGCCGCGAGAAAGCGCTCGTCTTCCGCCGAGAGTCGCCCGGCAAGGCGCGCGGCGGCGATCAGGTCGGGACGCAGGCGCGCGCTGCGCTCGAGCGCGCGCTGGCGGCGCCAGCGCGCAATCTCGCCATGATGGCCCGAAAGCAGCACCGGCGGCACCGGGATCGCGCCGTCCGGCGTGCACCAGAGCTCGGGTCGGCTGTAGGCCGGGCCTTCGAGCAGGCCGTCGGAAAAGCTGTCCTGCTCGTGCGACGCCGCCTGCAGCACACCGGGCTGCAGGCGGGCGATCGCGTCCAGCAGCACGAGCGCGGGCAGCTCGCCGCCGGAGAGCACGTAGTCGCCCAGGCTGATCTCCAGCGTCACGTGACGGTCGATGAAGCGCTGGTCGATGCCTTCGTAGCGCCCGCACAGCAGCACGCCGCCCTCACCCGCCGCGAGTTGCTGCACCAGCGCCTGCGTCAACGCGCGGCCGCCGGGCGAGAAGCTGATGACCGCCGGCGCGGCGCCGCGGTCGGCGCGCACCGCGTCCAGGGCGCGCTGCAGCGGCTCGGCCAGCATCACCATGCCCGGGCCGCCGCCGAAGGGGCGGTCATCGACGCGGCGGTAGTTGCCGTCGGCGAAGTCCCGCAGCGGCCACAGGCGGACATCGACCTGTCCCGATTCGAACGCACGGCGCGTGACGCCGCTGGCCAGATGCGGAGCGAACAGCTCGGGAAACAGCGTGAGGACGTCGAAGCGCATCGCGCCGCCGCGGCTCAGGCGTCGGGCTCCCAGTCGACGTGGATCGTGCCGGCCGCACGATCCACGCGATCGACGTAGGCCTCGACGAAGGGGATCAGCAGCTCGGGCGCATCCGCCGCCGCCGGCTGCAGGCACAGCACGCAGTGCGGCCCGGTCTCGATCAACTGCGTGACGGTACCCAGCAACAGGTCCGCGCGGTTGCGGACGGTCAGCCCGATGAGGTCGACCCAGTAGAACTCGTCGTCCGCGGTCGGCGGAAAGCCCGATCGCGGCAGGAAGACGCGCGCGCCGGCCAGCGCCTGTGCGGCGTCGCGGTCGTTCAGCCCGCGGCATCGGGCGACGACCAGATCGCCCTGCGCACGCACCTCCGCCACGTGCAGCACGCGCGGCTGCGGCGTCGGCGCCATCGGCGCGGCGCGTTCGTCGGCTAGCAGCCACCAGCGACGCGCCTCGAGCAGCGCCTGCGGCTGCGCGGCGTAGGGCTTGAGCCGGAGGCCGCCCCTCACGCCCCAGGCGCCGAGCACGCGTGCGACCTCGACCGCGTCCCCGGGTAGCTGCGAATCGCCCGGCACGTCCGGCACAAACGACGAAGCCGGACCGCTCGGATCCGGCTTCGCGGGGGCGGTCCGGCGCGGCCGGCCGGCCCTGCGTGCGTCGGGCATGCCAGGCCGCCCTCGACGCCCCTCAGGCAGCAGCCTTCCTGGCCTGGTCGAGCAGGCGCGCGACGGTCGGCGACACCTGCGCGCCCACGCCGGTCCAGTAACTCACGCGGTCCAGCGCCAGGCGAAGCGGCTGCTCGGCACCGGCGGCCATCGGGTTGTAGAAGCCCACGCGCTCGATGAAGCGGCCGTCGCGGCGCTCGCGCGAGTCGGCCACCACCACGTTGAAGAAGGGGCGCTTCTTGGCGCCGCCGCGGGCCAGTCGGATCACGACCATGTCAGTTCGTCCTTGTCATCTGTCGATTGCGACCGCCGCGCCAGGAGACACCGCAGGTGCGGGCTGGGTCGAGAACGGGGCCTGTGCCGGAATCGCCGTTCCCGCAAAGGCCCTTGTCCCTCGGCGGCGTAGATACATGCCGGGCCAAGCCCTGGCCGCCGCCGGGAACCGGGCATTATAGACCCCCCCGCCGCGCCGTGCGGCGAGCCGGCCACGCCCCCGATGCACTACCGCTCCAAGACTTGCGCCACCTGGATCGCCCTTGCCGCGGGCTCGCTCGGCCTGCACCGCCTCTACCTGCACGGCTGGCGCGACCTGCTGGCCTGGCTCCACCCACTCCCCACGCTGGCCGGCCTCGTGGGCGTGCTGCGCATGCGCGAACTGGGGCAGGACGACCGCCTCGCCTGGGTCCTCCTGCCGCTGCTCGGCGTGATGGTCTGCGTCGGGCTCATCAGCGCGATCGTCTACGGCCTCACCCCCGACGAGCGCTGGGCCGCGCGCCGCAACCCGGGCCAGCCCGCCCGCGCCACCGGCTGGGGGCCGGTGCTCGGCGTCATGCTCGCGCTGCTGCTGGCGGGAATCGTGCTCATGAGCACGATCGCCTTCGCCTTCCAGAAGCTCTTCGAATGGCAGGGCGGCAGCCTGCCGACCTGAGCGCCGGACCCGCGATCAGAACAGCAACAGGCTGAGGCCGTAGCCCAAGGCGGCGATGAGCGCTGTCGCGGGAATCGTCAGCACCCACGCCAGCACGATGTTCCACGCCAGGCCCCAGCGCACCGCCGAGGCGTTGCGCACCGAGCCGACGCCGAAGATCGCTCCGGTGATGGTGTGCGTGGTCGACACCGGCACCCCGAGACCGGTGGCGACGAAAAGCGTCATCGCGCCGCCGGTCTCGGCGCAGAAGCCGCCCACCGGCTTGAGCTTGGTGATGCGCTGGCCCATGGTCTTCACGATGCGCCAGCCGCCGAACATCGTGCCCAGGCCGATGGCCAGATAGCAGCTCCAGATCACCCAGGCCGGCGGCATCGCGTCGCCGGCGGCCGTGTGGCCCGAGGCGATGAGCAGCAGCCAGATGATGCCGATCGTCTTCTGCGCGTCGTTGCCGCCGTGCCCGAGCGAATACATCCCCGCCGAGGCGAGCTGCAGGCGGCGGAACCAGCGGTCGACGCGCAGCGGGGCGCTGCGCCGGAAGATCCAGGCCACGGCCACCATCATCAGCCCGCCGAGGACGAAGCCCATCACCGGCGCGACGAAGATGAAGAGCAGCGTCTTCGTCAGGCCCGGCAGCAGCAGCGGCCCCGTTCCCGCCTTCGCCAGCGTGGCGCCGACGATGCCGCCGATGAGCGCGTGCGAACTGCTGGAGGGAATGCCGTAGAGCCAGGTGATGACGTTCCACGCGATCGCGCCGACGAGCGCACCGAAGACGACATGCGAGTCGACGATCCCCGGCTCGACGATTCCCTTGCCCACGGTCGCCGCCACCTTGAGGTGGAAGATGAGCACCGCGGCGACGTTGAAGAACGCGGCGAACAGCACCGCGTGCTGCGGCTTGAGCACGCCGGTGGAGACGACGGTGGCGATGGAGTTCGCGGCGTCGTGGAAGCCGTTCATGAAGTCGAACACGAGGGCCAGGGTGACCAGCGTCACCACCACCCAGAGCGCGGTCGGGGCTGCCTGCATCGTGATCGGGTCGGGATCGCCGGGTCCGTTTCAGGAGTTCTCGAGAACCACGCCTTCGATGAGGTTGGCGACGTCCTCGCAGCGGTCCGAGATCAGTTCCAGGTGCTCGTAGACGGCCTTGAGCTTGATCAGCTCGCGCGTGTCCTGCTCCTCGCGGAAGAGCCGCGAGAGCGCGCTGCGCAGCGCGCGATCGGCCTCGCCCTCGAGGCGGTCGATCTCTTCGCAGGTGCGGATCGCATCCTCGACGACGAGCGCGCTCGAGAGCTTGGGCAGCAGCGTCACCGCGTGCTTGACGAGTTCGCAGCAGCGCACCGAGAGCACGGCCAGGCGCAGCACGTCCTCGTCGACGCGCTGCACGTCGTAGAGCGTCATGACCTCGGTGCAGTCCTCGAGCAGGTCGAGCACGTCGTCCATCGCGTTGATGAGACTCAGGATCTGCTCGCGGTCGATCGGCGTGATGAAGGTCCGGTGCAGCATGCGACTGACTTCGTGCGTGATGCGGTCGGCGGCGCGCTCGGCGGCGTCGACCTCGGCCGCGCACTTCGTGCGCAGCGCCGGGTCGGCGTAGTTCTTCACCATGCGCATGAACGCGCTCGCGCCCTGCTCGATCAGTTCGGCATGCTCGTTGAAGCGATCGAAGAAGTTGCCGTCCTTGGGCAAGAGCTTGCCGAAGACCATGTCGTTGCCCTGGAGTTGAGCGCGAACCCTGCCGATAGCCATCGCCGACCCGACACCGTCCGCCGCGGGCAGCGCGGCCGCCCGCCAAGGGACGTCCGCTCGCCTCGATGAATCGCCTCGGATTGTACGGGGCCGCTTCGGAGCCTCCGGCCTCCGCAACCGCGCCCGCACGTGTCAACCGGCGGCGGCGTCCCGATCCGCAGCCTGAGCTTCCGCGGCGGGCTTGCGCCGCCGACGGCGGCGGCGCTTGGCCGGCGCCGGCAACGCATCCGCGGACTCTCCGGGCGGCAGCGCATCCGGATCCGCGGCCGCTGCTGCCGCCGGCGCCGCGACCCTGCGCACACGTCGCGGCGCGGCGGCCGGGCGCAGCATCTGCACCAGCGCTTCGCGCGCCTCTTCGTCTCCCAGGTGGTAATCCTCCCACCAGTCGGCCAGTGCGGGATCGACCTCGCCGACGTCGGCGCGCAGGCGCAGGAAGTCGTAGCCGGCGCGAAAGCGCGGCTGCGCCGCGAGCGAGGCCGCCGACGCCGGCGTGCGGCGCTCGAAGCGCGGCTGCATCTGCCAGATCTCGCGCATGTCGGCGGCCAGCTTGCCGCGGCCGGAGACGTCGCCGATGCGCGCCTCGAAGACCGCGTCGATGGCCTGCTGCAGCGCCGGGAACGGCGGCTCGCCGGCCTCGCGCAGCGCCGTCCAGCGCGCCTGGACGTCGTGCCAGAGCAGGCAGGCGAGCATGAAGCTCGGCGCCACCGCGCGCCCTTCCTGCACGCGGCGGTCGGTGTCGGCCAGCGCCAGCTCGATGAAGCGCGCGCGCAGCGGGTGCGGCTGGCGCGGGTGCAGCACGGCCTCGAGGATGGGGAACACGCCGCGGTCCAGGCCATGGCGGCGCAGCTCCTCCAGGCTGCGCAGCGCGTGCCCGGTCTGCAGCAGCTTGAGCATTTCGTCGAACAGGCGCGACGCCGGCACGTTGGCCAGCAGGGCCGACATCTCGCGCAGCGGCGCGGCCGTCGCCGGGTCGAGCGCGAAGCCCAGCTTGGCGGCGAAGCGCACCACGCGCACGATGCGCACCGGATCCTCGCGGTAGCGCGCGCGCGGGTCGCCGATGATGCGCAGCACGCGCGCGCGCGCGTCCGCGAGTCCGTGGTGGTAGTCGACCAGCACCTGCGTCGTGGGGTCGTAGTACATCGCGTTGATGGTGAAGTCGCGCCGTGCCGCGTCTTGCACCTGCTCACCCCAGACGTTGTCGCGCAGCACGCGTCCGCTGGCATCGACGACATGCGCCTTGTCGCTGATCTCCTGGCGTGCCGTGCGCTCGTTGCCCTGCACCTGCTCGGCGCTGCTGGCGTCGAGGTAGGCGCGAAAGGTCGAGACCTCGACGACGTCGTGCTGCTGGCCGCGCCCGAAGACGACGTGCACGAGGCGAAAGCGGCGCCCGACGATGTAGGCCCGCCGGAACAAGGCCTTCACCTGCTCGGGCGTGGCGTCGGTGGCGACGTCGAAGTCCTTCGGCGGCATGCCCACCAGCAGGTCGCGAACCGCGCCGCCGACGATGTAGGCCTCGTGCCCCGCCTCCTTGAGCGTGCGCACGACGCGCACGGCGCGCTCGTCGAGCAGCCGCGCGTCGATGCGGTGCTCGCTGGCCGGCACCTCCTCGCGCTGCCCGAGCGGGATCACCGCGGCGGTGGCCGTCGCGCGCTTTCCCGGTCCGGCGCCGCTTGCGCGATCGGGCTTGCCAAGCAGGCGGTTGATGAAGGTCCTGATCATTCGAAGAGTCGGAGAATGGGCCATCGGCGCCGCTGCGCCACCGCCTCGAGCGCAGGGCTCGGGTTGGTTGCCACCGGCTGGCTGACGTGCTCGAGCAGCGCCAGGTCGTTGGTCGAGTCGCTGTAGAAGACCTGGTCCTCGAACTCGCCGAAGTCACGCCCGATCGAGCGCAGCCAGGCATGCACGCGTTCGATCTTGCCATCACGAAAGGCCGGGGTACCGCGGATGGCGCCGGTCGGACGCCCTGCCCCGTCGCGCTCGAGTTCGGTGGCGATCAGCGTCGGCACGCCGAACAGCTGCGCGAAGGGCCGGGTCACGAATTCGTTCGTCGCGGTGACGATGGCCATCAGGTCGCCCGCTTCGCGGTGCCGCTGCACCAGCGCCTGTGCCGCAGGACGCAGCGCCGGGCGCGCCACCTCCTCGACGAAGCGCGCCTGCAGCGCCTGCAACTCCCGCTGCGGCCGGTCGCGCCAGGCCGCGGTGCAGAAGTCGACGTAGGCGCCGATGTCGAGCGTCTCGGCCCGGTACTGGGCAAAGAACTCGTCGTTGCGGCGCCGATAGGCGTCGCCGTCGGCCCAGCCGCTGGCGATCAGGTATTCGCCGAATGCGTGGTCGGAATCGATGGGCAGCAGCGTGCCGTCGAGGTCGAAGAGCGCCAGCCTCATGCACGGCTCCGGCGGGGTGCCGTTGCGCTCACGCCTGCTCCTCGATCAGCATCGTGCGCAGCAGCGGCACCGTGATGGCGCGCGAGCGCGCCAGCGAATAGTGGTCGAGCCGGTCCAGCAGCCCCATCAGCGAGCCCATGTCGCGTGCGAAGCGCCGCAGCAGGTGGTCCATCACCTCGTCGGAGAAAAAAATGCCGCGCCGGTCGGCTTCGCGTCGCAGCGCCGCGCGCGTCTGCTCCTCTCCCAGCGGCTGCAGCGCGAACACGTGGCCCCAGCCGAGCCGGGTGCGCAGATCGTCGCGCAGCGGCAGGTCCACCGGCGGCAGGCGGCCGGCTGCGGCGACCTGCACGCCCTGCCCGGTCGCTTCGACGAAGAGCGCGAACGCCGCCTGTTGCGCCCGCTCGTCCAGCGCCTCGCAGTGATCGATCACCACCAGCGACCATTCGGGCGCCATCGACCAGGGGAGTTCGTCGCCGGCATCGAACCAGCCGGCGCGCTCGCCGCGCGCCTGCACCTCATGCGCCAGCGCCCGCAGCAGGTGCGTCTTGCCGCTGCCCGCGGGCCCCCAGAGATAGACCGGCGGCGCCGGCGGCACGAGCCCGCGCAGATGCTGCACCGCCTGCGCGTTGGGGCCGGCAAGATAGGTCTCGAAGGTCGGCAGCGACGGCCCGCCGATGGCCAGTGGAATCTGCTGCATCGTCGGCAGGCTCATCGCGAGGCCGCATCCGCATCCGGCACGGCGGCTCGGGCGGCGGCACCGCACCGCTGCGCGCGCGCCGCGCCGCTGCACCGGTGGGGCACGCGCGGATGCGGTCGGACGGTGAACAACACGAGAAGCATGGAAAGCGGTCGCCGGAGTTTAGGTCAGCCGTGACGCAGGAACTGGTGCCAGCGCAGGCCGCTCAGGCGCAGCGTCAGCAGGTAGGCCAGCGCCGCCGCCGACAGCACCGCAGCCATCAGCCCGACGCGCACCAGGCGCTGCGAGCCGCCGAGTCCGATCCAGTCGATGCCGAGCCCCGCCGCGTGCAGCAGCAGCGCGAGCACGGCGCAGGCCAGCGCCACCTGCAGCGCAAAACGCCGCCACCCCGGCTGCGGGACGAAGGCCCGGCGCCGATAGAGGCCGCGCAGCAGCAGCCCCGCGTTCACGAGCGCCGCCAGCCCGATCGACAAGGCCAGCCCGGCGACGCCGAGCCAGGGCACGAACACGAGGTTCATGCACTGCGTCGCCACCAGCACCCCGACGGCGATGCGGACCGGCGTGCGGGTGTCCTGGCGCGCATAAAAGCCCGGCGCCAGCACCTTGATGGCGACCAGACCCAGCAAGCCGCAGCCGTAGCCGCGCAGCGCCGTCGCCGACTGCATCACGTCCGCCGCGGTGAAGGCGCCGTAGTGGAACAGCACCGCGATCAGGGGCGCCGGGAAGACCAGCAGCGCCACCGCGCACGGCAGCGCCAGCAGCAGCACCAGGCGCAGGCCCCAGTCGAGCAGGCTGCTGTAACCCGGCGCGTCGTCGCGTCCACGCGCCGCCGCGAGCTGGGGCAGCAGCACCGAGCCCAGCGCGACGCCCAGAAGGCCGGTCGGGAATTCCATCAGCCGGTCGGCATAGAAGAGCCAGGAAACCGCGCCGACCCCGAGGTGCGAGGCGATCTGCGTGTTGATCAGAAGCGAGAGCTGCGCCACCGACACCCCCAGCAGCGCCGGGGCCATGAGGCCCAGGATGCGATGCACGCCCGCGTGCGACCACGCGCGGCGCAGCGCCGCGGGCGACAGGCCGAAGCGCGGCAGCTTGCCGATGCGTCGCAGCGCCGGCACCTGCCACGCCAGTTGCAGCAGCCCGCCGAGCACGACGCCGCCGGCGAGCGCGAGGATGGGACGCAGGCCCAGGCGCTCGAACAGCGGCACGCCGAGCCAGGCCGCGGCGATCAGGCTGAGGTTGAGCAGCACCGGCGTGAACGCCGGCACCGCGAAGCGCCGCCAGGTGTTGAGGATGCCCGCGGCGAGCGCGACCAGCGACATGCAGCCGATGTAGGGGAACATCCAGCGCGCCATCAGCACCGCCAGGTCGAAGTCCTGCAGCCCGGCGGCCAGCATCCACACGAGGATCGGCGCCGCGGCGATGCCGAGCAGGCTGGTCGCCACCAGCGCCCACAGCAGCACGGTGGCGACCGCGTCGATGAGGCGCCGAGTCGCCTCGTCGCCCTCGCGCTCGCGCGTGTCCGCGAGAAAGGGCACGAAGGCCTGCGCGAACGCGCCTTCGGCGAAGAGGCGCCGCAGCAGGTTGGGCAGGCGGAAGGCGACGTTGAAGGCGTCGGTCAGCGACCCGGCGCCGAACTGCGCGGCGATGAGCTGGTCGCGCACGAGGCCGGTCACCCGGGAGACGAGCGTCAGCAGCGAGACGGTGGAGGCGGCCTTGAGGAGGTTCACGGGTGGGCGGCGGATTATAGGGAGCGGCCTGGAGCCGGCCCATCGCATGTCGAGGCGCCGTGCTATACTTTGACGCTTTTGCAGCCGTGCCTGCCCTGCAGCCCCACCCCTGACGGTCGCGCGCAAGGCACCCGCCCAACACCGAAGGCTACCCACCCGACTATGGCCACGTCCTCCAGAGCCAAGAAGAAGACCGTCCGCATCGCCTCGGGCCGCAAGCGCGCGCGCCAGAACGTGACGCTGAACGCCGCCAATTCCTCGCTGCGTTCGCGCTTTCGCACCATGGTCAAGCAGGTGAAGAAGGCGGTTGCCGGTGGCGACAAGGCCGCAGCGTCCGAAGTCTTCAGGAATGCCCAGAGCGTCATCGACTCGGTCGCCGACAAGGGCATCTTCCACAAGAACAAGGCCGCGCGCATCAAGAGCCGCCTCTCGGCGAAGATCAAGGCGCTGGCCAACCCGGCCGCCTGAGGCGACCGGCGCATCACCCGAGAAGGGCCTGCCGACGCAGGCCCTTCTTGCGTTCCCGGCGGCCGGCGCGCCGCAGGCACGGGCGCGGCGACGGCAAGGACCTTTAGAATCCGCTCCCGGCCGGCGGTGACCGAAGGGGGTTGCACGCCGGCTTCGTTTTTTTCGCCGAGCCCCTTCGGCCGAGTTCGAAAGGTAGCCATGAACGCCCCGGTCCACGCCGCCGACCCGATGCCGCACGTGATGTCCACCTACGCGCGCCTGCCACTGGCGCTCTCGCACGGCAGGGGCTGCCGCGTCTGGGACACGCAGGGGCGACGCTATCTGGACGCGCTGGCGGGCATCGCGGTGAGCACGCTGGGCCACGACCACCCGCAGCTCGTTCCCGCGCTGCAGGACCAGGTGTCCAGGCTCATCCACTGCAGCAACTACTACGAGGTGCCGCTGCAGGAGCAACTCGCCGCGCGCCTGTGCGAGCTCTCCGGCCTGGATGCGGCCTTCTTCTGCAACAGCGGCCTCGAGGCCAACGAGGCGGCGATCAAGCTCGCGCGCAAGTACGGGCATGGCAAGGGCATCGCACGCCCGGAGATCGTCGTCTGCGAGAAGGCCTTCCACGGGCGCTCGATCGCCACCCTCTCGGCCACCGCCAATCGGAAGATCCAGGAGGGCTTCGGGCCACTGGTGGAAGGCTTCGTGCGCGTGCCGCTGAACGATCTGGCCGCCGTCGAGGCGCTGGCCGCGTCCAACCCGAACGTCGTCGCCGTCTTCCTCGAGACGATCCAGGGCGAGGGCGGCATCAACCCCACGCGCGCCGATTACCTGCAAGGCCTGCGCGCACTCTGCGACGCCCGCGGCTGGCTGCTGATGCTCGACGAGGTGCAGTGCGGCATCGGCCGCACGGGCAAGTGGTTCGCGCACCAGTGGGCCGGTATCACGCCCGACGTCATGCCGCTGGCCAAGGGCCTGGGTTCGGGCGTTCCCATCGGCGCCGTCGTCGCCGGGCCGAAGGCGGCGCGGCTGTTCCAGCCCGGCAACCACGGAACGACCTTCGGCGGCAACCCGCTGGCCATGCGCGCCGGCGTCGAGACGCTGCGCATCATGACCGAGGACGGCCTGCTCGAGAACGCCGCGGCGCGCGGCGCGCAATTGCGCAGCGCCTTCGAGGCCGCCTTCGCCGGCGAGCCCGGCGTGCGCGAGATCCGCGGCGCGGGCCTGATGATCGGCATCGAGCTCGACCGCCCCTGCGGTGCGCTGCTGCAGCGCGCGGCCGACGCCGGGCTGCTCATGAGCGTCACCGCGGACAGCGTGGTGCGCCTGCTGCCGCCGCTCATCCTCTCGGCCGAGGAGGCCGAGGAGATCGTCGCCATCCTGGTGCCGCTGGTGAAGGCCTTCCTCGCCGAAGCCAGGGCATGAAGCCCGGACACTCGCTGATGAAGCACTACCTGCAGTTCAAGGACCTGCGGCGCGAGGAGTACGCCTATCTCTTCGAGCGCACGCGCATCATCAAGCGCCGCTTCAAGAACTACGAGCGCTACCAGCCGCTGGCCGACCGCACGCTGGCGATGATCTTCGAGAAGGCGAGCACGCGCACGCGCGTGAGCTTCGAGGCCGGCATGTACCAGATGGGCGGCTCGGTCGTGCACCTGACGACCGGCGACAGCCAGCTCGGCCGCGCCGAGCCGATCGAGGACAGCGCGCGCGTCATCAGCCGCATGGTCGACCTGGTGATGATCCGCACCTTCGAGCAGAGCAAGCTCGAGGCCTTCGCCGCGCACTCGCGCGTGCCGGTGATCAACGGCCTCACCAACGAGTACCACCCCTGCCAGATCCTGGCCGACATCTTCACCTTCATCGAGCACCGCGGCGACATCGCCGGCAAGGTCGTGGCCTGGGTCGGCGACGGCAACAACATGGCCAACACCTGGCTGCAGGCGGCGCAGATCCTGGGCTTCACGCTGCACGTGAGCACGCCGCGCGGCTACGAGATCGCTCCGCAGCTGGTGGGCGACGCAGCCGCCTGCCTGAAGACCTTCAAGAGCCCCGCCGCCGCCTGCGAAGGCGCGCACCTGGTGACGACCGACGTCTGGACCAGCATGGGCTTCGAGGCCGAGAACGCCGCGCGCCAGGCGGCCTTCGCCGACTGGTGCGTGGACGCGCAGATGATGCAGCTGGCGCGCAGCGATGCCCTCTTCATGCACTGCCTGCCCGCGCACCGAGGCGAGGAAGTCGCCGCCGAGGTCATCGACGGCCCGCAGAGCGTGGTCTGGGACGAAGCCGAAAACCGAATGCACGTGCAGAAAGCGCTGATGGAGTACCTCCTTCTGGGGCGAATCGGCTGACGCCCGGTCGGAGGCTTCCTAAGCCTCCACCTTCAGCGCGCCGCGGCGGATCTGGTCGCGCTCCATGCTCTCGAAGAGCGCCTTGAAGTTGCCCTCGCCGAAGCCCTCGTCGGCGCGGCGCTCGATGAACTCGAAGAACACCGGCCCGAGCAGGGTCTGGCTGAAGATCTGCAGCAGCAGCCGCTTCTCGCCGCCGGCGGTGCTGCCGTCGACGAGGATGCCGCGCGTCTGCAGCTCCGCCACCGGCAGGCCGTGCCCAGGCAGGCGCTCGTCCAGCATCTCGTAGTAGACCTCGTTGGGTGCCGTCATCAGCGGCACGCCGGCCATCTGCAGCGCATCCACCGTCTCCACCAGGTTCTCGGTGAGCAGCGCCACGTGCTGGATGCCCTCGCCGTTGAACTGCATGAGGAACTCCTCGATCTGCCCCGTGCCCTTGCCCGACTCCTCGTTGAGCGGGATGCGGATGAGGCCGTCGGGTGCGGTCATGGCGCGGCTGGTGAGGCCCGTGTACTCGCCCTGGATGTCGAAGTAGCGGATCTCGCGGAAGTTGAAGAGCCGCTCGTAGAAGCCGCCCCAGTAGGCCATGCGCCCGCGGTAGACGTTGTGCGTGAGGTGGTCGATGCCCTTCAGGCCGTGGCCGCGCGGATGGCGGCTGGCCGCGTCCTCGAAGCCGGGCAGCCACTCGAAGTCGATGTCGTAGATGCTCCTGCCGTCCTCGAAGCGGTCGATCAGGTACAGCGGCGCGCCACCGATGCCCTTGATCGCCGGCAGCTTGAGCTCCATCGGGCCCGTGGGAACGTCCACCGGCTGCGCACCGCGATCGAGCGCGAGGGCGTAGGCCTTGTGCGAATCGCGCACGCGAAACGCCAGCGCGCAGGCGCAGGGCCCATGCTCGGCGGCGAAATAGCCCGCGAGGCTCTTCGGCTCGCGGTTGACGATGAAGTTGATGTCGCCCTGGCGGTAGAGCAGCACGTCCTTGCTGCGGTGCCGCGCGACGGGCAAGAAGCCCATCTTCTCGAACAGCGGCTCGAGCACGCCGGCCTGCGGCGATGCGAATTCGACGAACTCGAATCCCATCAGGCCCATCGGATTCTCGAAGTGTTCAGGCACGGCATGTCTCCCTTCCTGTCAAGCGCGTCCGGCGATGGTAGCGAAGGAAGTTCGACGCCACCGGCTTGACAGCTTCGGCACGTCGATGGCATGGATACGGAGCCCGACCCATTGACGACGGCCGTGGCGGCTTGCTTGAATCCCCGCATGGACAGTTCCTCGACCGGTGGCCGGGTCGATGCCGACCCTGGACTCGACCCGCCGACTCCGGCGCGACGCGCCCGGGGGCCGGCCTGGCAGCGGCTTGCGCGCCTGCTGCGCGAAGCCGATGTCGAGCTGGACGGCACGCGGCCCTGGGACCTGCGGCTGCACGACGCGAGCGTGCCGCGGCGCGTGCTGCTGCGCGGCTCGCTCGGCCTGGGCGAGTCCTACATGGACGGGCACTGGAGCTGCGAACGCCTGGACGAGTTCTTCGACCGCCTGCTGCGCGCCAACCTCGCCGACCGCGTTCACGCCCTCGGCGGCTTCTGGTACGGCCTGCGGACGCGGCTCTTCAACCTGCAGACGCGTGCACGCGCCTGGCAGGTCGGGCAGGCCCACTACGACCTCGGCAACGATTTCTACGCCGCGATGCTCGATGCGCGCATGACCTACACCTGCGCCTTCTGGGCCGGCGCCGACAGCCTGGATGCGGCGCAGGAGCACAAGCTCGACCTCGTCTGCCGCAAGCTGCAACTGCAGCCGGGCATGCGCGTGCTCGACATCGGCTGCGGCTGGGGCAGCTTCATGCAGTTTGCCGCCGAGCGCTACGGCGTGCGCTGCGTCGGCGTCACCGTCTCGGCCCAACAGGCCGCGCTCGGCCGGCAGCGCTGCGCGGGCCTGCCGATCGAGTTCCGGCTGGCCGACTACCGCACGCTGGACGAACCCTTCGATCGCATCGTCAGCCTGGGCATGTTCGAGCACGTCGGGAAGAAGAACCACGAGACCTACATGAAGGTGCTGCGCCGCTGCCTGCACCCCTGGGGCCTGGCGCTGCTGCACACCATCGGCCGCAACGAGGCCGGCCACGGCACCGATCCGTGGATCCACCGCTACATCTTCCCCAACGGCGAGCTGCCCACCATCGCCCAGATCGGCCACGCCTGCGAACGCCGCTTCGTCGTCGAGGACCTGCACAACTTCGGCGCCGACTACGAGCGCACGCTGCTGGCCTGGCACGCCAACTTCACGCGCGCCTGGCCGCGCTTCGCGCCGCGCCTGGGCGAGCGCTTCGAGCGCATGTGGCGCTACTACCTGCTCTCCTGCGCCGGCGCCTTCCGCGCCCGCGACGTGCAGGTCTGGCAGTGGCTGCTGTCGCTGCCGGGGCGGCCGGGCGTCTATCCGCGGCTGGCGGACTGAAGTCACCCCACCCGCGCACGATGCGCAGGCGCATTCGCCGTCGCAGGCGGCGCGGCCGCTGCGCTCGGCCTGCGCGCAGCCCCCCCGAGACGCGGGGGGCGCGGGGCGCCGCGAGCGAACGATCGACAAACGATGAGCCCTCACAGTCGCTGCACACCGCGAACCGACGCGAGGCAAGAGGAGCAGCGATGATGACAAGCACGAAGTCGACCCGTTCGAAGCCGCACGCAGGCGCCTGGCTGCTGGCGGCAAGCCTGGCGGCAGCCGCCGGCAGCGCCCAGGCCGAGACCTACGTGGAGACCTTCAGCGGCCCGCTGAATCCCACGCTGTGGAACTTGAACGCGCTCGGCAACGACTATCAGGTCTCAGGCGGCGAGCTGATCTTCACCCGCCACAGCGGGGACAGTTCGAGACTGAGCTTTCTGCCCGAGCTCATCGGCAACTTCGACGTCAGCTTCGAATACCGCCTGATCCAGTGGGACTACATCTATGCCGCAGGCGATCGGCTGCAACTGGATGTCTCCTCCGGCGGCGTCGGGCACGCCGTCGGCCGCGCGCAAGAGCTCGGAGCCTCGTCGCGCAACGGCTACTTCGGCAAGGTCGCCGACCGGGATTGCTGCGCCTCCTCGTACTTGGCCGAAGATTCCGTAGGCCATGGGGCGCTGCGCATCGTCCGCGCGGACGGCATCGTCAGCGTCATGTTCAAGGACGGCAGCGGGAGCTGGGAGACCCTGCAGCAGAGTGTTGCCCAAGACCACCGGAATCTGCAGGCGGGCTTCAGCGCCTACATCCACAACGGCTACTACAACGGCACGAGCTACGCGATCGACAACTTCAGGCTGAGCGCCGAGGGTTTCACGGCGCCGGTGCCCGAGCCGAGCCACGGCGCCATGCTGGCCTGCGGGCTGGCCGTCGTCTCCTGGCTGACCCGCCGCCGTCGGCGCCCCTCCGCCTGACCCGGCCCGCGCAGGCCTCAGGTTCACGCGCCTGCCGCGCGCAGCCGCCGCGCCCGGGCCACCGCCTCGGGCAGCGACAGCGCCTGCCCCTCGCGCCAGATGGCCTCGGCCAGCGCTGGCCTCAGGCGCTGGCGGCAGGCGCGGCGCACGCGCAGCACGTCGCGCCGGTCGCTGCGTGCCAGCGGCCCGAACTGCGTGCGCCAGGCGTGGTCGGCAAAACCCAGCAGCCGTGCCGCCGGCTCGGCCAGGCCGCGCCGGTGCGCCAGCAGCGCCAGATTCCATAGCGCGTAGAGCACGGCCTCGCGATCGAGCATCGCCCAGGCGAGCTCCAGCGACTGCAGCGTGGCCGCCATCGCCTCGGGCAGTTGCCCCAGGTCCTGGGCCGCGCTGCCCAGGGCGTTGTAGAGCGGCGCCAGCAACTGCTCGTCGCCGCAGGCCTGCGCCTCCTCGATCAGGGGCTCGATGAGCGCCAGCGCCTGCTGCGGCTGCTCGGCGTGGATGAGGGCGATGGCGATGTTGTGGCGCAGGCCGCGCATGGCGTGCAGCGGCTGCGGCTGAAGGTCTTGCAGAAGGGTCAGCGCGCGGCGGTAGCCGCGCTCGGCGGCGGCGACGTCGCCGTCGACCTCGTTGGCCATGGTCGCGAGCTGGTTGACGGCCTCGGCCTCGCTGGCGGCATCGCCGGCGATGCGGGCGCTTTGCACCGCCTCCTCGAGCAGCTCCCGCGCCGCCGCCACGTCGCCGGCGGCACGCCAGCGCACCTTGGCCACCTGCCACTGCGCCCGCGCGCGTGCCTGCACCTGCGCCGGCCACGCCGCTGCGGCCACCTCGGCGTGACGGCAGGCCGCCTCACGCTGCCCCAGCGCCAGCGCCAGGCGCGCCGCCAGCGCCCGGGCGCTGCGCCCGAGTTCGGCCTGAGCGGGCGCGTTGCCCCGGTCCGCAGCGGCGTCGGCCAGCGCGCGATCCAGGGCCTGCACGAACGCCGCGGGCGGGACGCGCTCGGCCCAGGCTGGCATCAGCGTCAACGCCAGCTGCAGCACCTGCGCGGGCGCGGCCTGCGCGTCCTCGCGCTGCGCCATCCAGCTCAGCAGCGGCCACAGCGGCGCCAACCGGGGCAGCGGCCAGGGCTCGCGCAGCCGCTCGGCCCAGCTCTGCACGGCCTGCCACCAGGCCTGGGGCGGCACGAGGGACGGCGCCTCGAGCACGCGGTCGCGCACCGGCTCGCGCAGCGCCCAGCAGCTCTCGCCGCCGTCGTCCGCCACCGCATCGACGAGGCTGCTCGCCACCAGTTCGTCCAGGGCCAGGCGCGCAGCGGCCGTGCTCGACGCGATTCCGGCGGCGACGCCGAACGCGGCGATCAAGTCGCCGGCGAGCGCACAAGGCGGCGCCGCCAGGCCCTCCAGCAGCCGCCGCGCGGGCGGCGACAGGCTGGCCAGGCTCTCATCGACGACGGCCAGCAGCGAAGCGTGGCGCGGGTCCTGGCCGGCGCGCGCGCTGTGGCGGGCCAGCAAGGTCCAGCGCTGGCTGCCGGGCTGGGCGAGGAGCTCGAGCATCGCCCCCGGCGGCAGGCTGCGCACGCGTGCGGCCGCCAGTTCCAGCGCCAGCGGCAGGCCCTGCAGGCGACGCACGAGCGAGGCCACCGCGCCCGCGTTGCCGGCATGCAGCTGGAAGTCGGCCCGACTGGCCTGGGCACACTCCACGAACAGGCGCACCGCCGCATAGGCGCCGAGCTCGGCCAGCGGCGCGTCCGCCGGCGGCAGCGGCAGAGGCGCCACCGGATGATCGACCTCGCCGGGCAGCCCGAGCACGCGGCGCGAAGTCAGCAGCAGGCGCAGTCCCGGCACCTGCGCCAGGAGCTGCAGCAGGCAGCGCCCGGCCTCGTCGTCCAGGGCGTCGACGTTGTCCAGCACCAGCAGCGCGCGCCGTCCGGCCAGGGCGGCGACGCAGGCGCCCACGGCGTCGCCCTGCGGCAAAGGCGGACGCAGGCTCTCCAGCAGGCGCTCGTGCAGCGCGGCCACGCCTTGCACCTGGATGCAGGAGACGAAGCGCAGCGCGTCGAAGCGGGCGCCCTGCCGCGCCAGGCGCTGCAGGAGCTCGAGCGCCAGTCGCGTCTTGCCGATGCCGCCGGCTCCGCGCAGCGTCGTCAGCGCCTGGCGGTCGACGGCGCGCACCAGATCGTCGATCAGCGCCGCATCGCCATGCCAGTGCCCAAGCGGCATGGGCAGCGTGTGTTCGATCCCCTGCGCGGGCAGCGGCATGCGCTCCCCCAGCGCCGGCGGATCGGCCAGCAGCTGGACTTCCCCAGCGGGCGCCGCGACGGCAGCCCAAGGCCTCGGCCCCGCGGCCGGCGCCATGCGCTCGGCCAGGGCCTGCAGCCGCATGCGCTCCTCGACCAGCCAGTCGTCGTAGTAGCCCGGGAGCAACTCGCCCCCGTAGCAGGCAAGCGCGGCGTGCGCCGCGCCGGCCGCGCTGGCGCGCTCGAACGCCCAGACGTCGCACTCCAGCGCGCCCGGCAGCAGGCGCAGCACGCGGCGGTCGGCGGCCAGCAGCGGGCGCGACGCCTGCAGTCCGCCTTGCCGCTCGAGCGTGGCGCGCAGCGTGCTGAGCGTCTGCCGCAGGCGCGCCAGCCCGGTGACGAGATCGACCTGCGGCCACAGCAGGGCGGCCAGCTCCTCGCGCCCGTGGTCGCGCGCAGGCCGCAGCGCCAGGCGCGCCAGCAGCAGCACGGCGGCGCGGCTGTGCAGCCGGCGCAGGCAGCGCCGTCCGTCGTCGATCTCGAAGCCGCCCAGCAGGCGCAAGCGCCACAAGGGCGGGCTCAGGGTCGCGTCTGTCGGGGGCGATGGCTGCATGGGTCAGGAGCGCAATGCCACAGCCCCCGATCAGCCGCGCACGAACAGCGTCACCAGCGGCTGCGCGCCGACCTGGCGGCTGCAGTGGCCGTGCAGCGTGGGGTCGAAGCTCGCGCCCTCGGGCAGCAGGTCGGCCGAGTAGAAGTGCTCGCCGGGGCCGAAGACGCGCGTGCTGCCGTCCTGCAGGCCGATCTCCATGCAGCCCTGCAGGATGAAGACCCACTGCGCCTCGCCGGTGCAGTGGAACTCGCTGCGAAAGCCCACCGGGCTGTGGCGCAGCTGGTAGCCGCCGCTGGAGGCCAGCGGCGTCAGGCGCGCCTGCGGCTTGCCGTCACAAAGGACCAGTTCCTCCTGCCGCCAGCGCGCCCGGCCGTCGCGATCGGTGAAGAGAACGTGCTTGACGAGGCTGGGCAGGTCGTTCATCGCAGGAGTCGCGTGGCCGCCGCCATGACGGGCCGGCAAGGGGCAAAGACAATGGGCGCGGGCGACGGACGCCGCCGAGGTCAGCGCGCCGCGAGCATAGACCGGCGCGCGGCGCGGCGAGAATCGCGCTTTCACGATGTCGAGGACCGCCACATGAAATATGCCGCCGTCACCGGCGCCGGCTCGGGCATAGGCCGCGCCTGTGCGCTCGCGCTGCTGGGCGCGGGCTGGAGCGTGGCGCTGCTGGGTCGCCGCGAGGCCGCGCTGCAGGAGACCGCCGGCCGCGCCGGCGCCGCCGCGGCGCAGGCGCTCGCCATCGCCTGCGACGTCGGCCAGGAGGACCAGGTCGAGGCGGCCTTCGCCCGCATCGAGGCGCAGTTCGGGCGCCTGGACCTGCTCTTCAACAACGCCGGCATCGGCCTGCCGGCGCAGACGCCGGACGAGGTCAGCGGCGCGGACTGGCGGCGCATCGTCGACGCCAACCTGAACGGCAGCTTCTACTGCCTGAGCCGCGCCTTTGCCCTCATGCGCCGCCAGCGGCCGCAGGGCGGGCGCATCATCAACAACGGCAGCATCTCGGCCTACGCGCCGCGCCCGGGCTCGATCGGCTACACGGCGACCAAGCACGCCATCAGCGGCCTCACGCGCGCGGCGGCGCTGGACGGCCGCGCCTTCGACATCGCCGTGGGCCAGATCGACATCGGCAACGCCGCCAGCGAGATGACCGAGCGCATGGCCGCGGGCATCCTGCAGGCCGACGGCAGCGTGCGCGCCGAGGCGCGCATGGACCTGGCCTGCGTCGTCGAGGCCTTCATGACCATGGCCGGGCTGCCGCTCTCGGCCAACATGCTCTTCGTCAACGTGATGGCCACGCGCATGCCTTTCGTCGGACGCGGATGAGCATGCGCACGGCGATCCTCTCGGACCTGCACGCCAACCGCGAGGCCTTGGAAGCGGTGCTCGAACACGCGGCCGGACAGCGCATCGAGTCCTTCGCGCTCCTGGGCGACCTCGTCGGCTACGGCGCCGATCCGGCCTGGGTGCTGGAACGCGCACGTGCGCTGGTGGCAGCCGGCGCGGTCGCCGTGCAGGGCAACCACGACCAGGCCACTGCGCGCGGCAGCAGTCCGGAGATGCGCGCCGAGCCGCGGCAGGTGATCGAGTGGACGCGCGGGCAGCTCGACGCCGGCCAGATCGCCTTTCTGGCCGACCTGCCGCTCGAGCAGCGCCGCGGCGACTGCCTCTTCGTGCATGCCAACGCCTGGGAGCCCGGCGACTGGGGCTACGTGCTCGAGCGTGCCGACGCCGCGCGCAGCCTGCGGGCGACGAGCGCGCACGCCACCTTCTGCGGTCACGTGCACGAGGCACGGCTCTACCACCTGGCGCCCAGCGGCGGCACGGCGGCCGACTTCATCCCCACGCCGGGCGTTCCCGTCCCCTTGCTCGCCTCACGCCGATGGCTGGCGATCGCGGGCTCGGTCGGCCAGCCGCGCGACGGCGACCCCGCCGCCTGCTATGCCGTGTACGACGACACCCCCGGCAGCGTCACCTGGTGGCGCGTTCCGTATGACCACGAGAGCGCAGCGGCGAAGATCCGTGCCGCCGGCCTGCCCGCGGCGCTGGCCGACCGGCTTGCGCACGGGTACTGAAGCGGCAGCCGCGGGCGTGCAACCGACCTTCGACGGCGCTCGCATGACCTCTCCCGCCGCCGACGCGCCAGGCGTCCTGCCCGCGCCCGCACCGCTCGTGCGCCCGGGCCAGCGCATCGACGACTTCGTCGTCGAGGAAATGCTGCACCAGGGCGGCATGGCGACGATCTGGGGCGTGCGCCGCGTCGCCGACGACCCGCAGGAGGGGGACCACGCCGGCTGCCCCGCCGTCGACGAGGACGACGCCCTGCCGCTCGTGATGAAAGTGCCCCGAATCCAGGGCTGGGACGATCCGGCGGCCATCGTCGGCTTCGAGGTCGAGCAGATGATCCTGCCGATGCTGCAAGGCCCGCACGTGCCGCGCTTCGTCGCCCGCGGGGACTTCACGCGGATGCCCTACATCGTCATGGAGCGCATCGAGGGATCGTCGCTGCGCCCGCGGCTGGCGGCAGCGCCCCTGCCGATCGACGAGGTGATCGAGATCGGCGCCCGCGTGGCCATCGCCTTGCATGAGCTGCACCGCCAAGGCCTCGTGCACCTGGACGTGAAGCCGAGCAACATCATGTTCCGCGCCGACGGCAGCGCGGTGCTCATCGACTTCGGTCTCTCGCGCCACGACCAGTTGCCCGACCTCCTCGACGAGGCCTTCGGGCTGCCGCTGGGGACGAGCCCCTACATGGCGCCCGAGCAGGTGCGGCACGTGCGCGACGATCCGCGCAGCGACCTCTTCGCGCTTGCCGTGATGCTCTACCACTTCACCACCGGCCAGCGCCCCTTCGGCCAGCCCGACACCGTTCGCGGCCTGCGCCGACGGCTGTTCGAGGATCCCGTGCCGCCGGTGCGGCTTCGCCCCGACTGCCCGCCCTGGTTGCAGGAGGTCATCCTTCACGGGCTCGAGGTCGATCCCGTGCAGCGCCTGCAGACCGGCGCGCAGATGGCGCTGGCGCTGCGCTTCCCCGCGCAGGTGGCGCTCACCGCGCGCGCCGCCAAGGGCCGGGTGGACAGCCGCTGGCGGCGGCTCAAGCGCCGCCTGCACAGCCTCAACGAGGAGGTGCCGCGAACTCGCGCGAGTCCCGCAGCGGCCAGCCGCCTGAGGAGGAGCCCGATCGTCGTCGCCGCGATCGACGTCGAGAACGCCGGCAGCGGCCTGCTCGAGCACCTGCGCGAGACGGTACGCCGCATCGTGCTCACCGAACCCGGCGCACGCCTGGTGTGCGTCAGCGTGCTGCGCAGCAGCCGCCTGGCGACGGACTCGCGCCTGGACGAACAAGGCCGCAGTCGCCACGTCAGGCAGCGCGTGGCGCTCAGGCACTGGGTGCGGCCGCTGCTGCAAAGCCTGGCGCTCGACGAGGGACGGGTGAGCGTTCACGTGCTCGAGGCGCCCGAACCCGCGGCGGCGATCATCGACTTCGCCGCGCGCGCGCAGGCCGATCACATCGTCATGGGCGCGCGCGGCGCCTCCGCGCTGCGCCGGCACTTCGGCAGCGTCAGCTCGGAGGTCGTCGCCAGGGCCAACTGCAGCGTCACCGTGGTGCGCGAGTGAGCCGGTCGCCGGCGGCGGCTCAGACCGCCAGCCCCAACGCCTCGCGCACCAGCTTGCGCAAGGCCTCGAAAGTCGCCTGCAGCGGCTGCGCGCTGGTGTCCTGCCGGAACTCGGCCTTCGAGTAGAAGGCCGCGCGGCCGGCGAGGATGCGGCGCAGATCGTCCATGGCCTCGGCACTGGCAGCGATCGGCCGCAGGTCGCCCTGCGCGCGCACGCGGCGCATGTGATCCTCGGGCGCCGCGTGCAGCCAGACCGTGGTGCAGTGCGCCAGCAGCAGGTTGAAGGTGGCGGCATCGGAGACGAGGCCGCCCGGCGTGGCGATGACGGCTTCGGGATAGATCTGGATCGCCTCCTCGAGCGCGCGGCGCTCGTAGCGGCGGTAGGCGTTGACGCCGTAGAGCGCCTGGATCTCGCTCACGCTGCAGCCGGCGAACTGCTCGATCTCGTGGCTGAGCTCGACGAAGGGGTAGCCGAGGTCGTTGGCGAGCATGCGCCCGAGCGTGCTCTTGCCCGCGCCGCGCAGCCCCACCAGCGCCACGCGCGTACTGCGCAGCGCCGGATCGGCCGCATTGGCACCGCCGGTGCCCAACATCTGCCCGATGGCCACGCGGGCGCGGCGCAGCGTGGGTTCATCGCGACCTTCGAGCAGCTCGCGGATCAGCAGCCATTCGGGGTTGGACGTCGTCACGTCGCCCGTCAGTTCGGCCAGCGAGCAGTGCAAGGCCTTGGCCACCTGCAGCAGCACGAGGATGGAGGCGTTGCCCAGCCCGTATTCGAGGTTGGCGAGATGCCGCTCCGAAACATCCGCGGCCAGCGCGACGGCCTTGCGCGTCATGCCGCGGCGTGCACGCAGCGCGCGCACGCGCTCGCCCAGCGCGACCAGGAAGGGGTTCTTCTCGCTGATCGAAGCCTCGTCGCCCACCGCTTGGGGCGACACCTCGGCCTGCATCAAAATGCTGCTCTCGGACACAAACGAATCATCGGTCAAGCGATGAACGCATGATAATGCATCTTCGTTGTACCAGGAAGCGGAAACACCGCGCGCGCATGCTTGCGCTTGCGCTCGCCGCTGCGCTGCAGGGTTGCGCGGTGGTCGACTACGAGCAGCGGCGCTGGATTTTCCTCACCACGCGCCAGGCCTGGGCGCCGGGCGTGGCCGCGGCCGCGGGAATGCAGGATGCGTGGATCGACTTCGTTTCCGAGCATCCGGAGCAGCGCGGGCAGGTCGTGAACCTGCACGGACTATGGCTGGCGCGTGAGGAGGCGTCGGCACCGGTGCTGCTCTTCCTGCACGGCGTACGCTGGGACGTCCGTGCCAGCGCCCCGCGCATGCGGCAATTGCACGCGCTGGGCTTCTCGGTGCTGGCGATCGACTATCGCGGTTTCGGGCGCAGCAGCGACTGGATGCCTTCGGAAACCCTGGCCGCCGAGGACGCGCACGCGGCCTGGCGCTGGCTCGCGCGGCGCCACCCGCAGGCGCGGCGCTTCATCTTCGGCCATTCGCTGGGCGGCGCCGTCGCCGTGCGCCTGGCGCAGGAAGTGGACGACGAGTCCGGGCTCATCGTCGAGGGCGGCTTCACCTCGGCGATCGACGTGCTGAAGAGCACGCGCTGGGGCTGGCTTCCGGTGCGTGCGCTGGTCACGCAGACGCTGGACGGCGCCGCGCGCATCGCCGATGTGGGTTCGCCGGTGTTGATCGTGCACGCGGCGGCGGACAGCATGATCGACCCCGCGCTCGGGCGCGCCCTCTACGAACGCGCGCGCGAGCCCAAGCGCTTCGTTCTCGTCGAAGGCGCGGTGCACGAGGACGTCGGCGCCATCGGCGCCGACGCTTACCGCGAGGCGCTGCGCGAGCTGTTCGGAATCGATCCCGTGCCGCCTCCGGTCGGTGGCGAGCGTGCGGCGCCGCGCGGGCTTCACGTCGACTGACTCACCGCGATCGTCGGGAACTTGCCCGTGTAGTCCTTGCCCTTGAGCGCGATCTTCACCGCCACCTGGCGCGCCACCGACCTGTAGATGGCGGCGATCTCGCCCTCGGGATCGGCGACGACGCTGGGCTTGCCGCCGTCGGCCTGAACCCGGATCTGCATGTTCAGCGGCAGCGCGCCGAGGTAGTCGACGGCATACTGCTCGGCCATGCGGCGGCCGCCCTCGGCGCCGAAGATGTGCTCGGTGTGGCCGCAGTTGGGGCAGCAGTAGACGGCCATGTTCTCGACGATGCCCAGAATGGGGACGCCCACCTTCTCGAACATCTTCAGACCCTTCTTCGCGTCCAGCAGCGCGATGTCCTGCGGCGTGGTGACGATGACCGCACCGGTGAGCGGCACGCGCTGGCTGAGCGAGAGCGCGATGTCGCCGGTGCCCGGCGGCATGTCGACGAGCAGGTAGTCGAGCTCGCGCCACTGCGTCTGGTGCAGCAGCTGATCCAGCGCCTGCGTGGCCATGGGGCCGCGCCAGATCATGGCCTGGTCGGGTTCCACCAGAAAGCCGATCGACATCACCTGCACGCCGTAGTTCTCGAGCGGCTCCATGCTCTTGCCGTCGGGGCTCGCCGGGCGGCCTTCGATGCCCATCATCATCGGCTGGCTCGGGCCGTAGATGTCCGCATCGAGGATGCCGACGCTGGCCCCTTCGGCAGCCAGCGCCAGCGCCAGGTTGACGGTCGTCGTGCTCTTGCCCACGCCGCCCTTGCCGGAGGCGACGGCGACGATGTTCTTCACCTTGGGAAGCAGCTGCACGCCGCGCTGCACCGCGTGCGCGACGATGCGCGTCGTCAGGTTGACGCTGACGTTGTCGACCCCCGGCACCGAGCGCGCCGCGGCAACCAGGGCCTTGCGCAGCGCCGGATGCTGGCTGCGCGCGGGATAGCCCAGCACGACGTCGAAGGCGACGTCGTCGCCTTCGATGCGCAGGTTCTCGATCTGGCGCGAGGAGACGTAGTCCACGCCGGTCTGCGGGTCGCGAACGGATCGGAGCGCTTCGGTCAGGGCAGCTTCGGTGACGGTGGACATGGGGAGTGAGGACCTGGTCTGCAATGGAGGGAGGGGGGAGAAGGCGCGGGAGACGCGGCACCCGGCACGCGGCAGCGCAGCGACTTGCGGGCAGTCTAGCGAATGGGCTGCGGCCGGGATGCCAGTGGGGTCTGCGCCCTAGAATCGCGCCCCTGCCCCCGACGGCGCCGCCATGACCCGCAAGCTCTTCGTCACCACCGCCCTGCCCTACGCCAACGCGCCG
>JAIXKR010000022.1 GCA_026932235.1 Burkholderiales bacterium
CGCGTCACGCGCGAGGCCTCGATGGCCAAGCTCTACGCCACCGAAGCCGCGCAGAAGGTGATCGACGGCGCGGTGCAGCTCTTCGGCGGCCTGGGCGTCGTGCACGGCTCGGTGGTCGAGCGCCTCTACCGCGAGATCCGCGCCCTGCGCATCTACGAGGGCGCGAGCGAAGTGCTGGAGCTCATCGTCGGCGCGCGCACGCTGCAGGACGCGCTGGGGAAGGCCGGGGTCTGAGAGCGGCCGCTGCCCGCGCGCGGCAGCGTCAAAGCGCGCGCCGGAACGCCAGGCGTGGCGAGTTGCCGAAGCCGCAGGCGACGAGGAAGCCCAGCAGCGCCGTCTGCGTCAGCTGCACCGACGTTTCGACCGCATCCACGCGCAGCGCGCCCAGGTTGGCGAAGAGCTGTGCCATCAGCGCGCGACCGATGCCGCGGTGCGCGTAGGCGGCGTCGACGCCCAGGGTGTCGATGACGGCCACCGGCTCGGGGCGGCCAAAGTCGCCCAGGTCGACGCGCGCCATCAGGTAGCCGACCACGGTGCCGTCGCAGTGCGCGCACAGCGAGGCGCGGATGGCGCGGTCGCGCTCGGCCTCCGCCAGGCGCGCCGCGAGATCTTCGCGCCGCTCGCCGCCGGTCTGCTCGCGGTCGATGCGCACGACGGCGTCGAGATCGGCCGTGGTCATCGCGCGCACGTCCGCGCCGTGGCGCGCGAAGCGCTCCTGGTCGTTGGCCTCGGCACGGCCGAAGTCGACCTCGCGCCCGGGGCCCGCGCCGGGCTCGATCGACAAGGGGCCGTCGCGCTCGCCATAGAGCGCGCTGTTGCCGACGCGGCCTTCGAGGACGAGGCTGTTCGTGAGCTCGAAACCCATCGCCGCGAACCAGGCGAGCAGGCCGCTGCGCTTCCACGAGGCCACGGTGCGCGCCTCGACCGCGCCGCGGCGCTGGCCCCAGCCCTGCAGCGCCTCGAACAGGCGCCGGCCGACGCCCGCGCGCGCGAGCTCCGGGCGCAGCCCCATGAGCTCGATGCGCAGCGAGGCCTGGCGCTGGCCGAAGTCGCCGCTCACCAGTCGTGCCGTCATGTAGCCGGCGAGTTCGTTGTTGCAGATGGCGCCGAACTGCGCGTGGCGCTCGGGCTGCTGCTGCGCCGCGCGCAGCCGCGTCTCGATGTAGTCGCGCCGCGTTCGGCCCTCGAAGACGGCGTCCATCGCGACCACCGTCTCGAGGTCGCTGCTTTGCAGCGGACGGATGGTGACCTTGTCGGCATCGGCAGCGGGCTGGGCCATGGAGCAGTCTCCTTGGGGGTTGGGGGAGGTCGTGTCGAACGGGTGCGTCCCGCTCCGCGAGGCCGGCGGCCTACGCGCCCGAGGCGTAGACGAAGGCGAGCTCGCGGTCCGTCTCGTCGTCCAGCATGTCCTCGAGCAGGGGCAGGAGCGCCATCGTCTCCTTCTGGATATGCGCCACCTGGCGCTCGACGAGTTCCTTCGTGAGGCGCACCAGCGTCGGCCGCTGGCCGTCGCTGAGCTTTCCCGCCGCGAGCTGCTCGGCCAGCGGCAGCAATTCCTCGGCGACCATGCGGATGGTGCCGTGCTCCTCGGCCAGCAGCGAGGCGAGCTCGCCGTCCCCCGCTTCCATCATGCGAGGGAAGAGCTCGCCTTCCTCGAAGCCGAAGTGGTGGCCGATCTCGTGCTCGAGCTGACGCACCAGGGAGGAGGCAAGGCCGTCCAGCGCGGCGGCGTCGCCGCTGGCGAGTGCGTTGCTCACGCGGTCGAGCAGCGCGATGCTGTTGCGGTGGTCGTCGTCGAGCTGGCGCGAAACCTGGCGCATGAAGGTCATGGGATCGGTCCTGAAGGTTGACTCTCGATGACCCCATTGTGTGAGGGGAATGCGCCGCGTTCTTTGACCCCTCTCATTTCGGCGGCTCGGCCATGGCCCGCGCCAGGCGCCGCAGCAGCCCCGCGAAGAAGACGAGGAAGGCGAGCGCGCCGACGCTTCCGGCCAGGCCCGCCAGGCGCACCACGGGCGCCGACGCGAGCAGCAGGCCCGCGGCCAGGAGCAGCAGCGCGAGGCCGTGGGCGATGGCGTGCCAGAGCAGCGGGCGCTCCAGCGTCAGCGCCGAAGGCGTGGGCCCGCGCTTGAGCTTCTGGCCCGCGTGCATCGAAGCCAGGAACGGCAGGATGCGCTGCAGCACGCCGAAGAGGAAGCTCAGCAGCCAGCCGGCGACCGCGACCAGGCCGAAGAGCGTGCCCCAGACCGATCCGGCGTCGCTCGCCAGCGCGACCGCGCCCGCGGGGAGCGCGAGCGCCAGGCACGCCCAGCCGGCCTTCATCAGCCGGCCGCTCGGCCCGAGGTCCTTGCGCATCGCGCTGCCGAAGACGCCGCGCATGAGCTTCAGGTGCAGCCCGAACGCCAGCGCGCCCACGGCCAGCGCCGCCGCGCGCAGCGGCAGCGAGGCCGCCGGAACGAAGGCCGCAGCGATTGCCAGCACCACTGCGGCGAGGGCCGCGGCGCCGGCCTGCATCTGCTGGCGGTCGCCGGGAACGCGGCCGAGCGTGAACATCGGCAGCAGCACGAACGAGAGGCCGAAGGCCAGCAGCCCCATGAAGCCGAAGACGCCCGCGGTCAGATGCAGTTGACGCGCCGCGCCGTGATCGAAGAAGGGGCGGCCGATCCACAGCGCCACCAGCGCCGCCGCGCTCAGCAGCACCAGCACCAGCGCGACGACGGCGCCGAGGCCATGCAGCACGACCCCGGCCATGCTGCCGCCGGCGCGCAGGTTCAGGCCCAGCATGACGGCGAAGACGACGAGCACCGCGATCACCGCGGTCGCGCCGGACGCGAGCCAGTCGGGCCGCGCCAGTCCCATGCCGGCGACGAGCACGGCGACCGCGGGGACGTAGAGCCACCAGATCGCCGACAGCAGCGCCGGCCAGCGCACGACCTGCTTGGTCGCCACCGGCAGGAGCTGCAGACTGACGCCGATGGCGCTGGCGGCAAGCGTTCCCAGCGTCACCAGGTGCAGCGCCGCCAGCGGCCAGCCCAGGCCGCCGCGCCATGCCGGCCAGTCGGCGGCGGTCAGCAGCACGACCAGCCACGCGCCGAGATGGAAGACGGCCGCGGCGCCGAAGTAGCGAAAGGGCACCGACGCCGGCAGCAGCCGCCCGGCGGCGCCCGGCAGGAAGGCGCCGCCCAGGGCCGGGCGCTTTGCCGCGGCGGGCTTGGTCACCGTGGGCTTGGCTGCAGCCGGCGGCGTGTCGGCGGGTTTCATGCGCGTTGCAGCCGCAGGCGTACGTCGCCGGGCTCATCGCTCAGGGTTTCGGCGCACCAGCCGCGCTCGGCCAGTTCGGGGTAGAGCATCACCGGGTCGCGCTCCAGCCGCACGAGCAGCGCCCTTCCGTCGTCGGCGTGCTGCTCCAGGTGCCGCAGGATCGTCACCATCGGCTGCGGCGGCGGCAGGCCGCGCAGGTCCAGCCGCCAGCAACCGTCACCGTCCAGCGTCGCGGGCGCCGGGGCGTCGGGAGGCGTTGGGTTCGGTCCGCTCATGTCGTGCTCACGTCGAGCGACAGCCTAGCGCGTCGCGAGGGCCTCGGACGCAGGCGCCGGTGAGCTTGCGCGGGAAATCCTCCGGAATCTCGGATACTTGTGATTTGGATCATTCCGGTACCCGAATACCGTTGACATGCTGGGCATGCTTGCACGAGTCGCCCGCAAGCCTTGGAAGCGATGAATCCCGAGCCGACCCGACCGCGCGCGCGTGCGCGCAAGTCCGCGGCGCCCGCGGGCGCCGAGCCGGTGCTGCGCGTGCGTACCGTGAGGGCCAGCGACATGGCCGCCGTCATCGCGCTGGATGCCACCGTCACCGGACTGCACAAGGCCGCATACTGGCAGCGCGTGTTCAAGCGCTACGGCAACTACGGGCAAGGACAGCGCCAGTTCCTCGTCGCCACGCTGGACGAACAGGTGTGCGGCTTCGTCATCGGCGAGGTGCGCGACTGGGAGTTCGGTGCGCCGCCCTGCGGCTGGGTGTTCGCCATCGACGTCATGCCCAGTGCGCGCCAGCTCGGCATCGGCGCGCGCATGCTGGCCGATCTGGTGGCACGCTTTCGCCGCGAGGGCGTGCACACCCTGCGCACGATGACGTCGAGCAGCAATTCGCTGCTGCAGTCCTTCTTCCGCAGCCAAGGCATGCGCGCGGGCCACCTGCTGCCGCTCGAGATGGACCTGAGCGCATACCCGCTCGAGGGCCGGGGCGTCGACGACGAGGAGCGCGCGGCATGAAGCTGCAGAAGAACACGCTGCTGGCGCTCTACAGCGTGCTCGAGTTCGCCGCCCGCCCCGACGAGCACATCCCCGCCAGCGAGATCGCCGAGAAGTACGGCGAATCGGCGCACCACCTCGCCAAGGTGTTGTCGGAGCTGGTGCGCGCACGCATCGTCGAGTCGGTGCGCGGCGTCGGCGGCGGCTACCGCTTCATCGGCAACG
>JAIXKR010000169.1 GCA_026932235.1 Burkholderiales bacterium
TTGAGGGGGTAGTGGCGAAAGCTGTGCGAGTTCGAGTCTCGCCGTCGGCACCAGCGATGAGCTCCCGAGTCGCGCGCAGCTCGCGGCAAGGGCCCGAACGCAGCACGGCACCGGCTTGAATGGGCTGTCGGGCGCGCCTTGCGTGGTCATCCTCCTGACCGCGGATGGCGCGCTTTTTTACGACCGGACTGGACCTGACTGAGCGCTGACGACGACATGGACCTGCAACCCTACGTGCCCGTGATCCTCTTCATCCTGGTCGGCGTCGCGGTCGGTGTGGCGCCGCAGCTGATCGGCTACGTCTTCGGCCCCAACCGCCCCGATGCGCAGAAGAACAGTCCCTACGAATGCGGCTTCGAGGCCTTCGACGACGCGCGCATGAAGTTCGACGTGCGCTACTACCTGGTGGCCATCCTCTTCATCCTCTTCGACCTCGAGATCGCCTTCCTCTTCCCCTGGGCGGTGTCGCTGCGCGACATCGGCGCGCCGGGCTTCTGGGCGATGATGGCCTTCCTGGGCATCCTCGTCGTGGGCTTCGTCTACGAGTGGAAGAAGGGCGCGCTGCAATGGGAGTGAAGGCATGAAGCGCACCGACGCACAGGACATCCGGAGCTGACACCCCATGGGCATCGAAGGCGTTCTCAAGGAAGGCTTCGTCACGACCTCGGTCGACAAGCTGATCAACTGGTCCAAGACCGGCTCGCTGTGGCCGATGACCTTCGGCCTGGCCTGCTGCGCGGTGGAGATGATGCACGCGGGTGCGGCGCGCTACGACATCGACCGCTTCGGCATGCTGTTCCGGCCGAGCCCGCGCCAGAGCGACCTGATGATCGTCGCCGGCACGCTGTGCAACAAGATGGCGCCGGCGCTGCGCAAGGTCTACGACCAGATGGCCGAACCGCGCTGGGTGCTGAGCATGGGCTCCTGCGCCAACGGCGGTGGCTACTACCACTACAGCTATTCGGTGGTGCGCGGCTGCGACCGCGTGGTGCCGGTGGACGTCTACGTGCCGGGCTGTCCGCCCACGGCCGAGGCGCTGCTCTACGGCATCCTGCAACTGCAGGCCAAGATCCGGCGCGAGAACACCATCGCGCGCGCCTGAGTCCCCATCGAGCCCAACCCCATGAGCCAACGACTCGACACCCTGCAGGCGGCGCTGGAAGCGGTGCTCGGCGACGCCGTCAAGAGCCTCGAGCGCGCGCGCGGCGAGATCACCCTCACCGTGGGCGCCGATCGCTATCCGCAGGTGGCGCTTGCCCTGCGCGACGAGCCCTCGCTGCGCTTCGAGCAGCTCATCGACCTGTGCGGGGTCGACTACGCCGACTACCGCAACCGGCCCTGGGAAGGGCCGCGCTTCTGCGTCGTCACGCACCTGCTCTCGGTGACGCACAACTGGCGCCTGCGGCTGAAGGTCTTCGCCCTCGACGATGACCTGCCCGCGGTCGCCTCGATGACGGGAATCTGGAGCGCCGCCAACTGGTTCGAGCGCGAGGCCTTCGACCTCTTCGGCATCGTCTTCGAGGGGCACGAGGACCTGCGCCGCATCCTCACGGACTACGGTTTCATCGGGCACCCGATGCGCAAGGACTTCCCGGTCAGCGGCCACGTCGAGATGCGCTACGACGCCGAGCAGATGCGCGTGATCTACCAGCCGGTGACGATCGAGCCGCGCGAGAACACGCCGCGCGTCGTGCGCGAGGACAACTACGGCGGACTCCACTGAGACCATGGCCGAGATCAAGAACTACACACTCAACTTCGGGCCGCAGCATCCGGCGGCGCACGGCGTGCTGCGGCTGGTGCTCGAGCTGGACGGCGAGGTCATCCAGCGCGCCGACCCGCACGTCGGCCTGCTGCATCGCGGCACCGAGAAGCTCGCCGAGACCAAGACCTTCCTGCAGGCGCTGCCCTACATGGACCGCCTGGACTACGTCTCGATGATGTGCAACGAGCACGCCTACTGCCTGGCGGTGGAGCGGCTGCTGGGCATCGAGGTGCCGATCCGCGCGCAGTACATCCGCGTCCTGTTCGCCGAGCTCACGCGGCTGCTCAACCACCTGCTGTGGCTGGGCGCGCACGGGATGGACTGCGGCGCGATGAACATGCTCATCTACTGCTTCCGCGAGCGCGAGGACATCCTCGACATGTACGAGGCGGTGTCGGGCGCGCGCATGCACGCGGCCTACTTCCGCCCCGGCGGCGTCTACCGCGACCTGCCGGACTCGATGACGCAGTATCAGGCCAGCCGCATCCGCAACGAGAAGGCGATCAAGGCGCTCAACGAGAACCGCCAGGGCAGCCTGCTGGACTTCATCGAGGACTTCTGCCGTCGCTTCCCGAAGAACGTCGACGACTACGAGACGCTGCTCACCGACAACCGCATCTGGAAGCAGCGCACGGTGGGCATCGGCGTCGTCAGCCCCGAGCGCGCGCTCAACCTCGGCCTCACCGGGCCGATGCTGCGCGGCAGCGGCGTCGCCTGGGACCTGCGCAAGCACCAGCCCTACGAGGTCTACGCCGACATGGACTTCGACGTGCCGCTGGGCAGCAACGGCGACACCTACGACCGCTATCTCGTGCGTGTGCACGAGATGCGCGAGGCCAACCGCATCATCCAGCAGTGCATCGACTGGCTGCGCAGGAACCCCGGCCCGGTGATCACCGACAACCACAAGGTGGCGCCGCCCTCGCGCGTGGACATGAAGACCGGCATGGAGGAGCTGATCCACCACTTCAAGCTCTTCTCCGAGGGCATGCACGTGCCCGAGGGCGAGACCTATGCGGCGGTCGAACACCCCAAGGGCGAGTTCGGCATCTACCTGATCAGCGACGGCGCGAACAAGCCCTATCGCATGAAGATCCGGGCGCCAGGCTTCGCGCACCTGGCGGCCTTCGACGAGCTCACGCGCGGGCACATGATCTCGGACGCGGTGGCGATCATCGGCACCATGGACATCGTCTTCGGCGAGATTGACCGATGAATTTTTCCGACGCCACGTTGCAGCGCTTCGCCAAGGAAGTCGCCAAATACCCCGCCGACCAGAGGCAGTCGGCCGTGATGGCCTGCCTGGCCATCGTGCAGCACGAGCAGGGCCATGTCTCGTCCGAGGCCGAGGAGGCCGTCGCCGAATACCTCGGCATGCCGCCGATCGCGGTGCATGAGGTGACGAGCTTCTACAACATGTACAACCAGCACCCGGTGGGGCGCTTCAAGCTCAGCGTCTGCACCAACCTTCCGTGCCAGCTGCGCGGTGGCCTCAAGGCGCTGGAGCATGTCTGCGACCGCCTCGGGGTCGAGCCCTACGGCACGACGTCGGACGGGCAGTTCACGGTGCAGCCCTGCGAGTGCCTGGGCGCCTGCGCCGACGCGCCGGTGATGCTCGTCAACGACCGCGAGATGCTCAGCTTCATGAGCCCCGAGCGTCTGGACGAATTGCTCGAGACGCTGAAGAAGGCCCAGGGGTGACCAAGGTGAGCACGCTCGACCTCTCGAAGTTCAAGGCCAGCGGCCTCGAGACCTGCTTCCACGGCCGGCACATCAATCCACAGATCTACGCCGGGCTCGACGGCCGCAACTGGCGCCTGGCCGATTACGTCGCGCGCGGCGGCTACGAGGCGCTGAAGAAGATCCTCGGCAAGGACGGCGGCGCGGGAATGACGCCCGACGAGGTGCTCGCCGAGGTCAAGGCCAGCGGTCTGCGCGGGCGCGGCGGCGCGGGCTTTCCGACTGGCCTGAAGTGGAGCTTCATGCCGCGCCAGTTCGCGGGGCCGAAGTACCTCGTCTGCAATTCCGACGAAGGCGAGCCCGGGACCTGCAAGGACCGCGACATCCTGCGCTACAACCCGCACATCGTCATCGAAGGCATGGCGATCGGCGCCTACGCGATGGGGGTGAAAACCGCCTACAACTACATCCACGGCGAGATCTTCGAGATCTACCAGCGCTTCGAGGAGGCGCTCGAGGAGGCGCGCGCGGCGGGCTTCCTCGGCGAGAACATCCTCGGCAGCGAGTTCAGCTTCCAGCTGCACGCGCACCACGGCTTCGGCGCCTACATCTGCGGCGAGGAGACCGCGCTGCTCGAGTCGATCGAGGGCAAGAAGGGTCAGCCGCGCTTCAAGCCGCCGTTCCCCGCGAGCTTCGGCCTTTACGGCAAGCCGACGACGATCAACAACACCGAGACCTTTGCCGCGGTGCCATGGATCATCCGCAACGGCGGCCAGGCCTACCTCGACTGCGGCAAGCCCAACAACGGCGGCACCAAGATCTATTCGGTCGTCGGCGACGTCAATGCGCCGGGCAACTTCGAGGTGCCGCTGGGAACGCCGTTCCCGAAGCTGCTCGAGCTTGCCGGCGGCGTCAAGGGCGGGGCCTTGAAGGCGGTGATCCCCGGCGGCTCCTCGGCACCGGTCCTGCCGGCTGCGCTGATGATGGACTGCACGATGGACTACGACTCCATCGCCAAGGCCGGCTCCA
>JAIXKR010000166.1 GCA_026932235.1 Burkholderiales bacterium
CGGCGCCCCGGCAGCGGCAGAGGCGACCGCGTCCGCACGCGGCAATTCGGGCGCGGACTCCGTCGGCGTCGGCGTCGGCGTCGGCATCGGCATCGGCGTCGGCGTCGGCGTCGGCGTCGGCGTCGGTTTCGCCGCCGGCATCTCGATCGGCACCGCGCCCGGAAGCGGACGTGGTTGCGTCTCGAACAGCAACGGGAAGGCGATGACACCGATGACCAGCAGCACGACGGCGCCGATCAGCCGCCGGCGCGCCTGGACGCGTGCCTGCTGCACCGGCCCGGCCTCCTCGGTCAGCGGGTCGGCGGTCGGCCGTCCCGGGGACCGGGCGTCTTTGCGCTTGAGAATCGAGGGCGAGGCCATAGGGAAGCGGGGGCACGGGCGGCCCCGGAGCCGCTCAACCCAGGTGCGGTGCGGACAGCCTCGGCAGGCCGTCCTTCAGCACGCCACCAACGGTGTGGAAGGAGCCGAAGACGACGATTCTATCGGCCGCTTCCGCCGCCGCCAGCGCCGCCCGCAGCGCGGCAGCGGGACTCTCGTGCGTGCTGTGCGGCGACTCACCGGCAAGCGCGCCGAGCTCGGCCGGGGAGGCAGCGCGTTCGGTGGGCAGCGCGCACAAGTACCAGTGGTCGACGAGCCGGCGCATGCGCTCGATCATCGGCGCCAGCTGCTTGTCGCGCATTGCGCCGAAGACCGCGAAGGTGTGCTTGTGGAAGCCGCCCATGGCCTTCAGGTTGGCGGCCAGCACCGACACCGACTGCATGTTGTGCGATACGTCGAGCACCAGCGTCGGCTGCCCGGGAACGACCTGGAAGCGCCCGGGCAGGTCGACGACGGCGAGGCCCGTGCGCACCGCCTGCGCCGGGATCGGCAGGCGCAGGCGCAGCGCCTCGAAGGCCGCGAGCACGCCCGCGGCGTTGAGCAACTGGTTGGCGCCGCGCAGCGCCGGATAGCCCAGCCCCGCATAGCGCTGCTGGCGACCGCCCCAGGTCCACTGCTGGCGATCGCCGGCATGGGTGAAGTCGCGTCCGACGAGCCAGAGGTCCGCGCCGATGCGCGTGCCGTGGTCGAGCACGCTCTGCGGCGGCTGCGGGTCGGCGACGATGGCCGGGCGCCCCGAGCGCATCACGTGCGCCTTCTCCAGGCCGATGGCCTCGCGGTTGTTGCCGAGCGTTTCGATGTGGTCGAGGTCGATGCTGGTGAGCAGCACGCAGTCGGCGTCGATGACGTTGACGGCGTCCAGCCGGCCGCCCAGGCCGACCTCGAGCACCGCGAAGTCGAGCCCGGCGCCGGCGAGCGCGCGCAGGATGACGAAGGTCGTGAACTCGAACCAGGTCAGCGGCAGCTCGCCGCGCGCAGCCTCCACCGCCTCGAAGTGCGGCAGCAGTGCGGCACCGTCGATCGGCTGGCCGTCGATGCGGCAGCGCTCCTCGAAGCGCACCAGATGCGGCTTGCTGTAGACGCCGACGCGGTAGCCCGCCGCGCGCGCGATCGCTTCCAGCATCGCGCAGCTCGAACCCTTGCCGTTGGTGCCGGCGACGACGATCACCGGGCAGTCGAAGCGCAGGCCGAGGCGATCGCGCAGCGCGCGCAGCTCGTCCAGCGGCCGGTCCTTCGGCTTGTGGTGGAGTCGCTCGCAGTGGACGAGCCAGCCCTCGAGCGTCGTCGGCGAGGCCATGTTCAGGGGGGTGGTCGCGCGTCGGCGCCGCACGGCAAACCGGGCCCGCGCGGGCCCGGCTGCGCGGCGCCGGGCAGGCTCATGCGAGCGCGTCGGCACTCTGGCGCTGCAGCATCGCGAGGGCGCGCGCAATCGTGCCACGGAGCTGGCGGCGATCGACGATCATGTCCAGAGCCCCCTTGCCGAGCAGGAACTCGGCGCGCTGGAAGCCCTCGGGCAGCTTCTCGCGCACGGTGTTCTCGATCACGCGCGGCCCGGCGAATCCGATCAGGGCCTTGGGCTCGGCGATCACCAGGTCGCCCATGAAGGCGAAGCTGGCCGAGACGCCGCCCATCGTCGGGTCGGTGAGCACGCTGACGTAGGGCAGCTTCGCCTTCGCCAGCTGTGTCAGCGCGGCGTTGGTCTTGGCCATCTGCAGCAGGCTGAAGAGCCCTTCCTGCATGCGCGCGCCGCCGGTGGCGGCGAAGCTGACGAAGGGCACCTTCTGCTCGATCGCCGTCTCGACGCCGCGCACGAAGCGCTCGCCCACCACCGAGCCCATCGAGCCGCCCATGAAGTCGAACTCGAAGCAGGCGGCGACGACCGGCACGCTCATCACCGCGCCGCCGAGGACGACCAGCGCGTCGGTCTCGCCGGTGGCCTCCAGCGCCGCCTTCAGCCGCTCGGGGTACTTCTTGCTGTCGCGAAACTTCAGCGGGTCGGTCGGCAGCACCTCCTGCCCGACCTCGTAGCGCCCTTCGGCGTCGAGGAAGGCGTCGAGCCGTGCGCGCGCGCCGATTCGGTGATGGTGCGCGCACTTCGGGCAGACGTTGAGGTTCTGCTCGAGATCGGTCTTGTAGAGCACCGTCTCGCACTCGGGGCACTTGATCCACAGGCCCTCGGGCACCGTGCGGCGCTCGCTCGGGTCGGTGGGCTGGATCTTGGGCGGCAGCAGCTTCTCGAGCCAGCTCATACGTCGTCCTCCTTGGGCAATTCGTCCAGCGCCTGCCGGATCCCGGCCATGAAGGCCCGGGCCGTTGGCGCCACCTGTTCGCGCACCAGCGGCTGCAGCATCTGCACCAGGCGCGAGCCGATGATCACCGCGTCCGCGACCCGGCCCACCGCTTTCGCGTCGGCCGCGTCGCGAATGCCGAAGCCCACGCCCACCGGCAGCGCCACGTGCTGCCGGATGCGCGGCAGCATCCGCGCCACCGCATCGACATCCAGGTGACCGGCGCCCGTCACGCCCTTCAGCGAGACATAGTACACGTAGCCGCTGGCCACCTCGGCGACTTCGCGCATGCGCGCCTCGGTCGAGGTCGGCGCGAGCAGGAAGATCAGGTCCAGCCCGGCCGCACGCATGCGCTCGGCGAAGGCGCGGCATTCCTCGGGCGGATAGTCGACGACCAGCAGCCCGTCGACGCCCGCGTCCGCCGCGGCGGCGACGAAAGCCCCCTCGCCGTGACGCCCGTCGAAGCGCTCGATCGGGTTCGCATAGCCCATCAGCACGACCGGAGTCCTCGCGTCGCGCGCGCGGAACGTGCGCACCGCGTCCAGCACCTGCGGCAGCCCGATGCCGCGAGCCAGCGCGCGCTGGCCGGCCTGCTGGATCACCGGGCCGTCGGCCATCGGATCGCTGAAGGGCACGCCGAGCTCGACGATGTCGGCGCCGCCGGCCACCAGCGCGTGCATCAGCTCGGGCGTGATGTCGGCATAGGGATCGCCGGTGGTGACGTAGGGGATGAGCGCGCGGCGGCCTTGCGCCTTCAAGGCCGACAAGGTGGCGGCGATGCGGCTCATCGGGCGCCTCCGGCAGCCGCGAGACCCGGCAGCGCGATTCCCTGCAGGCCGGCGACGGTGTCGATGTCCTTGTCGCCGCGACCGGAGAGGTTGACGAGAACGATGGCGTCCTGCGGCATCGTCGCCGCGAGCTTCATCGCGTACGCGACCGCGTGGCTGGATTCGAGCGCGGGAATGATGCCCTCGCTGCGGCACAGGCGGTGGAAGGCGGCGAGCGCCTCCTCGTCGGTGATGGCGACGTACTCGGCGCGGCCGATGTCGTGCAGGTAGGCGTGCTCGGGGCCGACGCCGGGGTAGTCCAGGCCGGCGGAGATCGAGTGCGTCTGCCGGATCTGGCCGTTGTCGTCCTGCAGCAGGTAGGTGCGGTTGCCGTGCAGCACGCCGGGCGCGCCGGCGCTGATGCTCGCGGCGTGGCGGCCGCTGGCCAGCCCCAGGCCCGCGGCCTCGACGCCGATCAGCCGCGTGCCCGCGTGCTCGAGGTAGGGGTGGAAGATGCCCATCGCGTTGCTGCCGCCGCCGACGCAGGCGACCACCGCATCGGGCTGGCGGCCGGCAAGCTCGGGCATCTGAACGAGGCACTCGTCGCCGATGACGCGCTGGAAGTCGCGCACCATCATCGGGTAGGGGTGCGGGCCGGCGACGGTGCCGATGATGTAGAAGGTGTCCTCGACGTTCGTCACCCAGTCGCGCAGCGCCTCGTTGAGCGCGTCCTTGAGCGTCCTGCTGCCCGACTCCACCGGCACCACCGTGGCCCCCAGCAGCTGCATGCGGTAGACGTTCGGGCTCTGGCGCTTCACGTCCTCGCTGCCCATGTAGACCACGCACTGCAGGCCGTAGCGCGCGCAGATGGTGGCGGTGGCGACACCGTGCTGGCCGGCGCCGGTCTCGGCGATGACGCGCGGCTTGCCCATGCGCCGCGCCAGCAGGGCCTGGCCGATGGTGTTGTTGATCTTGTGCGCGCCGGTGTGGTTGAGATCCTCGCGCTTGAGGTAGATCTGCGCGCCGCCGACCTCGCGCGAGAGCCGCGCGGCGTGGTAGACCGGGCTCGGCCGGCCGACGAAGTGCGCCAGTTCGTTCCGGAACTCGGCTTCGAAGGCGGCATCGGCACGGCACTGCGCGTAGGCCGCCTGCAGTTCCTGCAGCGCGTGATGCAGTGTCTCGGCGACGAAGCTGCCGCCATAGTAGGTCCCGCGCACGGGGCCGAAACGCCCTTTGGCATCGGGTTGGGATGGGGTCGTCATGGGGTCTTCCACGGCTGGCCCGCACCGGTGGCGGGCCACTTGGGTTCAAAGGCGTGCGAGGTCCGAGTCGGCGTCGCGCACGGCCTTGCAGAACCGCCGCATCAGCACGGCGTTCTTCACGCCCTTGGCCGATTCGACTCCGGAACTCACGTCAACGGCAAAAGGCCGGACGCGAAGCACCCCTTCGGTCACGTTTGACGGCTTCAACCCACCAGACAAAACGACCGGAGAGGGAACGCTTGGTGGAATCAGTGACCAATCGAAAGCCTTTCCGCCGCCGCCGTATCCGTCCACATGGGCGTCCAGCAGCAGCGCCGACGCGGCGCGAAAGCGCTGCGCGAAGTCTAGCAAATCGAATCCCGGGGCCATGCGCGCGGCGCGCAGGAAGGGCCGGCCCGCGGCCTGGCACTGCTCGGGCGTCTCGTCGCCATGGAACTGCAGCAGCGCCTGCGGCAGCGCCTGCGCCGCGGCATGCACCTCCCCCGGAGAGGCGTTGACGAAGAGCAGCACCGGCGTGACGAAGGGCGGCAAGCGCGCCACCAGCGCCTCGGCGCGTGCAAGCGCAACCGCGCGCGGGCTTTTCGGATAGAGCACGAAGCCCAGCGCGTCGGCGCCGGCCTCGACCGCCGCGTCGACGTCGACCTCGCGCGTGAGGCCGCAGATCTTGATTCGGGTGCGCATTCAGGGCAGCCAGTCGAGCGCGGGAGCCTGCACCGGCAAGCCAAACGCGGCATCGTAGTACGGGCCGAGGAAGTACAGGCCTGCGGCCGGAAAGGTCGGCGCCGCGGCGTCACGCGAACGCGCTGCCAGCACGTCGGCCAGCCACGAGGCCGGCTTGCGCCCGCTGCCCACCGCGACCAGGCAGCCGACGATGTTGCGCACCATGTGGTGCAGGAAGGCGTTGCCGTCGAAGTCGAAGTGCCAGTAGGCGCCGCGGCGAACGATCTCGATGCTCCTGAGCGTCTTCACCGGCGACGCGGCCTGGCAGGCGGCGGCGCGGAACGAACTGAAATCGTGCTCGCCCAGCAGATGGGCTGCCGCCGCTCGCATCGCATCGGCGTCGAGCGGGCGGAACACCCAGCCGACCAGCCCCGCCTCGAGTGCGGGCCGGACCGGGGACTCGAGCACGATGAAGCGATAGCGGCGTCCGCGCGCACTGTTGCGGGCATGGAAAGCGGGCGGCACCGGCTGGCACCACTGCAGCGCGATGTCCTCCGGCAGGTAGCGGTTGCCGCCGCGCACCCAGGAGGCAGGCTCGCGCCGCACCGGGGGGTCGATGTGCACGACCTGGTTGACGCCGTGCACGCCGGCGTCGGTGCGGCCGGCGCAGAGCGTGGCCACGGGCTGCGCCGCGAAGGCCGAGAGCGCGGCCTCGAGGTGATCCTGCACCGTGCGGCCGCCGGGCTGCGACTGCCAGCCCTGGTAGGCCGTGCCGCGATAGCTCAGGCCCAGCGCCAGGCGTGAATGCGGCGCCGGGCGTGCGTCCTCAGGCAAGGCGTTCGAGCATCGCCTGCGCCTTGGCCCGGGTCACACCTTCGGCCTTGGCGATGACTTCCTCGAGCAGGTCGCGCGCGCCTTCGACGTCGCCGATCTGGCGGAACTCCTCGGCCAGTTCGAGCTTGCGCGCGAGCGGGTCGCCGTCCTCGTCGATCGGCAGATCGACTTCCGACTCGCCGGCGGCCTCGGACGGAACCGCGGTGCGCGCCATCGCCACGGTCGTCGTCTCGGGTGCACCGATCTCGAAGCCGGCGAAATCCAATCCCTGGCCGCCGACATCGGCGCGTGGCAGCGGCAAGGTCGCCGGTGCCGGAGCATCGAGCGAAAGCTGGTCGAGATCGAAGTCGATGTCAGCCTCGCCGCCGATCGACGGCGTCGCCATCATCGCCGCCGGCTGCGTCGTCACGTCGTCGAGCGTGGACACGGGTCCGAATTCCAGGGTCGGCTCGATCGGGATGTCGGCCCGCGCAGGCAGCGGCCGCGTCGTCTCGACCGGGTTCGCCCCGGACTCGCTCGCGAGATCCAGATCGAGGTCGAGGCCACCGGGCATCGACTCGGGGCCGGCATCCGGCGTGAACGCCGGCGGCGGCGCGGCCGCGAACGGCTGCGTGGTGGCGCCCAGCGGCTCCATCACCGCAACGCCGCCGGCGCCCGTCACCGGCTCGGGATGTCCCCCGGGCTGGTAGAGCGCGTTCTCGGGATCGACCTGGCGGCCGAGTTCCTGGGCGCGCGCCCAATCCTCCCCTTCGCCCTGGGTCAGCGAGTGCACCTGAGTCGCCAGCAGCTCGAAACCCTTGGCGTCGCGCCGCTTGGCATAGACCTCGAGCAGCTTGGTGCGGATCGCCATGCGCTGCGGATTGGCGCGCATCGCCTCTTTCAGGATCTCCTCGGCCTGCAGGTCGCGCCCGTAGGCGAGATAGACGTCGGCTTCGGCCACCGGATCGACGTCGCCGATGGCGTCGAGTTGACTGAGCGAATAGCTCATCGACGACGAGGTCGACGAGGACGACGCTGCAGCGCCTTCGCGCGTGTCGATGCGCTGGCCACCGCTGGCGCCGAAGAACGAATCGGGTTGCAGCCGACTCTCGAGGAAGGAGGTTTCGCCGCTGCCGCCCTTCTTCGCGCGCGCTCGGTAGATCGCCAGGCCCAGCAGCAGCGCCAGGAGGCCACCGGCTGCGGGAAGCAGCCAGGGCTGCTCGAGCAGCCCCTCCAGGAAGCCGGGTTCCTCGGCCGCCGCCCTCGGCGTGGGCGCAGGCGCCGGCGCCGAGGGTGCGGTGGCCGGCGGCGATGTCGCTGCGGCCGGCTCCGAGGGCGCGGGCGCCGGTGCCGGCGATACGGCGATCGGCGCCGTCGGCAAGGCCGGCGCCGATGCGATCAGGGGCGCTGCAGGCGTGGTCGCGGTTGGGGGCGTCGTCGCCGCAGTGGCCGGCACGGCCACGGACGCGGGCGCCTGCGCCCCGCTCTGCAGTCGCGTGAGTTCCTCGACGTTGCGCGAGAGCTCGGCCACGCGCGTGGCGCTGTCCTTGCGCTCGGCCTCGCGCGAGATCGTCGCTTCGGGAGCACCCGGCTTGACCTCGCCCTGCGAGAGCGTGAGCTTGTCGGGACTGGCCGCCGCCGATTGCTTCCGATCCTCGACACGCGCCTGAACGGTGCCCTTGGCCTGCCGTGCCGGCCCACCCTCGGCATGCGTCGTCACGCCCGAGGCGAGTCGTTGACGATAGGCGGCGAAATCCGCACTTTGCGTGCGGATCAGTTCGCGCGCCTGAGCCTGTTCGACACCGCGCACCACGTCCGCCGCCGGCATGGTGAGCACCGCTCCGGCCCGCAGTCGGTTCATGTTCTCGCCGATGAAGGCATGGGGATTGCCGCGGAAGAGCGAGACCAGCATCTGGTCGAGCGACACGCCGGCTGGCGCGTTGCGCGCCGCGATGGCCGAGAGCGTGTCACCGCGGCGCACGAGATAGTCCCCGCCCTCGGCCGCAGCAGGCGTTCGGCGGGCCGGTGCACGCGCCGGCGCGGGTGCGGCCGCCGTCCGAGCCTCGCCCGGCGCGGCCGCGACCGGCGGCGGCGCCGGTGCAACGGCAGGCGCGGACGTTCCCGAGGCCAGAGCCGGGCTGGCCGGCGCGGGCGGCGCGGCTGACCGTGTCGGCGGGTCGAGCAGCAATGTGTACTCCCGCACCAGCCGGCCGCTGGCCCAGATGGCTTCGACGATGACATCGACGAACGGTTCGGCCAGGGGCCGCTCGCTGGCCACGCGCAGCACAGCACGGCCGTCGGCGCGACGCTGCAGCGTCACGCGGGCGCCGGCGAGCGCCGGGTTGAACTCGATTCCCGCCGCGCGGTAGGCGTCGGGCGAGGCCAGGCGCAGTTGCAGCGTGCTCGCCTCCTCCTCGCTGAGGTTGGAGACGTCGATCTCCGCGCGCAGCGGCTCGCCGAGCGCAGACTGCACCGTCAAGCGCCCGAGGCCGAGTGCCCAGGCGGAGGATCCCAGCAGGCAGGCTGCAGCCAGCGCCACCGCACTTCGCGCAAAGCGCGCTGCGTTCAACGAGCGTTTTTCCAAGGCGTCCCCCAAAGCGACCTGCGGGCGCTCGTCACGAGACCCGCTGCCTCGACCTCCAGCGACCCTCCACCGGGTGCCACCCCGACCCCACAGGTGCGGCGGAAATCACAATAACATCAAGCATATAGGCTGACAAGCTCACCTAAAGGCTGATGTTCGCCGGGGAAATGCATTGTTTCTTCCCCTTTGGCACCCCTGTTGCCAACGGGCAACGCTCGTCGGCGCCGCGCGGCCTCAAGCCTCGAGCAGAATGCGCAGCATACGCCGCAGCGGTTCGGCAGCACCCCACAGAAGCTGGTCGCCGACGGTGAAGGCGCCCAGGTACTCGGGGCCCATCGCCAGCTTGCGGATGCGGCCCACCGGGATGCCCAGCGTGCCCGTCACCGCCACCGGCGTGAGCTCCTTCATCGTCGCCTCGCGCGTGTTGGGCACCACCTTCACCCAGGCGTTGTCGGCGGCGATCATGGCTTCGACGTCGGCCAGCGGCACGTCCTTCTTCAGCTTGAAGGTCAGTGCCTGGCTGTGGCAGCGCATGGCGCCGATGCGCACGCAGAAGCCATCCACCGGCACCGCGGGCGTCCCGAAGCCCGCGCCCTGGCCGAGGATCTTGTTGGTCTCGGCCATGCCCTTCCATTCCTCGCGGCTGACGCCGTAGCCCTCGTCCTCGCGCCCCTTGCCTGCGCCCAGGTCCTTGTCGATCCAGGGGATGAGCGAACCGCCCAGCGGCACGCCGAACTGCGCCGTCTCCTCGGCCGAGAGCGCGCGCTGCCTGGCGATGATCCTGCGGTCGATCTCGAGGATCGCGCTCCTGGGGTCGGCCAGCAGCGCCTTGACCTCGGCGTTGAGCGTGCCGAACTGCGTCAGCAGCTCGCGCATGTGCTGCGCGCCGCCGCCGCTGGCGGCCTGGTAGGTCTGCGTGCTCATCCACTCGACGAGCCCGGCCTTGAAGAGTGCACCGACGCCCATCAGCATGCAGCTCACGGTGCAGTTGCCGCCGATCCATTCGCGCCCGCCCTTGACCAGCGCGTTCTTGATCACCGGCATGTTGACCGGGTCGAGCACGATCACCGCGTCGTCGCGCATGCGCAGGGCGCTCGCGGCGTCGATCCAGTGCCCCTTCCAGCCCGCGGCGCGCAGCTTGGGGTGGACTTCGTTCGTGTAGTCGCCGCCCTGGCAGGTGATGACGATGTCGCACTGCGAAAGCGCAGCGATGTCGAACGCATCCTTTAGCTTCTTCTCGTTCTTGGCCATCGCCGGCGCGTCGCCGCCGACGTTGCTCGTCGTGAAGAAGAGCGGTTCGATGAGCGCGAAGTCACCCTCGGCCTGCATGCGCTCCATCAACACGGAGCCGACCATGCCGCGCCAGCCGACCAAACCTACGAGTGCCATTTTTCGTCCTTGCCTTTCCGATCCTGATTCGGGCCCCTATTGGCGGGTTTCGCCTCGTCCCCGGGTCGTCTGCCGGGGTCCGAGCGGGCTGCAGGCGAGACGATCCGGGACGTTTTACGTCTTGGTGGTGATCGTTTTGCCGGTGATCGCCGCGACGACGGCGTCGCCCATCGCGCGCGTGCCGACCTTCGTCGTGCCTTCGCTCCAGATGTCGCCCGTGCGCAGGCCCGCGCCGAGCACGGCCTTGACCGCCGACTCGATGCGGTCGGCGGCCTCGGGCTGGTTGAGCGTGTAGCGCAGCATCATGGCGGCGGACAGGATTGTAGCGAGCGGGTTGGCCACGCCCTTGCCGGCGATGTCCGGCGCGCTGCCGTGGATCGGCTCGTAGAGGCCCTTGCCGTCCTTGTCCAGGCTCGCCGAAGGCAGCATGCCGATGCTGCCGGTGAGCATCGCCGCCTCGTCGGAGAGGATGTCGCCGAAGAGGTTGCCGGTGACGACGACGTCGAAGGCCTTGGGCTGGCGCACCAGCTGCATGGCGGCGTTGTCGACGTAGAGGTGTTCGAGCGTCACGTCCGGGTACTGCGCGTGCACCTCGATGACGACGTCCTTCCAGAACTGGAAGGTCTCGAGCACATTGGCCTTGTCCACCGAGGTCAGCTTGCGGCTGCGCTTGCGCGCGGCCTGGAAGGCCACGTGCGCGATGCGCTCGACCTCGGGCTTGCTGTAGCGCATGGTGTCGAAGGCTTCCTCGCTGCCGGGGAAGTGGCCGTCGACGGCGGTGCGGCGCCCGCGCGGCTGGCCGAAGTAGATGTCGCCGGTGAGCTCGCGGATGATGAGGATGTCCAGCCCCGCCACCAGCTCGGGCTTGAGCGAGGAGGCGTGCGTGAGCTGCTCGTAACAGATCGCCGGACGGAAGTTGGCGAACAGGCCGAGCTCCTTGCGCAGGCCGAGGATGGCCTGCTCGGGCCGGTACTGGCGCTCGAGCTTGTCGTACTTCCAGTCGCCCACGGCGCCGAAGAGCACCGCATCGGCCGCCTTGGCCAGCGCCAGCGTGGCCGCGGGCAAGGGGTGGCCGTGCGCGTCGTAGGCGGTGCCGCCGACGGCGGCCGTCTCCAGCTCGAACTCGAGTTCGAGCGCCTTCAACACCTTCACCGCCTCGGCGATGATCTCCGGGCCGATGCCGTCGCCGGGCAGGACTGCGATCTTCATCTCTGCTTCTCGTCTCGAAAGGGATATCTTCAGCCGCCCCTGGCGCCGACGAGCCAGGGCTTGGCCGCCAGGCGCGCCGCCTCGAAGGCGCGGATCTTGTCGGCGTGGCGCAGGGTCAGGCCGATGTCGTCGAGCCCGCCGACCAGGCAGTGCTTGCGCCAGGCCTGGACGTCGAAGGACAGTTCGCTGCCGTCGGGCTTGACGATCACCTGCCGCGGCAGGTCGACCGTGAGGGTGTAGCCGGGGCAGGCGGCGACGTCGTCGAAGAGCGCGTCGACCTGCGCCTCGGGCAGCACCACCGGCAGCAGGCCGTTCTTGAAGCAGTTGTTGAAGAAGATGTCGGCAAAGCTCGGCCCGATGAGCGCGCGAAAGCCGTACTGCTGCAGCGCCCAGGGCGCGTGCTCGCGGCTGGAGCCGCAGCCGAAGTTCTTGCGCACGAGCAGGATCGACGCGCCCTGGTAGCGCGGCTGGTTGAGCACGAAGTCGGGGTTGGGCTTGCGCGTGGCGATGTCCTGCCCCGGTTCGCCGTGGTCCAGGTAGCGCCATTCGTCGAAGAGGTTGGGGCCGAAGCCGCTGCGCAGGATGGACTTCAGGAACTGCTTGGGGATGATCGCGTCGGTGTCGACGTTCTCGCGGTCCATCGGAGCGACGAGCCCCTGGTGCACGGTGAAGGCTTGCATCGGGTGGTCCTCCGGGTTCAGGCGAGGCGGCGGATGTCGACGAAGCGGCCGACGATCGCGGCGGCCGCGGCCATCGCGGGGCTCACGAGGTGCGTGCGCCCGCCGTTGCCCTGCCGGCCCTCGAAGTTGCGGTTGCTCGTGCTCGCGCAGCGCTCGCCGGGCTCGAGGCGGTCGGCGTTCATCGCCAGGCACATGCTGCAGCCGGGCTCGCGCCACTCGAAGCCGGCGTCGATGAAGATCTTGTCCAGGCCCTCCTCCTCGGCCTGGCGCTTCACGAGGCCCGAGCCGGGGACGACCATCGCCAGCTTCACGCGCGAGGCGACCTTGCGCCCCAGGCGCTGCACGACGAGCGCGGCGTCGCGCAGGTCCTCGATGCGGCTGTTGGTGCAGCTGCCGATGAAGACCTTGTCGACCCAGATGTTGGTGATCGCCTGATCCGGTTCGAGGCCCATGTAGGCCAGCGCCCGCTCGGTCGCGGCGCGCTTGCCCGCATCCTCGATCTTCGCCGGGTCGGGCACGCGGTCGTCGATCGAGAGCACCATCTCCGGGCTCGTGCCCCAGCTCACCTGCGGCGCGATGCGCTCGGCCTTGATCTCGACGACGGCGTCGAAGTGCGCGTCCGGGTCGCTCTGCAGCGTGCGCCAGTAGGCGGCGGCCTCCTCGAAGGCCTGCCCCTGCGGTGCGAAGGGGCGGCCGCGCAGGTACTCGATCGTCTTCTCGTCGACGGCGACCAGGCCCGCGCGCGCGCCGGCCTCGATCGCCATGTTGCAGACCGTCATGCGCCCTTCCATGCTGAGCGCGCGGATCGCCGAGCCGCCGAACTCGATCGTGTAGCCGGTGCCGCCGGCGGTGCCGATGCGGCCGATGATGGCCAGCACGATGTCCTTGGCGGTGAGGCCGGGCGCGAGCTGCCCCTCGACCTTCACCAGCATGTTCTTCGCCTTCTTGGCCTGCAGCGTCTGCGTGGCCATCACGTGCTCGACCTCGCTCGTGCCGATGCCGTGCGCAAGTGCCCCGAAGGCGCCGTGCGTGCTCGTGTGGCTGTCGCCGCAGACGACGGTCATCCCCGGCAGGGTGGCGCCCTGCTCGGGGCCGATCACGTGCACGATGCCCTGGCGCTTGTCGAGGAAGGGGAAGTAGGCCGCGGCGCCGAAGTCGGCGATGTTCGCGTCCAGCGTCTGCACCTGCTGCTTGCTGATCGGGTCGGCGATGCCGTCGTAGCCGCGCTCCCAGCCCGTGGTCGGCGTGTTGTGGTCGGCCGTGGCCACCACCGAGGACGCGCGCCAGAGCCTGCGCCCGGCCATGCGCAGGCCCTCGAAGGCCTGCGGGCTGGTGACCTCGTGCACGAGGTGGCGGTCGATGTAGAGGATGGCGGTGCCGTCCTCCTCGGTGTGCACGACATGCTCGTCCCAGAGCTTGTCGTAGAGGGTGCGGGCGGTCGTCATGCTTGCTCCCGGTGTGGACTCAAGAGGTCGATGAAGTGGCGCAGCGGCGGCGCGAGGACGGGCTGCGCCTGCACGGCCACGAGATACTGGCGTTGCGCCCAGTCCTCGCGCAGCGGCAGCGGCTGCACGGCAAAGAGCTGCGCGAAGCGTTCGGCCACCACGCTGGGCAGCACGGCCACGCCCAGGCCTGCCTCGACCAGCTGCGCGATGGCATCGAAGCCGTGCACCTGCATGCGCGCGTTCAGCGGCCGCCCCAGCGCCTGCGCGCGCTGCAGCATCTGCTCGTGCGCGGCGGCCCCGGCATGCAGGCCGACGATGTCGAAATCCAGCAGCGCGTCGAAAGGCTGCGCCGCCTGCCTGGCCAGCACGTGCCCGCGCGGCACGAGGATGGACAAGCGGCCCTCGCGATAGGCCCGGCACAAGAGCCCGGGCTCCTGCGCCGGGCCGATGAAGACGCCGGCATCGGCGCGCCCCTCCGCCACCGCCGCCTGCACCTCGCTGCTGGTCAGCTCCTCCAGGCTCACGCGCACGCCGGGATGCTTCTTCGCGAAGGCGGCGAGATCGGCCGGCAGGTGCTCGGCGATGGCGCTGGCGTTGGCGACCACCCGCAGATGGCCCCGGATGCCGCGCGCGAACTCGGCAACCTCGCTCTCCAGGGCGTGCAGCGAGGCGTTGAGGCCGCGGATGTGACGCAGCAGCGCGCGCCCGGCAGCGGTCGGGCGCACACCGCGCGCGTGGCGCTCGAAGAGGCTGACGCCAAGCCGCGCTTCCAGATCGGAGACGCGCTTGCTCGCCGCGGCCAGCGCCAGGTTCTCGCGTTCGGCGCCGCGGGTGATGCTGCGGGTGTCGGCGATGGCCAGCACGAGGTTCAGGGTGACGAGGTCGAAACGCATAGCCTAGCCGGCGGCGGCACCGGGCCCATGCGTCGATTGTCAAGCAAGCCTTCGCCGCATGCGAAGGCTCGTGCGCTGCGGCGCTTCAGCGCTTGCGCACGAACAGGAAGTCGCCGCCTTCGTGGCCGGCCAGGCGGATGTCGGCGAACTGCGGAACCTGCTCGGAGTTGAGCGCCACGGGGCGGCGCAGCTCGGCAAAGAGCGAGGTGGCGTCGAGGATGCCCGTGTTCTCGCGCAGCGCCGTCATGAGGGCACTGGCGAAAGGCGAATGTCCGGACTTGCCGGAATCGGCCACCGGCTCCAGGCTGCCCGAGGTCAGCACCTGCCGCGCCTTCAGCCGCGCCATGCGCTCGACGTAATCGCGTCCGCGGCCGGCGCGCACGCCCGCGCCGCTGCGCGTGAGCGTGCCCGAGAAGCAGCTGTCGGCCACCACCAGCACGTGCTTGGCCTTGAGCGCGCGCAGCGCGTCGCGCACGGTGTCGTTGGAGACCCAGTTCGTGCGCTTGTCCGCACTCGCATCGATGGGCAGCCAGAAGCCCTTGTCCGCTTCCGTGTCCAGCCAGCCATGCCCGGCGTAGTAGATGAGCAGGTTGTCGTCGGCACCCAGACGACCGCGGTAGTCGTCCAGCATCTCGACGATGTCGGCGCGCGTGCTGTCGGTGAGCAGCTGCACCTGCATGCCGTAGGCGCTGCGCAGCAGTTCGGCGATGGCGCGCGCGTCCTTCACCGCCGAATCCAGCGGCTGCAGGTGGCGATAAGCGTCGATGCCGATGACCAGGGCGTGATAGCGCCCGAGCCGCGAAGGATCGATGTTCAGCGCGAGCGCCTTGCCGCCCTCGGCACTGGCTGCTGCCGTCGGCGGCGCCAGCGCCGCCTCGGCGAGCGCGATCTTCTGCGCCAGTGCCGGGCTGCGGTCGCTCTGCGCCGCACGGCGGAAGGCGTCCAGGGCATCGGCGGCGCGTCCCAGGCCCCACAAGGCGTCGCCCTGGGCGGTGAGGATGCGCGCGTCCTGCGGGCGCACGCGCAGCACTTGCGCACAGCCGCGCAAGGCCGCTTCGCCGGACAGCCGCGTGCAACGCGTCTCGGCCAGCGTGAGTCCGGCATCGGCTTGCGCCGCAGGCGCCGCTTCGCCTCGGCGCGCCAGCCACTGCGCCTCGTCGGCCATGCTGCGCACCTCGTGCAGGCGCTGGCCGACGCGGGTGTCCAGCGGCGCTTCGCGCTGCAAGTGGGCGAGGGCCGCGAGCGCGGGCGTAAAACGCCGGGCGCTCACCCAGCGCTCGATGAAGGCCAGCGCCTCCTCCGCCGGACGGCTTTGCAGCGCACGCAAACACTCTGCCGCCGGCGTCTCGACGACGCCGGCGCAGGCCTGCTCGAGCGCCTCCTGCGCGCGCAGCGCGCTTGCGCCCAGGGCGCAGATGACCAACAGCAGGGCCGCCCACAGTCCGGCGCGGCGCGCGCTCGTGCCTTCACTCATAGGCTAAAACCGGACGCGTCACGCCCGGTACCCGTTCCAGGCTCCACTGCCCCGAGGGCAGGCGGATGATGCCGAAGAGAAAGCGCTCAGGCACGGTGCGATAGGGCGGCACCTCGGCCTGCAGCACCGAGGCCAGGCTCTGACGCTGCTGCCGCAACTGCCCCGCCAGCCGCTCGGCGCGTTCGCGCAGCTCCTGCGCGAAGGCCAGCGCGTGCCCGGCATCGGGCGTGCGCCGCCCCTCCTCGGCCAGCGCCGCCATGGCCTGCACTTCCGCCAGCAAGGGCCGCAGCGCGGCGGCCACGGCGCCCGCGCCGCGTCTCAGGTTGGCACTGGCGTCGGGCACCTCGACGGCGTACTCGAGGTGATGCGCCGCACCTTCGAGCGCGCGCAGCAGCCCGTAGCCGCTGCCCGGCCCGCTGGCTTCGAGCACCGGGTCGACGGCGTGCAGCACGTGCCCCAGGTGCAGCCGCACCGCGCGCAGGTCGCCGGCCCCGTCGACCGCGTAGGCCGCGTGCTCGGCCGCCACCGCCGCGTCCGCCAGCGTCACTTCGAGCAGGCCGCGCTGCTGCGGCGTATCCGGCCAGGCCGTGACCACATGCCCGACGTGGACGTGCGCGATGCTCGGCAGGTCGACGCTGACGCAGGCGTTGATCAGAAAGCCGAACAGCGCCAGCGCCCCGGTCCGGTACAGGATCGTTGTGAGTCGTCGCGGCGTCCGGATCAGCTGCATGCACGATGCTCCATCGACAACAACGGCCTCACGCCCATGCTGTTGCGCCGATTCTCTCGCCACGGGCGCCACTCTGCACGCCGCGCCGGGGCGCGCACACCGAGCAACGCCCCTCGATCAGCGGATGAACGGAACGCGCAAGGCATGCCTCGCATCGCCGTGCAGCGTGACCCTCCTCAGTCACTGACCTGCAACCAGCTCGACGCGATATCGGCCCGCTTTCGCCCGACGAGCAGAAAGTAAAAGAGCGGCGCACCGTCAATCGAGAGCCGATGACGATAGCGCTCCAGATGATGCACCTCCAGCTTGTCGCTGAGCATCATCTCCTTGACGAGCCGCGAGAAGCCCGTGACGTCGCACTCATGGAGAAAGGTCTCCTTGATGTTGAAGACGACCCAGCCGCCGGTTTCGATCAGGTTGTAGGCCTGGGTGAACGCCGACACCGGGATGTCGCCGAAGCCCAGCGCCGCGATGCACGTCATGGCGTTGAGTTGCCAGCTCTTCATCTCGCGAGCCTGGCCGTCCTCGAGACGGGTCATGTCGAGCACGTAGTAGGCGTCGTAGGCCTGCGGTCGGTCGCGTTCGCACGCCGCGCGGGCCTCCGGGAGGATGTCCACGCCAACGACCCGCGCCGCGTCCAGCAGTTCGCCCATCATGCCGTTACCGGCGCCCAGATCGAGCACGCGCAAGCTGTGGACATCCTGATGGCTGTCACGCAGCACCTTCAGCAGCACCTCGCGCGCCTTCTCCGGCGAGTTGCACTGAAGTCGTTTGTAGAACAACTGCTCGTACAGGCCGGGGCGCTCGTAGATCGCGCCGTAGTCATGAAAGCGCAGACGCAGCATCTGGTCGCCTTCGCGCAGCAGGAAGTAGGACTGGTCCTGCTGCAGGGTTCCGGGCTCGGTGATGGGAAAACTGATGTCGTGAAGCGGAAGCGTCATCGGTTCCTTTCCAGGAGTCGTCGTTGTCGATCGGACGGAGCCGCCAGAGGCATGCTCGCAGAAGCCGGCGGCCACACGGCTCTCGTCCGCGTGACCATGCACCCCGGGGCGGGCCACCATACCGCGAACCGCGCTGGCTGCAAACACGTGATGACCTCGATCGCACGCGTCGCGCCGACCCTCGCTCCGGGCCGATGCGCGGCGCGCGTGGGCGCTCGTCGCTCAGCGCCTTTGGCCGTCCGCGGGATCGCAGACAAGTGGCAAGCACAGCACCACGCGCGCCGCGTGACGCGGCGCCGGCGGCCACTGCGCAGCCTGCTGCGGCGGCTGCCCGTTCTGCTGCAGCCAGCTTGCGGCCGACAGCCAGCCGCCGTGCGTCACCAGCACGCGCGCAGCACCGGGCCGAAAGCTGCGCACGCGCTGCAGCAGTTGCGCCACCGATTCGCCGTCGCCGCCGGGCGCGGCGTGCGCGAAGTCGGCGCACCAGGCGTCGAACTCGGCCTGCGCGACCTCGGCCCACAGGCCGCCGTCCCAGCGCCCGAAGTCGATCTCGGCCAGGCGCGCATCGACGCGGTGCTGCCAGCCCCAGCGCGCCAGCCAGCGCCCGGTGGCGCGGCAGCGCCGCAGCGGCGAGGTGAGGACGATCGCCGGCAGGCCGTGCGCGCGGGCGAAGGCGCGGATGCGGTGCGCCAGGCGCTTGGCGCGGCGCGCGTCGATGGGCAGGTCGGTACGGCCGATGCAGCGGCCCGCCGCATCACGGGCCGGCGCGTGGCGCCAGGCGTGCAGCACCGCGGCAGGTGGCGGTTGGGTTCGAGGCTCGGTCGTCACGCGCATGCCGCGAACACCGCCACGAAGATCAGCAGGCTGACGATCTCGCCCAGTTGCTCGCAGGCCCCGAGCGTATCGCCGGTGAAGCCCCCGATGCGGCGCCGCAACCAGGCGCGCAACGCCAGGACCAGCAGCAGGAGGCTCGCGAACCCGGGCAGCGGCAGCAGCGCCGCGCTCGCCGCAGACACCGAAGGCTGCAGGCCGATCGAGCCCAGTCCCAGGACGACCAGCACCGTGACCACCGCCCAAGCCGCATCCGCGGCGCGCACCGAGCGCGCCAGCGGCTTGGCCTTGGCGTGCGCCTCGTCGCCGGCGTAGGGCAGGCTGGACATCAGCACGACCGCGGCGGCGCGGCCGGCGGCATGCGCGACGATGAGCGCCCAGGCGGCCAGCAGCGGCTGCACGCGCAGCAGTTCGGCCAGCAGCAGCACGCGCAGCAGCAGCGAGAGCACGAGCGCGGCCGCGCCGTAGCTGCCGATGCGCGAGTCCTTCATGATCAGCAGCGCCTTCTCGCGCGGCACCGCGCCCAGCAGCGCGTCGAAGGTGTCGGCCAGGCCGTCCTCGTGAAAGCAGACCGTGAGCCAGAGCGTGAACACGAGCGCCAGCGTCGCCGCCACCGCCGGTGGCCACAGGCGCACGGCCAGCAGCGCCGCGAGCGCGCCGGCCGCACCGACGAGCGCGCCGACGAGCGCGAAGTAGCGCGCCGCGCAGTTCAGCGACTGCGCCTCGAAGGGCGCACGCGCGACCCAGCGCGGCACCGGCAGCCGCGTGAGGAACTGCAGCGCGAGGAAGAAGAGCTGCAGTTCGCGGGTCAGGCCGGCGGGGCGCATGCTCCTCAGTCGCAGGCGCGGCTGACGCCGGCCGATTCGAAGCTCGCCATCTCGGCGAGAAAGCGGCAGGCCGATTCCAGCAGCGGCCAGGCCAGCGCCGCGCCCGAGCCTTCGCCCAGGCGCAGGTCCAGATCGAGCAGCGGCTGCACCTGCAGCTGCTGCAGCCAGCGCCTATGCCCCTGCTCCTGCGAGCGGTGCGAGAAGACGCAGGAGGCGAGGATCTGCGGCTGCAGCGCCGCCGCCACCGCCACCGCCGCGGTGGTGATGAAGCCGTCGACGACGACCACGCGCCCGAGCGCGGCCGCCTGCTGCACCGCGCCGAGCATGGTGGCGATCTCCAGGCCACCGAGCGCCGCCAGCGCCGCCAGCGGCGCGGTGGACTGCGCATTCGCGTCGAGCGCGCGCTGCAGGACGGCGCGCTTGTGCGCCAAGCCCGCGTCGTCGAGCCCGGTGCCGCGCCCGGCGCAGACGCTCAAGGGCTCGCCGCTCAGGCGCGCCATCAGCAGCGCCGCGGCCGAGGTGTTGGCGATGCCCATCTCGCCCAGCAGCAAGGCATTGCCCGGCAGCGCAGCCACCAGCGCGCGGCCCTGGGTGATGGCCTGCGCGCACTGTGCTGTCGTCAGCGCCGGCCCCTGGGTGGAATCGGCGCTGCCGCGCTCGGCGCCCGCCACTTTGAGCCGCTGCAGGAGCGGATGCGGCTCGAATTCGGCGGCCACGCCGCAATCGACCACCGTCAGGGCCAGGCCGTGCTGGCGCGCGAGTACCGAGACCGCGGCGCCGCCGGCCAGGAAGTTGAGCACCATCTGCGGCGTCACCTCCGCCGGATAGGCCGACACGCCTTGCGCGGCGATGCCGTGATCGGCGGCGAAGACGACCAGCTGCGGCTGCTCCAGGCGCGGCAGCTCGCGGCCCTGGATCAGTGCCAGCTGCAGCGCCAGCGCCTCGAGGCGGCCGAGCGCCCCCAGCGGCTTGGTCTTGGCGTCGATGGCGGCCTGCACGCGCGCGCGCAAGTCGGGCGCCGCGGCCGGCGGCAGGGGCAGCGTCGGTTCGAAATCGGCAGGGCTCGTCACGGCGTCTCCTTCAACACGAGAACAAGGCGCGCAGCGTCGCTGCGCCCAGATGCTGTTCGACGAAATCGGCCAGGCCTTCGAGGCTTTGCTCCAGGCTGCGCACGCGGCTGCCCAGCAGTGCGTGCAGCAGCGCCGCGTCCTCGAACAAGCCGTGCGTGGCCAGGCCGAGCACGCCGACGTGCGCGCCCTCGCCCTGCCAGCCGATGGCCTGGTCCTCGGCGTCGAAGAGCACGGGCTGCGCGCCCGCGCCGCTGGCCCAGCTGCGCCCGCAACGGATCTCATAGGCTGGCCAGCGTCGCGCCGACAAGTCCTGCCAGGGCGCTTGCAGCGCCGCGAAGCGGACCGGCGCCGCGCGCAGGCGCTTGGGCGCCTCGTAGCGCGTCGTCAAGGGCAGCAGCCCCAGCCCCGGCAGCGCGGCGTGCGCCGGGCCGTCGGCGCCCTCCGGGTCGTGCAGCCACTGGCCCAGCATCTGCAGCCCGCCGCAGATGCCCAGCACGCGGCCGCCGCCATGCGCGTGGCGCAGCAGCGCGGCGTCCATGCCTTGCGCGCGCAGCCAGGCCAGATCGCCGCTGACCTGCTTGGAACCCGGCAGCACGATCCAGTCGACGTCCTCCAGCTCCGTGGCGCTGCGCGCAAAGCGCAGGCGCGCGGCGCCCGCCAGCGGCGCGAACTCGTCCAGATTGCTGAGCGCCGGCCAGGCGACCACGGCCACGCGCGGGCCTTGGGCGGCAAGCGCGGGCGCGCTGTAGACGCCGTCCTCCTCGGGCAGGCCGTGGTCGCGCTGCATGGGCAGCACGCCCAGCAGCGGCACGCCGGTGCGGGCCTGCAGCTGCTGCGGGCCCGGCGCCAGCAGCGCCGCATCGCCGCGGAACTTGTTGAGCACGAAGCCGCCCAGCGCCGGGCGCAGGTCCTCGGGCAGCAGTGCCCAGGTGCCGTAGAGGTGCGCGAAGGCGCCGCCGCGATCGACGTCGGCCACCAGCAGCGCGCGCAGCCGCCCGAGCTCGCCGGCCCAGCGCGCGCAGCCCAGGTTGACGTAGTCCTGCGGCGCGAGGTTGATCTCCGCGGGCGAGCCCGCGCCTTCGATCACCAGCACCTCGTGGCGCGCGGCCAGGCGCGCGAAGGCCTGCTGCGCGAAGGCCGCGAGCACCGTGCTGCGCTCGCGCCAGGGCCGGTGCGAGAGCGCGGCGTCGACCTGACCGCCGAGCACGACCTGGCTTTGCGTCTCGCGCTCGGGCTTGAGCAGCACCGGATTCATGTCGACCTGCGGCGCCACGCGCGCGGCCAGCGCCTGGAAGTACTGCGCCGAGCCGATCTCGCCGAGCAGGCTGTGCGCGTCCTCGGCGTCGACCGGCACGACGCGCGCGTTGTTGCTCATGTTCTGCGCCTTGAAGGGCGCCACGTCCAGGCCCTGGCGCGCAGCCCAGCGGCACAGCGCGGTGGCGAGCAGGCTCTTGCCGGCACCGCTGCTGGCGCCCCAGACCATCACCGCGAGCTTCACGGCGCGCCGCCTTTCGTCGCCGGCGCCAGGCGCCGGTCCAGGGCCGCCCACAGCGCGGCTTGCGCGGCGGGCGGCTGCGCCGAGACGCGCCACTGCCCCGCCAGGCCGAACGAGGCGGCGTCGCGCAGCGCGATTCCCTCGGCACGCAGTTGCTGCAGCTCAAGCGGCCGCGGCGGCTGCGCGACGAAGAAGTTCGTCGCGCTCGGCCACAGCCGGAATCCGCGCGCGCGCAGGCCCTCCTGCAGGCTTTGCTTCCAGGCCGCCAGCGGCGCATGCGAGTCCTGCACCCAGCGCTGCACTTCGGGGGTGGTCCAGGCCAGCAGCATCGCCTCCCCCTGGGCCGACAGCGGCCAGGACGGCGCTGCCGCCTCGAGCGCGGCGCAGCAGGCCTGCGCGTCGTAGGCCGCGCGTGCGGGCGCGATGGCGTAGGCGCCGCGCACGCCGGTGAGCCCGAGCGCCTTGTTCGGGCTGTGCAGCACGAAGACGGCATCCTTCGCCGCCTCCGTCCAGGCCGAGGCGCCGTGCAGCCGCAGCGGCGCATAGACGGCGTCGAGCACGGCCGGATGCGGCGCGGGCGTCGCCGCTGCCGCGGCGTTCTCGCCCAGCGGGCTCGTCGGATCGGCGTGCCAGGCGAGCGTCACCGCGGCGTCCGGCGCCGACGCATCGAGGTGCAGCGCACGGCCCCAGGCGCGTGCGGCGTGCGCGTAGTCGCCGTAAGCCAGCCGCGGCACGCGCACGGCGCCGGGCCGGATCCGCGCGGTGACGGCGGTGACGCGCTGGATGAACTCGCTTGCGCTCACCGCGATCAGCACGCGCGCTGGCGGCACGTCGTGCAACGCAGCCAGCGCCCGGCGCAGCGCGGTCGACGCCGGATCGGGATAGCGCGTCGCGTCGGCCGACTGCACCGCGGCGAGTGCCGTGGGACAAGGGCCGGCGGCGTTGGCGCAGGTGGAGAAGTCCCAGCGTGCCGCGCCCCGGGCGTCGGCGCCGCCGTGCGCACGCAGGGCGTCGCTCGCATCCGGGACGCCGTCGCGCATCACGCGCCCGCCGCGGCCATCGCCAACACCAAAGCGCGGCGCGCCGCCTGCTCGCCAAGGCGCAGCGCCTGTGTCAGTGCCGCCGCATCGGGCGCCGGCGCGTCGCCGTTGAGCACGTAGACGCCGGGCTTGCCGAGTCGGACGCCCAGGCGCAAGGCCATCGCCGCCATCGGCCAGCCGCCGTTGGGCGAAGGAGTGCGCACAGCTTCCCGGCGCAGCGTCGCGAAACCCGCCCGCACGGGCCCCAGCAGCAGCGCGGTCAGGCGCGCGGGCAGCCAGGCGAAGAGGTCGTCGGCGCGCGCGGCGCACTTGCCTGCCCATTCCCAGCGGCCGCGGTAGCCCCACATCGCGTCCAGGGTGTTCACCGCACGCCAGGCCCAGGCGCCCGGCAGGCCGGCGACGACGAACCAGAACAAGGGCGCCACCAGCGAGTCGTTGCAGTTCTCGGCCAGCGTCTCGATCGCCGTCTCGCGCACGCCGGAAGCATCCAGCACCTGCACGTCGCGGCTGCACAGCCGCGCCAGCTGCGCGCGGCCCTCGTCCAGGTCGCGCGCCAGTGCGGCCTCGACCGCGGCGACCTCGCGGCGCAGCATGCGCCAGGCCAGCGCCGGCTTCAGCGCCAGCGCCGTCAGCGGCAGCGCAAGCCAGCCGGGCAGACGCGCCAGCAGTGCCTGCACGGCGAGCGCGGCGGCAACCACCAAAGCCAGCAGCGCGCACCAGGCCAGCGTCCCGGCGAGAAAGGCGGCGCGAGGCTCGCGCCCGACGGCTGCGCGGCCCAGCGGCGCGGCCAGACGCCCGAACCAGGCCACCGGATGCCAGGCGTCGCGCGGCTCGCCCAGCCGGGCGTCGATGACCCATGCGAGCGCGACGGCGCCGGCGGCGAGCATCAGTCCTCGATGCCGCGCTGCGCCGGCACGCCCTGCTGGTGGTGATGCTTGACGAGCTTCATCTCGGTCACGGTGTCGGCGAGATCGATCAGCTCCCGCGGCGCATCGCGGCCGGTGAGCAGCACGTTCACGCCCGCAGGGCGCTCGCGCAGGCAGGCGAGCACGGGTTCGAGCGGCAGCCAGCCGTAGCGCAGCGGGTAGGTGATCTCGTCGAGCACGACGAGGAAGTGCTCGCCGGCGCGGATCGTCGCCTCGGCGCGCGCCCAGCCATCGCGTGCAAGCTGCGCGCTGTGCTCGAGGTCGCGGCTCTTCCAGCTGAAGCCGTCACCCAGGCCCTCGATGGGCACGCCCAGCTGCGCGAACGCGCGGTGCTCGCCGAAGCGCGCCGAGGGCACCTTCATGAACTGGTAGACGTGCACCGCCTTGCCGCGGCCATGCGCGCGCAGCGCCAGGCCGAAGGCCGCGGTGCTCTTGCCCTTGCCGTGACCCGTGTGCACGATGACGAGGCCGCGGCGCTCACCCCGGGCCTTGGGGCTCTGCGGTGCGACGGGCGGGGCAACGATCTCCATCGGGCTCTCCCCTTCGCTTCGGCCGAGCGGACCCGTGCGTTCAGGCCGGATCCAGCAGCAGCGCCACCCGCGGCTGGCCGCGGCTGTCGGTCTCGATGCGGATGGCGCCGCCGAAGACGCGCACGAGGGCCGCCTGCAGCGCCGGGTCGCGCGGGCTGCCGCTGGCCTGCAGGCGGCCGCTGGCGAGCACGATGAGTTGATCGGCCTGCAGCGCAATCGGCAGGTCGTGCAGCACCGTGAGCACGGCGCGGCGCGGCCGTGCCTCGTGCGCCAGGCGGCGGAAGAGGCGCGCGAGCGTGACCTGGTGCGGCGCGTCCAGGTGCGTCGTCGGCTCGTCCAGCAGCAGCAGCGGCGCCTCGGTGGCGAGCACGCGCGCCAGCAGCACGCGCTGGCGCTCGCCGCCCGAGAGTTCGTGCAGGCGCCGGTGCTGCCAGGGCGCGCACTCGGTGAGCGCCATCGCGCGCTCGACGGCCGCGTGGTCAGCCGCGCCCGGCGTGCCCAGCAGGCCCAGCTGCGCGATGCGGCCGAGCTCGACCGTCTCGCGCACGGTGAGCTCGCCGGTGACGTCGCCGAGCTGCGCCAGCCAGGCCAGGTGCTGCGCACGCCGCGCCGCCGGCATCGCGAATACATCCTGCACGGCTTCGCCCGCGACGGTCAGCGTGACGCGGCCAGCGGCCAGCGGCTGCAGCGCGGCCAGGGCGCGCAGCAGCGTCGACTTGCCCGCGCCGTTGGGGCCGACCAGTGCCGTCCATCCGGCGCCGACCTGCAGGCTCACGCCCTGCAGCACCTCGCGCCCGCCCAGGCGCACGCGCACGCCTTGCGCGGAGAGACCGCAGGTCGACACGCCGTTCATGTCACGCGGCGCCGCTTGAGCAGCCAGACGAGGTAGCCGCCGCCGAGCACCGCCGTCACCACGCCGACGGGCAGTTCCTCGGGCGCGATCAGCGCGCGCGAGACGACGTCGGCCCAAAGCAGCAGCGCCGCGCCCATGGCGGTGCTGGCCAGCAGCAGCCAGGCGTGCAGACCGGGCGCGGTGCGGCGCACGAGGTGCGGCGCCACCAGCCCGACGAAGGCGACGAGACCGGCCTGCGCGATGGCCAGCGCCGTGCCCAGGCTCAGCATCAGCACCAGCGCCAGACGCACGCGTGCGAGGTCCAGTCCGAGGCTGGCGGCGCTGTCTTCGCCCAGCGTCAGCGCATCCAGCGCACGCGCGTAGCGCCGCGCCAGCGCGGCCAGCAGCGCCAGCCCGGCACCCATCAGCACCAGCGCGTCCCAGTCCATGAAGCTGGTGCTGCCGAGCATGAAGGCCTGCTTGCCGCGCAGCGCGTCGGGCGAGGCGACGGTGATGAGGTCGCTGATGGCGCCCAGCAGCACGCCGACCACCACGCCGGCCAGCAGCAGGCGCAGCGTGTGCACGGCCCCGCGCGCCAGCATCAGCGTCAGGCTCACGCCGGCGAGCGCGCCGGCGAAGGCGGCCATCACCAGGCCCACGCGCTCGATCCACGCCAGCGCCGCCACGCCGATGCCGCCGCCGCCCAGCGCCGCCGCGGCCAGCACGAGCACGGTGCCCAGGCCCGCGCCCGACGCGCTGCCGAGCAGGTAGGGATCGGCCAGCGGATTGCGGAACACGCCCTGCGCAATCGCACCCGAGAGCCCGAGCAGGGCTCCCACGAGCGCTGCGCCCAGCGTGCGCGGCGCGCGGATCTGGCCCAGCAGCAGCGCGGCGTCCGGTCCGTGCAGGTCGGCCCAGGCGGCGCGCGGCGAGAAGCCCGCAGCGCCGGTGGACAGGCCCGCCGCAACGCCGAGCACGACCGCCGCCGCGATCCAGCACGCGAGCTGGCGACGCGCCGACGCATCGGAGCCCCCCCCGACCGCCGAGGACGGCAGCACGGTCAGGCTCATCGCTCCGGCGCCTCCAGCCGCAGCAGGCAGTCGGCGACGCGCGCGGCGGCCTGGCCCATGCGTGGGCCGGGGTGGATCACCATCTCGTAGTCGCCGGGGCCGAAGCTGCACAGGCGCCGCTGGCGCACCGCGTCCAGCGAGCTCCAGCCCGGACGCTGTGGCAGCGTCTCCTGCGGACGCTGGGCACCCATGATCACGTCCGGCCGTGCGCGCACGACGAACTCCGGGTTGAGCTTGGGGAAGGGTCCGAGCTCGGCCGGCGCGATGTTGGTCAGGCCCAGCCGCGCCAGCGTCTCGCCGATGAAGGAACTCGTTCCCGCGGCATAGGGGCCGCCGTAGATCTCGAAGTAGACGCGCCGGCCGCGCCAGGCCGTCGGCACGCGCGCCGCCGCCTCGGCCAGTTCATGCTCGATGCGCGCCCAGACGCGCGCGCCCTCGTCGGGCGTGCCGAGCAGACGCGCGACGACCCCCATCGTGCGGCGCACGTCGGCATGGCTCTCCGACTTGAAGCGCGCCACCGACAGGCCCAGCGCCTGCAGACGGTCCATCGCGCGCGAGGAGACCGAGGCCAGCACCAGATCGGGCTTGAGCGCGGCGATGGCCTCGATCTGCGCGTCCTCCAGCCCGCCCAGGCGCGGCAGCGCAGTGACTTCGGGCGGCCAGTCGGAGAAGCGGTCGATGCCGACCAGGCGCTTGCCGACACCGAGCACCCAGGCGGTTTCGGTGAGCGACGGCAGCATGGTCACGATGCGCTGCGGCGGCCTCTCGAAGCGGAACTCGCTGCCGCGATCGTCGCGGAACACGATTGCCTGCGCCGGTGCCGGTGCGGGCGCCGCCGCCAGGAGAACGGCGGCGGCCAGCAGGCCGAGCAGGCTGCGCCTCATGCGGCGTCCTTCACCTGCAGCTCGCAGCCGGCGACCATCAGCGTGACGCGGCGGCAGCGCGCGGCCACCGCCTGGTGCAGCTGACCCAGCGCGTCGACCGCGGCCCGTGCCTCGGACGCCGCAGGCATCGGGCCCAGGCCGATCTCGTTGGACACCAGCACCACCGGGGAGACACTCCGGTGCAGCGCCGCCAGCAGCGCCTGGCGCTCCTGCGCCCAGGGCAGCTCCGGGGTCACCCCCGGCGGCGGCAGCAGGCACTGCGTCAGCCACAGCGTGAGGCAGTCGACGAGCAGCAGCCGCCCCGGCTCGGCCAGCCGCTCGAGCGTGGCACCGAGCTGCGCGGGGGCCTCGACGGTGGCCATCGCCGGCACGCGGGCGGCACGATCGGCGCGATGGCGCTCGATGCGGGCGCGCATTTCATCGTCTGCCGCCAGCGCGGTCGCCAGAAGCGTCGCCCGATGGCTGCGATCGGCCTGCAGCCAGCGCAGCGCGCGCTGCTCGGCGCAGCGCGACTTGCCGCTCCTGGCCCCGCCCAGGATGAGCTCGTGCGGCATCGGCGTCATGACAGCGAATGCATCGACCCGAGGTTCGGCCGCGGACCAGGCCTCAGGGAAGCGTCCAGCGCAGGCTGAGCTGTCCGCTGCGCCCGGCCGCGGCGTAGGCGCGCGCCAGCTCGTAGCGCTTGTCGCCCAGGTTGTCGATGCGCGCGTCCAACACCAGGCCGGCGGCCAGCGGCTTGCTCAGCGTGACGCCGAGGAGCCCGTAGCCGCCCAGCACCTGCGTGTTGGCCGCGTTCTCGAAGCGCCGGCCGCTGGCCTGCAGTTCGGCGCCCAGCGTCCAGCCGGCCAGCGTCGTCTGCGCGCCCAGGCGCGCGAGCTTGCCGGCACGGCGCTGCAGGCGCTTGCCGCTGTCCAGGTTTTCCGGATCGTGCCAGTCGAGCGAGCCGTGCAGCGTCACGCCCGCGAGCGTCGTGCGCCCGGAGAGCGTCACGCCCTGCAAGCGTGCGCGGCCGACGTTGACGTAGCAGCCGAAGGGATCGCTGCAGGGGCCGGCCGCACCGAAGCCGATGAGCTGCGTCACGCGGTTGCGCCACACGCCCAGGCTCGCTTCGCTGCCGGCGCCGCGCCAGCGCAGGCCCAGCTCGAGGTTGCGTCCGCTCTCCGGCACCAGGTCCGGGTTGCCGTAGGGGCTGAAGCGCTGGTAGAGCGTGGGCACGCGAAAGGAATTCGCCACGGCGGCGCTGACGCGCCACTGCGGCGCGAATTGCCAACCCCAGGCGAGGCTGCCGGTGCTCTTGCCGCCGAACTCGCTGTCGTCGTCGCGGCGCACTTGCGCTTGCAGCGCATGCGCACCGAAGTCGGCGCGCCAGCCCAGGCCGAGCGCGTTCTGGTGGCGCTTGCCGCCGAAGGCGGCGTTGTAGCCGTCGAAGGGGTTGTGCAGCTTGTCGTCGCGACGCTCGAGCGTGGCCGTCAGCCGGTGCACGCCCAGGCGCTGCTCGTGCTGCAGCAGCACGTTCCCGAGCGTCGTTTCGGTGCGGTAGTAGCTCGGCTGCGTCTCGTAGGTCGAGTGCGTGCGGCCGACTTGCACACGCGTCGTCGCCGCCTCGCTCCAGCGGCTCTGCCAGGACAGGCCAGCGCTTTGCATGCGGTGCTGCGATCGGTCGTCCAGTCCCGGCACGAAGCCGTCGTAGTCGGACTCGAGCCGCGTCGCCAGCACCGAGGCCTCGATGCGCTGGCGCTCGTCGAGGCGCACACCCGCGCGCGCCTGCACGGAGCTGCGCTTCCAGCCATCGCGGTCGGGGTTGTGGCCGACGGCGGCGGCGGTGCGCGCGTCCTCGCCGTCGCTGCGACCATGCGAGGCCGAGAGGGCGTAGTCGAACGCCGCGGCGGCGCCGCTCAGGCCCGCCTGCACCTGCCGCGTGCGCTGCGAGCCCAGCGCCACCGAGGCCTTGCCCTGCAGCGGACCCTGGCCGCGCTTGGTGAAGAGCTGCACCACGCCGGCGACGGCGTCCGAGCCGTAGACGGCCGCCGCGGGACCGCGCAGCACTTCGATGCGCTCGATCTGCTCGAGGGGGATCTGCTCCCACTGTGCGCCGCCGGTGGCCTGCGAATCGACGCGCACGCCGTCGATGTAGACCGCGGTGTGACGCGATTCGCCGCCACGGACGAAGAGGCTGGTCGAGGTGCCGGGGCCGCCGTTGCGCGCGAACTCGATCCCCGGCAGGCGCGCCAGCAGTTCGGCGACATTGGCCGCACCGCTGCGCTCGATCTGCACGCGCTCGACGACCGACAAGTCGCCGAGCACCGTGGACAGCACCTGCGGCGAGCGGTTGGCGACGATCACCACCTGTTCGGCAGCGTCGGCCTGCGCGCCCGCCGCGCCGGACGCGGCGCCGAGCACCAGCGGCAGGACGGGGAGCAGGGATGAAAGGGACGGACGAGAGAAAACCGGCGCGGCCGCCGTGTTGGCGCGCTGCGCGCGGACCCGAGGGGATTGAGGCATGACGGAACAGGGAAGTCGGGCGCGTGCGCACCGCTTCCCCGCGGCCGCACACTACACGGTCCGCCGCAGGACGGCGGACCACCTCGTTGGCCGGTATCCGGGCTGACGGAATCGACGCGTGACGCCTTCCCAGGGGATACCGCCTTGCGGCGGCATCGCCCAGTGGCTGCGTGTCACGGGCCGGCAGGCCCTGTTCGGAGCCTGCCATCCGCTTACCGTTGCGGGGGCAGCTCAGGTTGGGTTCGCCCGGTTCGGGCTCGCCCCCCTGATTCCCGTTGAACTGTCTCGGCCGAACGCCTCGACGAGCACCAACGGCGCGCATCATACGCGCCGGCGCCGCACCCGCGGCTCGGGCCGCCTCAGCCGTGCAGGATCGCCACCGTCTTCAGCGTCGTGAAGCTCTTCAGGCCCTCGAACGCCTTCTCGCGGCCGTAACCCGAGTGCTTCATGCCGCCGAAGGGCAACTCGATGCCGCCGCCGGCGCCGTAGTTGTTGACGAACACCTGCCCGGCCTCGATGCGATGCGCCATGCGCAGCGCGCGGCCGCCGTCGCGCGTCCACACCGCCGCGGTGAGTCCGTAGGGCGTGCCGTTGGCCAGGTGCACGGCCTCGTCCTCGCCCTCGAACGAGAACGCGGCCAGCACCGGGCCGAAGACCTCGTCCTGCGCCACCTCGTGCGACAGCGGCAGGCCGGCCAGCAGCGCCGGCGCGAAGTAGAAGCCGGTGGCCGGCGCCTCGGGCAGCACCTGCGCACGCGCGACGACTCGGGCGCCGGCCTGCAGCGCGGAGTCGAGCTTGCCCTGCACGCGCGCGAGCTGGCGCGCGCTGATCAGCGGCCCGCAGTCGGGCGCGCCGGCACCGGGCCCGGTGCGCAGGGCCGCGAAGCGCTCGGCCAGGCGCTGCAGCACGGCATCGAAGAGGCTGCGCTCGATCAGCACGCGGCTGCCGGCCGAGCAGGTCTGGCCGGCGTTCTGCACGATGGCGTTGACGATCACCGGCAGCGCGGCGTCGAGGTCGGCGTCGGCGAAGACGATCTGCGGCGCCTTGCCGCCGAGTTCGAGCGTCACCGGCACGTGGTTCACGGCCGCGGCCTGCGCCACCGCGGTTCCGGTCACGGTCGAGCCGGTGAAGCTCAGGTGGTTGATGCCCGGGTGCGCAGCCAGCGCCGCCCCGGCTTCCGAGCCCAGGCCGCAGACCATGTTGAGCGCGCCCGGCGGCAGGCCCGCCTGCAGCGCCAGGGCGGCGATGCGCAGCGGCGTCAGGCAGGCGTCCTCGGCCGGCTTGACGACACAGGCGTTGCCCGCAGCCAGTGCCCCGCCCACCGAGCGGCCGAAGATCTGCGCCGGGTAGTTCCAGGGAATGATGTGCGCGGTGACGCCGTGCGGCACGCGCAGCACCATCACCGTCGAACCCGCGGCGTAGGGAATGGTCTCGCCGTGCAGCTTGTCGGCGGCACCGCCGTAGTACTCGAAGTAGCGCGCGCAGGCCGTGATGTCCACGCGCGCCTGCTGGATCGGCTTGCCGGTGTCGCGGCTCTCGAGCGCGGCCAGTTCCGCGTGATGGTCGCCGATCAGCGCCGACAGGCGCGTCAGCACGCGCCCGCGCTCGGTCGCCGTCATGCGGCCCCAGGCTCCCTGCAGCGCGCCGCGCGCGGCATCGACCGCGAGGTCGACGTCGGCGGCCGCGCTGCGCGGCAGCGTGGCGAAGGCCGAGCCGTCGGCGGGATCGAGGACCTCGATCGACAGGCCCGTCGATGCCGGCTGCTGGCGGCCATCGATCAGGTTGGCATAGGCGGTGAGCGTGCTCATGGTTCGTCCTGCGGCCGCGTGGCCGTGTACTCCGAGAAGATGCCCAGTTCGACACGCCGCTGCCCCTGCACCAGTCCGGCCGACTCGAGCGCGGCGAGGATGCGCGGCGGCGGGATGCAGGCCTCGATGGTGTCCCAGTAGTAGCGCCACAGGCGCGCGCTGTCGCGCCGGCAGCCCATGGCACGCGAGACCAGCGGCACGAGCGCGCGCATGTAGGCCTTGAGCAGCAGCGTCGCCGCGCGCGAGGCCGGCTTGCTGATCTCGAGAACGAGCACGCGTCCGCCCGGGCGCAGGACGCGCCGGAACTCCGCGAACGCCGCCGCCACGTCGGCGACGTGGCGCAGGGCATATCCCATGCAGACGAAGTCGAAGCTCGCGTCGGCGCAAGGCAGCGCCTCGGCGCGGCCCTGCAGCAACGTCACGCCGGGCAGGTCGACCTGGTCCATCATTCCCGGACTCGGGTCCACGCCGACCACCGCCCCCTTGCCGGCGAGGATCGTCAGCGCCTCGCGCGCGACGAGGCCGGTGCCGATGCCGACGTCGAGCATGCGCGCGCCCGGCGCGAGGCCCGCGCGCTGCAAGGCCATGCGGCGATACCAGGGGCCGGAGCCCAGCGCGAGCACGCGCTCGATGCGGTCGTAGTCGGCCGCCGTCTCGTCGAAGATGCGGCGCAGGAAGCGGTGGCGCCCGGCCTCGTCGTCGTAGTACGAATGCAGCAGCGGATGCGGCGGCTGCGCGGGAAGGCGGCTCGTGGGTTCGACTTCGGCGTTCACGCCCGCGATGATGCCAGTCCGTGCGCCCGCACGGGGCCGCGGCGCACGCCGACGCAGCCCGCGCTCAGGCCTTGCGCGGCCTTCGCAGTGCGGCCGCCAGCGCCGCCGCCGCAAGCGCGAGCGTGCCGGGTTCGGGAACGCCCGCCGGCGGATCACCGGTGATCATGTCCTGCACGCCGGATGCCTCCAGCGTCATCACGTAGCGACTGTCCAGCGGCGCGGCGCCGGGCAAGGCGGCGAAGAAGCTGTCGAGGTAGGCCACGGTCTGCGCTTCGAGGCCGCTGGCGCGGAAGGCGCCGCTGCCGATGTTCCAGCCGCTGTCGTAGCGGCTCTCCCAGATGCCGAGCTGGATCGCCGCGCCCATCAGGCCGTCCGCCGGGTGCAGCCAGGCATAGGGGTCGACCTCGTCGAGTCCGGCGCTGAGCACGCTGTTGACTGCGCCCAGGAATTCCAGCGTGCGCGCCGCGGCGCCGCCGAAGACGACGGTGAAGTCGGCCTCCTGCCCCGCATGGACGGTCTCGTAGAGGTCGTAGCAGTACATGAAGAGGTCGTCGACGCCGTCGATGAAGACCGCGGGATCGACGCCGACGAGATTCGAGGCCGTTCCCTGGAAGCGCCCCGCGGCCACCGAGGCGCTCGCGCCACCGGACAGCGTCGGATAGGTGATGGTGACGGCGTCGTAGGACGGCGCCGCCAGGCCGCTGAAGATCGGGTTGTCGAACTTCACGTGCACCGAGGCGGCGCTGGCGGAACTGCTGCCGAGCACGAAGGCGGCAGCCAGGGCGATGCGGTGGAGGGTCTTCATGATCGGGGCCGGTCGGGTGGTTCCAGTGGGGTCGCAAGCGACGATGGCCCTACTGTTCCAGCAACGGGTCCTCCTCCGTAACCCCGCGCCTGGGTGGTGGCGGCATGCGCCCGAGGCCACCCGTGAAGAATGGCCGTGAAGTGCGCACGAGCGGCGCGGCCGACCCCCTCAACCGAGTGCCGCGATGAGCTCCGGCGGCGCCTGCACGAGCTCGATCAGCACGCCCTCGCCGCCGATCGGGAACTGCTCGTTGCCCTTGGGGTGGATGAAACAGATGTCGTGGCCCGCGGCGCCCTTGCGGATGCCGCCCGGGGCAAAGCGCACGCCCTGCGCGCTCAGCCAGGCCATGGCCTGCGGCAGGTCGTCGACCCACAGGCCGACGTGGTTCAGCGGCGTGGCATGGACGGCGGGCTTCTTCCCGGGGTCCAGCGGCTGCATGAGGTCGACCTCGACCGCGTGCGGTCCCTGCCCCAGCGCGCAGACGTCCTCGTCGACGTTCTCGCGCTCGCTCGTGAAGGTCGACTTGATCTCGAGGCCGAAGAGCTCGACCCACAGCGTGCGCAGGCGCTGCTTGTCGGGCCCGCCGATGGCGATCTGCTGGATGCCGAGGATGCGAAACGGCTTGTTCATGCGCGCTCCGTGGATGCTCACTCGAAGCTGACGATCGCCTGGTCGACCGCCAGGCTCTCGCCCTTCTTCGCCAGCACCTCCTTGACGACGCCGTCCTGCGCGGCGGTGAGGATGTTCTCCATCTTCATCGCCTCGATCACCGCCAGGCGCTGCCCGGCCTGCACGGCCTCGCCCGGCTGCACCGCGACGTCGACGAGCAGCCCCGGCATCGGCGAGAGCAGGAACTTGCTCATGTCCGCCGGCGGCTTGAAGGGCATCACGCGCAGCAGTTCGCTCGCGCGCGCGCTCATCACCATCGCCTCGATGCGCCGGCCGTCGTGCTCGATTCGGTACCACAGGCCGTTGCGCTCGACCTGCGCGGTGAAGGGGCGGCCGTTGCAGGTGCCGGTGACGCGGATGGTGCCGAAGCTCCATTCCTTCACCAGCGCATAGTGCTTGCCACCCACGTGGACATGCGTGGCGCCGTTGACCTCGACCTGCACCGGCACGTGCTCGTGCTGCCCGCCGTCGCCTTTCACGACGACGACGAAGTCGCGGCCGATGCGGACACCGTGGCCGGCCAACTGCCCGCTGATGCCGGCGGCGCGATCGCGGTAGCGGCGATAGATGCCGGCCGCGAGCGCGACGAGGAAGTCGGGGTCGTCGTGCTGCACGTCCTCGGGGCGGAAGCCGTGCGCATAGTGCCTGGCGATGAAGCCGGTGTCGAAGTCGCCGGCGACGAAGTCCGGGTGCGCGAGCAGCGCCGCCTGGAACGGGATGCTGCTCGCGATGCCGCGGATGACGAAGCCGTTGAGCGCATCGCGCATGCGCCGGATGGCGTCCATGCGGTCGGCGCCGTGGACGATGAGCTTGGCGATCATCGAGTCGTAGTAGACCGGGATCTCGCCGCCTTCGACGACGCCGGTGTCGACGCGAATGCCGCCGCCGGCGGGCACCGGCTGCGCGGCGTGCATCGTCTGCTCGGGCGGACTGAAGCGCACCAGGCGCCCGGTGGAGGGCAGGAAACCGCGCAGCGGATCCTCGGCGTTGATGCGGCACTCGATGGCCCAGCCGCGGCGATGCACCTCCTCCTGCGTGATGCCGAGCTTCTCGCCGGCGGCGACGCGGATCATCTGCTCGACGAGGTCGATTCCGGTGATGCACTCGGTCACCGGATGCTCGACCTGCAGGCGCGTGTTCATCTCGAGAAAGTAGAAGCTCTGGTCGGCGCCGACGACGAACTCGACCGTGCCCGCGCTCTGGTAGTTCACCGCGCGCGCGAGCTGCACCGCCTGCTCGCCCATCGCGCGGCGCGTGGCGTCGCTGATGAAGGGCGAGGGCGCCTCCTCGATCACCTTCTGGTGCCGACGCTGGATCGAGCACTCGCGCTCCCACAGGTACAGGACGTTGCCGTGCGCGTCGCCCAGCACCTGGATCTCGATGTGGCGCGGGTTCTCGACGAACTTCTCGATGAAGACGCGATCGTCGCCGAAGCTGCTGCGCGCCTCGTTGCGGCAGGACGCGAAGCCCTCCCCGGCTTCCTTGTCGTTCCAGGCCACGCGCAGACCCTTGCCGCCGCCGCCGGCACTGGCCTTGATCATCACCGGGTAGCCGATGCCCTGCGCGATGCGCACCGCGTGCTCGGCGTCGGCTATGGCCTCGTTCCAGCCCGGGATGGTGTTCACGCCGGCATCCTCGGCCAGCTTCTTGGACGCGATCTTGTCGCCCATCGCCGCGATGCTCGCGTGCTTGGGGCCGATGAAGACGATTCCCTCCTCCTCGACGCGGCGCGCGAAGTCCTCGTTCTCGGAGAGGAAGCCGTAGCCGGGATGCACCGCCTGCGCGCCGCTGGACTTGCACGCCTGGACGATCTTCTCGGCGACGAGGTAGCTCTCGCGGCTGGGCGCCGGGCCGATGAAGACCGCCTCGTCGGCCAGCTGCACGTGGCGTGCGCTGCGATCGGCCTCCGAGTAGACCGCGACGGTGGCGATGCCCATGCGGCGTGCGGTGAGGATCACGCGGCAGGCGATCTCGCCGCGGTTGGCAATGAGGATCTTCTCGAACATGTCCACTCCTGTCACCGCGATGCGCGGCGGCCGACGGCCGCCTGCGGCCTTCGGGGTCTGGCGGGGTTGGCGGGGTCGGTCGCGCGCGAGCGCGCGGGCGAGCGCAAGCGTGCGGGGATCACAGCGGAATGTTCCCGTGCTTGCGCCAGGGGTTGGCGAGTTGCTTGTCCTTCAGCATCGCCAGGCTGCGGCAGATGCGCTTTCGCGTCTCGTGCGGCTGGATGACGTCGTCGATGAAGCCGCGCGCGCCGGCGACGAAGGGGTTGGCGAAGCGGGTCTTGTACTCGGCCTCGCGCAGCGCGAGCTTCTCCGGGTCGCCCTTGTCCTCGCGGAAGATGATCTCGACCGCACCCTTGGCGCCCATCACCGCGATCTCGGCGTGGGGCCAGGCGAGGTTCACGTCGCCGCGCAGGTGCTTGGAGCTCATCACGTCGTAGGCGCCGCCGTAGGCCTTGCGCGTGATCACCG
>JAIXKR010000050.1 GCA_026932235.1 Burkholderiales bacterium
GTGAACTCCTGGCGGATGAACTCGGTGAGCATCGTCGCCAGGCCCTCGGAGGTCTTGAGCATCACGTTGCCGACGAAGCCGTCGCAGACGACGACGTCGCTCGTGCCCTTGTAGATGTCGTTGCCCTCGACGTTGCCGATGAAATTCAGGTGGCCGGCGTCATGGGCCGCGCGAAGCAGTTCACCGGCCTGACGGATCGTCTCGCCGCCCTTGATGATCTCCTCGCCGATGTTGAGCAGGCCGACCTTGGGCTCCCAGGACTCGTCGTCCTGCATCGCGGCGGCGAGCGCCGCGCCCATCACCGCGAACTGCAACAGGTGCTCGGCCGTGCAATCGACGTTGGCGCCGAGGTCGAGCACCGTTGTCGTGCGATCGGCCTGGTTGGGCATCGCGTAGGCGATCGCCGGGCGCTCGATGCCCTCCATCGTCTTCAGCACGTAGCGCGAAAGCGCCATCAGCGCGCCGGTGTTGCCGGCCGAGACACAGGCCTGTGCGGCCGGTGGCAGCCCCTCGCGCGCCTTGAGCTGCGAGATCGCCACGCGCATCGACGAGTCGCGCTTGTGGCGCATCGCGGTCTCGATCGGGTCGTCCATCTCGACGACCTGGGTGGCGACGACGCGCGTGCAGCGCGGCCAGTCCTTCGCCTGGGACAGCACCGCCTCGGTGCCGACGAGAACCAGGCTTGCGTCCGGATGGCGGTCGAGGAAGACGCGGCACGCCGGCATCGTGCTGGCAGGGCCGTGATCCCCGCCCATGCAGTCGACCGCCACGCACGCCGATGTCGTCGCCACGGACACAGCCTCGAAGGCCTAGGATAGGGCTCGCGATTCAGCTGCTCGCGAGCCGCTGCGCATCGCGCCCGCGTTCAGGCGTCGGCCTTGGTCTTGACGACCTTGCGCCCGCGGTAGAAACCGGTCGGGCTGATGTGGTGGCGCAGATGGACCTCGCCGGTCGTCGGCTCGATCGCGGTGCCGGGCACCGTCAGCGCCTGGTGCGAGCGGTGCATGCCGCGCTTGGACGGCGATTTCTTGTTCTGCTGAACGGCCATGGGGGAATCTCCTGCAATCGCGGCCCCGGGCGCACAAGGAGATGCGCCGGCTGATCAGGCCGCACGGCACCCGCATGGCGCCGAAAAGCCCTCTAGTATAGCAGTGCAGGCCAATTTCGAGGCGTCAGTGCCCTCGGCGCAAGCACTTCGGGACGCCAGGCTCAGTCGGAATCACGTCGCGCCCCGATCATCCCCGCCAGCGCGGCGAAGGGCTTGTCGCCGGCGGCCGATCCGTTGCCGCCGCCTTCCAATGGCTGCGGACAGACCTCGTGCCGCGGCACCAGCGGCAGGTCCAGCAGCAGCTCGTCCTCCAGCAGCGCGTGCAGGTCGAGCTCGCGTTCGAGCACGAGCACCTCGTGCTCGACCTCGGCATCGAGCAGTCGTGCCGTCTCCTCGTCCGCCACGAACTGGTAATCGCGCTCGAGCGTGAGGGTCTCATGCGTCGGCCCCAGGCAGCGCTGGCAGACGAGTGGGAGCACCGTCCGCGCCTCCAGATGCACCCAGGCCTGCGTCGCACCGCCACGCTGCGGGACCTCCTCACCCCGCACGGTCCAGTCCACCGCGCCCTGCACGGTGCCGTCGTGGCTCGCCGCCAGCGCGTCGCGCAGCCGCGTGAAGCCCGAGAGCGGCCACCGGCCGCTCAGCGTCGCGCCGTTCTTGGAGAAGGCCCGCGCGTCGAGGCGTCGAGGATTGAACTCAGGCGTCTTCTTCATGTCCGGGTCAGTGTAGCCGGGGCAGTGGAACAATGCCGCCGATGACGCGCCCCCCCTTGATCCTCGGCTCTACCTCGCGCTACCGCCGGGAGCTGCTGCAGCGCTTGCGCCTGCCGTTCGAAGCGGTCGCGCCGCAGGTCGACGAAACACCCCTCCCCGGCGAGGCACCCGCGGCGCTGGCGCAACGGCTTGCGCTGGCCAAGGCGCGTGAAGTCGCCGGCCGTCACCCGCAGGCCGTCGTCATCGGCTCGGATCAGGTCGCCGAACTCGACGGCGAGGCGATCGGCAAGCCCGGCACGCACGAGCGCGCCGTGGCGCAACTGCAGCGCATGAGCGGGCGCACGCTGGTGTTCCACACGGCGGTCGCCGTCGCCTGCATGGCCCAGGGCTTCGAGCGCGTCGAACTCGCCCCGGTGCGCGTGACCATGCGGCAGCTGCGCGCCGCGGAGATCGAGCGCTACCTGCGGCTCGAGCAGCCTTACGACTGTGCCGGCAGCGCGAAGTCCGAGACGCTCGGCATCGCGCTGCTCTCGGCGATCGAGAGCGACGATCCGACCGCGCTCGTCGGGCTGCCGCTGATCCGCACCTGCGCGCTGCTGCGCGAAGCGGGCCTGGACCCGCTCGCGGCAGCCGGGTCATGAACGACGGCGCACCGGGACGGCTGCTGCTCGTTCCCAACACCCTGGACCACGGCAGCGATCCGGTGCCGATCGAGGCGGTGCTCGCGCGCGGCGTGCTCGAGCAGGCGGCCGCGCTGCGCCACTGGGTCGTCGAGGATGCCCGCAGCGCGCGCGCCTTCCTCAAGCGGGTCGGCGCGGTCACGCCGCTTGGCGCGCCGCTGCAGGAGATCACGATCGCCGAGCTGCCGCGCGCGCGCAAGGGCAGCGGCGAGCAAGCTCCTGCGTCGGCATGGACGGCGCTGCTGCAACCGGCACTGGCCGGGCACGACCTCGGCCTGCTCTCCGAAGCCGGCCTGCCTGCGGTGGCCGACCCTGGCGCCCAACTGGTCGCCGCAGCGCATGAGGCCGGCCTGCGCGTGCTGCCCCTGGCCGGGCCGAGTGCGCTGATGCTGGCCCTGGCCGCCAGCGGCCTGGACGGGCAGAGCTTCGCCTTCGTCGGCTACCTGCCGCAGGAAGCGCTTGCGCGCGAGCGCCGGCTGCGGGAACTGGAAGCGCTCTCGCGGCGGCAGCGTCAGACGCAGCTCTTCATCGAGACGCCCTACCGCAATGCAGCGCTCGCCGCGGCGCTGCTGGCCGCGCTGCAACCGTCGACGCGGCTGGCGATCGCCTGCGGGCTGACGCTGCCCAACGGCTTCAACCGCTGCTGTCGCGTGGCCGATTGGCGTCGCACGCCACCGGCGATGCCCGACCGCCTTCCTGCCGTGTTCGCCCTGCTGGCCGACTGAACGCCGGCTGCTCCTGCCGTTCAGCCGCCGAGCAGCGCGGCGACCTTGCGCTTCGGGCGGATGTTGGGCGTCTTCGCCGGCAACTCGGACTTGCCACGCTCCCAGGCCGGGCTGGCGTCGCCGGCCGGCTCCTCGTAGGGACGGTCGAAGAAGGGATCGTTCACCGGCGCCGACGCACTGCGCCGCGGCGGCGCCGCGGCACGGCCTTCGCGCCGGGCCCGACGCTCGTCGCCGCGGTCGTCGTCGCGCTGGCGGCGGCGCGGCCGCGTGTCCTCGAGCTCGAAGGGCTCGATCTCGATCTGCTTCTTGATCAGGCGCTCGATCTCGCCGATCTGGCGCGAATCGTCGCGCGTCACCAGCGTCACCGCCAGGCCCGAGGCGCCCGCCCGTCCGGTGCGGCCGATGCGATGCACGTAGTCCTCGGCGTTGAAGGGCACGTCGAAGTTGAAGACCGCGGGCAGGTCGGCGATATCCAGACCGCGCGCCGCGACGTCGGTGGCCACCAGCAGGTCGACCTCGCCGCGCTTGAAGGCGTCGAGCGACTTCAGCCGCTCGTCCTGCGACTTGTCGCCGTGCAGCGCCGCGGTCTTCAGGCCGTCGCGCTCGAAGGCGCGCGCCATGCGCGCCGCACCCAGCTTGGAGTTCAGGAAGACGATCGCCTGCGCCAGCTCACGCTCGCGCAGTATCTGCCGCACCGCGGCGCGCTTGTCGTCGTCGGCCACACGGTAGAAACGCTGCTCGACCGTCGACGCGGTGGCGTTCGGACGCGCGACCTCGACCGTGACCGGATCCTGCAGGTAGCTCTCGGCCAGACGCTTGATTTCCGGCGAGAAGGTGGCCGAGAAGAGCAGCGTCTGCCGCTGCCTGGGCAGGTAGGACAGGATGCGCTGCAGGTCGGGCAGGAAGCCGATGTCCAGCATGCGGTCGGCCTCGTCGAGCACGACGTACTCGACCTGGTTGAGGACCGCGTTCTTCGCCTCGATGTGGTCCAGCAGCCGCCCGGGGGTGGCGATCAGCACCTCGACGCCGGCCTTGAGCTGTGCGGTCTGCGGCTTCATGTCGACGCCGCCGAACACCACTGCCGAGCGCAGCTGCGTGTGCTGCGCGTAGTTCTTGACGTTGGCCGCAACCTGGTCGGCGAGCTCGCGCGTCGGTGCCAGGACCAGCGCACGCACCGGGTGCCGCGCCGGCGACATGCTCGCGTTCTCGTGACGCAGCATCTTCTGCAGCAGCGGCAGCGAGAAGGCCGCGGTCTTGCCGGTCCCGGTCTGCGCCGCCCCCATCACGTCGCGGCCGGCGAGCACGATCGGGATCGCCTTGGCCTGGATCGGGGTCATCGATTCGTAGCCCGAGTCGGCCACTGCGCGCAGGAGCTTGGCGTCCAGCGCCAAGCTGTCGAACCGCGCAGCGGGCGCGGTCACCGTTGAAACTTCAGTCACATTCGTATTATCCCGCACGCCCGTCCTCGGGGCGCGAGGGAAGCGCGATCACCTGCAATGAAACGGTCTACCCGTCGACGCGTGCCGTTGTCGTTGCTTGTGCGCAACGGATCGCCGATCCGCTCGGCCTCGCGCGACCGATCCGACCCGACGCGAAAGCAACAGCAACGGAATTTGTAACCAGGAAAACCGCGGTGCGGCCGAAGCCTCTCTTAAAATCCCGCGCGTCATGAGTCTGTCGACAGCGCGAGCGGCCGAGCCGGAGAAGACCAAGAAGGGCCGCCCAACAGCATCGGTGGTCGATGCCCTGCTCTCGCCGTGGGAGGAATTCCGCCGCGTCATTCCGCTCGTCTCGCTGAAGACGCTGGGCCTGCGCGCGCACCCTTCGGTGCCCAAGGTCGCGGTGCTGATGTGCACGATGCAGGGGCAGCGCTTCCTGGCCGAGCAGCTCAACTCGATCGCGCTGCAAAGCCATCCGCGCTGGGCCATCTGGGCTTCCGACGACGGTTCGGGCGATCACACGCAAGCAATCCTGAGGTACTACCAGGCGCACTGGGGGCGGGACCGGATCTCCATCCACGACGGCCCGGCCGAAGGCTCGACGGCCAACTTCCTCTCACTCACCTGTCGCGCCGACATCGACGCCGACCATTTCGCCTACGCCGACCAGGACGATGTCTGGGAGTCGGACAAACTGGAGCGCGCCGTCGAGTGGCTCAGCAGCGTCCCGGCGGACGTGCCGGCGCTCTACGGCTCGCGCACGCTGCTGGTCGACGCGCGCAACCAGCACATCGGCTACTCGTCGCTCTTCACGAAGGCACCGAGCTTTCGCAACGCGCTCGTGCAGAGCATCGCCGGCGGCAACACGATGGTCTTCAACCGCGCCGCGCGCGACCTGCTGCGGCGGGCCGGCGAGGACGTCGAGGCGATCACGCACGACTGGTGGGCCTACATGCTCGTGACCGGCTGCGGTGGCCGCGTGCACTACGACCCCTACCCGACCGTGCGCTACCGGCAGCACGAAGGCAACCAGTTCGGCTCCAACGCGACCATACTCGCCCAGGCGAGCCGCGCCCGCCAATTGCTTCAGGGCCGTTTCCGTGGCTGGGTCGATTCCAACCTGCGCGCGCTCTCGCGCGTCTATCCGATGCTCACGCCGGAGAACCAGCGCGTTCTCGACGCGTTCGTCGACGCGCGTCAGCGCCGCCTGCCGGGGCGGCTCGCCGGGCTGCGCGAGGCCGGCATTTTTCGCCAGACGCTGCTCGGCAACCTCGGGCTGACCGCTGCCGCGCTGATCAATCGCCTGTGAGGCCGGGGCCGGGAAGTGCGGCCCGTGGCCCTGTGACCCTCCCGGCTGCCTTGACCCCCGCGGGTTCGCCACCCTCCCCTGCCATCGGCGCCGCGACGACCGCCGCCGTGCTCGTCGTTCACGGCACGGTCGGCGAGCTGCAACCGGCGCTCGCCGCGCTGACCGCGCTGCTCGCACGCGTCGTTCTCGTCGACAACAACGAAGCGCCTTCGGCCGAGCTCGCGCGGCAGGCCAGTGCAGTGGGGGGCGTCGAACTGCTGCACCAAGGCAATCGCGGCGGCCTGGCCGGGGCCTACAACCGCGCGCTGCGCCATCTGCAGGAGGCAGTGGATGCCGCCGCCCTGACACCGCCGCGGCAGATCGTCTTCGTCGACCAGGACTCGGACCCCGCGGTGCTCGGCGCCTTTCTCGCCGATCCCGAGGTGCGCGCGCTGCTCGCGCGCGACGACGTCGCCGCCGTGGCAGCGGCCTACCGCGACCGCGCGACCGCGCTGCGCGCGCGCTACATCGAGCTCGGCCGCTGGCGGCTGCAGCACCTGCCGCGCGAGTTCGGCGGCTCGCGGCGCGTCGCCTTCGTGATCAACTCGATGTCGGTGTGGCGCCTCGACGCGCTGGCGCGGCTCGGCGACTTCGACGAGACGCTCGCGATCGACCATGTCGACACCGAGCATTGCCTGCGCGCACGCCGGCAAGGCCTTGCCGTCTGGGTGCACGGCAGCCACGTCTTCGCGCACGCGATCGGGCGCCGCAAGCGCTACCGCCTGTTCGGACGCGACCTGCAGGCCACCGGCCACGGCCCGGCGCGGCGGCGGATGATCGGGCGCAACACGATGCTGCTGCTGCGCCGCTGGGGCGGGCGCGAACCGGCCTTCGCGCGCCTGTGCCTGCTGCGCCTGGCCTACGAGGCAACGGGCATCGTGCTGGCCGAGGAGCAGCGCGCGACCCGGCTTGCCGCGCTGCTGCGCGGCGCGCTCGAGGGTCTCTTCGCACGGCGTGCCCCATGAGCCTCGGATCGGCAGGCAAGCAGGGGCCGTGGTGGGCGGGCGCGAGCCCGCTGCTGGCCTGGGCGCTGTACCTGCCGCTGGGGGCGCGCTATGCGCTCGCGCTCGGCGCGGCCGGGCTCGCGACCCTTCAACTGCGGCGCGCCGGCCGCCTGCGCGCGGCGTTCGACAACCCCGCCGCGTGCGCTTGGCTGGCGCTGCTGGCCTGGCTGGCGCTGACGGCGCTGTGGTCGCCGGCCGATCCGGCGCGCATCGCCAGCCACCTGTGGACCTACGCACTGCCGCTGCTGCTGCCCTTGCTGGCCGCGGCGATGGACCCGGCCTGGGCGCAGCGCGCCCTGCAGCAGTTCGGCATCGCCTCCGCACTCGTCGGCGGCCTCTTCCTGCTGCACCGCCTCGGGCTGCCCGCGGAATCGGCGGCCTGGGAAAGCACCGTCGCCGCCAGCGGCAACCAGCGCATCGCCAACTCGATCCTGCTCGCCCTGGGCAGCGTGCTCGCGCTGTGGCAATGCGCGCAGGCCAGGGGCCGCCGGCGGGTACGGGCCGCCTGGATGCTCGCAGCGGCGCTGGCGGCGCTGGGCCTGGCGCTGCAGGACCGCCGCTCGGGCATGCTGCTGCTGCCGCTGCTGCTGCTCGTATGGATCCTGCGCAGCCAGCGCTCCCGGCTCGAGCGCCTGCTGCTGCTGGGCGCCCTGGCGCTGGCCTGCACGCTGGCCTGGATCGCCTCCGACGGCGTGCGCCAGCGCTTCGACGAAGGCTGGCGCGAACTGCAGGCCGACACCTCGACCGACGCCGTCGCCACGAGCTGGGGGCAGCGCGTGCGCATGAACGTGCTGACCGCGCGCATGGTCTCCGAGCGGCCTTGGTTCGGGCATGGCGTGGGAAGCTGGATCCAGACCTGGCAGCAGCGCGTCACCCCCGGCACCGAGCTGCACGAGCACACCACGCCGCACAACGAGTACCTGCTCGTCGCCCAGCAGGGAGGCGCCGTCGCGCTGGTCCTGCTGCTGGCCGCAGGCGTGGTGACCTGGCGCCGGGCTCTGGCCGGCGGTGCTGCAGGCATCCCGCTGCTGCTGGCCTGCACCGCGATCGCCGCGACCGGCCTCTTCAACGCCGTGCTGCGCGACGCCAAGTTCTCGCTGCCGCTGCTGCTGCTGGCGGCGGCGGCGGCAGCAGCGGCCCGGCAGCCGTCGCCGCCCGACTGAAGTCCGTCAGCCGGCCTCGACGCCCAGCCGCCGCGCCAGCTGCTGCCGGATCGACTCCAGCAGCGCCCCAGCCCCCTCGCGCGGTACGGGCCCGGCCCGCCACAGCGCCTCGGCATGCGTCACCGCGGCACCCAGCGTGTAGGCGCGATAGCGGTTGAGTGCCAGCACCTGCTCGTCGTAGCGCTGCACGCCCAGCTGCGAGCCGAAGCAGGCGATCGCCGCGCGCTTGCGCGCGAGCACCGGGGTGATGTCCACGAGCGCGTTGGGCATCAGCGCCTGCCCGACCTCGTAGAAGACGAGTTCGACCGCCGTGCCGGCGGCAGCGTCGATGGCCGCCCGGCAGACCGCGCGATGATCCGGATGCACCTCGAAGGGCGAGGGCGCCAGCAGCCACTGCGGCTGCTGCGCCTCGATGGCCTCGCGGATGCGCTGCGCCAGCGCGGCATCGGGCCGCAGGCCGCGATCGGGCAGGCGCCAGAACTGCAGGGCCCGGCCTGCGGGGTCATGGCCCAGCGCCGCCGCCGCGGCGCGGCTCTCGCGCTCGCGCACCGCGGCCTCGCCGCCCGCGCCGCCATCGCTGACGACGACGACGCAGGCCTCACCGCCCTGGTCCAGCGCCCGCGCGAGCGTGCCGCCGACGCCGAACACCTCGTCGTCGGGATGGGGCGCCAGCACCAGCAGGCGCCGTGCCGGCAGCGGCTCCAGGGGCCGGTAGGGAACGAGATCGGGCTCGGGAATGGGCTGCCAGGTCGTCACGTCGTCTCGATGTCAGGTGAAGTCGGCATCGCCGCCCAGCAGGAACCAGCGATTCTCCAGCGCCGACGGCGGCAGCGCCGCGGTGTGCAGATTGCAGGGCACCTGGATCCCCGGATCACGCGTGCGCGGCAGTTCGCCGCGACCCGCGCCCAGGCGATGCGCCTGCGAAGCGGTGATCCAGCAGCGCAGCAGCGGCAGGCCGAGCTCCGCAGCCCGGGCGCGTGCCGCCGCGAGCGCGAGCGCGAAACGGCGCCCGGGCGCCACCAGGTCCAGCAGTTCCAGCGCGTCGGCATGGCGGCGCAGCGCCAGCACTGCCAGCGGACGGCTCCACCAGCGGCTCTTCACGAGCCACAGCTCGTAGTCGATGCCCGGGCGCTGCAGGTAGCGCCAGCCCAGCCAGCGCGCGTCGCGCACGCCCAGCACCACGTCGCCCAGATCGGCGGCCATCGCCTGCCAGAGCGCATCGACGGCACGGTGCTGCACCGGCGGCAGCGCCCCAGCCTGCAGGCGCAGCGGCTCCAGGCGCCAGCCGGCAACTGCGCGGGCGCGGGCGCCGGATGCCGCTGGCCACTCCAGTTGCACGATGCGGTCGACCGCCGTGTACAGCTTCAAGCGATCGGCCACGCCGTGGTGGCGGTCGCTCGGGAACCCGAAGCCCGCGGCGTGCGGCAGGCCATGCCCGATCTGTGTCTCGAGGAAGGTGGCAGCGATGCGTTGCATCGGCCCGCGTCGCGCGAGCGACCGGTTCGCCTTCGGCGCCACCATGACGTCGCAGACTTGGCAGCCCCAGGCGGGGCGACCGAAGAGCCGCAGCTCGCGGCTGATGCCGCCGTAGTGCGCCACCAGCTCGCCCTCATGCTCCAGGCCGACGGCACGGCCACGGCCGTCGCCGTACTTCCAGGCCCAGTGCGCGGCCGTCATCGGATGACCGAACACGGCTTCGAAGAGTCCACGCATCGCGCTGCTGCGCACCGGACCGACGTCCACCAGACGCGCCGGCGGCACGGCCGTCCGCTCCAGGCGCAAGCGAGCGATCGCCGCGCGGCCGGCGGCCAGGTCCTGCTCGCGCCGCTGCAGCTCGCGCTGCGCCGCCGCCGCGTCGAAGCCCTCGGCACGCAGCACGGCCGCATGCGCCTGCAGCGCCTGTCGCAGACGCTCCCGCCGCTGGCGCACCCCCGCCGCCGCGGCGACGCTCGCGCCGGCATCGGCATCGGCATCGGCCGCGGGCGCCCAGTCGTTGCGCTGCGCGATCGCCAGCACGTGCTCGCGCAGCAGGCGCGGCGGCGCGTCGCCGGCCTCACGCTGCAACGCCCACTCGCCAAGCCATTCGACCTCGACCAGGCCTTCGTCCGGCTCCAGCTGCCGCAGCAGCTCGGCGCCGTCGACCAGGCCCAGGGCCGCGCGCACCGGCGCGTCGAACACCAGCCCTGCCAGGGCCGCGGCCCGTTCCAGCAGCGGCGCCGCCAGCGCACCTTCCGGGCCAGGACTCATCGGGCCGGCTCCGCGCCGGCGCGCTCCGGCGCGAGCGTCTTGGAGCGGCCATATCCGTTCATCGGGCAACCTTCGCGCTGGCCCGGACGTTTCACGACCGGGCCTCGGCGCCCGTGTGCCAGCGCCGCGGCAGCGCCACGATGCCCTGCATGGCATCGGACTGGAAGACTTCGAACGCGGCGACATGCTCGGCCGCGGCCTGGATGTGAATCGCGCGCTCGCACAGCACGTAGGCCGACACCGTGTAGCGGCCCTTGAGCAGCGGCAAGGCCGGAAAGCGCAGGACGACCGCGAACGAGCCGTCGGCATCGCGCTGCAGGTCCACGGCGTCGAGCCAGCTGCCGGCACTGGCCACCGCACGGCCGTCGGCCCCGTGCACGATCACGCCGACCGTCGGCTCGGGCAGCGCCGGGTCGCTGCGCACGCGCAGGCGCAGCGCCAGGTCGTCGACGCCGCTGCGCAGTTCGAAGCCCTCGCGCACGGGCAGGATCTGCACGTCAACCAGCGTGGCCGCCGGGCTGTCGAAGCGGGCGGGCGCCGCGGGGTCCTGCGCTGCCGCCGCATCGTCGACCTCCATCCAGCCCTGGTATTCCATGCAGGCCTGCCGGGAGGAGCCGTCGAAGCGCACCGCGCCGTCATGCAGCCAGATCGCGCGCTCGCAGAGCTGCTCCACCTGGAACAGCGAATGCGAGCAGAAGAGGATCGTCGCGCCGCGCTCCTTGAGCGCCATGATGCGCTCGAAGGACTTGCGCGCGAAGCTGCCGTCGCCCACCGACAGCGCCTCGTCGATGACGAGGATGTCGGGCTCGACGCTGGTAGCCATCGAGAACGCCAGGCGCACGAACATCCCGCTCGAATAGCTGCGCACCGGCTGGTCGATGAACTCGCCGATGCCCGCGAAGTCGATGATGGACGGCAGCCGCTGGCCCACCTGCGCCGCCGTCAGGCCCAGCAGCGGCCCGTTCAGGCGCACGTTCTCGCGTCCGGTCAGCTCCGGATCGAAGCCCGCCCCCAGCTCCAGCAGCGCAGCCACGCGCCCGTGCACGCGCCGCTGCCCGCGCGTGGGCGCGACGACGCCGCAGATGACCTGCAGCAGCGTGGACTTGCCGGCGCCGTTGCGGCCGATGATGCCCACCGTCTCGCCGCGGCGGATGCGCAGGTCGACGTGGCGCAGCGCATGGTGCTGCGGGCCTGGCCCCGCCCCCCCGCGCAACTGCTGCCACAGGCGCCGCCAGGGGCGCGACTCCAGCGAGTAGCTCTTGCCGATGTCGGCGAGCGCGATGACGGTGTCGTCCGCCATGGGCTCAGACGAGATCGGCAAAGCCCGGCCGAAGCCGCGTGAACAGCCAGGCCCCGGCGGCCCCCAGCACCGGCAGCGCCAGCGCCTGCGGCCATATCGCCGCCACGTCGACGGCATCGCCGAACCAGGCCGCGCGCGAAAGCTCGATCGGCGCCGTCAGCGGATTCCACTGCAGCACCCAGCGCAAGGCCTCGGGCGCGGCGGCGCTCGAATAGAACACCGGCGAGAGGAACAGCAGGCCCGACACCAGCAGCGGCACCAAGTGCTGCAGGTCGCGGACGTACGCGCCGAGCGCGGCCAGCGCCAGCACCAGCACGTACTGCAGCGCCAGCACCCACGCCAGCGCCAGCGGCAGTGCCAGCCAGGACGCCCGCGGCCCCTGGCCGGTGACGAGCAGCGCCGCCCCCAGCACCACCGTCTGCAGCAGCACGTGCACGCCCACCTGCATCACCAGCGCCACCACCAGCATCTCCAGCGGAAAGACGACGCGCTTGACGAGGTTGGCATGGTCCTGGATGAGCCGCGTGGCGCGCGTGGCCGCCTCCGCCACCGAGGTGAACACGATCAGCCCGGCGAACAGCCTCATCGCGTAGCCGATGCCGCCGCCGGCCGCATCGCCCGCCCAGCGGGCCTTGAACACGCCCTGGAACACGAAGGCGTAGATGGCCACCATGGCCAGCGGGCCCATCAGCGCCCAGGCCAGCCCGGCCACGCTCCCCCGGTAGCGGGCCAGCAGGTCACGGCGGGCCAGGGGCCACGCCAGGCGGATGCGGTCGACGCGGAGCCGCCGCATGCGCTCGAAGAACCGTCGCACGAGGAACGCCCCTCAACGCACCTGGGCCGCCGACGAGATGCGCACCGCCGTCACGGGCACGTCGGGAAACCCGCCCTGGATCGGGGCGTCGTGCACCGGAACGGCAGCCACTTCGTCCATGATCGCAAGGCCCTCGACGACGCGTCCGAAGACCGTGAACCCCTCGTCCCCCGTCCCGAAGTCGAACTGCGGGTTGTCGACGGTGTTGATCAGGAACATCGAGTTCGGCGCCACCAGATCCCCGTCCCGGTACATCGCCAGCGTGCCGCGCAGGTTGGACAGCGTGCTGCGCTCCACCGGCAGATCAGGCAGCTTCAGCTCCTTGGCGACCAGTGCCTCGTCCGTCCCCACGCCATAGCCGCCGCCGAGGATCCCGATCCGTTGCACCACGCGGTGGAAGACGGAAGCGGCATAGAAGCCCGAATTGACGTTGGCCAGGAAGCGCGTGGCGGACAGCGGCGCGGCAACCGGGTCGACCTCGACGATGAGGCTGCCGCTGCGCGTACCGTCGGTGACGCCCAGCACCACGCGCGGCACGGGGATTTCGACCCGCAGCGAGCCCAGGCGCGTGCCGCCGTCCTTGCCCGCCAGGCCGACCACGATCGGCCCGAGCCCGCCGACGACGCAGGTGAACTGCGCCACGGTCGCGGCGACGCCGACCGTGGCCAGGTCGGTGCACGGCCCTTCCACCCAGGCCTCGACCCCCTGGTCCAGGCCGTAGCCGTTGAAGGTGATGGTCATCGTCTGCGAAAAGCGCGCGCCGGTGGCGTTGGCGTTGCTCATCGACATCTCGCCGCTGCCGCCCCCGCAGGCCGCGATCAGCGGCAGCAGCGCAAGCAGCGTCGCCCAGCGGCGCGCTTTGGAGTGTGCGTTCATCTCGGAAGAATGCGTCAGTCGGTGAAGATCGGACATTCAGAAATCCACGCGCACCGCCAGCTCCGCGGCAAGGCGGTCCACCACCTGCTGCATGGGCTCGCCGGCGAGCACCGACACCCGGCTGCGCGCCATCAGGTGCTCGTACTGGGCCTGTGCCAGGTCGCGGCGCGCCGAGAGCAGGCGGCTGCGGGCCACGAGGACGTCGGACTGCGTTCCCAGGCCCGCGGCGAGCGCGCGCGTGGCGCCTTCGAGCGCCACTTCGCTGGCGGCCACGGCCTTGCGCAGCGCCTGCGTGCGCTGCGCCGCCGCGTCCGCGGACTGCAGCAGCCGGCGCAGTTCCACGCGCAGGTTGTCCTGCTCGGCGCGAAGATCCTCCGCGGCGCGCGCCGCGTCCAGCTCGGCCTGCCGCACCGAAGCGTCCACGCCGCCGCCGTTGAACAAGGGCACGGACAGCTGCACGCCCACGCTGAACAGGCGCGAGGTCTGGTCGAGGTTGGCCAGCGACTCGTTGCGGCTGCGCGTCACGCTGGCCACGGCATCGACGCGCGGCAGATGCCCCGCCTGGTTGCGCCTGACCGCGAAGCGGGCCGAGTCCAGGGCCGCCAGGCGCATCCGTACGGCCGGGCTGTCGGCCAATGCCTGCTCGGTCTGGTCCCGCAGCGTCGTCAAAGGCACGGCCTGGGGCGCGAAGTCGGGTGGGACATCGTTGACGAACGCCGGCGTGCGGCCCGTCAGGCGCTGCAGCCGCGCCATCCCCAGCGCCAGGCGCTCATGCGCCTCGGCCTGCCGCACCCGGGCCAGCTCGAGCTCGGCCAGCGCCTGCGCCACGTCGGTGCGCGTGCCTTCGCCCAGGCGAAGCCGGTGCTCGGTGCGCCGGTGCTGCTCTTCCAGGGCCAGGACCTCCGCGGCGTTGAGCGCCAGCACCGCCCGCGCCTCGACCAGTTGCAGATAGGCTTGCACGAGCCGGTCGACCAGGTCCAGCCCACGCGCGCGCAGGCTCTCGTCCGCACCGCGCGCCTGGGCCTGCGCCTGGTCGAGCCGGCTCCAGGCCTCGTAGTTGAAGAGCGGCATGCGCAGCGACAGCGCCGCCTGGGGCGAGCGGTACTGCAGCCGCGCCGTCACCTCCTGGTCCGAGGCGTTGGGAAACGAGCGCGTCCCTTCGACCTCGCCGGTGCTGTAGCTCAGCGACGCCTGGGGCAGGAGCTGCGCGCGCGCGATGGGCACCCCCTGCTGGGCCGAATCGCGGTCGTACAGGGCCGCGCGGTACTGCGCGTCGTGCGCCAGCGCCGCGTCGAAGGCTTCGTTCAGGGTCATCGCGCGGGCCGGGAACGCCGCGCCGGCCGCCCACAGCGCCGCCGCCAGGGTCGCGCGGCAGCGCCGGCGCCGGGCGGCCGCGGCACGGGCCGCCGCATGGACCTTGTTCATGCTCACTCCTCGCTCATGGCCGTCGCCAGCCGCTTCAGCAAGGGGTGCACCAGGTAGGTCAGGAGTGAGCGCTCCCCGGTCTTGACCAGCACTTCGGCGTTCATGCCCGGCTGCAGCGTCCGCTTGCCCAGCACCTTGCGCCCCTCCTCGGTGAGCTCGATCCGCCCGAGGTAGTACATCATCGGGCCCATCGAGGTCTGCTCCGACAGCACGTCGGCGGACAGCGAGACGAGACGCCCCATGGCGACGAGCTGCGGCGCATCGGCGAAGGTGGAGAAGCGGACCTCGACCTCGTCGCCGGCCTGGACGCGATCGATCACGTGCGTCGGGATGCGGGCGTCCAGCAGCAGGCGCTCGTCCTGCGGGACGATCTCGGTCAGCCGCTGGCCCGGCGTCACCACGGCGCCCGGGCCATGCACCGCCAGGTCCAGGACATGGCCGGCCACCGGCGCCCGAATCTGCATGCGCTCGAGGTCCTCGGTCACTGCGCGCAGACGCTCCTGGTTGGCGTCCACCTCGCGCTTGATCTCGGCCAGTTGGCCCGAGGTCTCCTGCATGCGCTCCTGCTGCCGCTGCGCGATGCGCAGCCGCGTCTCGGCAATCGTGCTGCGGGCGCGCTGGATCGCCGACTGCTGATCGGCGATCGAGGCCCGCAGCTCGGCCTGCGCCTGCTGCAGTTGCAGCACCTGGTTGCGCGGCGCGAACCCGTCGGCCGCCAGGCCCTGGACGTTCTGGAGCTGCTGCGCCTGCAGCGCGGCCTGGCTGCTCCGGCTCTGCAGCACCAGTTCGACCGCGGCAATCTGGCCCTCGAGCCCCGTGATGGTCTGGTTGGCCGCGGCCACCTCGGCAGCGAGCGCGGCCCGCCGCGCCTGGAACAACTGCTCCTGCACCCGCATGTGCTCCGCGGCCATCGGGTCGCTGGAGCGCAGCAGGTCGGGATGGAAGCGGATCGACGGCGCGCCGGCGGCCTCGGCCAGCAGGCGGCTCTCCATGGCGCGCTGGGACAGGTAAGCTTGGCGGATGGTCTCCTGCTGGGCGCGAGCGGTCACGTCGTCGAGCTCGATCAGGACGTCTCCGGGCTCGACCAGCGCCCCTTCCCGGACGCGCACGGCCTTGACCACGCCCCCCGACAGGTGCTGGACGAGCTTGCGCCGGGTCTCCACCGAAACCGTGGCCGGCGCGGGCACGCCCTCGTCCAGCGGGGCATAGGCGGCCCAGGCGAGGAAGAGCCCGAAGCCCACCACGAGGACCCAGAACCCCAGGCGGATGACCTGGCCGGTGTCGCTGCGCTTGGCGATCACCGCGGCGTCGCGGCGGGCTTCGTCGCCGGCGGCATCGGCATCGGCATCGGCCTGGCTGGAGGTGGCGGGGCGTGGGGTGGCGTTCATGGGGTGGGGGTCGCGGCGGCACTGGGCGCCGGATGCTGAATCTTGGCCAGTTGGGCGATGCGCCCGCCCTGCAGGACGAGCAGGCGATCCGCCACGCCCAGCAGGTGCGGCTGGTGCACGATCATGAAGACGGTCCGGCGCTGGGCCTTGAGCTCGGCGACCGCGCGCAGGAGCGCCATCTCCCCGACATCGTCGAGGTTCGAGGTCGGCTCGTCCAGGACGACGATCCGGGGGTCGCCCAGGATCGCCCGCGCCAGGCCGATGCGCTGGCGCTGGCCACCGGAGAGGAAGGCTCCGGCCTCGCCCATCGGCGTGTCGTAGCCGCGCGGCAACCGCAGGATCATGTCGTGGATGCCGCAGCGCCGGGCCGCAGTGACCACCTGCTCCTCCATGTCGGGCGCGAAGCGCGCGATGTTCTCGGCGATGCTGCCGTCGAAGAGCTCGATGTCCTGCGGCAGGTAACCCACGTGCCGGCCCAGCGCCTGGCGCGACCACTGCGCCAGCGGCACGCCGTCGAGCAGCACCTGCTCCTGCGTGTCCGGCCACAGGCCGAGCAGGCAGCGCGCCAGCGTCGACTTGCCCGCGCCCGACGGGCCGGCCACGGCGATCACCTCGCCGGGGCCGAACTCGGCATTCAGTCCGTCGAGGATGGGCGCGGGCCGCCCGGGCGCGCGGGCGCTCAGGTCACGCAGCGTGATGCGGCCCTCGATCTGCTCGGCCGCGTGCGCGGCGGCGCGGGGCGGATTGCGCTCCATCAGGACGCGCAGACGGGCGTAGGCGGCGCGGGCGTCGAGCATCGGTCGCCAGCTCTGCACGATGAGGCCGATGGGCCGCAGCGCATTGGACATCAGCGCGTTGCAGGCGATCATCGCGCCGGCGCTGATGTCGCCCTCGATCGCCAGCACCGCCCCCAGCGCCAGCACCAGCGAGCCCTGCGCGTACTGCACGAACTTGATCAGGGCCTGCAGCCGGTGCCCGGCATGCGCGGCCTCGCGCGTGGTGTCGTCCACCCGGTCGTGCAGCTCGATCCAGCGCGCGCGCAGATGGCCGAGCATCCCCATCGCGTAGACGGCCTCGGCGTTGCGCAGCTTGCCCTGCAGGTACTGGTGGTTCTTGAGCAGCGACTGCTGGGCGCTGCGGTGCCGCGGGCCGACGAAGTGGTTGCCGACCAGCGCGATGGCCAGGGTCAGCAGCACGAAGAATGCCGCCAGCCAGCCCAGCCAGGGGTGGATCAGGTAGAGCGCGGCGGCGTAGATGAAGACCCAGGGCGCGTCGACGACGGCGAACGCCCCGTTGCCCGTCAGGAACTGCCGCAGCTGCGTCAGGTCGCTGAAGGCCTGGCTGCCCTGGCTGGTGCGCCCGCGGAGCTGGTCGTCGAAGCTGGCGCCGAACAGCAGCGGTTGCGCCAGCTCGTCGAAGCGGGTGCCGGCGCGCACGAGAAGCCGCGAACGTGCCCAGTCCGCGAACCCCATCACCAGGAAGAGGACCAGCGCGATGAATGACAACGCCGCAAGCGTGTACTCACTGTTGCTTGCAAACACACGATCGAAGACCTGGATCATGTAGAGCGTCGGCGTGAGCATCAGCAGGTTGCTCACGAGCCCGAACAGCGCCACCCAGAAAAGCTCGGCACGAAAACGCCGCAGGATCGGCCAGAGGGGATGGACCCCCTTGGCCGGCACGGGTGCGGGCGTGTCCGGGGCGGCGGGAGTCGCCGCAGCGGCCGGCACGGCCGGCGCGCCCGCCGGAATCGCGGCGGTCATTGCAGACCTCCGGCAGCGGGCAGGGGATTGACGGCCAGCCGCGCGGGCCCCGGCGGCTGCGGCGCGGCCTGCTGTTGCGCGCGATGCTGCTCGTTGGCCTTGGCCAGGGCGGCGAGCACGTCGTCACGGGGGCCGTGCATGGCGACCTGGCCTTCGCGCATGAGGACGATCTTGTCGGTGGCGGGCATCAAGGTGTTGCGGTGGGTGATGGCCAGCACCGTCACCCCCTCGCTCTTCAGCCGTTGCAGCAGGGCCAGCAGCGCCTGGTCGCCGGCCTGGTCGAGGCTGGAGTTGGGCTCGTCCAGCACCACCAGCCGCGGCTTGCCGTACAGGGCGCGCGCCAGCCCAAGGCGCTGGCGCTGGCCGCCGGAGAGCACGGCGCCGTCGTCGCCGATGCGCTCGTCGAGGCCGGCAGGCAGTTGCTCGACCGCCTCGGTGAGCCCCACGCGCTCGAGGGCGTCGCGCACGGCGGCTTCGTCCACCGGCCCGAAGCGGGCGACGTTCTCCGCCACCGTGCCCTCGAAGAGCTCGACGTTCTGCGGCAGGTAGCCGATGCAGGGCCCGAGCTCCGCCTTGTTCCAGGTGTGCACGTCGGCGCCGTCGAGCCTGACCTTGCCGACGAGGCAAGGCCAGACGCCCACGAGCAGGCGCGCCAGCGTGCTCTTGCCCGCGGCGGTGGGGCCGACGATCAGCGTGAGCTCCCCGGGCTTGGCCGCGAAGCTCACGTTGCGCAGGATCTGCGTGGTCTGCCCCGGCGCCACGGCCGTGACCGCCTCGACGGTCAGGTGGCCCTGCGGCGCCGGCAGGGGCATTCCCGGCTCCGGCTCGTCGTGGCCGGCGAGCAGGTTGCGCAGGCGGTCGCGGGCATCGCGCGCGTTGATTACCAGGCGCCAGTTCTGCACGAGCTGCGCCAGCGGCTGCAAGGCCTTGCCGCCGAAGATCGAGGCGACGATGACCATGCCTACGCCGCCCCACAGGCCGCCGTGCAGGGCGATCCAGGCGCCGGCGCCGAGCAGGATCGAGCCTTGCAGCGTCTGCAGCAGCTTGGCCGCGGCCGAGGTCAGGCCGGCGTAGTCCGATGCTTCCGCCTGGCGCGCGAGGAAGCGGCGCTGCTTGGCATGCCAGCGGCCGAAGACGTGCTGCTGCATGCCCATGGCCTCGATGACCTGGGCGTTGCGCAGGACGGCGTTGAGGTGATTGGTGGCGTCGATCGAGGCGGTGGTGGCCTGGCCCAGCAGCGGCATGGTCCGGCGCTCGGTCAGCCAGCCGAGCCAGACCTGCACCCCCGCGCCGACCACGGCCACCGCGCCGAGCATGGGACCGAGCGCGAAGAGCACGAGCATGCAGAGCACGGCCACCGGCAGGTCCATGGCGGCGGTGATGACCGGCGAGGCGATGAAGTCGCGCAGCGTCTTCAGGTCGGTGAAGGGCTGCGCCGTGCCCCCCGGACGGTGACGCAGGTTGGCATCGAAGGCCGCGCCGAAGAGGCGCAGGCGCAGGCGCTTCTCGAAATCGGCGCTGGCCGACTGGAGCAGGTGCTGGCGCACGAGGTCCAGCACCTCGACGAGCACGTAGACGCTCGTCACCATCACCACCAGCCAGGCGAGGGTCACGTGGCTGCGGCTGTTGATGACGCGCCCGTACACCTCGAACATGTACCAGGACGGGATCAGCAGCAGCGAGCCGGTCACGAAGCTGAGCCAGGCGACGTGCAGGATGAGCTTGCGCTGCGCGGCGAACGCCGCGCGCAGGGGGCTGTCGGCCGCGCGCGGCGGCGCGGATGCGGGGGCTTGGCTCATTGGAGGCGTGGCGTAGGCGTGGAGCCGGGCGCCGGACCGCCGGACGCGGCGTCGGGATGCACCCCCGGCAGGGTCGCCTCGTCCGCGGCGGCCGGCGGCGGGGCATCGACCCGGATGAAGGCCGGCAGGACTTCTTCCTTCGGGAGCGCCTGGCCCGGCGCCGCGGCGGCGAGGAAGAAGTCGAGCACGTATTCGCCTTGGCGACGATGGAGCAGGATCTCGACCAGGCGCTCGGCCGCCAGGCGCGTCTCGTCCCCGGGCGCGAGCGCGATCTCGAAGCGGATGCGCCCGTCCAGCGTGAACAGCGACGCCTGCCGGTTGCGGATGCTCAGCGTGTGGCGGTCGAAATAGACCGGCGCTTCACGGTCGAACTGCACGCGCGGCAAGGGCGCGGCGCCCAGCGCCTGCAGCGAATACGGACTGCCGCGCCCCTGGTACACCGCCCGGCACGCGCGGGAGACGGCGTGGATGACGTTGCAGGCCATCTGCGAGCCCAGCCCCGGATGGCGCGAGCGCAGCTCGCGGTACGCCATGTGATGCAGCGCGACGCGGTTCCAGCAGCGGGTCTGCTGCGCCAGGGCGGCGACTTCGTTGCAGGCGCTGGCGAACGCCTCCTGCAGGCGCACCAGGCGCTCGCGGTCCTCGGGCGTGGGATACAGGCGAACGCGCAAGCGATTATTCATATAGGAGACGTATCCTATATGAAATTCACGGCCGGCAGCAAGAGCCGGTGAGAGCAGGCCGCCTCAGCCGTTGCGCCCCGGCGACAGCTCCGCCTGCGTTCGACTCGGAGTGAAACGCCCATGAATCAGGAGCCGCCTGGGAGCGACCGGCATCGAATGAACTCACGCGAATTCTCGACAAACCGGCCACAACGAGCTGCGGCGTAGTCCAGCGAAGTTCGGTGCTGGACTCGCGCTGAAATCGGGATGCCAGAGTGCGCCCATGCTGGGCGCACATAAAAAAGCGCGCTGCCGAAGCAGCGCGCCGGGATTCATCCGCCCCGCAAGCCGCGCCGTGGGGTGCGCGGAGTGCAGGGCAGGCCGCCGCCGCAGCGGACGGCGGCCGGGCCGGGATCAGCCGACGAAGTTGTCGGCCGTCAGCGTGGCCCACAGCGTGTCGGCGAGGTCGATCGTGCCCGCCAGGGTGGCGGTCACGCTGCCTGCGCCGGTGCCGGCGGCATCAACGACCTGGTACACCTTGCCGATGTTGGTCGCCGTGTCGACCGCCACGTAGACGTGCGTCTGCGCGGTGGCCGAATCGGTGTACAGCCCGGCGACGAGCTCGGCGGTGCCGTTGATCGTCGTGACGAGATCGCCGACGTTGATCGACTTGTTGACGTTGAACGCGGTGCTCAGCGTCGTGCCGCCCAGGGCGCCGAAGTGCAGCATGTCGCCACCGGTGGCCAGCGCGCCGGCCTTGAAGTGGACGACCGTGTCGTTGCCGAAGCCAGCCTGGAAGACCACGGTGTCGTTGCTCGAGGTCAGCGCGGTCAGGCCCTCGGTGGTGCCGAGCACGATGACGTCGTTGCCGCTGTCGCCGGAGATCGTGTTGTCGCTCGTGGTCAGGCTGGCCGCGCCGGTGACCAGGGCGTTGCCGCCGAAGGCGCCGGTCTCGGCGATCTGGTCGACGTAGTCGCCCTTCGTGTCGAAGGACGACTTGGCCGCCGTCATCGCCGTCAGCACCGCCGCGTCGGTCGCCGTCACCCCGTAGACCTGGGCGGCGCCCGTGATCTCGGTGGTGTTGAGCGTGCCGGCCGCGGGCAGGGTGATCGCCACGCCGAGGTTGGCGTTGCTCATCACGCCGTCGATCAGCGAGGTCACGACCAGCGTGTTTGCCGGGCCGTCGGTGGCGACGATGAGCTTGCTCAGCACCGGATCGTTGTTGATCGCGTTCTTGATCGCCTGATTGACCTGCAGGTCGCTGGTCTTGTAGCCGGTGTTGGGCACATCGGCCGTGGCGGTGAGACCCTTGAACGTGACCGTCAGCTTCGCGTTGAAGAAGTTGTAGCTGTTGTTCGCGTCCGACTTCAGGTCATTGACGTTGCGCTCGTCGTTGACGTTCAGGACATAGCCGGTGCCCGGGGTGGTCGTCACGTCCTTCTGGTTGGCCGTGTTGAACACCCAGACGGCACGGCTGCTGGCCATACCGACGCCGCCGCCGTTCGGCGAGGCCGCGGCCGCGGCCGCGGCCTGTTCGGCAGCCAGCGCCGTCGCAGCGACGACCGCCTGCAGGTTGGCCTGCTCCAGCGCCTGTTCGGCGATACGGTTGCCGTTGGTGAACTGCAGCGCGGTGATTTCCCGGTCGACGTCCTGCTTCTCGTCGTTGGTGATGTTGTCACCGACCTGGATGCCGCCGACGATTGCCGCAGCGGTGACAGGAGCCAGGTTCACGGCCGGAATCACGTAACCGCCCGCCGCGGCGGTAGCGATGAAGGCGTTGATCTGCGCCTGGGCGTTGTCGATCAGGATCTGGGCGTTCAACTCGGACGTGCCGATGGCCAGAGCGCCCTTCAGGGTGGCCAGCGTCGACTGGATGCCGTTCAGCGTGTCGATGTGGTCCCTGTTGAAGTTCGACAGCGCGTTTCGCGCTGCCGTCGCCGCGTTGGCCGTCTCCGGCGCGCCCACGGCGTCATTCACGTGCACGTTCGAAGCGTTCGCCACGTCGTTGGGGTCTGCGCCCACGATGTTCGCCGCGTTACGAACCGCCGTGTTGTTGGCCGTGATCGCATTCGTGAGCGCCGCGTTGAACGCGATGTTCGCGTTGTTCGCGGTGTTGATGTCCACGTCCAGCAGCAGCGCGAGAGCATCCACGCCGGCTTGCGTGATGTTCGGGCCCCAGGCGAGCGCGGCCCAGTAACCGGCAGCAGTCGCATTGTTCAGCGCGACAGCGTCCGGATCGCCCCAGGCACCGGCCTGCCACGCCGCGGTAAAGGCCGCGACCGCCGCTTCGGGCGTCGTGCCGACTCCCAGCCCCGCCTTCAGGGCCTGCAGCGCTGCAAGCACGTTGGCCGAACCGATGACGTCACCTTCGCCCGGAGCGCCCGTCGAGCCGCCGTTGACGGCAAGGGTGGCGTTCACCACGGTCGCCTGGGTGGCGTTCAGCAGGGTGGCTTGCTGAGTCCAGTTGGCTTCCGCAGCGGCAGCCGTGGCGGCGGCCAGCTTGGCCGCGGCGACGTAGGTTTCCAGCAGCGCATTGCCGGCATTGAAGTCGGCCAAGGTCAGGTTACCGGCAACCGCCGCACCCCAGGTGACCGTCTGCGCGGGCGCAGCGAGGGTCGCGGGCAGCGCGGACAGCACGTTGCCGGTGGTGGTGTTGTAGGCGGCAGCCAGGGCCATGGCCTGCGCGTTGGTCAAGGCGCCGTTGCCCAGAGCCGTCACGATGGCCGCCTGGATGGCGGCACGCGTGGGCTGGGCGTCAAGACCGGCGGTCGGGGCAGCGGGATCGTTCCACTCGACCGGAGTGGTCAGGTCCAGCAGGTTCAAGTTCGTCACCACAGCGGCCGTCTTGACCGCATCGGTGTTGTTCTTGAGCGTCCGCGCGGCCAGCGCGGATGCCAGCTCGGCCGCTTCCGCCGCCTGGTAGGCAGCACCGGCAGCGCTCGCCTGGCCGTTGCCGGCGTTGAGCTCCTGCACGCCGCTGTTGTCGGCGTAGATTGTGTCGTTGCCGGCGCCGCCGTTGATCTTGAAGTCGCCGGCACCCGGGGTGCGGATGGTGTCGTTGCCATCGCCGCCATTGACGGTGATGTTGGCGTTGAGCTTCTGGTTGGTGTACCAGGCCTGCATGCCGCCGACCAGGGCGTAGGGCTCGCTGCCGCGCTCGATGGCGACGTTGAGCTGGTCATCGCCGCCGTTGCCGTTGACCGTGAACGTGAAGTCCTCGCGGCCCGTCACGATGGTGTTGCGGCTGGCGGTCACGCCGGCATCCAGGCGCACGAAGATCTGGTCGTTGGCCTGGCCGCCGCTGTACTCGACGTGCACGTTGTCGCCGGCCGGCAGGGCCTGGATGTCGCGCAGGTTCAGGTACTTGGCGACTGCCGCGCCGCCGAAGCTGGCGCTGTAGGTCAGCTCGCCGCGCATCGCCGAGCCGTCGATCAGGCGGACGTCGTTGAAGCCGTAGCGGTTCTGCGCAGCCGTCATGCCCGGCAGCAGGTCAGTGACTGCCGCCGCGTTCAGGGCGCCCAGATCGACGCCGGCGGTGAACAGGTTGGCGCCGTTGGCGAGCGTCGTGCCCATCACGCTGAGCTTGCCGGCGTCCTTGACCGTCGTGACGTAGGCGTTGCTGTTGCTCGTCGTCTGGCCGTTTTGCAGCGTGACTTCGCGCAGCGTGTTGTTGGTCGAGCTGATGGTCTGCAGCTTGCTGTTGTCGCGAACCTCGATCTCGAAACGCTGCACGCCCTGCGAGGAGGAGGTGGCGCCGGTGGACAGGCCGCCGACGACCAGGTCGCCGCCGGTGGAGCCGCGGCCGACGTCGTCGAGCACGATGGTCGAGGTGACGAGCGAGGACGTGGACGTCGTGCCGGTCGTGTAGTTCGTGTAGAAGTTGGATTGCGGCGGCGCGGTGCCTTCGGCCAGCCAGCCCGAGCCGTCCGGCGTCGTGAAGGTGGCGGCACTCTTGGTCGTCAGCACGATCTCGTTGCCGGTGACGGCCTGGCGCGAGTCGGGATCGACCACGGTGAACGCGGCACCCACGGTGGCGGTGGCGGCACCGGCACCCAGTTCGGCGTCCAGCGCGGCCTGGAAGGCGGCAGCCAGCTCGACGTAGGTCTGCGCGTCTTGGATCGCGGCGGACTTGAGGTCGACGGTGCGGGAAACGCCGTTGATCGTCACCGTGAACTTGAAGCCGCCGTAGTTGCTGTCCTTCAGCGGGGCCTCGCCCTTGGCGGCGGCCACCGTGTCCATCACCCTCAGGTTGATCGACGAGCTGGAGCTGACCTGGTTGCGCAGCGAGTACTGGTCGAAGTACACGCCCATGTCGACGTTGCCCGGATCCGATTCGACGAAGGCGATCGTGATGTCCTTCGTGATCTGGCTGGCCTGGATGCGGACGTCCTCGACGATGAGGTCGGCGCGGCTGTTGTACGACTCGTACCAGTTGACGCCGTCCATGCGCTGGGCGTCGATTTTCACGCCGGCCCGGCCGGCGACGTTGTTGTCGCCGTTGTCGGTCGTGTTGCGCGTCTGCGCGCGAACGGCAAAGGCTTCGACGTTCACCGTCTCGGGGGCCACCGCAAAGGGCGATGCCTGCATGTCGGCTTCGAGGCGGTCGTAGCCGGCACCGCCGTCGATCCAGTCGGCGGACTGCAGCGTGTTCGCGGTGTCGACGATGCGCGCGACGATCTTGTCGTCGCCGGCGGTGCCGGTCAGGAAGTCGCGGCCCAGGCCCAGTTCCAGCGTCTGGCCGGAGCCGAAGTCGCGGTCGGCCGTGCCCGGGGTCTTGCCGTAGGTGACGGCGGCGGCGATGCGGCCGTTGAAGGCATTGGCGGCAGCGCCATAGACCGGGTCGGCGGTCATGCCGGAGAACAGGCCGACGGCGTCGGAGATCGCCACGCCCTTGTTGCCGGCGCCAGCGCCGGCCATCATGGCCACCAGGTAGTCAACGGCGTCGGAGGCGCCGGTGGTGATGCCGAGGTTCTGCACCACGGCAGCGGCCACGGCGGCGTCGGACCAGTTGCCGAAGTCGCGGTTGTAGACGGCCTTGATGACGGAATCGACGCCGCCACCGGACATGTTTGCTTCGGTCAGCACCTCAGACATGGTGCCGTAGCCGAGCTGGAGGCCATAGAGGGCCGCGGCGGCACGCGCGACCACGGTTGAGGAGAGACTGGGAAGTGCCATTCAATGCGCTCCTGATTAGGGTACGTAAAGTGATTTCCTGAGACGGAAACCGAAGGGAATGGTCCGCGCGGGCCCGGCCACGGGCCGTGCGGCGGCCGACGGACGGCGCAGCGCGGAACGGGGATGAGACTGCTGGATCATGCGCTTCGGAGTTTGCCGACCGGACTCCGGAGACCATGTGACCACCATCACATGGTTGCCCGAATTCTGTCCCGTGGCGCGGATGCACGGGCGACGCCGGAACGCCACACGGACACCACTGCCCCGGGCCGGGGAAGCGGCGCGATTATGACCCCTGTTCGAGGGGGTTCTCCGTCGATGAATACCGGCGTTGGAAGCCCGGCTGCGCTGGAGTTGCACGAATGCAACAAAGCGGACGCCTCCGGACCGCGGCGGGCTCATGAGCGAATGCGGCGCCGCCACTTTGCCCCTCCGCGGGGGGCGGCCGGCAAGGCCGGCCTTGGGGGCGCTCACCAGGGCCAGCGCAGTCCGGCGTAGACCGTGCTTCCCCGGCGCTCGAACAAGGTCAGGTTGCTGGTCTGCCGGTAGTGGCCCAGGCGCAACACCAGCTCGGCGCCCGGCAGGTGCGAGGAGCCCAGCTCGCGCGCGGCTTCCAGGTTCACGAAGAGCTGCTGCTGCCAGCGCACCGCGTTGTCCTCGAGCAGGGGACTGTAGCCCTCGCGGTCGCGCAGGCGCTGGCCGCCGACGCTCAGCTCGATGCGGTGCAGGGCGTCGGGCCGGTGCTCGACGCGCAGGGTCAGGCCCTGGCCGCGCTGGCGGCCGCCGGGACGGTCGTCCTGCCGCGGCTCGTCCAGCAGGCCGTAGGCGTCGAGCGTCCAGGACCAGTCGCGATGCCCTTCGGGCTGGCAATGCAGCCGCCAGCCGGCCTGCACGGCCTGGCTGTCGGCGGAATGCGTGCGGCGCTGCCGGCGCAGCGCGGCTTCGAGCTGCACGAGCTGCCTGCAATCCGCACCCTGGTGCTCGAGGCCGGCGCGGCCCCGCCAGAGCGCGTAGGGCTCGGCCAGCGGGCCGCCGAACCAGGCGCTTTCGACCTGGACCAGGGCGGTCCAGCCGTTCCAGTGCCCGGCGTAGCTGGCGGCGGCCTGGAGCTGGTGCCAGTCGGTGTCCGAGCGACCCGGCGAGTGACGGGCCAGCGCGCTGAGCCCGGCGCGCAGGGTGCGGCCGGCGGCGGGCAGCCACGCCGCCTGCCAGAGGACCTCGGCCCTGAGCGCCATGCCCCGGCGCGGCACGGTGTCCACGGGCAGGACGACCGGCCCTTCGGGCGCGGTCAGCTCCAGCTCACGCAGGCGCGGCAGGAAGTCGAGGTTGTCGTCGTAGCCCAGGAGGACGGCGGCCTCTCCCCGGCTGGCGCTGCGCAGCAGGTTGCCAGACGGGCCGCGCGACGACGACGGCTCCCTGCCCAGGGCGACGAGGGGCAGGCGCAGCCGGGCGCCAGGCTCGGCCGCGGCCAGGATGCGCGTGCGCAGCGCGGCGGGGACGTCCGCGCGGCCGGCCCAGGCGCGGGCGAGATCACGCAGCGCCGTCGGCTCGCCCAGGGCGGCCAGGGCCAGCGCGTGATCGGCGAGCGCGCCGGGCTGGTCGGGGTCGAGCATCAGCGCGCGCTCGAGCCAGGTGCGGGCCTGCTCGGCGTCGCCGTCGTCGAGCCAGAGCGCGCCCAGGGCGGCCAGGAAGCCGGCGTCGTCGATGCAGGCATCGCGGGCGGCATCGAGCCGCCGCAGGTGCAGGCGTCGCTCGAGCACCCCATCCGGCCAGGGCCTGGGCACCAGCCGGGCACAGTCGCGGGCGGGGCCGGCAGCAGGCTCGGCGACGGCGGGGATGGGGGCGGCGAGCGGGACCGGCTGCGCCCAGGCCGGCCCTTGCACCAGAGCCCACGCCAAGGCCAGCCACGCCGCCCGCCGCAGGGTGGCCGATGCTGCGGCCGCTGACCTCACCGGTCGGATGGGCCGAAGCCTGTACCCGGCGCTGCCGGGTGGCCCGCGCCGCCCACGGCGGCGACCAGCGCGTGCGCGAGCCGCCAGGACGATTCCTCCCGCTGCCGGTCCGGCGCCGGGGCGGCGGCGGCGGCGGCCCAGACGGGATCGACCGGCGCCAGGTCGGCCCAGGCCACGGGGACGAAGAGCGGGTAGTGCCGCCCGAGGCCTTCCAGGAGATAGTCGCCCAGCGGCTCGGTACGCCCGGCATCGAGCTGCGCGGCCAGCCGGGGCCCGACCAGGATGGGCATGGAGAGGTCGGCGGTCATCTGCTGGATGCGCATCGCCACGCTCACGGGCTCGCCCAGCGAGGCATGGGTGCGCCGGCGCTCCGGGCCGAAGGAGCCGACGATCGCTGCGCCGCTTTCGACACCCACGCCGAGCGCCAGCGGCTGGACCGGACCGGCATCGGTGGTGAGCGCGCTGGCGGCCAGCAGGCCGCGCGTGGCGGCCAGCAGCTCGCACGCCGCGGCCAGCGCCTGCTCGGGGTGGGCGGCACAGGGCGAGACGGCGTTCCAGACGGCGACGATGGAGTCGCCGGCCACGCGCTCGACCACGCCGCCGTGGCGCTCGACCACGTCGACGGCGATGGTGCTGAAGACGTGCAGCAGGGCGACCGTGGCGTCGGGCGGCCGGTGCGCGGCGAACGCCGAAAAATTGCGGATGTCGGCCACCAGCACGCTGATGTCGCGCCGCTCGACCTGGACCTTGCCGGTGGGCTCGAGGCTCATCAGGCGCTGCGCCACCGGCCGCGGGAGATAGGCTCCGAGGTGCGCGCTCAGGCGCTCGCGCTGCAGCAGGGCCTGCGCGTGCTCGCCCGCGGCCAGCGCCGACGCCGCCAGCAGCACGAACAAGACCGGCAGAACCCAGGGGAGCCAGAGGTCCGCTGCCAGCAGCAGGCCCGAGGCGCCGATCCAGATGAGGCCCGCCGCCGCCAGCCCCATCAAGGGCAGGCGGCGCGCGGCGCGACCCCGCGCGCCGCCCACGAGGCCCAGCATCGCGACGGCCGCGGCCAGGCCCGCCAGCACCTGGAAGGCGGTGGCACCCACCGGCGTATAGGGGATGCGGCGGTCGAGCAGACCGGCGATGACCTGCGCATGCACCTCCAGGCCGCCGGCGACCGAGGCCAGGGGGGTGGCGACGACGTCGCCGGCACCGAAAGCCGTGGCGCCGACGAGGACCATCGCGCCCCGCAGCAGCCGGGGATCGGCCTCGCCGCGCAGGACCTGGACCGCGGGAATCGAGACGAAGGACTTGCGCGCGATCCGGTAGGGCACGCGCATCTGGCCCTGCGCGTCGAGCGGAACGACCAGGCCGGGCACGCTGGCGCTGGACAGCCAGGCCGCCGGCGCCAGCCAGCCCGTGGGCAGGCCGTGTGCGTCGGCCCGCGACCACTGCCAATCGGGGTGCAGGGCGCCGGTGCCGGCCTGCGGCGCCTCGGGCTGCGCCACGCGCCAGATGGCGTTGAGGGCGAGACTGGCGTAGGCGGCATCGTGATAGCAGACGAGCCCGGGCAGTTGCCGCACGACGCCGTCGCCTTCGATCAGCGGCGTCATGTGGCCGACCGCGGGCCGCGCCGCCAGCAGCTCGGACGTGGTTCCGTAGGCGCCATGCCCCAGGGGCGCGAACGACGGGCACCCGGGCTCGCGCAGCGCGCCGGCGACTTCGCCGATGGCCGGCGCCACGGACGGGTCGAGCGAGAACACCTGCCCCAGCACGGTGGGGCCGTGGGCCAGCGCCGAAGCGAGCTGCGCGTCGCCGTCCCGCGGCTCGGCAAAGCCGATGTCGAAAATCTGCACCGCCACCCCGGCCTGGGCCAGGCGCTGCGCCAGCGCGGCCGTGGTCGAGCGCGGCCAGGGCCACGGGCCGACTTCGCGCAGGCTGGCTTCGTCGATGTCGACGACGACGACGCGGCTTTCGGCCTGCGCATCGGCGCCAGCGCCGATGCGCCAGGCCAGGTCTCCGGCGGCGGCTTCGACGGCCGCGGGGAAACCCGGCGCCAGCCATCGCACCAGCAAGGTGGCCGCCAGCGCCAGCAGCAGCGCGGCGCCCCGCACCTGCCAGGACCGGCGCCCGAGCAAGGACGTCACGGTCGCGCGCGCCACACGTCCTGCCCGCATTGCCCGTTGCGCCGATCGGCCGGTGGGCTCAACGCCCCGGACTCACGCCCCAGAGCGTCTGGCCCTTGAAAACGCCGTTGTCGACATTGCGCACGAAGAGGTAGCCCGCCTCGGTACCGTCCGTGGCCACGGCGCCGGCGACCGTCTGGGTGGCATCGCGAACCGCGAAGATCCCGTTGGAGCCGATGTCCCCGCCGGCACGCAGCTCGGTGCTGCCGCCGCTGGCGGAGGACAGCAGCAGCGCGGTTGCAAAGCTGCGCCGCGCGAAGTCGATCGTGAACTCGCCGCCGACGCTGGCCGCCTCCTTGAGGCCGCCAGCCTCGAAGCTGGCGCTGGCCCGCGTGAGGCGGAAGTCGACCGATGCGTTAAGCGAGTCCGGGAACAGCGGTCCGGATGCCTTCGGGTCGGCACGGTAGAGGTAGAGACCGGCCTCCGAATCGCCGATGCCGGTGTAGTGCCGCCCGAGCGCGGCAAGCGACACCGGGGCGGTGATCTGGTTGAATTCGTCCGTCCCGATGCCCCACCGGCCCCAGACCAGCTCCGAGGTCAGTTCAGGCCGGCGATTCAGGTCCAGCGGGATGTGGACCTTGGCCAGGTTCAGCAAGTCGGCCGCCGTCCGGTCGTTGGCGCCGTAGGCCGGGGCATCGCCCTCGGGGCGGTTGCGATGGGCGTCTCCGGGCTTGGCCGCGGACGCCGTGACGACCACGGCCTCGGCAAGCGGAATCAGCCGGGGATGGCTGTCGCCGGGCGCGAGTTCGGCGACCATGCGGCCCATGTTGGCGGAGAGGATGCGCGCGTCGTCGCCGCCGCAGGGGCCCAGGGCCTGCGCCCGGCAGCCGGGCGACTGCGCCGGGCCGACCACGATCGCGCCCTGCGCCACGGTGGCGCGCACGCCGTCGGGGTCAGCGTACACGACGAAGTCCGTGCCGCGCACGCCGATGGCGGCAATCGGGGTATTGAGTCGGAAGCGGGATTTGTCGACTGCGGTCGCGGCGCCGGAGATCGAGCGGCTGGCGCCATGGTCCAGCTTCAGCCGCACTTCGCTTGCCGCGGGGTCGCGCGCGTCGTAGCGATAGGCCTGGACCTCGAGCATGCTTTCGGGCCGCACGCTGACGACACCGTTGTCGACGAAGCGCACGTGCACGTGGCCGTTGCCGGCCGTCTGGATGCGGTCGCCGACGCCGATCCCGGCGCCCCGGCGCAGCACGTCGCGCTGGCCGTCGGCGCGGATCACGTGCGCCTCGCCGATCACCAGGCTGACCTGGCCGACTTGGGTTTGGGCCGCGGCGATGCCGCAGCCGGCGGCGCCGATGGCCAGTGCGAGCTGATGAACCAGCCGGCGGGCGTTCCGTCCTCGGGCGGTGTGGGGCAAGAACGTCATCGGATTCCTCCTGGCGCGCGGAGGCGGACTTCGCGCACGATGGCAGACAATACATCTTCGGCCCGGCGCGCGCGGCGCGATGTGCGCTGCATCACATCGCCGGCCGGTTCAGCGCAGTACAAGGCGCGCTTCGATGCCCATCCTGATACCGATCCTTCAGCGCCTGCGCCTGTTCGATCAACTGCCTCCCGAGAAGATCGCCGAATATTCCCAATCGATGTCCGAGCGGCGCGTCGAGCGGCGGCAAGTCGTCGTCAAGCGGGGCGAGGCCGATGCAGGGCTCGGCTTCCTGATCGAGGGCCGGCTGCAAACGGTGAATTTTACGCTCGACGGCCGCGAAGTCGGCCTCGAGTTCGTCACCGAGGGCGACTTCTTCGGGGAATTGGCGGTGATCGACGGGCAGGCCGCGCCCGAATACATCATCGCGGTGGCCCCATCGCGCCTGACCTTTCTCGCCCGCGACCGCGCACGCGAGCTGATGTTCTCCTCGCCCCGCAGCGCCGAGGCCGTCGCGGGGCGGCTCGCCGAGCGCCTGCGCCGGGCGGCCAGCCAACGCGCGGTGCTCGCGCTGCCGAGTTCGTTCCAGCGGGTGTGCGCCCAACTGGTGCTGCTGGCGGTCCAGGCCGGCGACGGCCGGCGCCTGATCGCGATGCCGCCGACGCACCAGGAGATCGCGATCATGGTCAACACCAGCCGCGAGACGGTGACGCGGACGCTGCAGTTCCTGCAAGGCATGAAGGTCATCGTGCGCACCAGCGACGCGCTCGTGGTCGAGGAGCCCGGCACGCTGCAGGACGCCGCCGACGGCAAGCTGGCGCCGGGCAAGGGCTGACCCGGGTAGGATTGGCGTTCCACCCGCCGCCGATGAGGTCCGCGATGAACTGGAGACCGTTGATCAGCGTCGATCCGGAGGTCATGCACGGAACCGTTTGCTTCCGAGGTACACGCATACCCGTGTCCGTGGTGCTGGACAACCTGGCCGCGGGCGAGTCGGCCGAGACCATCCTCGACGAGTACCCGAGCCTCGAGCCGGCGCACATCCCCGCAGCCCTCGCCTACGCCGCGGAACTCGCGCGCGAGCGCATCCTCCCCGTTCCGGAGCAGGCCTAGAACACGGTGCCTCTTCGCTTCAAGCTCGACGAGAACCTGCCTCGCAGGGTCGTGCCTGCATTGCTCGGAGTGACGGGAGCAACGCCAGTCACGGCGCCCGGAACTCCGGCACCACGACCGCCAACGCCGTCCGCACGGCCTCATCGTCCGGCGCCGCGCCGGGACGCCGGGCAAGCTCGAGCAGCCCCTCGATCGGCCCGTGCGTGTTCGTCAGGCGCGCGATGCGCAGGCGCTCGACCGCGGTGGGCAGCGTCGCGTCGGCATCGGCCAGCAGTTCCTCGTAGAGCTTCTCGCCCGGACGCAGGCCGGTGAAGACGATGGGGATCTCCTGCGGCGTGTGGCCGGCCATGCGGATGAGGTCGCGCGCGAGGTCGGCGATCCTCACCGGCTGGCCCATGTCGAGCACCAGCACCTGGCCGCTCTCGCCGATGGCCGCGGCCTGCAGCACGAGGCGCGCGGCCTCGGGGATGGTCATGAAGTAGCGGATGATCTCCGGGTGCGTGACGGTGACGGGCCCGCCGCGCGCGATCTGCGCCTTGAACTTGGGGATGACGCTGCCGCTGGAACCCAGCACGTTGCCGAAGCGCACCGCGATGAAGCGCGTGCCGGCAAAGCGCGGCACGAGCGCGGAGAGCGCCATCTCGGCGGCGCGCTTGCTCGCCCCCATCACGTTGGTCGGGTTGACGGCCTTGTCGGTGCTGATGAGGACGAAGCGCGACACGCCGGCCTCGGCGGCGGCGAGCGCGGCGTTCCAGGTGCCCAGGGTGTTGTTGCGCAGCGCGGCGAAGGCGTTGTGGTCCTCCATCAGCGGCACGTGCTTGTAGGCGGCGGCGTGCAGCACGAGCTGCGGGCGCCAGCGGGCGAGGATCTGGCGCATCTGGGCCAGGTCGCGCACGTCGCCGATGAGGCGCACGAGTTCGATCGCCGGATGGCTGGCCGAGAGTTCCTGCTCGATCGTGTAGAGGTTGAATTCGCTCAGCTCGACGAGTACGAGGCGCAGCGGCGCGTAGCGCGCGAGCTGGCGGCAGAGCTCGCTGCCGATGCTGCCGCCGGCGCCGGTGACGAGCACGGTGGCGCCGCGCAGGATGTCGGCGATGCCGGCCTCGTCGAGCTGCACCGGCGCGCGCCCGAGCAGGTCCTCGGGCTCGATGCGGCGCAGGCGCTCCAGGCTGCGGCCCTCGCGCAGCTCCTCGATCGTCGGCACCGTGAGCACCGGCAGCCCGGTGTCGGAGGCGAGCTCGAGCGCGCGGCGGCGCTGCTCGGGCGTGGCCGAGGGCAGCGCGACGATGACGTGCGTGGCGGTGCCGCGCAGCACCGGGTCGGCGATGGCGGCCAGGGGCCCGAGCACGCGCACGTCGCCGATGCGCGTGCCCTGCTTTCCCGGGTCGTCGTCGAGCAGGCCCAGCACCGCCCAGCCCTGCTCGTGGATGCCGGCGAGCATCATGCGTGCCGCAGCGCCCGCGCCCATGACGATGGCGCGGCGCGCGCGCGCGGCGTCGACCGCGGTGTGCAGGCGCAGCTGTTCCCACAGCATGCGGTAGACGATGCGCACGAGCACCAGGCCCATCAGCGTGACGACGGGGTGCAGCGCCAGCACCGCACGCGGCACCTCGCGCAGGCCCGCGCCCATCACCAGCGCCGCGGCCAGCGTGCCGACGACGAAACAGGCCAGCGTCAGCCGCTGCACTTCGGCGAAGCCCGTGAAGCGCCAGAGGTTGTGCGGCAGCCGCAGTGCCGCCAGCGCGAGCAGGTAGAGCAGCACGACGGCGGCGAGCACCGCACCGTCGTAGCCCGGGCGCGCGCTCAGCCAGCGCTCGAAACCCAGGCGGAAGAGGTAGGTGGCGTTCCAGGCGAGCACGACGACGAGCGCGTCGACGAGCAGCGACAGCGGCACGCGATGCGGACGCAGCCGCGCCAGCAGCGCGTCCAGGCGCTGCCAGGCGGCGAGCGCTGCCGGCCTCATGCGCCCTGCTCCCGGCGCAGGCCGAGCAGCGCGCCAAGCGTGCGCGCGATGACGCCGAGGTCGCTCCACAGCGTGGCGCGTTCGGCGTAGTCGACGGCGGCCTGCAGCTTTCGCGGCAGGATGCGCTCGACGTACTCGCGCTCGGGGTCGGCGGCGGCGGCCAGCAACGCCGCCTCGTCCAGGTGCAGCAGCGAAGAGGGGTCGGTGATTCCCGGGCGCAGCGCCAGCGCGCGCGCGCGCAGCGCCGGCGGATAGTGCTGCACGTACTTCGGCACCTCGGGCCGCGGGCCGACCAGGCTCATGTGTCCTTGCAGCACGTCGATGAGCTGCGGCAGTTCATCGAGCCGCGTGCGGCGCAGCCAGCGGCCACTGCGCGTGATGCGCGCGTCCGCGCCCACGGTCAGCGGCGGCCCGAGCGCGGCGGCATCGGCGACCATGCTGCGGAACTTGTGGATGCGAAAGAGGCGCCCGAAGCGGCCGACGCGCGCCTGGCGAAAGAACACCGGCCCGGGCGAATCGAGCCGGACGATGAGCGCGAGCACGAGCAGCAGCGGCGACAGCAGCACGAGGGCCAGCGCCGCGCCGAATACATCGAAGGCGCGCTTGGGCATGGGCGCGAGAGCACCGAGGGCCTCAGTCCGCAGGCGGGTCGACGCCGTCGAAGACCTGCGCCAGCGGCACGCTGCAGCCGATGCTGGCGGCTTCCAGCAGCGGGCCCGCGCTCATGTCGTGCAGCACCCAGTGCCCCTCGTCGTTGCGCCGGAAGCCTTCCACGCTGCGCGTCTCGGGGTCGATGAGGATGTACTCGCGCAGCGAGCTCAGGCGCCGGTAGACGGCGAACTTGACGCCGCGGTCATAGGCCTGGGTCGTGGGCGACAAGACCTCGACGACCAGGATCGGGGCGCGGAAGATCATCTCGGTGGCCAAGTCGCCGCGGTCGCAGGTGACCATGAGGTCGGGGTAGAAGACCGCGTCGCCCTCGACCTGCAGCTTCATGCCCTCGGAAAAGACGCGGCAGGGGGAACCGGCCAGATGATTGCCAAAGTGGCGCGAGAGGTTGGCGACCACGCAGCCATGCGCACGCCGCGCCCCGACCATGGCGAAGACCTCGCCCCGGAAGTACTCGTTCTTCCCCGGCTGCTGGTTCTCCCAGGCCAGATAGTCGTCCAGACTCATGTGCTGCTGCGCCTGGGCCATCGTCGTCACCTCCGCAGCCGCGATTGTGCCGCCGGGCCCGCGCCGCCGGCTCAGGCCTGCAGCAGCGCGCGCACGGCCTCGAGCACGCGCTCGACGTCGGCATCGCTCATGCGCGTGTAGATGGGCAGGCTCACCAGGCCCTCGTAGGCGCGCTGGCTGTGGGGGAACTGCTCCGGGCGCAGCGCGTAGCGCGCACGCCAGTAGGGGTGCAGGTGCAGCGGGATGTAGTGCACGCTGCAGCCGATGCCGC
>JAIXKR010000163.1 GCA_026932235.1 Burkholderiales bacterium
GCATGCGCGCGGGCGCGTCGGCCTGGATCACCACGCGCTGCAGCCGCCCGCGGTTGGGGAAGTCGTTGACGTAGGCGGAACCCAGCGAGGCCGAGATCGCGTTGTTGATGGCCGCAAAGCCGACGCCCAGCGCGGCCGCCTTGTCGCGGTCGATGTCGATCTGCAACTGCGGTGCGTCCTCCAGGCCGTCCGGGCGCACGCCCGCCAGCACCTTGCTCTGCATCGCCATGCCCAGCATCTGGTTGCGCGCGGCCACCAGCGCCTCGTGGCCCTTGCCGGCGCGGTCCTGCAGGCGGAAGGTGAAGCCTGCGCTCACGCCCAGCTCCGGAATCGGCGGCGGGTTGAGTGCGAAGATGAAGGCATCCTTCACCGCCGAGAGCGCACCCATGGTGCGACCGGCAACCGCCGTGGCGCTGTGCGCAGGCCCCGGACGCTCGTCCCAGGGCTTGAGGGTGACGAAGGCGATGCCTGCGTTCTGCCCCTGGCCCGAGAAGGAGAAGCCCATCACCGCGACCATGCTCTGCACTTCGGGCTGCGCCAGCAGAAAGCCCTCGACCTGCTCGACCACGCTGCGCGTGCGCTCCTGCGTCGCGCCCGGCGGCAGCTGGATGTTGACGAGGATGTTGCCCTGGTCCTCCTGCGGCAGGAAGGAGGTCGGCAGCCGCATGTACATCCAGCCCGCCACCGCGGCGAGCGCGAGGTAGACCAGCATGAGCCGTCCGGCGCGCCGCAGCAGCGAGGACACCACGCCCTCGTAGCTGCGCGTGGCGCGCGCAAAGCGGCGGTTGAACCAGCCGAAGAAGCCGCTCTTCTCGCCGTGATGGCCGGCCGCCACCGGCTTCAGCAACGTCGCGCACAGCGCCGGCGTGAGCGACAAGGCCATGAAGGCCGAGACGAAGATCGAGACCCCCATCACGGCGGCGAACTGGCGGTAGATGTTGCCCGTCGAGCCCTTGAAGAAGGCCAGCGGCACGAACACCGAGATCAGCACCACGGTGACGCCGATGATGGCGCCCGAGATCTGGCTCATGCCCTTGCGCGTGGCCTGCAGCGGCGGCAGGCCCTCCTCGCTCATGATGCGCTCGACGTTCTCGACCACCACGATCGCGTCGTCGACGACGATTCCGATCACCAGCACCATGCCGAACATGGTGAGCACGTTGATCGACATGCCAAGCGCCAGCAGCGCGCCGAAGGTGCCCAGCAGCGCCACCGGGACGACGATGGTCGGGATGATCGTGTAGCGCCAGTTCTGCAGGAACAGGAACATCACCAGGAAGACGAGCACGATCGCCTCCAGCAGCGTCTTCACGACCTCGGAAATCGAGATGCGCACGAAGTCCGAGCTGTCGTAGGGGATGCTCCAGCTCACCGTCTCGGGGAAGAACTGCTGCAGCTGTGCCAGGCGCTCGCGCACCGCCTTCGAGGCGGCGAGCGCGTTGCCGGTGGGCGAGAGTTGCACGCCGATGCCGGCGGCCGGCTTGCCGTTCAGGCGCGCCGAGGTGGCGTAGCTCTGCGCGCCCAGTTCGATGCGTGCGACGTCCTTCAGGTAGACCGCGGCGCCACCCGTGTCCGCGCGCAGCACGATGCGCCCGAACTGCTCGACCGTGCCGAGCTGCCCCGGAACGACGACGGTGGCGGTGATGTCCTGGCCTGCCACCAGCGGCAGGTCGCCGATCGAGCCGCCCGAGACCTGGGCGTTCTGCTGGCTGATCGCCGTGGCCACGTCGGCGGCCGAGAGGTTGTAGCTCTGCAGCCTCGCCGGGTCGATCCAGACTCGCATCGCGCGCTCGGCGCCGAAGAGCTGTGCCTGGCCGATGCCCGGCAGGCGCTGCAGTTCGGGCACGATGTTGCGCGAGGCGTAGTCGGTCAGCTCGTTGATGTCGAAGCCGGGGTCCGACGACGACAGCATCGTGAAGAGCAGGAAGTTGGAGCGCGACTGGTCCACCCGCACACCCTGCTGCACCACCGCCGGCGGCAGGCGCGGCGTCGCGCGGGCGAGCCGGTTCTGCACCTCCACCTGCGCCAGATCGACGTTGGTGCCGGGCTCGAAGCTGATGGTGATCGAGCCGCTGCCATCGGCCTGCGCCACCGACTCCATGTAGGCCATGCCGGGCGCGCCGTTGATCTCGCGCTCGATCACCGCGAGCACCGCATCCTCCAGCACCTGCGCCGAGGCGCCGGGGTAGACGGTGTTCAGTACGATGGTCGGCGGCGCCACCGGCGGGTACTGGGCGATCGGCAGCTGGATGATCGAGGTCGCCCCGAGCACCATGATGAAGAGCGCGATCACCCACGCGAAGATGGGGCGATCGATGAAGAACTTGGCCATGCGTCGGTCCTTCGGAAGCTGATCAGCGCGAGGCGGCGCTGGCCGGCGCGGGGGCCGCGGCGACGGACGCGGCGCGGCCTTGCTCCGGCCGCGGCGTCCAGGGCACCGGCTTGACCACCTTCGCCCCGAACATCAGCTTCATCTCCCCCTCGACCATCACCTGCTCGCCGGGCGCAAGGCCTTCGGTGACGATCCACTGGCCGTCCTGCGCCCCCCGGATCTTCACCGGCCGCGGCGCCACCTGGCCGTCGGGGGCGACGACGAGCACGCTGTCGCCGCGGCTGCCGCGGGTGACGGCCTGCTGCGGCAGCAGCATCGCACCTTCGATCTGCGCCTGCTGCAGCCGCGCGCGCACGTACATGCCCGGCAGCAGCAGCCCGCGCGGATTGGGCACCTCGGCGCGCAGGTTCACCTGGCCGGTGGCGGGGTCGACCGTCAGGTCGGTGAACAGCAGGCGGCCCGGAAGCTCGTAGGTCTGGCCGTTCTCCAGCAGGATCTGCACCCGCGCCGCCTCGCCCTGGCCGGCGCGCGCGAGCTGCCCCGCGCCGAGCGCCTGGCGCAGCCGCAGCACCTCGTTGGCGGACTGCGTGATGTTCAGGTAGAGCGGGTTGATCTGCTGCACCGTCGCCAGCTGGGTGCCCTCCTGTGCGCTGACGAGCGCACCTTCCGTGACCAGCGAGCGGCCGATGCGGCCGCCGATGGGCGATGTCACGGTGGCGTAGCCGCGGTTGATGCCGGCGGTGCGCACGGCGGCTTCGCCGGCTGCCACCTGCGCCCGCGCTGCCAGCTCCGCGGCAACGGCCGCGTCATACTCCTGCTGACTCACCGCCTGCACGGCGACGAGCGGCTTGTAGCGCGCGGCCAGCGCGCTCGCCTGCGCGAGCTGGGCGCGCGCCTGCGCAAGCTGGGCCTGCGCGCTCTGCAGCGCGGCCTCGTAGGGCGCCGCATCGATGAGGTAGAGCGTCTGCCCGGCCTTCACCTCGCTGCCCTCGACGAAGGCGCGCTTCTGCAGGATGCCGGTGGCCTGGGCGCGCACCTGCGCCACGCGCGAAGCCTCCAGCCGCCCGGGCAGCTCGGTGCTCAGGTTCACCGTGCCCGGCTGCACCGCCACCACGGCGACTTCCGGCGGTGGCATCTGTCCGTCGGGTCCGCTCGCCCCCGTACCCTGCCCCTCACGGTTGCCGCAGGCGGCGAGCGCCAGCGCGGCAGCGGCACCGAGGAGCGCCAGGCGGCGCGATGCGAGTGGGCGGTGGGTTTGGCGCTGTGACATGGGATGGATCGGGCTCGGAAATCGGGCAACCGTGCACGCCCGGGGCGAACACGATCGGGTGAATCGGTCGGGGTGAAGGACGGGGCTTCCGGAGGTGAAAGGCGACGCGAATTCTACATACATTCGTGCATGTATGTCATAGAATCGAAAGCTGATCCATCTCTTGCCGAGGTGGCCGCCGCACATTCTCCTGGCTCCCTGGAACATGGCTCGACGCACCAAGGAAGAAGCCCTGGCCACGCGCGAGGCACTGCTGGACGCTGCCGAGCGCGTCTTCCAGCAGCGCGGCGTCGCGCGCACGTCACTCGCCGACATCGCGCAGGCGGCGGGGGTGACGCGCGGTGCGCTCTATTGGCACTTCAAGGACAAGGCGGCGCTCTTCAACGCCATGATGGACCGCGTCACCTTGCCTCTGGACCCCGAAAACGACGAGGCGCTCGACGGGCCGGGCGACCCGCTCCTGCCGTATTGCCGCAGGCTCGCCGATGCGCTGCAGCAGATCGTTGGGGATGAGCGCACCCGGCGCGTGCTGCGCATCGCGATGCAAAAGGTCGAGCACAGCGACGAACTCGTCGCGGTCATCGACCGCCACATCCGCCTGCACCGCCTGCACACCGAGCGCGAGCGCCAGGTCTTCGAACGCGCCGCCGCACTGCGTGGCTGCCGCTTGCCCGCGCCCACAGACCAGCTCGCGCATGGTTTTCACGGCATGGTCCACGGCCTGATCTACAGCTGGCTGCTGGACGAGGGTTTCGACCTGCAGGCGACGGCCGAGGTCTCGGTGCGTGCCTTCCTGCAAGGCATCGGGCTGCCCCTGCCGGCAGCGCTTGCGGCGCCGCGTTGAATGGCGATGCGGGAGCACGCTCACCGCGGAACCCGCGGCAACTTGCGTTAAAACCTGCGCCCGTGCCCGGCGACCGCGCCTCTTGCGCGCACCGTCGCCGCCGGGTGCCTCACGCCGCTGCCGCAACATGTCCGCCAACCCGCCTCGCGCGCCGATCGATGCCGTCATCACCTGGGTCGACGGCAGTGACCCCGGGCACGCGGCGCAGCTCGCGCACTACCTGGCCGGCCTTGGCGGCGCCCGCCCCGCGGCAGCGCAGCCGACGCGCTTCGGCGACGACGGCGAAATCGACTGGTGCGTCGCCTCCATCCTTCGTTTCGCGCCCTGGATCCGCACCATCCACATCGTCACCGCGGACCAGACGCCGTCGCTCGTCGAGCGCCTGCGCGGAACCCCGCAAGCCGGGCGCGTCCGCGTCGTCGACCACCGCGAGATCTTCGCGGGCCACGAGCAACACCTGCCCACCTTCAACAGCCGCGCCATCATCACCGCGCTGTGGCGCATCCAGGGGCTGGCCGATCACTACATCTACTTCAACGACGATTTCGTCCTCCTTCAGCCCCTGGCCCCGGAGGACTTCTTCCGCGATGGCCGGGTCGTGGCACGCGGCGCCTGGCATCCGCAGACTCGCCATCGCCCGGCGCGACGGCTGCTGACGGCGCTGCGGCGCCGGCTTCCGAACGACCCCGCGCTGGCGCGCGCGGGCGACCTCGCGGCACAGGAGTTGAGCGCCCGGCTGGCCGGGTTCGACCAGCGCTTCCTGCGCATGGAACACAACCCGTTCCCGCAACGGCGGCAGACGCTGGAGCGCTTCTTCCAGCAGCACCCGGACCTGCTCGAGCACAACCTGGGCTTCAGGCTGCGCTCGTCGCAGCAATTCAAGACCGAGGTTCTGGCCACCCATCTCGAGCTGGCGAACGGCAGCGCCCTGCTCGACAAGCGCCTGCGTACGCTGCAGCTCAAGCCGGCGGAGCAATGGCTGCCGCGACTGCAGGCTAAGGTCGCGCGCGCCGACCGCGATCCGCGATACGCCTTCGCCTGCGTGCAAAGCCTGGACCTCGCACCGCCGCGCGCCCGCGCATGCATCACCGAATGGCTGCAGCAGCGCGTCGGCAGCCTCGTGGAGGCGGCCCGCGCCGGCGGGCCCTGAAACCTCGAAACCCTGTAGCGCAGGCGGCGAGCGCCCGCCAGAGAGCACCTCAGTCCACCGCCGAAGCCGCGCGCAGCCGACGATGCCGCTGCCGGCGCCGCCGGCTGCAACACCTGCAACGCCGACGACTGTGAGCGTGCCGACTGCACGATCACGTAGACGACGAGCGCCAATCCGACCAGACTCAGCAGGGCCCGCACAGCGCTCACTCCGGTTGCGAGACCGGATCGGGAGATGGCGTTTGAGGGCGAAACCGCCGGCTATTCGCGCCTCCGCGGTCATCGGTCGCCGCCTAGGATGCGAGCGCGCCGCGCTCGCGGCGCTTCAACCGACGAGGCCCTCATGAACTCCCCCTGCGAGCTGGAACTGGCCGACGTCGCTGTCGCCGCGATCGACGCGCGCCTGAAGCATCTCGAGGCCTTTGCCGACCAGGCCAGCGGCGCGATAGAGCAGCTCGTCGACGCCGTGCTGCGAGTGCAGGAGGACCGCGCCGCGCCGGCGGCCGACGCGTCCCCTGCGCCGCCGTCCGCTCCCGCCGCCGCGATCGATGCGCTGCACCGGAAGCTGCGCGACCTCGAGCAGCAACTCGCGCTCGACCGTGCCACGCGCGACTTCGCGCACGTCTCGCGCATGCACCCGAAGGCGCGCATCGCCGTCTTCGTCGGCACGACCTACTTCGGCTGCAACGTGAAGTACGCGTGGCTGGCCGCGCACGAGCGCGCGCATGAGCTCGACCTGCAGGCCTGGTTCCTGCCCTTCAACGAGCAGCAACAGCAGATCGTCGAATCCCTGGGCGGCCTGTGCTTCCCGGCCAGCCCCGGCGCCTGGACGCCCGAACACCTGCACGCCGCCCTCTCGGCCGCCGTGGTCGTCACCACCGATCACTTCCTCAACCCCAACCCCTACGCGCCTGCACTGCTCGCCGGGGCCAGGCAGATCCAGCTCTGGCACGGCGTGTCGATCAAGGAGATCGGCCTGCGCAATCTCCCCGGCGGGCGTGCGCTGGGCCCGCACCTGGCGCGCGTGCTCGCGACCTGCGGACCCTATGCGGCCATGGTGGGCACGACCGCGGCCGCGCAGCAGGAATGGCGACGCTGGTTTGCATTCGAGCGCTATGCAGCCACCGGCTATCCGCGCAACGATGTGCTGTATCGGGAGCCGACGCCTGCGGACCTCGCCGGTTGCGATCGTCTGGCCTACGATCGAGCGCAGGCCACGCTCGCGCGCGGCAAGCGCGTCCTCCTCTACGCACCGACCTTTCGCGACGGCCGCCCCGAGTGGATATTGCAGGCCGGCCTGGAGCACCTCGCGCGGGCGGCGGCACAGCACGGCGACCTGCTCGTCGTCAACCTTCATCCGGTGGAGAGTCCGCAGATCCCGAGGCTTGCACCTCACCTGCCGGGTGTGGTCTTCGTGACGCCGCGCACGGACCTCTACCCGCTGCTCGGGAGGGCGTCGGCGCTCATCACCGACTACTCGTCGATCATGTTCGACTATCTGCACGTCGACCGCCCCATCCTGCTCTACCGCCCCGATCACGAGGCCTACGTCAGCCAGTCCCGAAAGCTCTTCGACGACAAGCTCGCCCAAACTCCCGGGCCGCTGTTCACGGAGGCCACGAGCTTGGCACGGGCCATCCGGCGCGAGGACCTGGCGCAAACGGACACCTTCGTACAGGCGCGCGCCAACCTCCGCCGGCAGTGGTTCGACGACGCCGATGGCAGCAGCGCGCAGCGCGTCCTCCAAGAGCTCGAGGTCGAGTTGGGTGCTGTGGCCGCTGCCGCAACCCGATCCCCAGCGCCGCCTCCCCAAGCAGCCCGAGAACCCTAGCCCGATCGCGGAACGCCTCCATGACCTCCTTGCACGCCGTACCCAAGTCCGAGCCCGCACCCGAGAAGGCCACGCCTGCGGCGCGAAGCATCAGCGTCGACCCCTTGGACTACGCGCTAAAAGCGGCCGCCGTCAAGCGCATGCGCCGCAGCCGACGGCGCGTCGTCTTCCTGATTCACGCCAGCGAGATCTTCAGCGCGCTGGAGCCCGTGGTCGCGGAGCTTCAGGCGCGCGCGGATCGCTTCGAGCTCATCTTCGTCGCCTTGCCACGCAACTACAGCGGTCGAACCGGGCCCTGCGAGAACCTGCCGCAGACCATGTCCTTCCTGCAGGGCTTGGGACTGCAGCCGATCGCCATGACAGGGCAGGATGTCGGCGATCTCGTGCGTCTCATTCAACTGGCGCCGGACTTCATCTTTCGCCAGACGCCATGGGAGCACCACATCCCTTCGGTGTTCAACTCGCGCCTGCTGGGTTTTTCCCAACTGTGCTACGTGCCGTACGGCATGGGAACGATCGAGCGGCCGGTGCAACAGTACGACCAAGCCTTCCACAATCAGTGCGATCTTGTATTTGCGGAGAGCCAATACCATCTCGAACGCTACCTTCAGCATCGTGCCTTGGGCTCGACTGGTGTCGTCCTGAGCGGCTACCCGCGCTTCGAGAGCTTCGTGCGTCATCTCGAGAACGTGCAGCCGCCGTGGCCTCTGCCATGCGCGGACGACATTCCCCGCGTGATTTGGGCGCCTCACCACTCGGTAGAGAGGACCTGGCTCAACTACAGCACCTTCCTCGATTACAAGGATCTCATGCTGAATGAGGCGCAGCGCGGACGCATCAGCATCCTGTTTCGTCCTCATCCGGCGCTGGCGGCGAAGCTGCAGGCATCGGGCAGCATGACATCCGCGGCCTATGCCGACTACCTCTCTGCGTTCGACGCCACGGGCAGCAGTGGCGTCGATCGCTGCGAGACTTACATCGACCAGTTCGCCGCATCGGACATGCTGATCACCGACGGTTTGGGCTTCTTCAGCGAGTACCTTCTGACCGGCAAGCCGCTCGTCCGCACCTGGAAGGAAGGGGCCGAACCCATGAACCACTTCGGCAATTGGTGCGCGGAAGCGGCCCGCGTCGTGCGTGACGGCAATCAGCTCGTCGAGGTCCTCGACGAGGTCGCCAATCACAGTTACCGGGATGAGCGGCTTGAACTTCGTCTGGAGCGCCGCGAAATCCTGAGCGCAATGTGCATAGGCGCAGCCGCGCGCGTGGCCGACGCCTTGGAGAACGCCTGAGCGGCGGCATGGCGCAGCGGCTCAATGCGACGCCGAGTTGAGCGCGCTAAAGCAGTCGCAGCGCCGCTGCGGCCAGGGCATCGTTCGATTCGGAGACCACCAACCCAGTGGAGCGAGCCGCCGTGGCCAGGGCCGCCAGTTCGGTACACCCCAGAGCCACGCCCTGCACGCCATCGTGCTTCAAGCGCTGAAAGAGCACGCGCACGTCGGAGTGCAGATCGGCCGGGATGCAACCGCCTTGTTTCACCGCGTCGATCACCCGGGCGACGAGGTCCGCTTCGACGTCGTCCAGCTCCACGGTCTGCATGGCCATGCTGTCGAATACACGCTCATAGAGTCCATGCTGGCGCAGACTGGCCGAGGTCAAGGCCGCAACACGCCGCGCCCCGAGTTCGGCCAGCGCCGTCGCCGTCTCGATCACGATGTGAGGCAAGTGCACCCGATGACCCTGCGACCAGCGCTCGAACAGGAGATGTGCCGTGTTGCACGGGACAACGACAACGCTTGCGCCCTGCTCTTGCATCTCGGCGATCGTCTGAGCGATCCAAGGGGACGGATCCGCCTCGCCGAGCTCCAGATGGCGGCCACGACTGGGGAGCTTGGTATTGATGTCGGCGATGACGCGCGGGTAGTGCCAATCCTTGCGCGCCGGGATCCGGGCGTAGAACGCGCGCAGGAAATCCAGCGTCGCCCAGGGAGCAACACCGACCACGCCCAGCGTGCCTTCGTGGCGAGGCCAGTCGACCTCACCCCCAGGAGGATCGATGCGCGGCATTCAGCCCTGTCCGCGCCTGCTGAACGCGTACAGACGCAGACGCGTCTGCGGATACTTGTTGAGCGGATGGCCCTCAGCGAACATGTTCTCGTCGCGAACGCAATGCAGTCCATGAGCAGCCATCATGTCGATGTACTGCTCACGCGTGCGGTAGGTGGCGGAGTAGTTCTGGCCCAGGTGCTCGGAATGACGGTCATTGATCTCGTAGCGCTCGCCCAGACCGGTGCCGTCGCGCACAAGCAGCATGCCATCGGAACGCAGCCAAGCGGGCAAACGCTGCAGGAGCGCCCGCGCCTGGTCGTCGTTCAAGTAGACGAAAAGCCCCGAGATGAAGATGAGATCGAACGCACGGTCGGTCTGGTAAGCCTCGGCAGCACTCTCCACGAAGCGCACGCCACCCGCTGCGCGGCGTCGTGCTTCGGCGCGCCCGATCTCGACCAACCCGTGCGCGTATTCGACCGCGACGACTTCGCGCGCCCCGCGTTGCGCGAAGCGAAAGGTCCATTGGCCGACGCCAGCACCCAGATCGAGCACCCGCAGCCCCTCGAGCGCGGGCAACCAAGCGAAGACCTTGCGCGACTCCTCATCGATCTTCAAGCGCAGGTTGTCCGGGTCTTGTTCGAGGTTGGCAATCGACTCGAAGGCCACCTGGCCAAGTGTGGCCGCACGGCCTTCCCAGAAATGACGTACCTTGACGGGATCCAGCATGGTGTTCCTCGATGAATTCTCGATTGCGATTGCGACCGGATGCGCCGCGTGCGCATCAGCGTCGGTCGCCGGCATAGCGCCACGTCGCGCCGCCCAACAGCGGTCGACTGGCACTGATGCCAGGGTCCATCACTCTGCTGTCACAGAGGAAGTCGAGGTTGAGTTCGGTGTACTCGTTGACCGCTTTGCGAGGCACTGGCAGCACCCGCACGCCCAGCGGTTTGCGCAGGCGAACGGCCAGCGTCGCGATGTCGAGCACAAGGCCGGCGAGGTCTTCGGCAAACATCGTTCCGGGCACGGGAACCATGTCGATACCGCAACCGCAGACCGTGGACAGCAAGGCAAGCTTCTCGAGACTCAGTGAGCGGAGGTTGTTGGCGTCGGTCAGCCCGTTGTCCTCAAGCACGGAGTACATGACGCCATTGAAGCCGACCATCCTCGCCTGCGCTCGTCCGCCTGCGACCTTGATCGCTTCCGTGAGCACACTCGTGATGAAGACCGAACCGTGCGCCCCCACCGGTGTCGGCCCGAGGAGTTCCACCAAGTGTGCCACCGAAGTCTTCCCATCCGGAAAAGGCGCGAGCGAACCATCCAGCCCACGGTAGCTGAGACCGGAGATCTCCTCGAGCTCGCATCCAAGTGCGTCCACACGCGCCATGTCGCGCGCGAAAGCCTCGATCAAGCGCTCCTGGAACTCGACCAGCTTCCATTTCTCCTGCCGCGCCCTGCGAGCAAACTCGAGCGCGGTGGCGGTCGTCTCCATGGCGATACTGAAGGCCAGATCCTCCCCTTCGTGCCGCGAGAATGGAAAGAAGGGCAAGCCCGCCGGACAGGCCGCCGAGAGCCCAACCCGAAAGTTGTCGATGCCGTTGACGCTGCGTCGACCAAGCCTGAGCACGAAGCCCGCGGCGGCTGCGGCCGCGTCGACATGGATGCTCTGGGCATCGGCGATCATCAAGTTCACGAACAGGCGTTGGTCGCGCACGACCAGGGCTTGTGCCTCTTCCAGCAGCGCCTCGCGCGCGCGCTCGACCGAGAGATCCAGCGGCAGGCAGGTCCAGCGCGCGCCGGCCGCATCGGCCAAGGCGTGTGTGCTCTCCACCAGGGCGCGCAAGACACCCGGTTCGGAATCGGCGTCCATGCATGGCGGGGGCAAGGTCAGGCGTACCGTGCGCGGGGTCAGACCGCGCTCGCAGGTGCGATCCTGAACGAGCTGCCGGAAGCGGCCTAGCCGTTGCATCAGCTCGCCTGCCGGGCGCGCCTGCAGCGGCACGCCGATGGTGATGCTGCGAATCATGCCGCCCACGCCTGCGGCATGGGCTGCGCCGCACGCAGTCGCGTCGTATCGATCAATTCGAGGTAGTCGGTGGGCGCGTTAACTTCGAAGAAGAGCTCGTTGTCGCGCAGAGCCACCGAGGTGATCTCGGCATCGTCCTCGCCGCACGGCAGCAACTGCCCGGCAAAGAGATTGGCGTGTTCGATACAGCGCCGCTGCCAAGCGCGCAGCAGCGGCGCCGAACCGATCTTGAAAAGGCCCACCGACTCCGGATGCGCCATGCTGCGTACCGGACCCTGGTAAGTCTCGAGGACACGCCCGTCCTCATCCGTAACGCAATGCACGGCCGACTGCGCCCGCTTCTCGCGCGTCGATGTCAGCACCATGTTTGGCGCCGCCGTATTCAAACGTTCGATGAGCGCACGCTCCAGGAAGATGTCCCCGGAGATGACGTAGCACGGCTTGGGGCCCAATTCGGCCAACGCCAATCCGAGGCTGCCGGCGTTGTTCGTCAGCGCCCAGTCCGGGTTGTGCACGTAATGCAGTTCCGGGTAGTGCTGCATGATGTGGATGGCGCGAAAGCCGACCACGACGGTGATCTTGCAACCCGCGAATGCCTCGATGACGTGGTCCAGGATCGTGCGGCAATTGCGCGGATGACGGATCAACACCTTGCTGATGCCGTCGAGTTGCGAGCTCTTTCCAGCGGCCAGGACGATGACCTGATCAGGAGCGTTCATGCGCGGACCTCCACCCTTGGCACCACACCGACCCGCCGGCGCGTGGCGGACACGCCGCCTCGAAGTTCTTGCAGGGGAACCGAGATCAGGGGCAGACCCGCACCCGGAAAGCGGTGCTTCACGGTCTTGTACGGATAGGGCTGGCCGGCCAAGGCTCTTTGCGTGACCAGTCTCCAGTCGAACTGGTGCGCCGGGCGCAAGCTCCAGAGTTCGACCTCGGCGTAGACGTAGCGCACGGCCGGAATCCACGTGAGCTCCAGGCGTCGAGCCACCTCCATCCGGTGCTGCCCATCCAGGACGAGGTCATGCGCCTCGTCCAGCGCCACGGGCTTGGTCCAAACCCCTTCGTTCACGACCTTCTCGAGCAGCCATTGGACACGCTTGCGGCTGTAGCCCTCGATGTGCCGAAGGCCATCCACGCGAACCTTTACCACTTGCGATGCGGACATTCGCCCCCTCCTTAGAACGACAACGCGACGGCCCGCTCGGCGCGCACCTGGTAGGCGCGACACGCGGCCTCGAACTCAGGCACTGTGTTGAAGGTGGCCGCAAAGCCGACCTCCAGTGCCAGCACGCGCGCGCAAAGCCGATGCAGTCCGTGCTTCCACGGCATCAGGTAGTACTGCCGAATCGACTCCTGCATGGCCATGGCGCGCAAGGCGATGTCGGCCCGAACCTGCGCTGGCCCGACGGCCAACATACCCAGCATCTTGGGCCAACCCTCGCAGTTCGGATCGTAGGTGGGGCGGTAGTCGACGACGTCGATGCGTTCGTCGGCTCCGGCATGGACGACACCACCGGTGCGTTCGACCCCGTAGCGCCCGCGACAAACCCAGAACGAACCCGGATCGGTGTCGATGACGTCGAAAAGCGCGCTCCAGGCCACGCGATCGAGCAGGAGGTCGGTCTCGACGACGAGATAGCCACGCTCGGGTTGCCTCAACGCGCCCACGCCGCAGCTCACCGAGGCGATATTGACGTCCTCCGCCCAGCGCGTGTTGCGCACGCAACGCACACGATCGCCGTAGCGACGCGCCAGATGGGACTCGACACGCTCACCCGCGAAGCCCGTGACGACCACGATGTCACGCGCGCCAGAACTCATCACGCTATCGATCATGGCCTCGAGCACGGTGCGGCCACGCCCCTCGCCCTCGATCGGCAACAGCGCCTTGGGCACCTCTTCGGTCAAGGGCAGCATGCGGCGCCCGCTGCCAGCAGCCAGCAGGACGACTGCGCGTCGTGAGGGCGGCTGCGGCCTCATGCCAATGACGTCGCCTCCACGACCTGGTCTTTGAGCATGCTGCTCGAAACCCCTTCGGTTCGCGGCAGATACACGACTTCGCACAGCGGCTCGAGGTAGTCGAAACGTCCGCTCCAATCGCTGCCCATGACGATCGCATCCGCTGCGTGCGTGACGATGTCACGCTCCTTCTGCGTCCAGTCGGTCTCTGCGATGACCTGATCGACCCAGCGACAGGCCGCCACCATGGCGATCCGATCGCCGAAGGGGACAATGGACTTCTTGCCCTTGATGGCGTTGAACTCGTCCGTCGAGACGGCCACGATGAGGCGGTCGAAGCGCTGCTTGATGCGCTCGAAGAGCCTCAGATGCCCGATGTGAAAGAGATCGTAGGTGCCGTAGGTGAGCGCCACGCTCGGCCCCAGCCGACGTGGCTTCTCGAGCCGGCACGCAGCGGCCTGGCTCATCCGGGGGGCAACCGAGTTGGGGACGATGGCGGCCATGGCTGACTCCACAGGCGGGCCTCAGGAGGAACCTGCCGACCCTGTGCGCAACTCTAGGCAGCCTCGCGCGGAGCTAAACGGCGATGTACAGGGTCGGCGCCCCCCACTTTCGCGCCTACGACGGCTTCGCCGTCGGTGCCGCAGCCAGACCTTCGGCCCATGCCCGCAGCTTTGACTGCAGTCTGCGGCGTCCGGCTACAAGCCCCGCACCATCTCCACGTGCGCGATGCCGGCCTCGTCGAACTGCGGGCCGCGCGGCTGGAAGCCCGCGCGCAGGTAGAAGGGCGCGGCGCTGGTCTGCGCGTGCAGCAGCACCTCGCGCTCGCCGCGGGCGCGTGCCGAGTCCATCAGCGCCTCGAGCACGGCGCGGCCGATGCCGCTCCCGCGCACGGACGGCAGCACCGCCATGCGGCCGATCTTGGCCGTTCCCGGCACGTGCTCGAAGAGCCGCCCGGTCGCCAGCGGCATGCCCAGGCGGTTGTAGGCGACGGCATGCGCGCAACCGGCGTCGACCTCGTCCCATTCCATCTCCGCCGGGATCCCCTGCTCCTCGATGAAGACCTTGGTGCGAATCGGACGTGCATCCGGCCCCAGCGCCTCCCAGCGCCCGACGCGTACGCGGGCCACCGCTTCGCCCGCTTCGAACGCGAGCAGCACGCCGCGCAGCGCCTGCGGCAGCGGCTTGCCCGCGCCGGTGTCCGGGTCGATGCAGGCGTAGATCAGCTCGCCATGCGCCAAGCCCTCCTCGCCGCGCATGCAGGCGGCTTCGAACGCGAGACCCGAATCGTCGATGCGGGCGCAGCACAGGCCGATGATGAGCGCATCGTCGTCGTGCGCGGACGCCTCCAGTTCGAGCGTGGCGCGGCGCAGACTCAGCCCGCACTGCAATCGCGCCATCGTTTCGCGGAACGGCAGCGCCAGCGCGCGCCAATAGCCGGCGATCGCGTTGTCGAACCAGGCCAGGACGTGGCTGCCCGAGGCGGCGCCTTGTCGGTCCACCTCGGCGCGGCGCACGCGCAGGGGTTCGCGATAGCGAAACGGCTTCACCGCATTCATGGGCCCAGTCCCTCCTTCATCGCCGCCGCAGCCACATCCAGCGCGAGGCCGGCTTCCTTGATCGCACGCCCCATCTTGATGAAGTCGTGTGTCAGGCCGCGGTAGAGCTCGAGCGCGACGTCAACGCCGGCCGCGCGCAGCCGGTCGGCGAAGGCCAGGCCCTCGTCGAGCAGCGGGTCGCACTCGGCGAGGATGACGCAGGCGTCGGCCACGCCCTCCAGGTCCTCCGCCAGCAGCGGCGCGAAGCGCCAGTCCTCGCGCTGCTCCCGCGGGATGTATTGGTCGAAGAACCAGGCGATGACGTCGTCGTCGAGCAGGAAGCCGCGCGCAAAGCGCCGGTGCGAGGCGGTGTCCGCATGCGCGGTCGTGCCCGGTGTGATGAGCAGCTGCAGCCGCAGCGGGACGCCGGTGTCGCGCGCGTGGATCGCTGCCACCGCGGCCAGCGTGCCGCCGGCGCTGTCGCCGCCGACGCCCAGGCGCCGGCCATCGAGCCCTCGCTCGTCGGCACGCGTGGCCAGGTACCGCAGCGCCGCCCAGCTGTCGTCGACGGCAGCCGGAAACGGGTGTTCGGGCGCCAGGCGGTAATCGAGCGCCACCACCGCGCAGCCGCTGCGCCGCGCGAGCTGGCGGCACAGGCTTTCGTGCGTCTCGAGGCCGCCGATCACGAAACCGCCACCGTGCAGGTAGAGCAAGGCCGGCAGCCGCTCGCGAGAGGGCGCGTAGAGCCGCGCCGGCCGCGGCCGGCCGTCTCCGCCGGGCAGCTCGATGTCCTCGATGCGCTCCAGTGGCACGCGCGGCAGGTCCAGCACTTCGGCGGCGCGAAGGTAGGCCGCACGCGCTTCGGCCGCGGGCAGATGATGCAAGGGCGTGCGGCGGGCGCGGCCGATGCGTTCGAGCACGCCGGCCATCGCGGGAGTCAGCGAGGGAAGCCTGGAAGTCACACGATCCACTGCGCCGGCCGTTCCACACCCCGACGCGACGCGGTCCAAACGACGAGGGGCCGGACGTCGCCGTCGGGCCCCTGTTCCAGTCGAGCGGATCGCCACCGCATCTGGTAGGCGCTAGAGGACTCGAACCTCCGACCCCCACCATGTCAAGGTGGTGCTCTAACCAGCTGAGCTAAGCGCCTGGGAAGCCTCGCAGTATAACGGGTTTCCGATGGCCTTCCTGATCCACCTCGACGCGGAGTTCGCACTCGTGAACAAGCCCACGGGCTTGCTCTCGGTGCCCGGGCGCGGCCCCGAGCGCGCGGAATGCGCCTGGACACGCGTGCAGCGGCTCGCTGCCGATGCCCTCGTCGTGCACCGGCTGGACATGGCGACGTCCGGGCTGCTGCTGTTCGCGCGCGGCGCCGTGCTGCAGCGAGCGCTGAGCATGGCGTTCGCGGCGCGTGCCGTCGACAAGCGCTACGAAGCCCTGGTGCACGGCGGTCCCGAGGCCGAGAGGGGAGAGATCGCGCTGCCGCTGGCCGCCGACTGGACGCAGCGGCCGCGCCAGAAGGTCGATGCCACGCACGGCAAGCCAAGCCTGACCCGCTGGCAGGTGCAGGCGCGCGAGGGCGGACGCACACGGCTGTCGCTGCAGCCGGTGACGGGGCGCTCGCATCAACTGCGCGTGCACCTCGCGGCGATGGGCTGGCCGATCGTCGGTGACGCGCTCTACGACGACGCCGATCGCGCCGCCACGGTGCCGCGACTGATGCTGCATGCGTGCGAACTGGCGCTTGCACACCCGCTGGACGGACGCCGGCTTCACTGGCGTGCGCCCGCGCCGTTCTGACGGTACCTCGCGCCGGACTCCGCGCCCATCGGCGCGGCTATCCTCACCGGCATGAGCATCACCTTGTCCATCGTCACCGGCGCCTCGCGCGGACTCGGGCGCGCCGTCGCCGAGCAGCTGCTCGCGCGCGGCGAGCACGTCATCGCGATTTCACGCCAAGCGCCCGAAGGCCTTTCCTCGCCGCGGCTGCAGCACTGGAGCGCCGACCTCGCCGAGGCGGGGGCGGTGGCCACGCGCCTGCACGACCACCTGCAGGCGCAGGGTGCGCGGTCCTTCGCGTCGCTCGCGCTCATCAACAACGCAGGCGTGATCCCGGCGCTGGCGCCGCTGGGCGAGGTCGACGGCGAGGACCTCGCGCGCGCGCTGCGCGTCGGGCTCGAGGCGCCGATGCGGCTCACCGCCGCGTTCCTCGCCGCCACGCGAGGCTGGACGATGCCACGCAAGCTGCTGCTCGTGTCCTCGGGACTGGGGCGGCGCGCGATGGCCGGCAGCGCGTCGTACTGCGCGGCGAAGGCGGGACTGGACCACCTGGCGCGCGCGGTCGCGCTGGAGGAGGCCGCGCAGGCCCATGGCGCGCGCATCGTCTCGCTCGCCCCGGGCGTGATCGACACCGACATGCAGCGGCAATTGCGCAGCGCAGACGCACTGGTGTTCCCCGAACGCGAGCACTTCGCCGCGCTGCATCGTGACGGCCGGCTCGACAGCCCCGCGACCGCGGCGGCGCGGCTGATCGGCCATCTGGATCGGGCGGATTTCGGCTCCGATCCCGTGGCGGACGTGCGGCACGGGTGACGGGGCCGGAGGCGCTGAGGCGGCCTCTCCCCGGCCCTCCCGCGCACGGCACGAGAGGCAGGTTCCCGAAGTCGCGGGATCAGCTGCCGAGCATCACGCCGATGCCGCGCGCGGTGGCCAGCAGTGCGTGTTCCGGCGGTACCGTGCGGCTGCGGTCGGCGACGTCGCCGATCGGCACGCTGTCGATGCGGTCGCATTGCAGCGCAACCATGCGGCCGAATTCGCCGCGGCGCACGAGTTGCGCGGCGTGGTAGCCGAAACGCGTGGCGAGCACGCGGTCGAAGGCCGTGGGTGAGCCCCCGCGCTGCACATGGCCGAGCACCGTGCAGCGCACCTCGGTCGACAAGCGCCGCGAGAGCTCGTGCTGCAGCAACACGCCCACGCCGCCCAGGCGCAGCGGGTCCGGACTGTCGGCGATGCGCTCGCGCACGACGAGGCTGCCCTGCAGCGGCACGCCCTCGCCGATGCAGATCAGCGTGTAGCCCTGGTCGCGCTCGCGCGCGCGGCAGTGCTCGGCCACGGCGTCGACGTCCACCGGCAGCTCCGGCAGCAGGATGACGTCGGCGCCGCCGGCGATTCCACCTTCCAGCGCGATCCAGCCCGCGTAGCGTCCCATGGTCTCGGCGATGAGCACGCGGCGGTGGCTGCGTGCCGTCGTCTCCAGCCGGTCCAGCGCCTCGGCGACGACTGCCACCGCGCTGTCGAAGCCGAAGCTGCGGTCGTTGTGAACGAGGTCGTTGTCGATCGTCTTGGGCACGCCGACCACCGGCAGCCCGAGCGCGCTGAAGCGGTTGGCGATGCTCATCGTGCCGTCGCCGCCGATGGCCACGAGCGCGTCCAGGCCGAGATCGCGCGCGCTCGCCATCGCCACCGCCGAGCGGTCGGCACCGCCGGCGGCGATGTCCTCGAATGGATTGCAGCGATTGTGCGTTCCCAGCACGGTGCCGCCCTGCGCCAGCAGGCCTTCGACCGCGCGCACGTCGAGCGCGCGCGTACGCTGCGTCAGCAGCCCTTCGAAGCCGCGCTCGATTCCGGTGACGCGCGCCCCGGCCTCGTTCACGAGTGCCAGCGTGACGGCACGGATGACGGCGTTCAGCCCCGGGCAATCGCCGCCGCCGGTGAGGATGCCGACGTGCATGTCAGGCTCCGCGCGCGAGCCAGGCCGAGAGGTCGGCCCAGAGCTTGGCCAGATCCTCCCGGCGCGTGTACATCATGTGGCCGGCGTCGTAGTAATGGTGCTCGACGCGAGCGGCCACCTCGGACGGCACGTCCAGGTGCGCGAGCGACCAGTCGCTGGCGCTGTAGGGCGTTCCCAGGTCGTAGCGTCCGCTGGCCACGAACACGCGCAGGTGCGCGTTGCGCCGCAGCGCGCGCGCGAGGTCGGGCGTCGTGCTGGCGTAGGCGTTGCCCTGGGCCTCGCCACGGTTCCAGTTCCAGGCCTTGTGCGTGGCGTTGCTGACGATTTCGAAGCGACCGGGCAGGCTCACGCCCAGCACCTGCCCGAAGTAGGCCATGGCCGCTGAGGTGTAGGCCGCAGCGATGGCCTCGATGCCGGGATCGAACTCCCAGGCGTGGCCGCGGCTGGCCGGCATCGGCCCGAGCGAGCGCGCCTCGAGCCGTCCCACCACCTGCCCGCGGTCACGCAGGGCCTCGAGAAAGTAGCTGCCGTCGCTGATGCGCAGGTTCAGCGACTCGACGAGCGCCGGCGACAAGCCGGTGAGCTGCGCGATGCGTCGCGCGATGCGCGCACGACGCGCGCCGGACAGGCGGCCGCCCTGGTGCAATGCCGTGAGGTACTCCTCTTCGACGAAGGCCTCGGCGGCGGCGCGCGCGGCGGCCGCCGACTCGCCGAGCGTGCCCTTGAGCAGCCCGTGGTACTGCGAGACCTGCGCGAACGCGGGCAGGAAGAGCGCGTACGGCAGTTCGTTGGCCGGCGCGAAGACGAGGGTCTGCAGGTCCATCGCGCAGCTCACCAGCACCAGGCCCGCCAGAGGCACGCCGGCCGTCTGCAGGCTGTCGGCCAGCGCGGCCGCGCGCGTCGTGCCGTAGCTCTCGCCGGCGACGAAGACCGGCGAGCCCCAGCGGCCGTGGCGTGTGAGCCAGGCGCGCACGACTTCGGCCAGTGCCGCGACGTCGCCATCCACCGACAGCATGCGCTTGCGCGCCGCTTCCGAGGCGCACACCGACCAGCCGGTGTGCGGCGGATCGATGAAGACGAGGTCGAAGTGCGCCAACCAGGTCAGCGGGTTGTCGACGATCGCGCCCGGACCGCGCGCCGGCGTGGCGTCGTCCGGCACGACGACGCGCTTGGGGCCGAGCGCACCCAGGTGCAGCCAGACCGAGGCCGAGCCCGGTCCGCCGTTGAAGGCGAAGCACACCGGCCGCGTGCCGATGCCCTCGCCGGTGTAGACGTAGCTGCTGGCCATCACCGCCGCCTGCGGCTCGGCGAGCGCGCCGTCGAAGCCTTCGGCGAGCACCGGCAGGAACTCCACCCTCGCCTCGTAACCGAGCGTCGACGCCGCCGTCTCCACGGTGCCCAGGCTCACCGCCGGCGCACGCGCGAGCAGCGACTCGACCGCTGCGCGCAGCTTGCGGTCGCCTTCACTCTCCTTCTCGGGTGCCGCGGCACTGGCCGCCGGATTGGCGTCGGTGGAGTCGCTCATGTACCGATCCTTGCGAGGGTTGGATGCAAAGACGGGCTCAGGCGTGCAGCAGCTGCGCAAAGCGCCCGAGATCGATGTTGCCACCGGAGACGATGATGCCCACGCGCTGGCCGCGCAAGTCGATCGCGCCTTCGAGCACCGCGGCCGCGGCAAGGCAGCCCGTGGGCTCGACGAGCATCTTCATGCGTTCGGCGAAGAAGCGCATCGTGCTGACGATCTGCGCGTCGCTGACCGTCAGCACGCCCTTGGCGAGTGCACGCACCACCGGGAAGGTGAGCTCGCCACAGGCCTGCGTCTGTGCGCCGTCGGCAAGCGTCTGCGGCGTGTCGATGCGAACGATCTCGCCACGCGCGAGGCTTTGCTGCACGTCGTTGCCGGCCTCGGGCTCCACCCCCCAGACGCGCACGCCCGGTGAGCGGGCGTGCGCGGCAACGGCACAGCCGCTCAGGAGGCCACCACCGCCGACGCAGACGAGCAGGGTGTCGAGTGCGCCCACGTCCTCGATCAGCTCGAGCGCCGCCGTCCCCTGCCCCGCCATCACGTCGGCGTGGTCGTAAGGCGGGATCAGCACCATGCCGCGCTCGTGCGCGATGCGCCGGCCGATCGCCTCGCGGTCCTCGCCGAAGCGATCGTAGAGAACCACCTCGCTGCCGCGCATCCCCTGCTGGTAGGCGCGCGTGGCGGCGAGCTTGGACGCCGGGGCGTCGCGCGGCATGACGATGACACTGGGCATCTCCAGCAGCCGCGCCGACAGGGCGACCGCCTGCGCATGGTTGCCCGAGCTGAAGGTGATGACGCCGGCGCGCCGTTGCAGCGGCGTGAGGCGCGCCATCGCATTGAAGGCGCCACGGAACTTGAATGCGCCCATGCGCTGGAAGTTCTCGCACTTGAAGTGCAGTTGCGCACCGCTGCGCTCGTCGGCGGTGCGCGAGCTGCGCACGGGCGTGCGATGGGCGACGCCGCGCAGCCGCTCTGCGGCCGCCGCGACGTCGGCAAAGCCGATGGCCAGGGGGGTTCCGTTCATGCCTCGAGCATAGACCCATGCGCGAGCGGCACCGAAATCGCCGCAGCGGCAAGCGCTTGCGGCTCCCGGCGTGGGCCGATCGCGGCCCTCGACCCGCGTGTACGGCGGCGTGATCGGTTTTGTTGCACTGCAGCAACACCCAAACGAGGGGTCAGGGGCCGGAACCGGGACGGCTCTCTAGACCTCTGTCAGCATCGGTCGATGCGTGCGCGTTAGAGTCGGTGCGCACCCCGAGAAGTCGATGTCGATGAACGCCCCCACCACGCACGAGCCGCAGGCCCTGGCCTTGGCGGAAATCATCGAGTTCAAGTGGCTGTTGGCGGGCGAAGGCGTGCGCGTGCACGTCGAGCGCCTTCAGAACGACACCGGCTACGCGCGCGCCTGCCTGGCGCGAGCCGACGCCTCCTCGCGCGAGACCGTACGCCGGCTGGCGCAGCGCTTGCGGCAGCGCCTGGGCCTGGAACCAGGCTGAAGCCCGCGCCCGGCGTCAGTGCTGGAGCTGCTGCCAGGTCTTCTCCAGCCGTTTGACGCTCACCGGCTGCGGCGTGCGCAGCTCCTGGGCGAAGAGACCGACGCGCAACTCCTCGAGCAGCCAGCGGAACTCCTCGAGCCGGGCATGATGCGCCCCCTTGAGCTCGGCGACGCGGCGCAGCCAGCGCTGCTCGAGCGGACGCAGCTCGGCGCTGCGCGCAGCGTCGCGCGCGGGGTCGGCGCGCAGCTTGTCCAGGCGCATCACCACCGCCTTCAGATAGCGCGGGACGTGTTGCAGCGCAGCCCAGTCGGTCTGCGCGAGAAAGCGCTTGCCGCACAGGCGCTGCAGCTGCGCCGTCACGTCGTCGGCGACGTCGCGCGGCGGCCTGCCGTCGCGCAGCTTGCGCTGCGCCGCACTCCATTCGGCGAGCACGCTGCCGGCAAGGCGCGCGACCTCGGCGGCGATCAGGTTCAGCCGCGTGCGGCCCGCCTCGACGCGCCGGGCGAAGCTCGCTGCGTCGGTGGGCAGCGGGTCGGCGAGAAAGGCACGGTCCAGCGCCACCTCGACGATCTGCGCGCGCAACTCCTCGAGCGTGCCGAGACTCATGTAGGCGGCAGCCATCTTCTGCAGATCGGGGATGTTCTTCTCGAGGTATTTCAGCGGCTCGCGCAGCTGCAGCGCGACCAGCCGACGCAGGCCGGCGCGGTGCGTCGCAGCGGCGGCCTCGGGCTCGTCGAAGACCTCGATCTCGACGTGCGTGCCGCGATCGACCAGCGCCGGAAAGCCGATCAGCACCTGCCCGCCCTTCCTCAGCTCCATCAGCTCGGGCAGTTCGCCGAAGGTCCACGCGGTGTAGCGCGGCGCCTCCTGCTCCCGATCCCGCTCCCGATCCCGCTCCCGCACAGCGGGAGCGGGTCGGATCGAGGGTGGACCCGGCGTGTGAACGGCACCCCCATCCCCGCCCTCTCCCGCGAGCGGGAGCGGCGATGGGCGGGCCCTCAGCGTCGCCAGCGCCTGGAACGCGGTGCGCGCCTGATGGCCGAGCTCGGCCTTCAGCCGCGCCAGATCGCGTCCGGCGCCGATCTGGCGCCCGTGCTCATCGACGATGCGGAAGTTCATGAACAGGTGCGGCGCAAGCGTCTCCAGCTTGAAGTCGTTGCGCACGAGCGGCAGCTGCGTCTTCGCGCGCACCGCCTGCAGCAGCACCTCGATCAGGCTGCCTTCGGCGAAGGCGTGCTCCGCGACGAAGTCCTTGGCCCAATCGGCCAGCGGCAGCAGCCGCGAGCGCGGGCGCTGGTGCAGGCTCTTGCACAGCGCCACCACCTTCTCCTCGAGCATGCCGGGGACGAGCCACTCGCAGCGCGCTTCGCTCGCCTGGTTGAGGGCGTAGATCGGCAGCGTCACCGTGAGGCCGTCGCGCGCGTCGCCGGGTTCGTGCAGGTACTGCGCCGCGCAGTCGATTCCGCCCAGGCGCAGCGTGGGCGGGAAGGCCGCGGTCGTGATGCCTGCGGCCTCGTGGCGCATCAACTCCTCGCGCGAGAGCTGCAGCAGGCCCGGACAGCGCCGCACTTCGTCGCGGTACCACTTCTCGAGCGTGGCCGTGCTGCACACCTCGCGCGGCAGCTGCTGCTCGTAGAAGGCGTGGATCAGCCCCTCGTCGACGAGCACGTCCTGGCGCCTGGCCTTGTGCTCGAAGGCCTGCACCTGGCGGATGAGGCGCTGGTTGTGCGCCAGGAACGGCAGCCGCGTCTCGATCTCGCCCTCCACCAGCGCCTGGCGGATGAAGATCTCGCGCGCGCCTGCCGGATCCAGCTGCGCGTAGTTCACGCGCCGGTTGTTGTAGACGACGAGGCCGTAGAGCGTGGCGCGCTCGAGTGCCACCACCTCGCCGGCCTTCTTCTCCCAGTGCGGCTCCAGCAGCTGCGTCTTCAGCAGATGCCCGGCCACCTGCGGTATCCAGCGTGCGTCGATGGCGGCCAGGCCGCGTCCGTAGAGCCGCGTCGTCTCCACCAGCTCGGCGGCCATCAGCCAGCGCCCGGGCTTCTTCGACAGGTGCGCGCCCGGATGGCGCCAGAACCTGATGCCGCGCGCGCCCAGGTACCAGTCCTCTTCGTCGCTCTTGCAGCCGATGTTGCCGAGCAAGCCGGCGAGCATCGCCAGGTGCACCTGCTCGTAGGTCGCCGGGCTGCTGTTGAGCCGCCAGCCCTGCTCGGCCGCCACCGTGTGCAGCTGGGCGTGGATGTCGCGCCACTCGCGCACGCGGCGCGGGTTGACGAAGCGCTCGCGCAGGCGCTGCTCCTGCTGGCGGTTGGAGAGCTTGTGCGCGTGCGCGCCGGCCTGACCGTGGCCGCGGCCCTCCTCGATCCAGCGCCACAGCTTGAGGTAGCCCATGAACTCCGAGCGCTCGTCGTCGAAGGGCTTGTGCTTCTCGTCGGCGGCCTGCTGCTGCTCGAGCGGGCGGTCGCGCACGTCCTGGCCGGAGAGCGCAGCCGTGATCACCAGCACCTCGGCCAGCGACTGGCGGCGGACGGCCTCGAGGATCATGCGGCCCACGCGCGGGTCCAGCGGCAGCCGCGCGAGCGCGCGGCCGGTCTCGGTGAGTGCGTTCCCCTCGTCGACCGCGCCGAGCTCGGCCAGCAGCGCGTAGCCGTCGGCGATGGCCTTCCTCGGCGGCGGCTGCAGAAAGGGGAAGTCCTCGACCGCGCCGAGATTCAAGGCCTTCATGCGCAGGATGACGCCGGCCAGGGAGCTGCGCAGGATCTCGGGGTCGGTGAAGCGCGGCCGCGCCGCGTAATCTTCCTCCGCGTAGAGCCGGATGCAGACGCCGTCGGCGACGCGTCCGCAGCGTCCGGCGCGCTGGTCGGCCGCGGCGCGGCTGATGGGCTCCACCTGCAATTGCTCGACCTTGCTGCGAAAGCTGTAGCGCTTGACCCGCGCGAGGCCGCTGTCGACGACGTAGCGGATTCCGGGCACGGTGAGCGAGGTCTCGGCGACGTTGGTCGCGAGCACGATGCGCCGCCCGTTGCCGGGCTGGAAGACACGGTCCTGCTCCGCCTGCGACAGCCGCGCGAACAGCGGCAGGACGTCCGGCTGCGGCCCACCGCGGTGCTGCGAGGCCAGGTGCTTGCGCAGGTGGTCGGCGACCTCGCGGATCTCGCGCTCGCCGGGCAGGAAGACGAGGATGTCGCCCGGGCCGCCGCGCCAGAGCTCGTCGACGGCGTCGGCGATCGCGTCCTCGAGCTCGAAATCCTTGCGCTCGTCGAAGGGCCGCCAGCGCTGCTCCACCGGATGGAGCCGCCCCGAGACCAGGATCACCGGCGCGGCCACGCCGCCCTGCGCGAAGTGTTCGGCGAAGCGCTCGGCGTCGATGGTCGCCGAGGTGACGACGAGCTTCAGGTCCGGACGCCGGGGCAGCAGCTGCTTCAGGTAGCCGAGGAGGAAGTCGATGTTCAGGCTGCGCTCGTGCGCCTCGTCGAGGATCAGCGTGTCGTAGGCGCGCAGCAACGGGTCGGTCTGCGTCTCGGCCAGCAGGATGCCGTCGGTCATCAGCTTCACCGAGGCGCCGGGCTGCAGCCGATCCTGGAAGCGCACCTTGTAGCCGACGACCTCGCCCAAGGGCGTACCAAGCTCCTCGGCGATGCGCCTGGCCACGCTGCTGGCGGCGATACGCCTCGGCTGCGTGTGGCCGATCAGTCCTCGGCCTCCGGCGCCCAGGCCGCGGCCGAGTTCGAGCGCGATCTTGGGCAGTTGCGTGGTCTTGCCCGAGCCGGTCTCGCCGCAGACGATGACCACCGGATGCGCGCGCAGCGCGCGCGCGATCTCCTCGCGCCGGGCCGAGACCGGCAGCGATTCGGGATAGCGGATGGACGGGACGGGATGGGCCGCGACCCTCGCGGCCGTGCGCGGCTTCACGGGGCGCGGATTATCGGGTGCGTGACGGCGGTCGGGCCTTGCCTACTGCAAAATCCCGCGCGCCATGAGCCTCGTCTTCCCGCACACCTTCGTCCCCTGGTTCCGCTCGGTCGCGCCCTACATCCACGCCTACCGCGGCAAGACCTTCGTCGTCGGCGTCGCCGGCGAGGCCATCGCCGCGGGCAAGCTCAACGGCTTGGTGCAGGATCTGGCGATCCTGCACGCCATCGGCATCAAGCTGGTGCTGGTGCACGGCTTTCGGCCGCAGCTCAGTGAGCAGCTCGCCGCCAAGGGCAAGACCTCGCGCTTCAGCCACGGCATCCGCATCACCGATCCGGTGGCGCTCGATTGCGCGCAGGAGGCCGCGGGCCAGCTGCGCTTCGAGATCGAGGCCGCCTTCAGCCAGGGCCTGCCGAACACGCCGATGGCCAACGCCACCGTGCGCGTGGTCTCGGGCAACTTCCTCACGGCGCGGCCGGTGGGCATCGTCGACGGGGTGGACTTCCTGCTCAGCGGCGTCGTGCGCCGCGTCGACGGTGCGGCGATCCGGCGCGCCATCGACATCGGCGCGCTCGTGCTGCTCTCGCCCTTCGGCTTCTCGCCCACCGGCGAGGCCTTCAACCTGACGATGGAGGACGTGGCCACCGCCACCGCGATCGCGCTGCACGCCGACAAGCTGGTCTTCCTCACCGAGGTGCCCGGAATCCGCGAGCGGCTCGACGATGACGAGAGCCCCGTCGACACCGAGATCGCCCTGGCCGACGCACGCCGTCTGCTGGCCTCGATGTCGACGCCGCAGCAGCCCAGCGATCCGGCCTTCTACCTGCAGCACTGCGTCGCCGCCTGCGAGGGCGGCGTCGAACGCTCGCACATCCTGCCCTTCGCCGTCGACGGTGCGCTGCTGATGGAGATCTTCACGCACGACGGCATGGGCACGATGGTCGTCGACGAGAAGCTCGAGAGCCTGCGCGAGGCCGGGCACGACGACGTGGCGGCCATCGTCAAGCTGATCGAGCCCTTCGAGCGCGACGGCACGATGGTGCGCCGCGACCGCGCCGAGATCGAGCGCGACATCGAGAACTACACGGTGATCGAGCACGACGGCATCATCTTCGGCTGCGCCGCGCTCTACCCCTACCCCGAGGCGCGCACCGGCGAGATGGCGGCGCTGACGATCTCGCCGGCGGTGCAGAGCCAGGGCGACGGCGAGCGTATCCTCAAGCGCATCGAGCAGCGCGCACGCGCGCTCGGGCTTTCCAGCATCTTCGTGCTGACGACGCGCACGATGCACTGGTTCATCAAGCGCGGCTTCGAGCAGGTCGACCCCGACTGGCTGCCCGAGGCGCGCAAGCGCAAGTACAACTGGGACCGGCGCTCGCAGGTGCTGGTCAAGCGGCTCGGCTGACCCGACCAAGGAGAACGATCATGGCCCGCATGGTGCAGTGTGTGTACCTGAAGAAGGAGGCGCCCGGCCTCAGCTACGCGCCCTACCCCGGCGAACTGGGCAAGCGTATCTACCAGAACATCAGCGCCGAGGCCTTCGAGTTGTGGAAGCGCCACCAGACGATGCTCGTCAACGAGAACCGGCTGAGCCTGGCCGATGCCGGCGCGCGCCGCTACCTGGCGCAGCAGATGGAGCAATTCCTCTTCGGCGGCCGCGCCGACCAGGTTGCAGGTTACGTGCCGCCAGCGCGCTGAGCCTCCATTCGCCGGCGGACGCGCGCGGCAGTCATCGGCGACCGGTATCGCTTAACTGCGAATCGTTCTCGCTCTCATGTAAACTGATGGAATCCCCTTCAACCTGCGGAGCCATCGTGACTCGTTCACCTCTCTCACGCCTTGCCCTGCTCGCCCTCGCCGCCACGCTTGCCGCCCCGGCGCTGGCACAGGAAAAGGTGCTCAATATCTATTCGGCGCGGCATTACCAGACAGACGAGGCGCTTTACGGCGACTTCACCAAAGCCACCGGTATCCGCATCAACCGCGTCGATACCGACGACGCCGGCGTCGTCAACCGCCTGAAGAGCGAAGGCGCCGCGAGCCCGGCCGATGTCGTGCTGCTGGTCGATGCGGCGCGGCTTTGGCGTGCCGAGGCCGACGGCCTTTTCCAACCCGTGCGCAGCAAGGTGCTCGAGGAGCGCATTCCCGCCCGGCTTCGGGGCAAGGACGAAGGCCAGGGCTCGGCCTGGTTCGGCATTTCCACGCGCGCGCGGATGATCGTCTACGACAAATCGCGCGTGAAGGCCGCCGACGTCGACCAGTACGAGAAACTCGCGCTACCGGTCAACAAGGGGCTGGTATGCACGCGCTCGGGTTCGCATCCCTACAACCTGTCGCTGTTCGGTTCCATGCTCGAGCACCTCGGCCCCGAGAAGACCGAAGCCTGGCTCCAGGGCGTCGTCGCCAACATGGCGCGTCAACCCAAGGGTGGCGATACCGATCAGATCCGCGCCGTGGCCAGCGGCGAATGCGGCGTCGCGCTCACCAACAGTTACTACTTCGCGCGCCTGATGCGCTCCAAGAAGCCTGAAGACCGCGACGTGGCGGAGAAGGTCGGCGCGATCTTCCCGAACCAGGCCGACCACGGCACGCACGTCAACGTCGCCGGCGCCGCGGTCGCGCGCCATGCCAAGCACCGCGAGGAAGCGGTGCAGTTTCTCGAATACCTCTCCAGCCCGCAGGCGCAGGAGTATTTCGCGGACGGCAACAACGAATGGCCAGCGGTCCCGGGTACCGCCCTGGGCAATCCGGCGCTGAAGGCGCTGGGAAGTTTCAAGAGCGAATCGGTGCCGATTTCCGTCGTCGGCATGAACCAGAGTCGGGTTCAGCAGATACTCGACCGCGTCGGCTACAAGTGAATCTCGACGGTCATCGCACGGAGGCGGCAACGGGCTGGTATATTCCCGCGATCTCAACCCCGCGTGCGGAATGCCCATGGCCAATCGTCTGAACGACCTGCTTGCCAAGAAGGCCGAACTCGAAAAACAGATCCTCGACCTCCAGCGCGAAGAGCGCGCATCGGCCATCGGCCAGGTGAAGGCGCTGATGGCCCAGCACGGCTTGACGCTGGCCGACCTCGGCACGCGCGGCCCGGCGGGCGCGCAGAAGGCGCGCAGCAGCGCAAAGAAGGTGCCGCCGAAGTACCGCGACCCGGCGACGGACCAGACCTGGTCCGGGCGCGGCCTGCAGCCGACCTGGCTGCGGCAAGCGCTCGCCGGCGGCGCCAAGCTCAGCGATTTCCTCATCTGAGTTCCCGGGGGGGCGTGTGGTGCGATCATCCGGCACCATCCCCTCCCACTCCTGCACAACCCGAATCGCCGGCACGTGACGCCGTTCGTGCCACCCGACCCGGCGGCCAGACCGCGCGCGCAAGCCCAGCACGAATACGGGCTCGCGCCGGCGGCACTGTCGGCGGCAGGCACGTTCCTTTGCGCGTTCGGCGCCCACGCCGCCGCGGGAACGCCGGTCGGCGGGTGCGTTGCCGCGGCAGGCGCAGGCATCGGCCTGGCGCTGGCGACCCAGGCGCGATTCGGCCCAGCGGTGGCGGCTGCAGCGCTGGCGGGCATGGTGCTGGCGCTGCTCGCCCGCGGCTGCGGGCCGCTCGCCGCCGTCGCTGCCATGCTCGTCTGTCTCGTGGCCCAGGCACTGACCGCGCGCGCCCTGGCACGCGGCAGTTTCGACGCCCGGCTTTGGCGGCCGCGCGACGTCGGCTGGCTCGTCATCGCCGCCACGCTGGTGGCGCTCGTGGCCACGACGGCGATGAGCGCGGCGTCGCCGCCGCCCTCCCTGGACGGCAGCGGCGGCGCCCACAGAGCACCGTCGCCGCTCGTCCTCTTCTGCCTCGGTTTCTGCAGCCTGATGCTGTGCGCGGTTGCGGCCTGCACGATGCGCCGCATCGAGCGCCCCTTGCCGGCCGCGCGGCTGCTGTGGCGCGGGCTGCTGACCGCTGGCGTGCTCATCGTGCTCGCTGCCCCCGCGATGGAGGGCCATCCCCAGGCGCGGATGTTCGTCTGGATGCTCCCGATCGTCGCCATGCTCGGGCTGTGGACGCAAGGCGGCACGGCCATCGCCACGACGGTACTCGCCGTCACGGCCTGGGCGCTCGGCCTCGTGACGGCGAACGCGGCCGCCTCGGTGCGCGAACAGGCGCTGGCCTTCGTCCTGGCGACGCTTGGCATGCTGCTCGTGGCCCACGCCAGCCGCGCCGACAACTTCCGCCACCGGCGGCGCTGGGAGTGGGCACTGGATGGCACGCGCCTGGGCGTGGCCGACTGGCGGCTCAACGGGACGGACAGCTTCGTCTCGCCGGCGTGGCGCGCGCTGACCGGATTCGACGCGACGCACTGGAGTCCGCAGGCCTGGCAGGACTCCGTGCACGCCGACGACCGCACCGCGCTGCAGGACGCGCTCGGGCAGATGGCTCGCGGCGAGATCGGGCGCCACCAGCTCGAACTGCGCATGCCGCATGGCGATGACTGGCGCTGGTTCGAGGCCACGCTGCTGGTCATCGACCGCGACGCAGCCGGCACGCCGATGCGCCTGCTGGCCACCCTGCTCGACGTGAACGAGCGCCACCAGGCCCAGGAGCGCCAACGCCTGTCGGCGAGCCTCTTCCAGCATTTGCACGAGGGTCTGCTCATCACCGACGCCGAACTGCACGTCCTCGACGTCAACCCGACCTACGCACAAATCCTGGGCCTCAAGCGCGAAGAGCTGATCGGCCGCATCCCTTCGCTGCTGCGCCCCTCTCCGGCGGACCCGCTGGCGCGCCAGCAGCGCGCGGCGATGTGGGCCGCGCTGCGCGAGAACGGGACCTGGCGCGGCGAGCTTCTGGAGCGCCGTCGCAGCGGCGAGGCCTGTACGCTGCAGGTCACCATCTCCACCGTTCGCGGCCCGCAGGGCGAGTTGCGCAACCACGTGCTGGTGATCACCGACGTGAGCGAGCAGCGCGCGCAGCGCGAACGCCTGGAGCGGCAGGCGCACTTCGACGAACTGACGCGGCTGCCCAACCGCGCACGGCTGACGCAGATGCTGGTCGAGGGCATGCGCGCCGCCGACCGCGACGGCTACCTGCTCGTCGTCTGCTACCTTGATCTGGACCGTTTCAAGCCCGTCAACGACCGCTTCGGTCATGCCGCCGGTGACCGCCTGCTGGCCGAACTCGCCGGGCGCCTGCGCAGCGCGCTGCGCACACGCGACAACTGGTCGGATTCGGCGGCACGCCTGGGCGGCGACGAGTTCGTGCTCCTGCTGCGCGCGGGCTCGATCGAGGAGGCACGCATGGCGGTGGACCGCGTGCTACGCGTCGTCGCCCAACCCTACGTCGTCGACCCGGCACAGGAGCCGGTGCAGGTCACCGCCAGCGTCGGCGCCACCGTCTACCCGATCGATCGCAGCGACGCCGACACCCTGCTGCGCCATGCCGACCACGCGATGTTCGGCGCCAAGCAGTCCGGGCGCAACGGCTTCCTCTTCTTCGATTCCGAACACCGTCGCCGGACCGAGGAGCGGGCGATGTTCATCGGCCGCGTGCAGCAGGCCCTGGACCAGGCCGAGTTCGTGCTGCACTACCAGCCCAAGGTGGACATGCGCGCCGGCCGCGTGCTGGGCTTCGAGGCGCTGCTGCGCTGGGAGCACCCGCTGCACGGCCTGATCGCGCCGGCGCAGTTCCTGCCGCAGATCGAGAACACCGGCCTGTCCTCGCACATCGGCGACTGGGTGTTCTCGCAGGCCCTCGAGCACCTCTCGCAGTGGCGGCGCAGCGGTCTGGAGATCTCGGTCAGCGTCAACGTCTCGGCGCGCCACCTGCAGGAGCCCGACTTCGCGCAGCGCCTCTCCGAACTGCTGGCGCGGCACAGCGAGGTGCTGGCGCCGCACTTCGAGCTCGAGATGCTGGAAACCGCGGCGCACGCCGACATCGAGGCCGCCTCGGCCCTGCTGGCGCGCTGCCGCGAACTCGGCGTGCGCGTGGCCCTCGACGACTTCGGCACCGGCTACTCGACGCTCACCTACCTCAAGCGGCTGCCGGTGGACGTGCTGAAGATCGATCGCAGCTTCGTGCACCACATGCTCGACGACACGCAGGACCGCGCCATCGTCGAGGGCGTGATCGGCCTGGCGAGCACCTTCGGCTGCAGCGTCGTCGCCGAGGGCGTGGAAAGCCCGGCGCAGGCGCGCGCCCTGCTGGACATGGGTTGCGACGTCGGCCAGGGCACGGGCATCGCCTCGCCGATGGCGGCCGCGCAGGTGGCAGGCTTCACGCGCAGTTGGCGCGGCATGTTTGCGCTCGCCCCGGCCAACAGCGCCGAAGACGGCGCTGCCGGCGGCGCAGCGTCGGTGGAAGGCGGCGCCAGCTAGACTGCGCCGCGTGATTCCCGCCGGCTTTCTGCAGGACCTGATCGCGCGCGTCGACATCGTCGACGTCGTAGGGCGCCATGTCGAGCTCAAGCGCGGCGGTGCCAACTGGATGGGCCTGTGCCCCTTCCACGCCGAGAAGTCGCCGAGCTTCTCGGTCACGCCGGCCAAGCAGTTCTATTACTGCTTCGGCTGCGGCGCCAGCGGCGACGCCATCCGCTTCCTCTGCGAGCACACCGGCATGAGCTTCGTCGACGCCGTGAGCGAGCTCGCGCAAGGCGTGGGCATGCAGGTTCCGCAGGAGCAGGTCAGCCCCGAGGAGCGCCAGAACCGGCAGCGCCTGGCCGAGCGCCGGCTTTCGCTCACGAACGCGCTGGAGAAGGCCGCGATGCACTACCGGAAGGCGCTGCGCCATTCGCCCCAGGCCATCGCCTACCTCAAGGCGCGCGGCCTCAGCGGCGAAACCGCCGCACGCTTCGGTCTGGGCTACGCGCCCGCGGGCTGGCACGGCCTGGCGGGCGTCTTTGCCGCCTATGACGATCCCGTGCTCGAAGACGCCGGCCTCGTGCGCGCCAGCGTGGAAGCCGACGCTGGCGAGGCGGCGCCGGAAGCTGCCGCGGAATCCACGGTGCAGCCGCTTCCCGAGCCGGCGCGCCTGGCCGCCGCGCCGCGGCGCCGCTGGGACTGGTTCCGCCACCGCATCATGTTCCCCATCCGTGCCGTCGGCGGCGAGGTCGTCGGCTTCGGTGGCCGCGTGCTCGACGACAGCAAGCCCAAGTACCTGAACTCGCCCGAGACCGCGGTCTTCAGCAAGGGGCGCGAACTCTATGGCCTGCACGAGGCGCGCCAGGCCATTCGCGAACGCGGTCACGCTCTCGTCGTCGAGGGCTACATGGACGTCGTCATGCTGGCGCAGCACGGCTTCGCCAACGCCGTGGCCACGCTCGGCACCGCGTGCACGGCCGAACATGTGCAGAAGCTGCTGCGCTTCACCGACAGCATCGTCTTCGCCTTCGACGGCGACGCCGCCGGCCGGCGCGCGGCCGCACGGGCGCTCGAAGCGGCGCTGCCGTACGCGACCGACCTGCGCCGCATCCGCTTCCTCTTCCTGCCGCCCGAGCACGACCCCGACAGCTTCGTGCGCGAGCGCGGCACGGCGGCATTCGAGCAGGCGCTTGCCGAGGCCGTGCCGCTGTCGCGCCAGTTGCAGGCCCAGGCAGCCGCGGATTGCGATCTCGGCAGCGCCGAAGGGCGCGCGCGCATGCTGGCACAGGCGCAAGCACTGTGGGCTGCGCTGCCCGCGGGTGCCTTGCAGCGCCAATTGCTGGGTGAGCTCGCACACGCGGGCCAGATGGAACCCGCGGAGCTGGCCGCGCTCTGGGGCTCGGGCCGCGCGCCATCCGGTCGCAGCCCGGTGCGCGGCGACTCCGCCGCCCCCTGGAAAGTGCGCCCGCGCGCCGGCGCACGGCCCATGCCGACGGCATCTTCGGACCTGGCGCTGCGCCTGCTGCTGCGGCACGCCGACTGGTGGGATCGCCTGTGCGCCGACGATCATCAACATCTGCACGAACTCGGCGGCGAGCACGGCGCGCTCGTCGCCTGGCTCGAAGGGCAGTTGCTCGAGCATGGGGCGCAGACCTGGGCCGCACTCGACGAGGCCTTGCAAGGCCACCCGCTGCACGCCGCGGCGCGGCGCATCGTCGACCCCGACTCGCTGCAGGACGAGCATGAGTTCTCCGATCTCGAACGCGTGCTGCACCGTTTGTGGGAGTCGGCGTTGAACCGGCAGATCGCCGCGCTCATCGAGGGCGGTCACACCGACCGCGAGCACCTGGACCGCATCGCCGCACTGCGCCGGCGCGCCGACGAGCACAAGCGCCTGGCGGCGACGGCGGGCGAACCGTCGAGCCATGCCGGACGGGCGGTATAATCCTTGTCTTCAAGCAGCGGCAAGAGTGACAGCAGCACCTCCGGGCCCCGACCACCCTGGACAAGGGTTCGATCACCGGTCAAGCTCCCCCGCAAGGGCTGCAGCATCGCAAGGTCACGCAAGCTTGCCCCCGGCCCCCGTCAGCGGCCGCACCGATCGACGGTGCGCCTCGGCGGCGTGCATGCGCCTGGCCTCGTCGCAGCGCGCCACGCCGTGATCGACCGCGCGCGCAGGGTCGTCATCTTCCAAGCCCAGGACCGCCATGACCGCCAAGAAGCCCGCTGAAACGAACCCTGTCCACAAGAAGCCGACCGCCAAGCCCGCAACGGCTCCCTCCGGCGCCGACAAGCAAACCCCCAAGGGCACGGCGCTGAGGGCCGCCGGCAAGCCCGCACCCAAGGCCGCCGCGAAGCAGCCGGGAGCCAAGGCGCTCGAGAAGGCCGCGGGGAAAGCGACGGCCGCCGCGAGCGGCAAGGCGGCGATCAAGACCCCGTCGGCCACGCCCACCAAGGCGGCGCCGGCCAAGGGTGCCGTCAAGGCTGCGGCCAGGACAGTGACCAAGACGGCAGCTGCCAAGGCGGGGCCGGCCAAGCCCACGAAGCCCGATCCCAAGGCCTCGGCCAAGGGTCAGGCTGCGCTCGGCGCGAAGAAGGTCGGCGACGACGACGAGGACCTCGACGACATCGAAGCCGATCTCGAAGGCGAGGTCGAAGTCGACGTCGAGGCGGGAAGCTCGGCGAGCGAAGAGAAGGAAGCCAAGGCCAAGCCGCTGCGCATGAAGGTCAGCCGCGCCAAGGAGCGCGCGCTCATGCGCGAGTTCGGCCTCGACGAGACCGCGCTCACCGAGGAGGAGGTCGCCAAGCGCCGCCAGGAGCTGAAGACGCTCATCAAGATGGGCAAGACGCGCGGCTTCCTCACCCACCAGGAGATCAACGACCACCTGCCCGAGAAGCTGGTCAACGAGGAGATCCTCGAGGCCATCGTCTCGATGCTCAACGACATGGGCATCGCCGTCTACGAGCAGGCGCCCGACGCGGCGACGCTGCTCATCAGCGGCAGCAACACCGCCACCGCCACCGACGAGGAGGCCGAGGAGGCCGCCG
>JAIXKR010000101.1:0-1405 GCA_026932235.1 Burkholderiales bacterium
CCTGAGGAACATCCCGGCATGGTAGCTGCGCGCGCCGGAACGGCAGACCATCACCACGTCGGCGCGGCGGTCGAGTTCGTGCAGGCGCGCCGGTATGGTGCGCATCGGCATCAGGGTCGAGCCCTCGATGCGGTAGGCGGCGAATTCGTCGGGCTCGCGCACGTCGAGCAGCAGCGGATCGGGGCGTCCCGCGTCCTTCAGCCACTCGCTCAGTTCGACAGCGGTGATTTGGTCCATTCCAGTTCCTCAGAAAACGAAATTGCCCCGCTCCGGCACGTTGCGCAGGCGCGGGATGCTGGTCTCAAACAGGTTCACGCTCTGAAAGCGGCCCTCGGCCACGCAGGTGACGAGCCGCGCCTGCATCAGCGGGGCCTGGCCCACCACGGCCAGCAGGCGGCCGCCGACCTTGAGCTGCGCCAGCAGCGCATCCGAAATCTCCGCCACCGAACCGGACAGGACGATGGCGTCGTACGGCGCCTGCGCCGGCCAGCCCTGCGCACCGTCGCCGTCGATCACCGTGACGTTGTCGGCGCAATGACGCTCCAGGTTCTCGCGCGCCTTCGCCGCCAGCGCCGGTTCGATCTCGACGGTGTAGACGTGGTCGCTGCGCGCGCCCAGCAGGGCCGCCATGTAGCCGGAGCCGGTGCCGATCTCCAGCACCTTGTCCGACTTGCGCAACTGCAGCGCCTGCAGCAGCTTCGCCTCGAGGGCGGGCGGCAGCATGGCCGCGCCGTGGCCCAGCGGAATCGCCGTTTCCGCGTAGGCCAGCTTGAGGCAGGCCGGCGGCACGAAGTCTTCGCGCTTGATGGTCAACAGCAGGTCGAGCACTTCCTGGTCCAGCACCTCCCAGGTGCGGATCTGCTGCTCGACCATGTTGTAGCGGGCTTGTTCCAGGTTCATGACCTTGCTCCGGATGTATATTAGCAAATTCTAATAAATATGGCCAGCGCGGCAATAACGGCTTGTATTTTAACCTAGTTCGCCTCCTGCGCCGGCTTCACGCGGAACCACGCCGCATACAGCGCCGGCACGAACAGGACGGTCAGCACGGTGGCCACCAGCAGTCCGCCCATGATGGCGAAGGCCATCGGCCCCCACAGCACGTTGCGCGTGAGCGGGATCATCGCCAGCATCGCCGCCGCCGCCGTCAGCATGATCGGCCGGAAGCGGCGCACGGTCGCCTCGCGGATCGCTACCCAGGGCGGCTCGCCGGCCTTGATGTCCTGCTCGATCTGGTCGACCAGGATCACCGTGTTGCGCATGATCATGCCGCCCAGGGCGATGGTGCCGAGCATGGCGACGAAGCCGAAGGGCTGGCGGAACAGCAACAGGGCCAGCGCCACGCCGATGAGGCCGAGCGGCGCCGTCAGCAGCACCATGAAGGTGCGGGCGAAGCTCTGCAGCT
>JAIXKR010000101.1:1415-4347 GCA_026932235.1 Burkholderiales bacterium
AGGCCGAGCGGCGCCGTCAGCAGCACCATGAAGGTGCGGGCGAAGCTCTGCAGCTGGATCATCAGCAGGGCCAGCACCACCGCCAGCATCATCGGCATGCCGGCATTGATGGATTCCTGCGCGCGGCCGGATTCCTCCAGCGAGCCGCCGATCTCGATGCGATAGCCGACCGGCAGGGTCGCCCGCAGCTCGGCCAGCTGCCGGTCGATGGCCATCGCCACGTCGGGCGCCTGCACGCCGTCGACGATGTCGGCGCGCACCGTCAGGGTCAGCTCGCGGCTGCGCCGCCAGAGGATCGGCTCCTCGAAGGCCTCGCGCACCGTCGCCACCTGCGTCACCGGCACGCTGCGGCCGGCGGCGGTCGGCACCTGCACGGCCAGCACGCGCTCCATGGCGTCGCGCTCGGCCTCCGGCGCGCGCAGCACGATGTCGATGAGGCGGTCGTTCTCGCGGAACTGCGCCACCGTGGCGCCGCTGATGGCGCCCTGCAGGGCGCGCGAGACGCTGGCCGTGGACACGCCCAGCGCGCGCGCCTTGTCCTGATCGACGTCGACGCGCAGCATCGGCGCGCGCACGCCCCATTCGTGGTTGACGTCCAGGGTATGCGGCGATGCGCGCATCGCCTCGGCCACCTGGTCGGCGATCTCCTTGACCTTCGGGATGTCGGTGCCGCTGACGCGGAATTGCACCGGGTAGGACACCGGCGGGCCCAGTGCGACGCGGTTGGCGCGGGCGCGGATGCCGGGAAAATCCTCGGCGAGGATCTTGCGCAGGCGCTCGACGATGCGTTCCCGCCCCTCCAGGTCCTTGCTCAGGATCACCGTCTGGGCGAAGTTGCTGCGGAACAGCTGCTGGTCGAGCGAGAGGAAGTAGCGCGGCGAGCCGTTGCCGACATAGGTCACCCAGGAGGCGACGTCCTGGTCCTCGGCGATGATCGCCTCCAGCCGCTTGGCCTCCTTCTCCGTCGCGGCGAAACTCGACCCTTCCGGAAGCCAGAGTTCGACCAGCACCTCGGGGCGGTTCGAGTTGGGGAAGAACTGCTTTTCGGTGAAGCCCATGCCGGCCACGCCGAGCACGAACAGGCCGAGCGTGGCGAGCATGGTCAGCTTGCGGTGGGCGAGGCACCAGTCGAGCACGCCGCGCAGCCGGGCGTAGAAGGGGGTGTTGAAGACGTCGTGGCCGGCGATGGCGTGCTCGTGCTGCGGGCCCTTGAGGATCCAGTTGCCAACGAAGGGGGTCACGGTGACGGCGGCAACCCAGGAGATGAGCAGGGCCAGCGTGACGACGGCGAAGATGGCGAAGGTGTACTCGCCGGTGGCCGACTTCGCCGTGCCGATCGGCAGGAAGCCGGCCGCCGTGATCAGCGTGCCGGTGAGCATGGGGAAGGCCGTGCTGCGCCAGGCGAAGGCGGCGGCGGCGAGCTTGCCGAGGCCCTGCTCGATCTTGCGCGACATCATCTCCACCGCGATCATGGCGTCGTCCACCAGCAGGCCCAGCGCGATGATCAGCGCGCCGGTGGAGATGCGGTGCAGGTCGATGCCGAAGTAGCGCATGCCGAGGAAGGTCGCCGCCACCACCCAGGGGATGGTGATCGCCACCACCAGGCCGGTGCGCAGGCCGAGGCTGAGGAAGCTCACCACCAGCACGATGCCGAGCGCCTCGAGGAAGACGCGCATGAAGTCGCCCACCGCCTGCTTGACGATGCGCGGCTGGTCCGAGACCTGGGCGAACTCGACGCCGAGCGGCAGGTCGGCGCGGATGCGTTCCATCTCGGCGGAGAGGTCCTCGCCGAGCTTGAGCACGTCGCCGTCCCGGGTCATCGACACCGCCAGGCCGATGGCCTGCTGGCCGCGGTAGTACATCTTCGCGATCGGCGGATCGACGGTGTCGCGAACCACCCGCGCGATGTCGCCGATGCGGATGCTGCGTCCGCCCGCCGCCACGCGCGTGTCGGCGACGGCGTCCACCGACGCCAGCTCGCCGGTGACGCGCAGCGGAATCGTATGCGTCGCCGAGTTCACCGCGCCGGCCGGCACCACGGCGTTTTGCGTGGCGAGGGCCTGGCCGATCTGCTGGGCGTCGAGCCCCAGCGCCGCCAGCTTCTGCGGCGAGAGCTCGATGAAGATGCGGTCGTCCTGGACGCCGACGAGGTCGATCTTGGCGACGTTCCTCAGCTTGAGCAGGCGTTGGCGCGCCGCCTCGACGTAATCGCGCAGCTCGGAATGCGTGAAGCCGTCGGCGGTGAAGGCGTAGATGGAGCCGAAGACGTCGCCGAACTCGTCGTTGAAGAACGGGCCGGCGACGCCCTCCGGCAGGGTGTGGCGGATGTCGCCGATCTTCTTGCGCACCTGGTACCAGGCGTCGGCCACCGCCGGCCCGCGCGCCGTGTCGTGCAGCTCGAGGATGATGAGCGACTCGCCCGGCTTGGAATAGCTGCGCGTGTAGCGGAAGAAGGGGATTTCCTGCAGCTTCTTCTCGATGCGGTCGGTGACCTGCCGGTCCACCTGCTCGGCGGTGGCGCCCGGCCACATCGTGCGGATGACCATGGCGCGGAAGGTGAAGTCCGGGTCCTCGCGCTGGCCGAGCTTGAAATACGAGGAAAAGCCGGAGATGGCGATGACCAGGATGAAGAACAGCGTCAATTCGCGGTGGCGCAGCGCCGCCGCGGTGAGGTTGAAGCGGCCTTCGGGATTCACGGCAGGCGCACCTTCTGGCCGGGCTCGAGCAGGCTGGCGCCGGCGGTGACCACCAGCTGGCCCGACTGCAGGCCGGCCTTGACGCGCATCTCGTTGCCGGCGACGCCGTCTGTTTCCACCTTCGTCAGCGTCACCGTCTGCGTCGCCGGATCGACGACCCAGACGTTGGCCTGGTCGTTGCGCGTGAAGAAGGCCGACAGCGGCAGGCGCAGCGCCGTGTCGCCGCGACTGACTTT
>JAIXKR010000077.1 GCA_026932235.1 Burkholderiales bacterium
ATAGTCGGCGTTGATGCTGACGTAGTCGTGCGAGAGGTCGCAGGTCCAGACCTCGCTCGCCGCGGCGCCGCGGTTCAGCAGCACGCGCACGGTGATCTCGCGGCCTTTCATGACGCGCTGGCCGTCGGCTTCCTCGTACGCGGGATGGCGGCCGCCTTGCGTCGCCACGTGCACGTCGTCGAGGTAGAGGTCGATGAGGCCCTGGTCGAGGTCGTCGATGCCGGCGTAGCCGACGGCGGCCAGGATGCGGCCGAGGTTGGGGTCGCTGGCGAAGAAGGCGGTCTTCACCAGCGGCGAGTGCGCGATCGCGTAGGCGACCCGGCGGCACTCGGCCTCGCTGCGCCCGCCTTCGACACGCACGGTGATGAACTTGGTTGCGCCCTCGCCGTCGCGCACGATGGCCTGCGCGAGTTCCCGCGAGACCTCGATCACCGCCTCGGCCAGCGTGCGGCCGGCGGGCGAATCGAGGCTCGTGATCGGCGCGTGGCCGGCGCGGTTCGTCGCCACGAGGACGAAGGAGTCGTTGGTCGAGGTGTCGCCGTCGATGGTGATGCGGTTGAAGCTCGCGTCCGCCGCCTGAGCGACCAGCGTCTGCAGCAGCGCGGCGTCGACGACGGCGTCGGTGGCGAGGAAGCCGAGCATGGTCGCCATGTTCGGGCGGATCATGCCGGCGCCCTTGGCGATGCCGGTGAGGGTGACCTCGCAGCCGTCGATGCGGATCCGGCGTGACGCCGCCTTGGGCACGGTGTCGGTGGTCATGATGCCTTCGGCGGCCTGCGCCCAGTGGCCGGGCGCGAGATCGGCCACGGCCGCCGGCAAGCCGGCTTCGATGCGATCGACCGGCAGCGTCTCCATGATGACGCCGGTGGAGAACGGCAGCACCGACTGCGCCGGCACGCCGAGCTGGGCGGCGACGGCGTCGCAGGTACGCCGCGCACGCGCCAGGCCGTCGGCCCCGGTGCCGGCGTTGGCGTTGCCGGTGTTGACGATGAGCGCGCGCATCGCGCCGCCGGCTGCAAGATGCTCCCGGCAGACCTGCACCGGCGCGGCGCAGAAGCGGTTCTGCGTGAACACGCCGGCCACCGCCGCGCCTTCGTCGAGCGCGAACAGCACGAGGTCGCGCCGCCCGGGCTTGCGGATGCCGGCCATCGCGGTGCCGATGCGCAGGCCGGGGACGGCAGGAAGAACGGGTTCTGCAGGGCTCGAACTGGAAGACATGGTCCGGGTTCCGAAGTGGGCGCGGACGGCAACGATAAGCGAGCCGCCGCGCTGCCGCGCTTCGGCGGTCAGCGCGACGGCTCGGGCGGCGGGCGCTGCACGTGGCGCACCGGGCTCACGCCGCAAACGCCTTCGAGCGCGCGCAGCGCGTTCAGCTGCCGCGCCGGAACTTCGACCGCGATCGCCTGGCGCACGAGGCGAACGCGCCCGATCTCGACCGCGCCCAGCGGCCGCATGCGCTGCATCAGCTCGTCCTGCCGCTGCGTCACCTGCGACGCGTCCGGGCGCGCCTGCGGCGTCGACGCGCCGAGCGCAGGCGGCAGCGGGCAGAGATCGACCCACACCTGCACCGGCGCGTCGGGCAATGCCGGCAAGGCGTGCAGGGGCGTGCAGGCGCCCGATGGCTTCACCCCCTCGCGGTCCACACCGGGTGCAGGCGTGGCCACCAGGAGCAAGCCCAAAGCCGTCACGCCGGCCGCACTGCCTCGCAGTGCGGTGCGACTGCGCAGCCTCGGCTTGATCCGGCACAGCGTCATCGTTCGTCAATGAAGCCGTTGCGGGCCGCATCCACAAGCGAGGTTTCCCCGTGTCGGCGGCCCTTACAAGGGGTCGCCCACTGGCGCGAGGCCGTGCCCGACCGGCGAGCCAAGTTCGTGTCCCATTTCACGTTTCATGACAACGGCACGGATTTTGCATGCAACGTGCGAATGCGTTCCCAACAGGAAGAGGAGACTCCATGAAATCCCTATGGCCAGCCTTCGTGGCGGCGTCGAGCCTGCTTTGCGCGACGGCGCAGGCGGCCCCCGTGATTGGATTCACAGGAGACTTTGCCCCGGCCAACTGGACGTCCGCGGTCGGCACCAACGGAGCAACACCCAGTGCGGATGCGTCGTTCCTGAGCATCACGAGCCCGAGACCCGATGGTTTCGACTCGAGTTGGACCGACTTCAGCATCGTCGTCGGCGCAGCGGCCAAGATCAGCTTCGATTGGTCCTACGTCACGTCGGATCTGGACAACGACCCCTTCTACGATCCCTTCGGCATCCTGTCGGTGAACGGCTTCACGCCGCTGAGCGACGACGACGGCGACGCGAGCCAGAGCGGGTCGTACTCGGTCGTCGTCGACGCTGGCGAGGTCTTCGGCTTCCGTGCCTGGGCCATCGACGGCGACTTCGGCACCGCCACCACACGCGTGGGCAACTTCCGCGTCGACTTCATCCCCGAGCCGACCACGCTGCTGCTCCTGGCCGCGGCGCTGGCTGCAGCCTCGGCCGCCAAGCGGCGCGGGACAAGCCGCGTTTGAGTCCCAGCCCAGAGACAAGCATGGAGCCCGTGCCTTCCGGCCGGGTTTGACGATTCGGCGGCCGGCGCAACAGCCCGGCCTTTTCGGCTTTCTCGTCAGGATGGAGAAGTCATGAAAAGAATCTCCCGGTCGGGTCTGGCGCTTGCCGGTGCGGCCTTTCTGGTCGCCTGCGGCGGCGCCAACGAAACGATCAGCACGCAGAGCACAGCCACCCAAGAACGCGCGCTTTCGGCGCGCACCCCACCCACGCTGGACGCGGTCGTCCATGCGGCCAAGATCGACCGCCGGCTTCGTCACACCAGCGGCCCGGTCGATGTCTGGGTCACGCTGGACCAGAACTCGCTCGCGCGCACGCGCGCGGTCCTGGCCGAGCGGATGCCGGTTCATCGCATGCGCGCCCAGTCGGCCGACGGCAGCGTGCGCCGCGAAGCGGCCGCCGTGGCCGCCGCGATGTCGGCCCAGCGCGCCGCGGTGCTCGCGCAACAGGCGGCGGTGAGCAGCCGTCTTTCGGCCATGGGGGCCAGGGTTCTCGGCCAGGTGACGGTGGCGCACAACGCGATCGCCGTCACCATCGACGCCGGCCAGCTGCGCACCATCGGCACCCTGCCCGGCGTCGCACGCGTGCGCCCGGTCATCCATTACGAGAAGCATTTGAGCGACACCGTCCCCTACATCGGCGCCCTGGCCGTGCAGAGCGGCGGCGTCGATGGCAGTGGCGTGAAGGTCGCAGTCCTCGACTCCGGCATCGACTACACGCACCGCAACCTGGGCGGCTCGGGCACGGCCGCCGACTACGCCGCGGCCAGCGCCGACCCGACGACGATCCCGAACGGCCTCTTCCCCACCGCCAAGGTGGTCGGCGGCTACGACTTCGTCGGCTCGACCTGGTCCCCCGGCGCCGGCACCCGCACGGAAGATGCCAACCCCATCGACGACGGACCCGAGGGTGGTCACGGCACGCACGTGGCCGACATCATCGCCGGCAAGAGTCTGGACGGCAGCCACAAGGGCGTCGCGCCGGGCGCGCAACTGCTGGCGATCAAGGTCTGCTCCAGCGTCTCGACCAGCTGCAACGGCGTGGCGCTGATGAAGGGCATGGATTACGCCCTCGATCCCGACGGCGACGGCGACCTGAGCGACGCGGCCGACGTCATCAACCTCTCGCTGGGCTCGAGCTACGGCCAGATCGAGGACGACCTGAGCGCGGCCACGGCCAATGCCGTGGCCGCCGGCGTCGTCGTCGTCGCCTCCGCGGGCAACTCCGCCGACCGGCCCTACATCACAGCCTCGCCGGCCGCGACTCCGGGCGTCATCAGCGTCGCTCAGACGCAGGTGCCCAGCGCCTCGGCGGTGCCATTGAAAGTGAACGCGCCGGCGGCGATCGCCGGGCTCTACGGCAACACGGCCCTGCTCGACTGGGCGCCGCTGGGCGCAGGCGTGAGCGGCGACGTGGTCTACGTCGGCCGCGGATGCATCGGCGATTCCTTCTTGGCCAACCCTGCAGGAAAGATCGCGCTCATCGACCGCGGAGTCTGCGCCGTCAGCGAGAAGGTCGACAAGGCCGCCAACGCCGGCGCCATCGGCACCCTGATCGCCTTGATCGCCCCGGGTGACGCGGTCAGCTTCAGCCTCGGCGGCGGCTCGAACTTCGTGCCTTCGATGGTCATCCAGCAATCTCTGGGCGTTGCCATTCGAGGGCAACTGGCCGGAGGCAGCACGGTCAACGTCAGCCTTTCGCCGGCCAACAGCGTCGCCCTGGTCGGCAGCATGGCCGGGACCTCCTCGCGCGGACCGAACGTGAGCTTTGGCCACATCAAGCCCGAGATCGGAGCACCCGGCGCGTCGATGTCCGCCGAGTACGGCACCGGCAACGGTGAGACCGCGTTCGGCGGCACGTCAGGCGCTGCACCCATGGTGTCCGGCGCCGCGGCGCTGCTGCTGAGCGCCTTCCCCGGCCGCACGCCGATGGAGATCAAGGCGATGCTGATGAACAGCGCCAACACGGCGGTGTACACCAACCCGGCCGTGCTGCCAGGCAGCCTGGCGCCGATCTCGCGCATCGGCGCCGGCGAGACGCGCGTCGATCGCGCCCTGGCCCTGCCTGCGATCGCCTGGGACGACAGCACGCTGTCGGCAGCGCTTTCCTACGGTGCGCTGGAAGTCGACAAGCAGACGACGGTGCAGCGCACGCTGACGCTGAAGAACTTCGGCGGCAGCGCGCTCAGCTTCAGCGTCGGCAAGAGCTTCCGCTACGCCTCCGATGCCGCCAGCGGCGCAGTGACGATCCAGGCGCCTGGCAGCGTCAGCGTGCCCGCGTACGGGACGGCCACGCTGACGGTGTCGCTGCTCATCAACCCGGCCAAGCTGCCCGACTGGACGCTCAATGGCGGCGCGCTCGGCGGCGATGGCGCGGCGCTGAACGGCCCCGAGTACGACGGCTACGTCACGCTGACCGCGGGCACGACGCAGTTGAGCATCCCCTGGCATGTGCTGCCGCGCAAGGCGGCGCTGCTCAACGGCACCCTGCCCACCGGCGCGCGCGCGCGCAGCGTGATCACGCTGAAGAACAGCGGCACCGGTGTCGGCGAGTGGGACAGCTTCTCGCTCATCGGCACGAGCGGCCAGTACCCGCCGGGCGCCATCCCCGGGATGGGGGACAACTACGCCTTGATCGACCTGAACGCGGTCGGCGTGCGCTTCCTGCCGGCGGCGGAGTATGGCTACAACATGCTCGAGTTCGCGATCAGCACCCACGGTCGGCGCGCCCACCCCAACTATCCCGCCGAGTTCGACATCTACATCGACACCGATGGCGATGGCAGCGCCGACTACGTCGTCTACAACGCCGAGTCGGGCGGTTTCGGGGCTTCGGGGCAGAACCGGGTCTACCTCTACTCGATGGCCGACGGTACGTCGAGCTCGGTCTTCTACACCGACGCCGACCTGAATTCGGGCAACCTGATCTTCACGGTGCTGCTCAACACCGATGGCTTGCCTCCGAGCTATCCCAGCCTGAAGGTCGCCGCAGGCACGACGCTGGGTATCGACTTGTACGGTTTCGACAACTACTTCACCGGCGCGGCCACCGACGCGATCGAAGGCATGAGGTTCACGCCGGGTGCGCCGCGCTACAGCTTGAGCGGATGGCCCTTCGGGTCGCTGGCGAACGGGCAGAGCAGCAGCCTGCCGTTTGCGAAGAACACGGCGGTGAGCAACGCGCAGAGCAGCGAGACAGGGCTGCTTCTGATGTACCGCCGCAACGCCGGCGTGGAAAGCCGGGCCTTCGTCATCCCCTGAGGCGGCTGCAGGCCATAGCCTGAGCTTGCATCGACGGGCCGCCCTCGGGCGGCCCGTCCGCGTTCTGCGGCCGGCTGTGTCTTGCCTCTCAGCTCAGCCGCCCGTGGCAGTGCTTGTACTTCCTGCCGCTGCCGCAGGGGCAGGGGTCGTTGCGGCCGACCTTGGGTACGGCCTGCGCCAGCGTCTCCGGGTCGGTCTCCTGCGAGACCGAGCCGTCTTCGTTGGGGTGCGTGTAGGTCACGTTGCCGAGCTGGCCGGCCTGCTGCTCGATGGCTTGGGCGGCCTGCGCCGCCTGCTCCTGCGTCTGCACGCGCACGAGCATGAGCACGCGCGTGACCTCGAGCTTGACGATGTCGAGCAGGCGCGAGAAGAGCTCGAAGGCCTCGCGCTTGTACTCCTGCTTGGGGTTCTGCTGCGCGTAGCCGCGCAGGTGGATGCCCTGGCGCAGGTAGTCGAGGGCGGCCAGGTGCTCGCGCCAGTGGTTGTCCATGGTCTGCAAGAGCACCATGCGCATGAAGGGCGTGAACTGCTCGGCACCGACCAGGTCGACCTTGCTCTGGAAGGAGGCGTCGGCGGCAGCCTGCACCTTGTGCAGCAGATCCTCGTCGGTGATCGAGTCGCTCTTCTCGACCTCGCCGGCGAGGTCGACCTCGAGCTGCCACTCCTCGCGCAGCACGCGCTGCAGGCCCGGCAGGTCCCATTGCTCTTCGAGGCTGCCGGCGGGGACGTAGGTATGCACGACGTCGGCCATCGCGGCGTGGCGCAGGTTGCGGATCTGCTCGTCGAGCGATGCCGCCTCGAGGATCTCGTTGCGCTGCTGGTAGATGACCTTGCGCTGGTCGTTGGCGACGTCGTCGTATTCGAGCAGCTGCTTGCGGATGTCGAAGTTGCGCGCCTCGACCTTGCGCTGCGCGCTCTCGATGCTGCGGTTGACGATGCCGGCCTCGATCGCCTCGCCCTCGGGCATCTTCAGGCGATCCATGATCGCGCGCACGCGGTCGCCGGCGAAGATGCGCATCAGCGGGTCGTCGAGACTCAGGTAGAAGCGGCTGGCGCCCGGGTCGCCCTGGCGGCCCGAGCGGCCGCGCAGCTGGTTGTCGATGCGCCGGCTCTCGTGGCGCTCGGTGGCGACGATGCGCAGGCCGCCCAGCGCCTTCACCTGGTCGTGCAGGCCTTGCCACTCCTGCTCCAGCGCCTGCGCACGCGCGCGCTTCTCGTCGTCGGAGAGCTTGGGGTCGTCCTGCAGGAACTGCACCTGCTTCTCGACGTTGCCGCCGAGCACGATGTCGGTTCCGCGCCCGGCCATGTTGGTGGCGATGGTGATCATCTTCGGCCGTCCCGCCTGGGCGACGATCTCGGCCTCCTTGGCGTGCTGCTTGGCGTTGAGCACCTGGTGCGGCAGCTTGGCCTTCGTGAGCAGGCCGGAGATGAGCTCCGAGTTCTCGATCGAGGTCGTTCCCACCAGCACCGGCTGGCCGCGCTCGTAGCAGTCGCGGATGTCGGCGGTGACGGCGTCGTACTTCTCCTTGGCCGTCTTGTAGATGAGGTCGTTCTCGTCCTTGCGGATCGTCGGCTTGTTCGGCGGGATGACGACCGTCTCCAGGCCGTAGATCTCCTGGAACTCGTAGGCCTCGGTGTCGGCGGTGCCGGTCATGCCGGCGAGCTTGCCGTACATGCGGAAGTAGTTCTGGAAGGTGACCGAGGCCAGCGTCTGGTTCTCGCTCTGGATCCGCACGCCTTCCTTGGCCTCGACCGCCTGGTGCAGGCCGTCGCTCCAGCGCCGGCCCGTCATCAGGCGGCCGGTGAACTCGTCGACGATCACCACCTCGCCGTTCTGCACGACGTAGTGCTGGTCGCGGTTGTAGAGGTGGTGCGCGCGCAGCGCCGCGTAGACGTGGTGCATCAGGCTGATGTTGGCCGCGTCGTAGAGGCTCGCGCCCTCGGGCAGCAGGCCGGCCTTGGTCAGCACCTCCTCGGCCCTCTCGTGACCCGATTCGGTGAGGAAGACCTGGTGCGTCTTCTCGTCGACGGTGAAGTCGCCGGGCTCGATCACTCCCTCGCCGGTGCGCGGGTTGGCCTCGCCGATCTGCTTCTTGAGCTGCGGCACGACGGCGTTGATGCGCACGTAGAGCTCGGTGTGGTCCTCGGCCTGGCCGCTGATGATGAGCGGCGTGCGCGCCTCGTCGATGAGGATGGAATCGACTTCGTCGACGATGGCGTAGGCCTGGCCGCGCGAGACGCGGTCGCCGAGCTCGTAGACCATGTTGTCGCGCAGGTAGTCGAAGCCGAACTCGTTGTTCGTGCCGTAGGTGACGTCGGCGGCAAAGGCGGCCTGCTTCTCCTCGCGCTGCATGCCCGGGACGTTGACCCCCACGGTGAGGCCGAGGAAGCCGTAGAGCCGGCCCATCCACTCGGCGTCGCGGCGCGCGAGGTAGTCGTTCACGGTGACGACGTGAACGCCCTTGCCGGTGAGGGCGTTGAGGTACACGGGCAGCGTCGCCATCAGCGTCTTGCCCTCGCCGGTTCGCATCTCGGCGATCTTGCCTTCGTGCAGCACCATGCCGCCGATGAGCTGGACGTCGAAGTGGCGCATCTTCAGCGTGCGCTTGCCGGCTTCGCGCACGACGGCAAAGGCCTCGGGCAGCAGTTCGTCCAGCTGCGTGCCCTTGGCCAGTCGCGCCTTGAACTCGTCGGTCTTGGCGCGCAGCGCGGCGTCGTCGAGCGCCTCGAGCGCGGGCTCGAGCGCATTGATCTGCTGCACCACGCGGCGGTAGCCCTTGAGCAGCCGGTCATTGCGGCTGCCGAAGATCTGCGTCAGTAACTTGGGAAGCATGCGGGGAGGGCCCGTTGGCGCCTTGGGGGAACGGCGCGCGCAAAGCAGGTCAGTTTAGCACCCCACACCCCTGCGCCCCGCAGCTCACCGGGGGGCCGGCGCGACATGCGCACGCCTGCTGCAGCCTGCGCTTCAGCGGCGCCGCGGATCCCGCACTGCGCTCGCGTGCGCCGCCACCAGCGGCGCCGGTGCGTTGGCCAGGAAACGGGCCGGATTCTGCGGCACGCCCTGCAGCAGCACCTCGAAGTGCAGATGCGGCCCGGTGGAGCGGCCGGTGGTGCCGACTTCGGCGATCTCCTGCCCGCGCTTGACGATCTCGCCGGCTTGCACGTGCAAGGCGCGGCCATGTGCGTAGCGCGTGATCAGCCCCTGGCCATGATCGAGCTCGACAAGCTTGCCGTACTCCGGATGCCAGCCGGCCGTCAGCACCACGCCCGCGGCCGCGGCGAGGATGGGGGTTCCCGGCTCGGCCGGGAAGTCCAGCCCGGTGTGCAAGGCGCTGTGGCCGGTGAAGGGATCACTGCGCAAGCCGAAGCCCGAGCCGACGACGCCTGGAACCGGCGGCGAGCTCGGCACCCGCAGCGCGTCCAGCCGCGCCTGGAAGAGGCGCGACTCGCTGAAGGCGAAGAGTTCCCCCTGCCAGTCGGCGACTTCGTCCAAGCCCGCCAGGGTCTGCTGCAGTTGCGGCAGCGAGGGTTCTCCTGCCGCGACGAAGGGCCCGCCGCTGCCGGCCCTGGGCCGATGCGTGCCCAGTTCCTCGGGCTTCACGCCGGCCAGGCCGCTGACGCGTTCGCTCATCGCCTCGAGGCGCACCAGCTTGGCCTGCATCTCGCCGACCTTTTGCGCGATCGCGTCGAGGTTCTCGCGCATGAAGCGCTCGCGCTGGGCGACTTCGCCACGCACCACCCACTGCACCAGAGGCCCCACGACGGGCCAGCCCTCCTGAACCGCCTTCAGGAAGACGAAGTGGTAGATCGCCCCCGAGAGCGCCATCAGCCCCAGCACCAGCGTGGCCGCCGCCAGCAGGAGCTGCAGCGCACCGAACTGCATCACGCGTGCGCGCGCCATGCGTCCGTGGGTGATGAGCACCTGCATCGCCAATAAACTCCTGCCATGTCCAGACGCACGCCCGCAGCGACCGCCGCCGCACACGCGCGCCCCGAATCGACCCGTGGTCCAGGGCCGACCCTCGGCTTGTCCGAGGCGCTCGACCGCAGCGAACCGCTGGGAGCCCTGCTGCACCGCCTGCGGCAGGCACGCGCATTGTTCGAAACGATCGCTCCGCTGCTGCCGGCAAGCCTGCGCGCCGATGTGCGCCCGGGCCCCGTGGACGGCGGTACGTGGACCCTGCTCGCGGCCCACAACCCCGCTGCAGCCAAGCTGCGCCAACTGCTGCCCCTGCTGCTGCAACGCCTGCAGAACGGAGGGTGGGAGGGTAGCGCAATCAAGGTGCGCGTTCAACCGCCTTCGGCGCCCTGAAACCCCTTGCAACGATCGGCCCAGACCGCCGATCAAACCTCCGGGCGGGCCAGCACCGGTTCGCGCCGAAGCCGAGACCTTGGGCTACGCCTCCAAGATCCGCTCGCGCGCGCTCGAATTCCATCGTCGTCGTGCGACCGAAGACCTGTGGGCTGAGGGGCCTGTTCCGAAGGAAGGCGTCTGGTGCCGGCTGTCCGAGTCGAACGGACGACCTTCCGCTTACAAGGCGGGTGCTCTGCCAACTGAGCTAAGCCGGCCGCAGGGAGCTTGGATTCTAGGCCGCGCGCCCGGCGGGGACCTCTTCGCCCCGGTGCGACTCGAGGACGGACCGGCCTACTTGATGCGTTTGAGGGAGGGTCGAGGAGGACCTGCGGGCGGCGAAGGCTCCGGAGGCTCGGGCCCGGTGCCGGCGGCATCGGCACCGGCACCGCGGCCCGGCGGCGCGGCTTCCTGCCCCTCGACGCTCGCCAGGTGCAGCCCGCGTGCGGCACCCGCGGCGGGCTGCGCAGGGGTCTCGCCGCCCTGCGCGTCGTCGGGTGCGGCAGCGGTGGGAACGGGAAACGCCATGCCCTGCCCGTTCTCGCGCGCGTAGATGGCGACGACGTGATCGACGGGAACCACGATGTCGCGCGCCACGCCGCCGAAGCGCGCGCGAAACTCGATCACGTCGTTGCCGAGCTTCAATCCGCTCGTGGCCTCGAAGCCGACGTTGAGCACGATCTCGTTGTTCTTCACGTACTCCATCGGCACCCGCACCGAGCCGTCGACGTAGACGGCGATGTAGGGGGTGAAGCCGTTGTCGGTGCACCAGTCGTGCAGCGCGCGCAGCAGGTAGGGGCGCGTGGAGCTGCCCTGGCCGTCGCCGCCCATGGCCTGGTTCATGCGGCGGTCCGGCAGCGGTGGCGATCGTCGGACGTGCGGCGCTGCATCGCCTGGCCCTACTTGCGCATCACCTTTTCCGAGGGCGTGAGCGCCTCGATGTAGGCCGGGCGCGAGAAGATGCGCTCGGCGTACTTGAGCAGCGGCGCGGCGTTCTTGCTCAGCTCGATGCCGTAGTAGTCCAGGCGCCAGAGCAGCGGCGCGATCGCGACGTCGAGCATGCTGAAGTCGTCGCCCAGCATGTACTTGTTCTTCAGGAAGATCGGCGCGAGCTGCGTCAGGCGGTCGCGGATCTGGCTGCGCGCCTTCTCGAGCTGGCGGTCGGTGGCCTTGACGCCGCGGTTCTCGAGCAGGTTGACGTGCGTGAACAGCTCCTTCTCGAAGTTGAAGAGGAAGAGCCGGACGCGGGCACGCGCCACCGGGTCACCGGGCATCAGCTGCGGGTGCGGGAAGCGCTCGTCGATGTACTCGTTGATGATGTGCGATTCGTAGAGGATCAGGTCGCGCTCGACGAGGATCGGCACCTCGTTGTACGGGTTCATCAGCGCGATGTCCTCGGGCTTGGCGAAGAGATCGACGTCGCGGATCTCGAAGTCCATGCCCTTCTCGAAGAGCACGAAGCGGCAGCGATGCGAATACGGGCAGGTGGTTCCGGAGTAAAGCACCATCATGGCTTGGAGCCTTCGATCGGTTGGGGGGCCATCCAAGGTCGGGCCCCGAAAAAACCAAGCGCAGTGGACGCGATCTGCCCCCACTGCGCCTTGCCCGGCTCTGGCGCCGGGACTGCGATGCTACTTGACGTCCTTCCAGAAGGCCGCGTTCAGGCGCCAGGCGATGACGGTGAAGATGGCCAGGAAGATCAGCACCCAGACGCCGAGGCGCACGCGCCCGGCCTGGTTGGGTTCGCCCATCCATTGCAGGAAGGCGACGAGATCGGCGACCGCCTCGTTGTACTCGTTCGCGTTCATCGTGCCGGCGGAGATCGGCTCGAAGCTCTTGAACACCTGCACCGTCAGGTTCGGATCGTGCGGGTCCTTCTCCTCGGCGAAGACGGCGCGCTGCTGGCCCTGCAGCTCCCACAAGGCATGCGGCATGCCCACGCTCGGGAAGGCCAGGTTGTTCCAGCCGGTGGCCTTGGTGTCGTCGCGATAGTAGGTACGCAGGTAGGTGTAGACGTAGTCGGCACCGCTGCCCTGGCCCGGCGCCGAGCGCGAGCGCGCGATCAGCGTCAGGTCGGGCGGCTCGGCACCGAACCACTCCTTGGCGTCCTTGGTCGCGAGCCAGACCTTCATCGTGTCGCCGACCTTGTCGGTCGCGAACATCAGGTTGCTCTTGATCTGGTCTTCGGTCAGGCCGATGTCGCGCAGGCGGTTGTAGCGCATGAACGCCGCGGCGTGGCAGTTCAGGCAGTAGTTGACGAAGAGTTTGGCGCCTCGCTGCAGCGCGGCGACATCGTTGACGCGCTCGGCGGGGAACTTGTCCCAGGCCATGCCCCCTTCGGCTGCCTGCGCGCCCGTGACCAGCATGAGGCTGGCAAGCAGGCTGAGGATGAGTTTCTTCATGATGCGTTAACCCTCTCTTGCTGGCGGTTCGTCAGTGCGGACGGAAGGTCACGCGGTCGGGCACGGGCTTGAACTCGCCGATGCGGCTCCAGAACGGCATGAGCACGAAGAAGGCGAAGTAGAAGATGGTGCCGATCTGCGCAACCAGGGTACGCGCGTCGGAGACGGGCAGCACACCCAGGTAACCCAGGATGAAGAAGACGATGACGAAGACCGCGTAGAGCCACTTGTGCCAGCCCGGCCGATAGCGGATCGACTTGACCGGGCTGCGATCGAGCCAGGGCAGGAAGAACATGATGACGACCGCACCGCCCATGACCACCACGCCCCAGAACTTGGCGTCGAAGGTCTTGAGCAGCGCGATCACGATCAGACCGCCGACGACGATGCCGCCCTTGGCCATCGCGCTGAATCCACCCCTGAGCAGGGCGCCGACGACACCCAGCGCGACGATGACGACGAAGACGTTGATCATCGGGTCGGTGGTTGCGCGCAGCATCGAGTAGTAGGGCGTGAAGTACCACACCGGAGCGATGTGCGCCGGCGTCTTCAGCGGATCGGCGGGGATGAAGTTGTTGTATTCGAGGAAGAAGCCGCCGAGCTCCGGGGCGAAGAAGATCACCGCCGAGAACAGGATCAGGAACACCGCGACGCCGACGATGTCGTGCACCGTGTAGTAGGGGTGGAAGGGGATGCCGTCCAGCGGGATTCCGGTCTGCGGGTCCTTCTTGGCCTTGATCTCGATGCCGTCCGGGTTGTTCGAGCCGACGTCGTGCAGCGCCAGCAGGTGCGCCACGACCAGGCCCAGCAGCACCAGCGGGACGGCGATCACGTGGAAGCTGAAGAAGCGGTTGAGCGTGGCGTCGCTGACGACGTAGTCGCCGCGGATCAGCAGCGCGAGGTCCGGGCCGACGAAGGGGATCGCGGCGAACAGGTTGACGATCACCTGCGCGCCCCAGTAGGACATCTGGCCCCAGGGCAGCAGGTAGCCGAAGAAGGCCTCGCCCATCAGGCACAGGAAGATCAGGCAGCCGAAGATCCACACCAGTTCGCGCGGCTTGCGGTAGCTGCCGTAGAGCATGCCGCGGAACATGTGCAGGTAGACGACGATGAAGAAGGCGCTCGCGCCCGTGCTGTGCATGTAGCGGATGAGCCAGCCCCAGGGCACGTCGCGCATGATGTACTCGACCGAGGCGAAGGCCAGGTTCGCGTCGGGCTTGTAGTGCATCACCAGGAAGATGCCGGTGACGATCTGGATCACCAGCACCAGCAGCGCCAGCGAGCCGAAGAAGTACCAGGTGTTGAAGTTCTTCGGAGCGTAGTACTCCGACATGTGCTTCTTGTACTCGGCGAACGCGGTCGGGAACCGGTTCTCGAACCAGACGGTGGTCTTCTCGGTCACCGAGGCGCCGGCCGGCGCTTCCTTGAATTCAGCCATGGGATGGACCTCGCTCCTCAAGCCTTCTTGTCTTCGCCGACCAGCAGCACGTTGTCGGACAGGAACATGTAGGGCGGCACCTCGAGGTTGTCGGGCGCGGGCTTGTTCTTGAACACGCGGCCGGCGAGGTCGAAGGTCGAGCCGTGGCAGGGGCAGAGGAAGCCGCCCATCCAGTCATCGGGCAGCGAGGGCTGGGCGCCGGGCTGGAACTTGTCCACCGGCGAGCAGCCCAGGTGCGAGCAGATGCCCACGACGACGAGCACGTCGGGCTTGATCGAGCGCCATTCGTTCTTCGCGTACTCGGGCGTCGGATAAGCCTTGCGATCCGAGTTCGGATCCGCCACCAGCGCATCGGTCTTCTTCAGCGTCTCGAGCTGCTCGGGCGTGCGACGCATCACCCACACCGGCTTGCCGCGCCACTCGACGGTGAGCTTCTCGCCGGGCTTGAGGGCGCTGATGTCGACCTGCACCGGCGCGCCCGCGGCCTTGGCGCGCTCCGAAGGCGCGAAGCTGCTGACGAAGGGAACCGCGACCGCGACGCCACCCACGGCGCCGGCGCCGCAGGTGATCGCGATCCAGGTCCGACGGTCCTTGTCGACGTGGCCGGGGCCCGCCGGGGCGGTAGCGGAATCGCTCATGGAATCCTCGGGTGGTGGGTTCGAATGTCCTAACGGTCAACCGGGCATTCTAGCGGAGGCGGTTCGTGCTTCCCCCGACCCCGGCGGCTTGACGCGAGCCCGGGCTGCCCCTACCGTGCCGCCGCGGCGATGCCCGCCGCGCGGCAACAAGCCGATCAGGAGAACCCCCCAACATGAGTTTCGCATCGGAGTTCAAGGAGTTCGCGCTCAAGGGCAGCGTCATGGATCTGGCCGTCGGCGTCATCATCGGAGGCGCCTTCGGCAAGATCGTCGATTCGCTGGTGGCCGACGTCATCATGCCCGTCGTCGGCAAGATCTTCGGCGGGCTGGACTTCAGCAACTACTTCATTCCGCTGGCCGGACAGACCGCCACGGTGCTGGAAGAGGCGAAGAAGCAGGGCGCGGTTCTGGCCTACGGCAGCTTCATCACCGTGGCGCTGAACTTCGCCATCCTGGCCTTCATCATCTTCGTCATGGTGAAGCAGATCAACCGCCTCAAGCGCAGCGAACCGCCGCCACCGCCCGCCCCGCCGGCACCGCCCCCGGAGGACGTGCTGCTGCTGCGCGAAATCCGCGACGCGCTGTCGCGCAGCGGCAAGTCGGGCTGACCCTGACGGCGGCGCGGTCGGCAGCGCGTGCCTGCGGCGCGCCCGCGCCCCGTTTCGGCGGGGCATGGCCCAGAATACGGGCTCGTGCCGCTAGCCATGTCCTCCGCCCCGCCACCGCCGCTGCACCCCCTGCTCGACGCCGCCGCCCAGCGCGTGCGGTACGCGCTGCGCACGGCCGTCGAGCGCACCGTGCAAAGCCTGAACCTGGCGGCGATGACGGCCCTGGGCGCACAGCGCGACGCCTTGCTGGCGGCGCAGTTCGAACTCGGCCGCAAGCGCGTGCCCTTCGAACAGGCCTTCGACCGCGCCTTCGACGAGCAGATTCGCGGCACGGGCGCGACGCGCAGCGCAACGCAGCCGCAGGCCTGGGAGGCGCTGACGCTGGTCGAGGACCGCGAGCTCGAGATCAAGGTGCAGGCCGAGCGCTTCGCGCTCGAGATCACGCACGGCCTGGAGTGGGAACTGCGCGAGCTCGAGGCCTACGTCGGCTCGCTGCTCGGCGACGCGCGCGCCGAGCGCGAGCGCAACCCGCTGCGGCCGGAGTCGATCGGCCACGGCGTGATCCGCGCCATCGATGCCATCGCCGATCGCCCGGAGGTGCGCAAGGTGCTGGAAGCCGAGCTCCACCGCTCGCTGGCCACCGTCCTGCGCGAGACTTACGCCGACATCGTCGCCGACCTGCGCAAGGCCGGCGTGCAGCCGGTTTCGCTGACCGTTCGCACGCAGGAAGCCGCGGGCGGCCACAGCCGCGCCGCGCCGCTGGACAGCCGTGCCGCGGGCCTGGGCGGCGGCGCCGGTAGCGACAGCCTGCGCGGCGGCCCGGGCGCAGGCCCCGGCGGCGGACTGGCCGGAGCGCGCGCCCATACCAGCTCGGGCATGGGCGGGCTGGGCTCGCGCAGCGGCCCGGGGACGCTGGGTGGCGGCGCCTTCGGCAGCGGCATGCGCGCGGGCGGCGGCACGCCGATCGGGCAGGTCGACCCCGGCATGATGGACTTGCTGCGCCGGCTGGCGCAGGTCGAGCCCGCGGGCTTCGACACCTCGGGCTGGAGCCACTCCGGCGACGACGGCGGCGCCGTCGCGCCCAACCTCATCCACGCCAACCGCGAGCAGTTGCGCCAGGCCTCGCGCGGCGCGCTCGATCACATGGTGATCGACGTCATCGCCAGCCTCTTCGACCAGATCCTCTCCGACCCCAAGGTGCCGCCGCAGCTCGCGCGCCAGATCGCGCGGCTGCAGTTGCCGGTGCTGCGCGCGGCGCTGGGCGACCCGAGCTTCTTCTCCACGCGCAAGCACCCGGTGCGCCAGTTCGTGAACCGCATCGCGTCGCTGGGAAACGGCTTCGAGGACTTCGGCGACGAGCAGGCGCAGACCTTTCTCGCCAAGGTGCGCGACCTGGTGCAGGAGATCGTGAAGGGCGACTTCGACCAGATCGAGACCTACTCCGTGCGCCTGGCCGCCCTCGAGGCCTTCGTCGCCGAGCAGGCGCGGCGCGCCGTCGATGCGCAGCACGCCGGTGCAACGGCGCTGCTGCAGCAGCGCGAGCAGTCGCTGCGCCTGTCGCAACACTACGAGCAGCGGCTGGACCAGGAACTGCAGCCGCTGGCGGCACCGGCCTTCGTGCGCGACTTCGTCTCGCGCGTCTGGAGCCGCGTCATCCTCAAGGCCGCCGAGCGCGAAGGCGTGACGAGCGAGCGCGTGCGCGCCTTGCGCCAGACCGGGCGCGAGCTCTTCATGAGCGTGCAGCCCAAGGCCACGCCGGCGCAGCGCCAGGCCTTCATGGCCGAGCTGCCGAAGATGGTGCAGCAGATCAACGAGGGCCTGAACATGATCGGCTGGCCCGAGGAGCGGCGGCGGCGCTTCTTCGGCGAGCTCATGCCCGCGCACGCCGAGGCGCTGAAGTCGATCGCCGGCAGCGTGCTCGACCACAACCTGCTCGCACGCCAGGTCGAGCAGGCGCTGGAGCGACTCATGCCCAGCGCCGCCGAACTGCCGCCGGCCTCGGCGGCGGCGCCGCTGGACGCGGCGCTCGCCGAATCGGCGTTCAGCAGCGACGAGGCAGCACAGATCGGCCTGGTGCAGGAGTCACGCTTCGACTGGGATGGCACGGTCGACATCGACCTCAGCGCCGAGCCCGAGGTGAAGGCCGCGGATCTCGCGCTGCCGGGACTGCCGGCACCGGTCGAGGCACCGGAGCCCGCCGGCGGACGCTCGCTTGCCGATCACGTGCAGATCGGCTTCAGCTACCAGATGCACATCGACGGGACGTGGCAGAAGGTGCGACTGGCTCACATCAGCCCGGCGCGCAGCTTCTTCGTCTTCACGCACGGTCATCGCCACCAGCGCACGATCTCGCTCACCCAGCGCATGCTCGTGCGCCTGTGCGAGTCCGGCCGCATGCGCGCCTTCGAAAGCGCCGAACTGCTCGAGCGCGCGACGGCGCGCGCGCGCCGCCAGCTCGCCGTCCTGGGCAGCGGCAGCGCGCGCTGAAGTCCGGCCTTCGCGACCTCAGGCGCCGCGCATGCGCCGCGCGGTCTCGATCGCGGCGATCAGGCTGGAGGCGTCGGCCACGCCTTGCCCGGCGATGTCGAAGGCCGTGCCGTGGTCCGGGCTCGTGCGCACGAAGGGCAACCCGAGCGTCACGTTCACGCCGCGCTCCACGCCCAGGTACTTCACCGGGATGAGGCCGTGGTCATGCGTCATCGCCACCACCACGTCGAAGGGCTCGGCGTAGCCGCGGCGCCGGCGCGCGCGCATGAAGACGGTGTCGGGCGGAAACGGCCCCTCGGCGGCTATGCCTTCGGCGCACGCCTGGGCGATCGCCGGCGCGATGACGGTCTGCTCCTCGTCGCCGAAGAGTCCACCCTCGCCGGCGTGCGGATTGAGCCCGGCGACGGCGATGCGCGGCGCGCCGCCGTCCCAGGCCCGGACCGAGGCGTGCACGATGCGCAGCGTCTGCAGCACCGCCTCGCGCGTGACGAGCTCGATCGCCCGGCGCAGCGACACGTGGATCGTCACCAGCACGACGCGCAACTCGTCGTTGGCGAGCATCATGCGCACCGGCGGCAAGGCATCGGCGGCATCGACCGCCAGCGCCTGGAGCATCTCCGTGTGGCCGGGGAAGGGAACGCCGGCGGCGGCCAGCGCCTCCTTGTGGATGGGCGCGGTGACGAGGCCGGAAGCCTGGCCCGCGCGCACCTGCGCCACCGCGCTGCGGATGCAGGCGGCTGCGGCCGCACCGCAGCGCGCATCGACCTGCCCCCAGGGCAGCCCGGCCAGGCCGGCCGGCAAGCCCGGCGGGCGCAGCACCGGCAACGCTCGCGGGGGCACCTGGGACAGCGCCTGCGGCGACTCGATCAGCGCCAGGGGAACGCCCAGCGGCTGCAGCAGGTGCGCCGCACGCTGCAAGACCCCGGGCTCGCCGACGACGATGCAGCCCCCGGCGCCGCCCTGCAGGAAGGCGCGCACGACGATCTCCGGCCCGATGCCCACGGCATCGCCCATCGTGACGAGCAGCGGCAGGGTTCTCACGCCGGGTTGTCGACATCGATGAAGCGGTGCTCGAGCCCGAAGCGCGCGGCCACGTGCGCCGCGACCGCCGGCGCGCCGAAGCGCTCGCTGGCGTGGTGGCCGCAGGCGAGGAAGGCGACTCCGGTCTCGCGCGCAAGATGCGCCTGCGGCTCCGAGACCTCGCCGGTGAGGAAGGCGTCGGCACCGGCGGCGATCGCGGCCTCGAAGAAGCCCTGCGCGCCGCCGCTGCACCAGGCGATGCGGCGCAGCGGGCGGCCGTCTCCGGGCAGCACCAGCGGTTCGCGCGCGAGCACCAGCCGTACGCGCACCGCCAGCGCCTGGACGTCCTCGATCCCCGCGGCGGCCCCGATGAAGCCCAGTTCGTGCTCGCCGAAGCGCGCATCCGCACGCAGGCCCAGGCGCAGGCCCAGCTGCGCGTTGTTGCCGAGCTCGGCGTGCGCATCCAGCGGCAGGTGGTAGGCGAAGAGGTTGATCTCGTGCGCCAGCAGCCGCGCCACGCGCGCCTTCAGCCAGCCGACGAGCCGCCCTTCCTGCCCGCGCCAGAACAGGCCGTGGTGCACCAGCAGCGTGTCGGCGCCGGCATCGATCGCGGCGTCGATGAAGGCCAGGCTGGCTGTCACGCCGCTGGCCAGGCGCCGCACCTCGCGCCTGCCCTCGACCTGCAGGCCGTTGGGTCCGTAGTCCTTGAAGCCCTCGGGCCGCAGCAGCTCGTCCAGGCCCTGCTGCAGCTGCTCGCGCGTGACCATGTCAGGAGGCGCTGCCGCCGGCCTCGCCTTCGGGCAGCGTGGTGTGCCTGATGAACAGGCCCGCAGCCAGGATGCCGAGCTCGTAGAGGATGCACATCGGCACCGCCAGCGCGAGCTGCGAGATCACGTCCGGCGGCGTCACGATCGCCGCGACGATGAACGAGCCGACGATGAAGTAGCCGCGGAACTTCTTCAACTGCTCGATGCTGACGACGCCGATGCGCGCCAGCACGACGACCGCGATCGGCACCTCGAAGGCGATGCCGAAGACGAGGAAGAGCGTGAGCACGAAGCCGAAGTACTGCTCGATGTCCGGCGCCGCAGTGATCGCGGTCGGGGCGAAAGCCTGGATGAACTTGGACATCGCCGGGATGACCAGGAAGTAGCAGAAGGCCACGCCGATGAAAAAGAGGACGGTGCTGCTGACCACCAACGGCAGCACGAACTTCTTCTCGTGCGAGTAGAGGCCCGGCGCAACGAAGGCCCACACCTGGTAGAGCACGTAGGGCAGCACGACGAGGAAGGCCGCCATCAGCGTGATCTTCAGCGGCACCAGCACCGGCGAGATGACGCTGGTGGCGATGAGCCGCGTCCCCTCGGGCAGGTGCGCCACCAGCGGCTGCGCCAGGAAGTCGTAGAGCGTTCCCATGCCCGGCCAGAAGGCGAGCACGCCGAAGGCGACCAGCACCGCGACGAGCGCGCGGATGATGCGGTCGCGCAGTTCGACCAGGTGCGAGACGAACGGCGCCTCGGTTCCCGCCAGCTCGTCCTCGGCGTCCTTGCGTTCCTCGCTCACGAGCGGCCCTTGATGCCGGGCTTGACGGCCGGCGGACGAAAGCGCGCCACGCGCGCCGCGCCCGACTGCGCCTTGGTGCGGATGCCGTGCTGCCGCTTGTACCACTGCGGCACCGCGCCGCGCTTGAGGCGCCAGTTCTTCTTCGGGTGCCGGTACTCGGGCACGGGTTCGGCGAGGATGTCGCCCTCGTCGCTCCCGGACGACCACGGGTTGGAGATCTCGTCGAACCCGGCCCTGGCCTCGCTCACCTCGCGGTTGACCGTCCGCTCGACGTCGCGCGCGGCGTCCTCGAACTGGGTCTTCATCTTCTTGAGCTCGTCGAGCTCGATCGAGCGGTTGACCTCGGCCTTGACGTCGGCGACGTAGCGCTGCGCCTTGCCCAGCAGGTGGCCCATCGTGCGCGCCACGCGCGGCAGCTTCTCGGGGCCGATGACGATCAGCGCCACCGCCCCGATGAGCGCGAGCTTGTCGAAACCGAAGTCGATCATGCGTGTGCGCGCGGACGCGGGCGACCCCGCGAAGGCGCGCGGCCCTCGCGTCTCAGCGCATCAACTCTTCTGTTTGGCCTCGACGTCGACGGTATTCGCGTCCGCCGAGCGCTGCGCCTGCGTCACCTGCTGCGGCGGAGCCGCCGGCGTCGCGTCGGCCTCGCCTTCGGCACCGCCCTTGACGCCTTCCTTGAAACCCTTGACGGCCTGGCCGAGGTCCGACCCGATGTTCTTGAGCTTCTTGGTGCCGAAGATCATCACCACCACCAGCAGCACGATCAGCCAATGCCAGATGCTGAACGATCCCATGAATCTTCTCCTGCAGAGGAACCGGGCATTCTAGGTGAGGGCCTGGCTGCCGACGCCGGGACGCAGGGCATCACCCCTTGAGCCAGGGCCTGGGGCCGCCCATCACGTGCACGTGCAGGTGGTCGACCTCCTGCCCGCCGTCGCGCCCGGTGTTGACGACGACGCGAAAGCCGTTGGTCACGCCCAGCTGCTGCATCAGCTTCGGTGCCAGCGTCAGCATGCGTCCGAGCAAGGCCTCGTGTTCGGGGCCGGTGGCCGCGAGCGAAGCCACGTGCACCCTGGGAACGATGAGCACGTGCACCGGCGCCCAGGGATTGATGTCGTGGAAGACGAGGAGTTCCTCGTCCTCGTGAACCTTCCTCGACGGGATCTGCCCGGCGACGATCTTGCAGAAGATGCAGTTCGGGTCGCTGCTCATGAGTTCAGTTCCTGTGCTCCTGTTCGCGCGCCGCGGCCTTGCGCGCGGCGAACTCCTCGAGGCCGGAGATCCCCTCGCGCCGGCGCAACTCGGCCAGCACCGCCTCGGGGGGGATGTCGAAGTGTGCCAGCGCCACCAGGGTATGGAACCAGAGGTCCGCGACCTCGTGGACGATCTTCTCGCGCTGCCCGTCCTTGCCCGCCATCACGGTTTCGGTGGCCTCTTCGCCGATCTTCTTCAGGATGGCGTCGCTCCCCTTGGCGAAGAGGCGCGCGACGTAGCTGCGCTCGGGATCGCCGCCGCGGCGCGACGCGATCACCGCGGCCAGCCGCGCCAGCGTGTCGTCCGCGCTCATGAGCCGTAGACCCGCTCGGGGTCGACGAGGACCGGCTCGACGCTGCGCCAGCGCCCTTGCTCCAGGCGCTCGAAGAAGCAGCTGTGGCGGCCGGTGTGGCAGGCGACGCCGGGCTCGTGGCCGAGCTGCGTCACGCGAAGCAGGAGCACGTCGTGGTCGCAGTCCATGCGGATGTCGTGCACCTGCTGGAAGTGGCCCGATGCCTCGCCCTTGTGCCACAGGCGCGCGCGCGAACGGCTCCAGTACACGGCCTGCCCGAGACGCACGGTCTCGGCCAGCGCCTGCCGGTTCATCCAGGCGAACATCAGCACGTCGCCGCTGCCCTGTTCCTGCGCGATCACGGGAACGAGGCCATCACGGTCCCAGTTCACCTGGTCGAGCCAGGCGGAGTCGGTCGGCGTGCCGATCGCTGCGGCGGTCTGCTTCTCGGACATGCGCGACAGTCTACGTCCTGCGGTGCGTGGCGCCGGCGAAGCCGCGCTCGGCGGCGAGCCATCGCAGCACCGGCACCGTGCCCGGCAGCACCGGCTCGACGACCACCGGCAGCGTGCACCAGGCCATCTGCTGACCCTCGCGCATCTGGAAGTCCCCGGCCCATTCGTGCACCTTGCAGAAGTGCAGCCGCACGCGGGCGTGCGGATAGTCGACGATCTCCCGCTGCCAGGGATGGACGGCGCCGACGGCGATTCCCAGCTCCTCGTGCAGCTCGCGCCGCAGGGCCTGCTCGACGGCCTCGCCGGGCTCGAACTTGCCGCCCGGGAACTCCCACCAGCCGGCGTAGACCTTGCCCTGCGGGCGGCTCGTCATCAGGAAGCGGCCGTCGCCGTCCAGGAGCACGCCGACCGCCACGTCGACCGGCTCGCGCTCAGCGCTCACCGCGCCGCCCCGCGAAGTCCTTCGCGAACTGGAAGGCGACGCGCCCGGAGCGGGAGCCGCGCTCGAGCGCCCACACCAGGCTTTCCTGCCGTGCCGCGGCGATCGCGTCCTCGGGCACGCCGAAGCTGCGCAGCCACTGCGCGACGATGGCCAGGTACTCGTCCTGGCTGAACGGATAGAAGCTCAACCACAGGCCGAAGCGCTCGGACAGCGAGATCTTCTCCTCCACCACCTCTCCGGGATGCACCTCGCCGTCCTCGGTGTGGCGGTAGCTGAGGTTGTCCTTCATGTACTCGGGCAGCAGGTGGCGGCGGTTGCTGGTCGCGTAGATCAGCACGTTGTCGCTGCTCTGCGCGACGCTGCCGTCGAGCATGCTCTTCAGCGCCTTGTAGCCGGCCTCGCCCTCGTCGAAGCTCAGGTCGTCGCAGAAGACGACGAAGCGCTCCGGTCGGTCGGCGACGAGATCGACGAGGTCCGGCAGGTCGACGAGGTCGCCCTTGTCGACCTCGATCAGGCGCAAGCCCCGCCCGGCGAACGCGTTCAGGCAGGCCTTGATGAGCGAACTCTTGCCCGTGCCGCGCGCGCCCGTGAGCAGCACGTTGTTGGCCGGGCGCCCGGCGACGAACTGCTCGGTGTTGCGCAGCAGCTTCTCCTTCTGCGCATCGACCTCCCTGAGGTCATCGAGCCCGATGCGCGCGACGTGGCGCACCGGCTCGAGCACGCCCGAGCCGCCGCGCTTGCGGTAGCGGAAGGCGACCGAGGCCGACCAGTCGGGAGCCTGCAGGGGATGGGGAAGGACGGCTTCGAGCCGCGCCAGCAGCGCCTCGGCGCGGCCGACGAGTTGATCGACGGAAGACATGCCGGCGAGTTTAGGGCGCTGCCGCAGGTCGTGCGCCGGCGCGACACGCGCGGCCTGGCCCCAAGCGCGCGCGATCAGCTCGTCAGCCGCTGCAGCGGCGTCTCGATCGCCTCGGTCGGCAACCGCCGGAAGCCCGAGCGCGCGTAGCGCTGCAGGCGGCCGACGAGGAGCGCGGTGAGCGCCGAGGCCATCGCGTGGGCGTCGGCGGTGGGCGTGGTCGAGCCCTGTTCCTGCGCGCCCTGGCGCAGGCACTGGCGCAATTGCGACTCGACGCGGTCGAAGAACTGGTTCATGCGCGCGTTCAGGCGTTCGTGCTCGAAGACGAGGGCGTCGCCGACCATCACGCGCGTCATGCCGGGGTTCTTCTCGCCGAACTGCAGCAGCATGAGCGCGATGCGCTGCGCCTGCAGCGCGCCGGATTCGTCGCGCTCGACGATCTGGTTGACGAGCGCGAAGACGCTGGCCTCGATGAACTCGATCAACCCCTCGAACATCTGCGCCTTGCTGGCGAAATGGCGATAGAGCGCGGCCTCGGAGACCTCCAGTCGGGCCGCCAGCGCGGCCGTCGTGATGCGCTCGGCGCCGGGCTGCTCGAGCATGCCGGCCAGCGTCTGCAGGATCTGCACGCGGCGCTCGCCGGGCCGCGGGCGCTTGCGTGCCGGGGCGGCGGCGGCGGGCCCCGCAGCAGGCTCGGCTTCGGTGCCGACCGGTTCGGGCATCGTGTCGGACATCGCGTCGCGTGCTGCGCAGTCGGGTGGACCGGATAGGGGAGCCGGATGAAGGGCCGGATGGCGGGGGCTGGCAGGGTGGCGGCGATTCTGGCATAGGGCCGGCGGCTCTCCGGCGCAGGAAAATACTGAGCACCACGCGGCGCGGGAGCCCGCGAGGCGGCCAGGCGCCCGCGGGTTCGAGGGCGGCCCCGGGCGCCCCAGCCTCAGCGCGGCCGCCGCGCCGGGCCCGGCAGCCGCCGGCACAGCTCGCGAAGACCGTGCACGCGGCAGTGGACGTAGGCGGGCAGCCGCGCCGGGCGGCGCTCGGGCGGCATGCGCCGCCGCACCCAGCGCTTGAACCACACCGTCGTCATGCCGATGCTCAGCGCCGACTTCTGGTGCGCGAGCGTGTCCTCGACCAGGATGCAGCGCGCCGGCGGCACCGACAGGCGCGCGGCGACGTGGCGCAGCATGCGCGCATCGGGCTTGGGGCGCAGCTCGCCGAACATGCGCATGTCCTCGATCGCGATCACGCCGTCGAAGAGCCGCAACAGCCCGAGCGTGCCGAGCACGCGCAGCGCGTAGGCGCGCGGCGCGTTGGTGAGCACGTAGCGCCGCCCGGGAAGTGCGGCCAGCGCAGCGATGTCCGGCCGATGTCGCTGCAGCCGCGCCTCCAGCCCGGGCAGGCGGTGCGTGTGGTGCAGGAAGTGCGCCGCCTTCACGTCGTGGTGGCGCACGAGGCCGATCAGCGTCGCGCCGTAGCGCAGCCAGTAGCGGCGGCGCAGCGCGTCCGACGCGGCCTTACCTAGGCCCAGCTCATGCTCGATGTAGTGCCCCATCGCCCGCCCCAGATCGGGCATCGCCGAGCGATGCGCGTCGTGCAGGGTGTCGTCGAGGTCGAAGAGCCAGACGAAATCGGAGCGGCGATCGGTCCCGCCGGCCATGGCGCCGCGCCTGCGCTTCAGGAGCGGATCATCGTGCCGTAGGCCTGGTCGGTGAGGACCTCGAGCAGCATCGCGTGCGGAACACGCCCGTCGACCACGTGCACCGCGCGGACGCCGCTCTTGGCCGCGTCGATCGCGCCGGCCAGCTTGGGCAGCATGCCGCCGCTGATGGTGCCGTCGGCGATGAGCGCGTCGATGCGCTGCGGCGAGAGCTCGGTGATCAGTTCGCCCGCCCTGTCGAGCACGCCGCGGATGTTGGTGAGCATGATCAGCTTCTCCGCCTTGAGCTCGGTGGCCAGGCGTGCGGCGACGAGGTCGGCGTTGATGTTGTAGCTCTCGTTCTGCTCGCCGAAGCCGATCGGGCTGACGACCGGGATGAACTGGTCGTCCTGCAGCGCCTTCACGACGCTCGGGTCGATCGCGGTGATCTCGCCGACCTGGCCGATGTCGTGCTGCTTGGCCGGGTCGTCCTTGTCGGCGAGCTTCAGCTTGCGCGCGCGCATGAGGCCGCCGTCGCGCCCGGTCAGGCCCACGGCCTTGCCGCCGCAGGCGTTGATGAGGCCGACGATGTCCTGCTGCACCTGCCCGGCGAGCACCCACTCCACGACTTCCATCGTCTCGTCGTCGGTGACGCGCATGCCCTGGATGAAGTTGCCCTTCTTGCCGATGCGCGCCAGCGCCTCGTCGATCTGCGGGCCGCCGCCGTGCACGACGATGGGGTTCATTCCCACCAGCTTGAGCAGCACCACGTCCTCGGCGAAGTCCTGCTGCAACGCCGGATCGGTCATGGCGTTGCCGCCGTACTTGATGACCAGGGTCTTGCCGTGAAAGCGCCGGATGTAGGGCAGCGCCTGCGCCAGGATCTCCGCCTGGTCGCGCGCGGTGATGTGCTCCAGCGAGTGCTCGGCGGGTGCGTTCATGGTGTGGGCGCTCGGGCTGTGGCGGGCGGCGGCGATTGTAGGAAAGGCGCCTGCGACGTCGCTTGCGTTCAAGACGCGGCCGGCGCGCGGGCTTCGGGCGCAAGGCATAGGCGATGCGCGCGCTGTCATGATCGCGCCCGCAGCCATCCACCGCACGGGAGATCGCCCATGAAGCCGCCCCCGAAGTCGCCCCTGAAGGCGCCCCTGAAGGTGCTCCTGACCCTGCTCGCCGGGCTGGCCACCGCCAGCGTGCTGTGGGCGCAGACGCCCGACGCCGAAGGCGAGGTGACCAAGATCGACGCCGCGGCCGGCCGCGTGACGCTGCGGCACACGGGCGTGAAGAGCCTGGACATGCCACCGATGACGATGGCGTTTCGCGTCAGCGACGCGCGTCTGCTGCAGGGCGTGGCGGTGGGCGATCACGTGCGCTTCGCGGCGCGCAAGATGGGCGGCAACTACACGGTGGTGGCGCTGGCGAAGGCGCCGTGAATGCCGCGGAGGGCGCGCGGCGGCCGGGGCTCTCCCGGCTCGCGCCACCCACCTTTGGCCGCCGTCGACGTAGAGGCGCTCCTCTAGAGAAACTCGGCACGCACGACGGCGCCTGCTCCTATATTCGTCGTTATGACGCGACCGCAGCGGTCGCCCCGAGTACTTCATCCAACCGAGGAAACCATGATCAAGAAGGCGCAACGCAACACCCCGACGAAGTCCCGCCCCGCCGCCAAGCGCGGCCTGCTCGACGGCCAGCTCGCCCAGTCGGTGCGCGACTCCGCGCAGCAGATCTGGCTCGCGGGAATGGGCGCCTTCGGCAAGGCGCAGGAGGAAGGCGGCCGCTTCTTCGAGACCCTCGTCAAGGAAGGCCTGAACCTGCAGCGCCGCACGCAGGGCCTGGCCGAGGACAAGCTCGGCGAAGTCACCGGCCGCATGAGCGCGATGGCCGGCAGCGTCACCGCCAAGGCGGGCCAGAACTGGGACAAGCTCGAGACCATCTTCGAGCAGCGCACGGCGCGCGCGATGGGCAAGCTGGGCGTTCCCAGCGCCAAGGACGTCGAAGTGCTGACGCAGCGCGTGGAGGAACTCGCTGCCGCGGTGGCGCGGCTGGCCAAGAGCGGCGGCGCGAAGACGGGCGCCAGGGCCGCAGCGAAGTCGGCGACCAAGGCGGCCGCGGCCCCGAGCAAGGCAGGCACGAAGCGCGCGCCCCGCAAGGCGGCGGCCGCCTGAGCGTGGCGCGCAGTCGTCGCGGCGGGCGGCAGGGCAAGGCCGCCCCCCGCGTCGGTCTGGCCCTGGCCGGCGGCGGGCCGCTGGGCGCGATCTACGAGATCGGCGCGCTGTGCGCGCTGGACGAGTCGGTTCCCGGCCTGGACTTCAACGCTCTCGCCGGCTACGTCGGCGTCTCGGCGGGCGGCTTCCTCGCCGCCGGCCTGGCCAACGGGCTCTCGCCGCGCCGGCTCTGCACCTCGTTCATCGAGAACAGCGGCCCGCGTGTCGATATCGTCCATCCCTCGCTCTTCATCCGCCCCGCGCTCGCCGAGTACGCGTGCCGCGCGGCGATGCTGCCCGGGCTCGTCGGGCAGACGGTGCTGCAGTTCGCGTTCGAGCGCCATTCGGTGCTGGCCGCGGCCGAGCGCCTGGGGCGCGCGCTGCCCACCGGACTTTTCACGCACGCCGCGCTCGAGGCGAAGATGCGCCGCATGCTCTCGGAGCCCGGACGCAGCAACGACTTCCGCCGCCTGAAGCATCCGCTGGTGCTGGTCGCCACCGACCTCGACACCGGCACCGCCGCGCCCTTCGGCAAGCCGGGCTGGGACCACGTGCCGATCTCGCAGGCGGTGGCCGCCAGCGCGGCGCTGCCCGGGCTCTTCGCGCCGGTGCCGATCGACGGCCGCTGGTACGTCGACGGCGCGCTGAAGAAGACGCTGCACGCGAGCGTGCTGCTCGACATGGGGCTGGACCTGGTGCTGTGCCTGAACCCGCTCGTGCCCTACACCAGCACCGAGGAGGGGCCGCACCGCGTCGCCGCGGCAAGGGACGGACGCATCCCGCACCTGGTGGACGGCGGGCTGCCTGTGGTGCTGGCGCAGACCTTCCGCTCCCTCATCCACTCGCGCCTCGAACTCGGCCTCAAGGGCTACGAGCGCAGCCACCCGCACACCGACATCCTGCTCTTCGAGCCCGACCGCCGCGACCCGGAGATGTTCCTCGCCAACACCTTCGCCTACGCCGAGCGCCGGCTGCTGGCCGAGCACGCCTACCAGCAGACGCGCGCCGACCTGCGCTCGCGGCGCAGCCATGTCGCCGCCACGCTGGCCGCGCACGGGCTGGAACTCGACCATGCGGTGCTGGACGACCCCAAGCGCCGGCTGCTGGCGACGCGGCAGCCACGCGGAAGCGCCGCCGAGCGCACGCTGACGCGGCTGGACGAAGTGCTCGACGACCTCGAAGGCGCGCTCGCAGCGCGCTGATCAGCCGAGATGGCGCCGCCGCGGTGGTGTGCTCAGTGCGGCAGCGCGCCGGGGAAGGCCCAGAGCAAGGCCGCCGTCATCAGCACGTAGCGGCCGAACTTGCCGATGGCCATGTAGGCGACGCAAGGCCAGAACGGCATGCGCAGCCATCCGGCGACCGCACACAGCGGGTCGCCCACGCCCGGCAGCCAGGAGAGCAGGCAGGCGCGCGGCCCCAGGCGCTGCAGCCAGCGCAGCGCGCTGCGGTGCGCGGGCTTGTGCCGCAGCAGGCGTTCATAGGCGCGTTCGGCACCCATGCCCATCCACCACGAGATCGCGCCGCCGAGGGTATTGCCGCAGGTGGCCACGATCACCGCCGGCCAGAAGAGCTGCGGATTGAGCTTGACGAGGCCGAACACCGCCGGCTCGCTGCCCAGCGGCAACAGCGTCGCCGACACCAGGCTGACGACGAAGACCGTCGACAGCCCGAATTGCGGCAGCGCCAGGGCCAGCAGCAGCGAGTCGAGCCAAGCCTGCATCGCGCACGATTATCCGGGGCACCGCCCTCCCCCTCCAAAGAGGGAGTTGCGCTGCGCCGGGGTCTATACTCCTGCCTCCTTTTTGGGCAACCCCGCTTGCGCGTGCGCATGAGAATCGGCCGGTACACGCTGTCCAACCGCCTCGTCGTCGCCCCGATGGCCGGCGTCACCGACCGCCCCTTCCGGCAACTGTGCCGGCGCCTCGGCGCGGGCCATGCGGTGAGCGAGATGATCAGCAGCCGACCCGAGTTGCAGCATTCGCCCAAGACCTCGCGGCGCGCCGACCACACCGGCGAACCCGGACCGGTGGCGGTGCAGATCGTCGGCGTCGATCCGGCCGAGATGGCCGACGCCGCGCGCCACAACATCGACCGCGGCGCGCACATCATCGACATCAACATGGGTTGCCCGGCGAAGAAGGTGTGCAACACCTGGGCCGGCTCGGCGCTGATGCGCAACGAGCCCCTGGCGCTGGCCATCGTCGAGGCCGTGGTCGCCGCCTGCGCGCCGCACGGCGTTCCGGTGACGCTGAAGATGCGCAGCGGCTGGTGCGCCGCCGAGCGCAATGCGCTCGTGCTGGCGCGCGCGGCCGAGGACGCCGGCGTGGCCGCGCTCGCCATCCACGGGCGCACGCGCGAACAGGGCTACAAGGGCGCGGCCGAATACGAGACCGTGGCCGCGGTGAAGGCGCGCGTGGGCATCCCGGTGATCGCCAACGGCGACATCGACTCGCCGCGCAAGGCGCTCGCGGTGCTGCGCGCGACCGGTGCCGACGCGCTCATGATCGGCCGCGCGGCGCAGGGCCGGCCCTGGATCTTCCGCGAGATCGCGCATTTCCTGGAGACGGGCCGCGAAGCGCCGCCGCCGGTCACCGCCGAGGTCGCGGCCTGGCTGGGCGAGCACCTGCAGGACCACTACGACCTGCACGGCGAGGCGCGCGGCGTGCGCAGCGCACGCAAGCACATCGGCTGGGCCGTGCGCGCGCTTCCCGGCGGCGAGGCGTTTCGTGCCGACATGAACACGCTCGACAGTGCCGCGGCGCAGCTGCAGGCGCTGCGCGGCTTCTTCGACGCGTTGGCCGCGCACCACCCGCGGCTGCCGGAACAGCCTGCCGCCAACGACGCCAGAGCCCTGCGATGCGCCTGAGGCACAAGTCGATCGACGACAGCGTGCGCGCGGCGCTGGAGCAGTACTTCGAGGATCTCGGCGGCACCGACCCGCATGCCGTGCACGAGATGATCCTCCACGCCGTGGAGCGGCCGCTGCTCGACGTCGTGATGAAGCGCGCCGAGGGCAACCAGAGCAAGGCTGCCGAGTGGCTGGGCATCAACCGCAACACGCTGCGACGCAAGCTGCTCGATCACAAGCTCCTGCCCTGATTCCGCCATGCCCGAAATCACCGCACTCCTGTCCGTCTCCGACAAGTCCGGCATCGTCGACTTCGCGCGCGCGCTGCACCGTCTCGGCGTGCGCCTGCTCTCCACCGGCGGTACCGCGCGCCTGCTGCTGGACGCGGACCTGCCGGTGACCGAAGTCGCCGAGCGCACCGGCTTCCCCGAGATGCTCGACGGCCGCGTGAAGACGCTGCACCCGCGCATCCACGCCGGCTTGCTGGCGCGGCGCGAGCTGCCCGCGCACATGGACGCGCTGCACGCGCATGGCATCGGCACCATCGACCTGCTCGTCGTCAACCTCTACCCCTTCGCGCAGGCGACGGCACGCGCCGACTGCACGCTCGAGGAGGCGATCGAGAACATCGACATCGGCGGCCCGGCGATGCTGCGCGCGGCGGCCAAGAACTGGACCGGCGTCACGGTGCTGATCGACCCGGCCGACTACGCCGGCGTGCTCGCCGAACTGCAGGCCGGCAGCGTGAGCCGCGCCACGCGGCTGCGGCTGGCGGGCAAGGTATTCGCGCACACCGCCGCCTACGACGGCATGATCGGCAACTACCTCGGCGCACTGCAGTCCGGTGCCGAGGAGAACCTGTGCGCGGTGCCCGCGCGCGCGCCCTTCCCCAGCGTCTACAGCCTGCAGCTGACGAAGACGCAGGACATGCGCTACGGCGAGAACCCGCACCAGGCCGCCGCCTTCTACCGCGAGGGGCAACCCGGCCCCGGCCTGCTTGCCGGCTGGACGCAGTTGCAGGGCAAGGCGCTGAGCTACAACAACATCGCCGACGCCGACGCCGCGTGGGAGTGCGTGCGCAGTTTCGAAGAGCTGCCGGCCTGCGTCATCGTCAAGCACGCCAACCCCTGCGGCGTGGCGATCGCGCCGACCCTCGCCGAGGCCTACCACAAGGCCTGGCAGACCGACCCCACCTCGGCCTTCGGCGGCATCGTGGCGCTGAACCGGCCGTTGGACGAAGCGACGGCGCTGCGCATCGGCGAGAACAAGCAGTTCGTCGAGGTCCTGCTCGCGCCGGCCATCACGGCAGAGGCACGCGCCGTCCTTGCCTCCAAGCAGAACATGCGCCTGCTGGAAGTGCCCGCCGGCAGCGCCGTCAACCCGCTGGACGTGAAGCGCGTCGGCGGCGGCATGTTGCTGCAGACACCCGACGTGAAGAACGTCGCCCGCGGCGAACTGCGCGTGGTGACGAGGAAGGCGCCCACCGACGCCCAGCTCGAGGACCTGCTCTTCGCCTGGAAGGTGGCCAAGTTCGTGAAGAGCAACGCCATCGTCTTCGGCGGCGGCGGCATGACGCTGGGCGTCGGCGCCGGGCAGATGAGCCGCGTCGACAGCGCGCGCATCGCCCGCATCAAGGCCGGCAACGCCGGCCTCTCGCTGCAGGGATCGGTGGTGGCCAGCGACGCCTTCTTCCCCTTCCGCGACGGCCTGGACGTGGTCATCGACGAGGGCGCCGCCTGCGTCATCCAGCCCGGCGGCTCGATGCGCGACGACGAAGTCATCGCCGCCGCCGACGAGCGCGGCATCGCCATGGTCTTCACCGGCACGCGGCACTTCAGGCACTGAGTCGTCGTCCTGCGGGCGCACTGCCGCTCGCTCCGCCGCCCGTTCGTCCTCCCTCCGCGGCTGCGGTGGATCGGCGTCGCCATTCCTTGATTCGAATCAACCCGGGCATGGGCGGGCGAGTGCATTCCTCCTTAGAATAAAAATTAGTCTCATTTGTGTTTGGAGGATCGGATGAACCAGGACGCAAGGCCGCGCGCGGCACGACGCCCTCGTCCCACGCGGCTTGGCCTGATGGTCGGACTGGCGCTGCCGGCGCTGGCCGCCGGACCCGCTCATGCCCAGGAGAGCGCGGCGCCCCAAACCGTGGTGATCAGTGCCAAGGGCTATGCGTCGACGGATGTCGACACGCCGATGTCGCTCACCGTGATCGAGCGCGAGGCGCTCTTTCGCGGCGGTGCGCTGAACCCGGGCGAGGCGCTGCGCGGCCAGCCCGGCCTCGCGGTCATGGTCGACAGCGCGCAGGGCCTGAATCCGGTGATCCGCGGGCTGAAGAAGGAGAGCGTGGTGCTGCTCGTCGACGGCATGCGGCTGAACTCGGCGCAGCCGCAGGGCGCCGTGGCCTCCTTCATGTCGCTGGGCCTGGCGGACCGGCTCGAGGTCGTCAAGGGGCCGGCTTCCGTGCTCTACGGCACCGGCGCGCTCGGCGGCGTGGTCAACGTGCTGCTGCCGCAGGCGCGCTTCGACCCCGGCCTCACGGTGCGCGCGAGCCTGGGCGGCGAGAGCGCCAACGAGGCGCTGCGCGGCGCCGCGGTGATGAACCTGAGCCAGGGCGACCACGCCCTCATGCTCGGGCTGGCCGGCGCCCGCGTGCACGATTACGAGTCGCCACGGGGCCGCGTCGACCGCACCGGCTACGACAGCGGCTCGGCGATCGCCCAGTACCGCATGCGCATCGACGCGCGGCAGCAGTTGCGCGCGTCCTACCAGCGCCATCGCGACGACGACGTCTGGTATCCGGGATCGATCAAGCCGCTGCCCAACCCCGCGCTGGGCACGTCCATCGTCCACTCGCCCCGGCAGCAGCGCGAGCTCGGCGAGATCGGCTACAGCCGCGCGGGCAGCGACGATCTGCCGCTGAACGTCGACGTGCGCCTGTACCGGCAGGCGATGTCGCGCACGATCTGGTCGCGCGCCGTCCAGCTCAACCGCGAGACGGCGCAGACCACGGTCGAGTTCGAGACCTGGGGCGTCGACGCCAAGGCCGACTGGCTCGTCCATCCGCAGCACCTGCTGGCCCTGGGCGTGAGCGCCTGGCGCATGGAGGCCTCGCCCGAGCGCTTCCTCGCCAGCCCGACACCGCTGTCCCCGCTGGTGCGCAACGACCCCTTCGACGACGGTCGCCTCGAGGCGCTGGGCGCCTTCGTCCAGGACGACATGAAGTTCGGCAAGCTCGGCGTCCTCGCCGCCCTGCGGCTGGACCACGTCGCCGGCCGCGCGGCCTCGATGGGCAACGGCGCCGTCACGCAGGGGCTCTCGCGCAGCGACAACGCCGCCTCCTGGAGCCTGGGAGCGAGCTACGAGGTGACGCCGATGCTGCGCCCCTACGCGAGCCTGGCGCGCGCATTCCGCGCCGGCGAGATGCGCGAGCGCTTCGAGGCCTCGCCGCGCGGCGACGGCTATTTCTATCTCGGCAACCCGCAGATCGCGCCCGAGAAGGCGACCCAGCTGGAGCTGGGCGTGAAGGGGGCCGACGCCAGCCTGTCCTGGTCCGCGGCGGTGTTCCACAACCGCATCACCGACTACATCACCGGCCGGCCCACGGGCACGGTCCAGAACGGCCTTCCGGTGAAGGCCACCGTCAACCTCGGCCGGGTCGAGATCAACGGCCTCGAAGCACAGGCGCGCTGGCGCGTGGCGTCCGGACAGTGGCTGCACGCCGGGCTGTCGGTGCTGCGCGGGGAGAACAAGGACCTCGACGAGCCGCTGTTCCAAATGCCGGCCGACGAGCTCTCGCTCGGCTGGGACGGGCAGATCGCGCCCGGCTGGAGCGCCGATGCCACGCTGCGCTTCGTGCGCCGGCAGGACCGCGTGGCGAGCGTCTTCTCGCTCGGCAGCGAGAACGCCACGCCCGGCTTCGCCACCGCAGACCTGGGCCTGAACTGGCGCTTCGCGCGCGACCAGCAGCTGCGGCTGGCGGTCAGGAACCTTGCCGACAAGACCTATCACGAGCACCTCACCGAAGGCATTTCCGGTCAGGAAATCCCGGCCTCGGGCCGCAGCATCCTCGTCGGCTGGCAGGGGAAGTTCTGACGCGGCGCCGGGCCTTCCGCAGACCCGGGGGCGGGCCGAAGAGGCTTACGCGATCACGCGTAAGCCTCGTGCAGTCCGTCAGGCGTACCATGATCGGCGGCGCCGGGTGTGGTCCGGCACTCGCGTTTCCTTTTCTGGCGTTTGGAGGGTTTCCATGAGCAAGCGTGACGTGGTGGTCTTGAGTGCAGTGCGTTCGGCGATCGGCAGCT
>JAIXKR010000088.1 GCA_026932235.1 Burkholderiales bacterium
GCAGTACTACATCTGGCGCGGCGACCAGACCGGAACCTTGCTCCTGCAGGCACTGCTCGACGCCGCCGAGCGCGGCGTGCGCGTGCGCCTGCTGCTCGACGATGGGGGCACGAGCGGGCTCGACCGTGAGCTGGCCGCCCTGGCGGCGCATCCGAACTTCGAGGTGCGCCTGTTCAATCCCTTCGCGCTGCGTTGGCCCAAGCGCCTGGGTTACGTGACCGACTTTGCGCGCACGAACCGGCGCATGCACAGCAAGTCGTTCACGGCCGACAACCAGGCCAGCATCGTCGGCGGGCGCAACGTGGGCGATGAGTACTTCGGTGCCAGTGACGGGGTGGTGTTTGCCGATCTGGACGTGCTGGCGGTTGGCCCGGTGGTGCAGGACGTGTCGGCCGAGTTCGATCGCTACTGGGCGAGCCTGTCGGCCTGGCCGGTCGAGTCCATCCTGCCGGCGGCCGATCCAGCCGTTCTGCCGGCGCTGTCTGCGCGCGCGCTTGCGCTGGCCCGGTCAGACGCCGCTCAGGCCTACGTGCAGGCGCTGCGTGACACGGCGCTGATCCAGGATCTGCTTGCAGGGCAGCTTGCGCTGCACTGGAGCCGCGTGGAAATGGTCAGTGACGACCCGGCCAAGGTCTTGCAGCAGGCGACGCGAAGCGGACATCTGCTCGATCAGCTGCACCGTGCGATCGGCATTCCGCAGCGCTCGGTCGTGCTGATTTCGCCGTATTTCGTGCCCACCACTGCAGGGACCGCGGCACTCGCGCATCTGCGCGCCCGTGGCGTCACGGTGCGCGTGATGACCAACGCCTACGAGGCCACCGACGTGCCGCTGGTGCATGGCGGCTATGCCAAGCACCGCAAGGCCTTGTTGCGGGGCGGCGTGGATCTGTACGAGATGCGGCGCTCGGCGCTGGCGCCCGGCGCCGAGCGCGGCGTGAACCCGAACCCGCTGGGCAGTTCAGGTGCCAGCTTGCACGCCAAGACCTTCGCGGTGGATGGCGAGCGTGTCTTCGTCGGCTCGTTCAACTTCGATCCGCGGTCGGCCTTGCTGAACACCGAACTCGGCTTCGTCATTCACAGTGCCGAGTTCGCGCGCCTGATCGAGCGCAAGTTCGAGTCCGAAGTGCCCAGGCGCTCGTACACGCTGCGCCTGTCCGAGCATGGAGAGGTCGAGTGGCTGGACACCGCGCACACGCCGCCCGTCGTGCACACGACGGAGCCCAACAGCAGGTGGTGGAGTCGCGCCATGCTGCGCCTGCTGGCGTGGCTCCCCATCGATCGCCTGCTCTAGCACATGATCCGGAACGAGCGCGAAGGGGAGAGGTCCGAAGAAGGGCCGAAGAGGCCCGCACGTTCCGCACGTTCCGCGCTTCCGGCTGCTGGCTCGCGGCATGCAGGCGGTGCTGCCATTGCCCGAGCCAGGCGCGCTATTTCAGGATGTCCCCCAGGCACAGGTACTTCAGCTCGACGTAGTCGTCGATGCCCTGGCGCGCGCCCTCGCGGCCCAGGCCCGATTGCTTGACGCCGCCGAAAGGCACCTCCGCGGTCGAGATCAGGCCGGTGTTGATGCCGACCATGCCGTACTCCAGCGCCTCGGCGACGCGGAAGATGCGGCCCACATCCCGGCTGTAGAAGTAGCTCGCGAGGCCGAACTCGGTCGCGTTGGCCGCGGCGATGGCCTCGGCCTCGGTCTCGAAGCGGAACACCGGCGCCAGCGGGCCGAAGGTCTCCTCGCGCGCGCACAGCATCTGGCTGTTGACGTCGGCCAGCACCGTGGGCGTGTAGAAGCGCTCGCCCAGGCGCTTGCCGCCGACGACCAGGCGCGCGCCCTTGGCCAGCGCGTCGGCGACATGCGCCTCGACCTTGGCGACCGCCTGGTCGTCGATCAGCGGGCCCTGGTTGACGCCGGCCTCGAAGCCGTTGCCGACCTTGATGTCCTGGCTGCGCGCGGCGAGCTTCTCGACGAAGGCGTCGTAGATGCCGGCCTGCGCGTAGAAGCGGTTGGTGCAGACGCAGGTCTGGCCGGCGTTGCGGTACTTGCTGGCGAGCGCCCCGTCGACCGCGCTGTCGAGGTCGGCGTCATCGAAGACGAGGAAGGGCGCATTGCCGCCGAGCTCCAGGCTCATCTTCTTCACCGTCGGCGCGCACTGCGCGGCGAGGATGCGGCCGACCTCGGTGCTGCCGGTGAAGGAGAGGTGGCGCACGGCGTCGCTTGCGCACAGCACCTTGCCGATCTCGATCGAGCCGGGGCCGTCGGTGGTGAGCACGTTGAGCACGCCCGCGGGCATGCCCGCGCGCTGCGCGAGTTCGGCGACCGCCAGCGCCGACAGCGGCGTCGCCTCCGCCGGCTTGATGACCACCGGGCAGCCGGCGGCCAGCGCCGGCGCCACCTTGCGCGTGATCATCGCGATCGGGAAGTTCCACGGCGTGATCGCCGCGCAGACGCCGATCGGCTGCTTGATCACGAGGTAGCGCTTGTTGCCGTCGGTGGTCGGGATGGTCTCGCCGTAGATGCGGCGGCCCTCCTCGGCGAACCATTCGATGAAGCTCGCGCCGTAGACGACCTCGCCGCGCGCCTCGGCCAGCGGCTTGCCCTGCTCGGCGGTCATGATGCGCGCGAGATCGTCGGCATGCTGGTTCAGCAGCGCGAACCACTTCATCAGGATCGCGTGGCGCTCCTTCGCGGTCTTCGCGCGCCAGGCAGGCCAGGCCTTCTCGGCAGCGACGATCGCCTCGTGCGCATGCGCAGGGTTGAGCTTTGCGACCTTGGCGAGCTCGAGCCCGGTGGCCGGGTCGCGCACCTCGAAGCGTTCGTTGCCGGCGACCCAGGCGCCGCCGATCAGGGCGTCGGTCTTGAGCAGGCTGGGGTCGGCGAGGGTGGCAAGTGGCGAGGTCTTGGCGTCCATGGTGCGGGTCGAGCGGGGGTGGGGGTCAGCGTGGCTTCCATCCCTGGCCCGCGCGGATCGCCGCGCCGTCTTCGTCCAGCGTCGGCGGCGCCTGCGGCGCCATTGCGCGTACGCCGTCGAAGCGCATCGGATTGGGCACCGTCGGCAGCGCGCGGCCCCGGGCGTCGGGAAGCTGCGCCTGCATGCCCCGGTGCACGACTTGCGGATGCGCGAAGACCTGCGGCAGGTTCAGGATGGGCGCGCAGGGTACCGCATTGGGCTCCAGCAGATCGCACCAGGCCTGCGTTGTCCGCGTGCGCATCCAGGTTGCGATGATCGGCACGAGCTCGTCGCGGTGCGCGATGCGGGCGCTGTTGGTCGCATAGCGCGGGTCCTGCGCCAGTTCGGGCTCGCCGACGAGCTGGCACAGGCGCTGGAACTGCCCGTCGTTGCCGACCGCGAGCACGATGTGCCCGTCGGCCGTGGCCATCACCTGATAGGGCACGATGTTGACGTGCGCGTTGCCCATGCGCTGCGGCGTGATGCCGCCCACGAGATGGTTGCTCGCCTGGTTCGCGAGCATCGCGATCTGGGTGTCGAGCAGCGCGGCGTCGATGTGACAACCGCGACCGCTCGTCTCGGCCTGGCGCAGCGCGGCGAGGATCGCGGTCGTCGCGTAGAGGCCGGTGAAGAGGTCGGCCACCGCGACGCCGACCTTCTGCGGCTCGGTGCCCGGCGTGCCTTCCTTTTCGCCGGTGATGCTCATCAGGCCGCCGGTGGCCTGGATCGCGAAGTCGTAGCCGGCGGCGTGCGCGTAGGGGCCGTCCTGTCCGTAGCCGGTGATCGAGCAATACACCAGCCGCGGGTTGAGCGCCGAGAGGCTGGCGTAGTCCAGCCCGTACTTCGCGAGCTGACCGACCTTGTAGTTCTCGATCACGACGTCGGCATCGCGGGCGAGCGTGCGCGCGAATTCGGCGCCCTCGGCGCTCGCGATGTCCACCGCCACCGAGCGCTTGCCGCGGTTGCAGCTCAGGTAGTAGGCCGACATGCGCTCGGACGGGTCGCCCCACCAGGGCGGTCCCCATCCCCGCGTGTCGTCGCCGCTGCCCGGGCGCTCGACCTTGATGACGTCGGCGCCGTAGTCCGCGAGCAGCTGACCGGCCCAGGGGCCGGCGAGCACGCGCGAGAGATCGAGCACGCGCACGCCGGCCAGCGGCGCGGGGCGGCCGGCGTTCACGGCCTCAGTTGGCGAAGGCCGCGATGCCGGTGATCGCGCGGCCGAGGATCAGCGCGTGCACGTCGTGCGTGCCCTCGTAGGTGTTGACGACCTCGAGGTTGACGAGGTGGCGCGCCACGCCGAACTCGTCGCTGATGCCGTTGCCGCCCATCATGTCGC
>JAIXKR010000033.1:0-13922 GCA_026932235.1 Burkholderiales bacterium
TGGGCTTCCACAGCACCGGCACCATCGGCACCTTCGGCGCAGCCGCCGCCTGCGCCCGCCTGCTGCAGCTCGATGCCGACGACACCGCCGATGCCCTGGGCATCGCGGCCACCCAGGCTGCGGGACTGAAGGCGATGTTCGGCACCATGTGCAAGCCCCTGCACGCCGGCAAGGCCAGCGCCAACGGCATGATGGCTGCGCAGCTTGCAGCACGCGGCTTCACCTGCCGCAGTGACGCGATCGAGGCCGTGCAGGGCTTCGCCGCTACGCATGGCCCCGACTTCGACCCCGCCGCCGGACTGCGGGAGCCCGCCCGCGGGCTGTACCTGCGCGACAACCTGTTCAAATTCCACGCGGCCTGCTACGGCACGCACGCGGCCATCGAGGCGGCGCGCTACCTTCGCGAGAGACATGGCCTCGACGAAAGTCAGGTTCGGCGAGCCACTGTGCACGCTGCGGCCGGCAGCGAGGGTGTGTGCAACATTCCCTTGCCGCGCACCGGTCTGGAAGCCAAGTTCAGCCTGCGTCATGTCGTGGCCATGGCCATCGCCGGCATCGACACGGCCGGCATGGCCAGCTACAGCGACGAATCCACCAACGAACCAGCGCTGACCGAACTGCGTGATCGGGTGCATGTGGAACTTTTCCGCGAGTGCAACGCCTTGACGCAGGCCGAGGTGGTCATTGAAACCGTCGACGGCACCGTCCTGCGTCGGCGCCACGACTGCGGCGTCCCGACGGCAGATCTGGACGCTCAGCGGGCGAGACTGGACGACAAGTTTCGCGCCATCGCGCGCCCCTTGCTCGACGAACAGTCGAGCGACGAGGTGCTGGACTTGATCGATCGCCTCGAGGACCTTCCAGATCTGTCGCCGCTGGCGGGCCTGCTGGCATGCCAGCCGGTGCGCGTCCCGCGTCACTGACGTCAGCCAGGACGATGACCCCATGAACTTCCTCTCCGAAGAACAGCAGGCCTGGAAGGACTCGGTCCGCCGCTGGGTGGATCGCGACATCGGCCGCGAGTACATCCGCAAGTGCGACATGGACCGGGCCTTCCCTTTCGAAGCCTACGAGAAGGCCGCCAAGCTTGGTTTCCACAGCCTGCTCGTGCCCGAACGCGACGGTGGCGATGGCGGCGACGTGTTCTCCTATGCACTGCTGTGCGAGGCGCTGTCCTGCTACGGCGTGGACTTCTCGGTGGCCATTGCCGGCGGCATCTTCACCGCGATGAACCTGTCGCTGCATGGCACCGAAGACCAGAAGCAGCGCTTCCTCAAGCCATTCATGCGCGGCGAGATCCGCTTCCCGATCTCCATGTCCGAACCCAACGCCGGGTCGGACGTGGCGAACGTGCAGACCCGCGCCGAGCGCGTCGGCGACGATTACGTCGTCAACGGCCAGAAGCTGTGGTGCAGCGGCGCCGGCAACCGCGGCGCCGTCATCCTGATGCTGGTGCGCACCGCCAACACCCCGGATAAGCGTGATGGCCTGTCGGTGCTGATCGTGCCCAACGACCTGCCGGGCCTGACCATCCGCCCATTGCAGACGCTGGCCCGCCGCTCCGTCGTGACCACGGAGATCTTCCTCGACAACGTGCATGTGCCGGCAGCCAACATGCTGGGCGCGCCCGGCGAGGGCTTCAAGATCATCGCGGGCGAACATCTGGCGCTGGAGCGCATTGCGGTTGCGGCCAGCTATGTCGGCAATGCGCAGGGCGCCGTCGACGACGCCCTGGCCTACGCACAGCAGCGGGTGCAGTTCGGCAAGCCGATCTACGAGTTCCAGGTCATCCGCCACATGCTGGCCGATATGCAGACGCAAACCGACGCGGCCCGGCTGATCACTTACCGCGCCGCCGACCTCGCCGCGCGTGGCCTGCCCTGCCGCAAGGAAGTGGCGATGGCCAAACTGTTCGCGTCCGAGACCCTGCAGACCGTGACCCGCCAGGGCATGCAGATCCTGGGTGGCTACGGCATGACGCCCGAGGGCGACATGGAGCGTTACTTCCGCGAGGGCATGCAATCCACGGTGGGTGGCGGCACGTCGCAGATCCAGCGCACGATCATCGCGCAAGAGATGCGGGTCTGAGGTGAGCGGCCCGACGAGCAGCGAGCCGGCCGTGGCGGCCGTGGCCGCCACCCTGGTGCTGGTGCGCGATGGCCCGCAGGGGCTCGAGACGCTGATGGTGGTTCGGCACCACGAGATCGACTTCGCCCGCGTCGCTGCGGTGTTCCCCGGGGGCAAGATATCGGCCTCAGACAGCGACCCGCGGATCGCCGCGCGCGTCGGTGGCGGCCAGCTGTCGGACGAACAGCAGTTCACACTGCGGGTGGCCGCCGTCCGCGAGACCTTCGAGGAAAGCGGCCTGCTGCTGGCCCGCCACGGCGGCGCCATGATCGACGGCACGCAGCGCGCAGCCCTGCACCAGCGCTGGCAGGCGCGGGTGGCCAGCGGCGGCCATGCCTTCGTAGACATGGTCTGCGAAGAAGACCTGGAGCTGGCACTGGAGCAACTGGTGCCCTATGCCCATTGGGTGACGCCCGAGGTTTCCCCCAAGCGTTTCGACACCCACTTCTTCATCGCCGCTGCGCCGGCTGGTCAGGTGGCACAGCACGATGGATCGGAGGCGGTGGACTCGTTCTGGATACGCCCGGCCGACGCGCTGGACGAGTGCGCGCAGCGCCGCCGCACCATCATCTTTCCGACCTTGTGCAACCTGGCCCTGCTGGCCCAGACAGGCGACGTGGCCGGCGCAGTGCAAGCCGCGCGTTCACGGCCGCTACAGCGCATCCAGCCGACGCTGGGCAGGCGCGCAGACGGCAAGCTGATTCCGTTGTTGGCACCGGATTGCGGCTATCCCGAGCTGAGCCCGGACCTGATGGACCTGGTCGCCCGTTAACCCCTACGCACAGAGCGAGACCCATGGAAATCCTCGGCATCGGCCTGCACTTCGAAGACCTGCCTCTGGGCCGTCAGTTCCGCACCGTGGGCCGCACGGTGACCGAAACCGACATCGTCAATTTCTGCACCTGCACCGGCATGACCGAGGTGCTGTTCACCGATCTCGAGTTCCTGCGCACCGAGTCGGACATCAAGGGCCGCGTCGCGCCTGGCGCGCTCGCCTACACCTTCGCCGAAGGCCTGCTGGTGCACGCGACGATGCAGCACACCGGCTTCGCCTTCCTCGAGATGGACCTGAAGGTGCACAACCCGGTGTTCGCCGGTGACACGCTGCACGTCGAGTGCGAGGTGATCGAAGCGCGGCTGAGCAAGAGCCGTCCCGGCCGCGGCCTGGTGCGCACACGCAACCGCATCGTCAAGCAGGACGGTACGCTCGCGATCACCTACACGCCGATGCGCATGATCAAGTGCCGCGACAAGGCGGCAAGCTGAAGGGCCTGCGGCTCATGCCAGCCTATGCACTGAACGACGAGCAGCGCGAGATCCAGGCCCTGGTGCGGCGGCTGGCGCGCGACAAGGTGGCGGCACGCGCCGCCGCCATCGACCGCAGCGCCGAGTATCCGCAGGACATGTTTGACCTGCTGCGCGAAGTCGGCCTGTTCACGATCCCGTTTCCCCAGGCATACGGTGGCACGGGCAGCATGCTGTCGGCCGCCGTGGCCGTGGAGGAACTGGGCCGCGTCTGCTACAACACCGCCTACCTGCTGATCGTGCAGTGGGTGCCGTTCGGCGCCATCCTGGCCGCTGGCAGCGATGAGCAGAAGCGGCGCCTGCTCGGTCCGCTGGCCGCGGGCGAGATGCGCGGCGCGTTTTCCACCACCGAGCCGCAGAGCGGCAGCGACGTCGCCGGCATCCGCACCCGTGCGCAGCGCTGCGACGGCGGCTACCGCATCAGCGGCTCGAAGATCTGGTGCACCAACTCGCACATCGCCGACTTCGTGCTCGTGGCGGCCAAGACCGGTGACGACGAGGGCGCGCGCGCCATCAACCTGTTCATCGTCGAGCGTGGCAGCAAGGGCTTCACCGTCGGCCGCCACGAAGACAAGATGGGCGCACGCGGCGTGCCGTCTTGCCCGCTGTTTCTCGACGAGGTGTTCGTGCCCGAAGCCAACCGCATCGGCGAGGACGGGCGCGGCTTCAAGGACGTGATGGAGGCCTTCAACAAGAGCCGCCCGCTGATCGGCGCCCGCGGCATCGGCCTGGCGCAGGGCGCCATCGACCACAGCATCGAGTTCGTGAAGAACCGCGTCACCTGGGGCCGCAAGGTCAGCGAGAACCAGGGCATTCGCTGGATGCTGGCCGACATGGCGATGCAGACCGAGGCCGCGCGCCAGCTGGTGTACCGCGCGGCCGCGGTGGTGGACAGCGGCGCGTCGGGCATCGAACTGGCGCCGATCGCGGCCATGGCCAAGTGCTTCGCCAGCGACACCGCGATGCGCGTGGCCACCGACGCCGTGCAGCTGTTCGGCGCCGCGGGCATCTCGGCCGACACGCCGATCAACCGCTACTTCCGCGACGCCAAGGTGCTGCAGATCATCGAAGGCACGAACCAGATCCAGCGCAACATCATCGGCGACAGCCTGCTCGGGCGCGCGGCGCGCTGAGGCGGTCACGACCGGCCCGCATGTGCAACCCCCGACCTGCCCATCACGCGGAGAACAATCTTGTCCGACCTGGCCCCTGCGTCCAACGCCGATGCGCGCACCGACATCCTCGTCGAGCGGCGCGAAGGCGTGGCCATCGTCACCCTGAACCGCCCGCGCGAACGCAATCCACTTGGGCTGGCCTTCCCCGACCAGATGCTAGGGGTGCTGCAGCAGCTCGACGACGACCACGACCTGCACGCCGTGGTGCTGACCGGCGCCGGCAACGTGTTCTGCGCTGGCGCCGAGCTGGGCCAGGTCGTCAAGCCCGACGGCATCGACCCAGAGCTGCAGTTCCGCGTCATCCGCGGCCTGCACAAGGTGGTGCAGCGCATCCGCGACCTGGAGCTGCCCGTCATTGCCGCCGTCAACGGTGCCGCGGTCGGCGGCGGCGCGGCCCTGGCCATGGCCTGCGACATCGCCGTGGCCTCGGACAAGGCGCGCTACTTCTTCGCCTTCGGCCGCCTGGGCGCCGCGGCCTGCGACATGGGCTGCTCCTACCTCCTGCCGCGCATCGTCGGCAGCGTGCGCGCCAGGCACTGGCTGCTCACCGGCGCCAGCGTCGAGGCCGAGGCCGGGCGCGCCGCGGGCCTGTTCGTCGATGTCGTTCCTGGCGAGCGTTTGCTGGACGCGGCACTGGCCATCGCCGCGTCGATCAAGCAGGCGACACCACGCCGCGCCGGTGCGGCCAGCAAACTGGCAATTGCCCGCGGCGAGGACACCGACCTGCAGTCCTGCCTGAGCTACGAGGCCTACGTGCAGAACTACCTCTTCTCCACCGACGAGCACAAGAGCCGCCTGCGCGCGCTGATGGAACAGCGGAAGCGCAAGTAGGGTCCGTTCAGGCGGGCTGGATGGCTGAGGTTCAGCCGGCGCCCAGCGGCACCGCGCCGTCGACGGCGATGCCGCGCACCAGCAGGGCGAAGAGGACGAGGTTCGGGTTGACGCCGACCAGCACCTCGTAGCCCCGGCCCAGTCGCTGCATCGCTTTCGGGCGCACGTTGCACACCAGCGCGTTTGCGCTTTGCACCATCCGAAGCAGCGCGGCCTGGGTGGCGCAGGGGCGCAGGGGCCCATCTCGACGCTCGTCAGGTCGAGGATGCGAATGCCCGCGATCGGGCCCGCAACGCCGAACCTGGCTTCGGGGCCTACGCCGGGGGTCGACCCACGCTAACGACCCGGCCGAGGCACGTGCCGCCGCAGCAGGTCGGCGAGCGCGTCCGGAAGCGCCGGCTTGCAGAACTGGTGGCCCTGGATCTCGTCGCAGGCCTGTTCGCTCAGATAGGCCTGCTGCTCCGGAGTCTCGACGCCGCTCGCGACAACCGTCAGGCTCAGTGTCTTGCCCATCGCGATGATGGCCTGCGCGACGGAGCCGTCTCCCGTGTTGCCGTCGATCTCGCGAATGACCGATCGGTCGACCTTCAGCGTGTCGATCGGCAGGCCGTCGATCTGTGCCAGCGACAGAAAGCCCGCGCCGAAGTCGTCGATGGCAATGCGCACCCCAAGCCGTTTCAGCTCGCCGAGCAGCCGCACCGACCGCGCGGCATTGCCCATCACGGTGCCTTCGTTCAGCTCGAGCTCCAGCAGATGCGGCTCCATGCCCGATGCCTGCAGCGCAGTGGCCACGTCGTCGGGCAGTTCGTCGGTGAACTGCCGTGGTGAAATGTTGACCGCCACGCACACCGGCGGCAGGCCCTGGCGCTGCCAGGCGACGTTCTGGTCGCAGGCTGCCTTCAGCACCCACTTGCCGATCGGCACGATCAGTCCCGTCTCCTCGGCCAGGGCCATGAACTGCAGTGGCAACACGGTGCCCAACTCGGGGGGCCGCCAGCGCAGCAAGGCTTCGACGCCCGAGATGGCCCCGGTCTTCAGATCCAGCTTCGCCTGATAGTGCAGCAGGAACTCGTTGTGCAATAGCGCCTGGCGCAGACCGGACTCCAAGGCCATCCTCTCGAGCGACCGAAAATCGTCGTCTGCGGAGAAGAACTGAACGTTGTTCTTGCCCTGCGCCTTGGCGCGGTACATCGCGACGTCGGCGTTCCTCAACAACGCCTGCTCGTCCTGCGCGTCTCGCGGGAACATGCAGATGCCCACGCTGGCGGTCACCCGGCATTCACGCCCCTCGATCGTCACCGGCTTGATCGCGGCCGACAGGATCTTGCGCGCAACGGCGTTCACTTGCTCGATATCGCTGGCCTCCTGGACCAGCACGACGAACTCGTCGCCGCCCAGGCGGGCCACCACGTCGCTGGCGCGCACACTGCCCGAGAAGCGAGCGGCCATCTCCACGAGCAGGATGTCGCCGGCCTCGTGCCCGAAGGTGTCGTTGATGGCCTTGAAGCCGTCGAGATCGATGAACATCAGTGCGAACCTGCCTTCGTAGCGGCGCGCCGACTGGACTTGCCGGTTCAGCAACTGGTTGAAATGGGCGCGGTTCGGCAAGCCGGTCAGGCCGTCGTGCGTCGCCAGATAGTGGACGCGTTCCTGAGCCTGCACTTCCATCGTGACGTCGCGCGCAACGCCGCGGTAACCTTTCAGGTTGCCGTGCTCGTCGACGATCGGTTCGCCGCTGAGCCGCGCGTACATCTTGGGCAAGCCCGGGAGGCTGCCTTGCACCAGAACATCGCGGAACGGGAGACGGCGCTCGAGCAGCGCGCGGTGGGCGTCCCAACCACCCTCGATGTCCAGGCCCAGTTCCCAGTTCGCCTTGCCCAGGATCAGATCGGCCAACCTTATGCCACCCATGGCTTTGCCGCTGCCCGAACGATAACGAAACGACGCGTCCTGTTCCCAGTACCAATCGGACGACAGCTCGGTCAGGCTGCGAAAGCGCGCCTCGCTCTCGCGCAGCGCAGGCTCGGCCCTGGCACGTTGCGTGATGTCGGTGTAAATGGTCACGAAACCGCGTCCGGGAACCGGAATGCCGCGGATGTCCAGCACCGTGCCGTCGGGCCGTTCGCGCTCGAAATGGTGGGGCTCGAAGCGGCGCGCCAGTTCGACGCGGCTTCGCACTTGCTCTTCGACGTCGCCCGGGCCGTAGTCGCCCCGCTCGGCGTTGAAGCGGAAGAAGTCCTCCGTCGGCGTTCCCGGCCGGCACAGTCAGAGCGGAAACCCGAACAGTTCGCGCAGCCGCCGGTTCGTCGCCACGATCCGCAAGTCGGCATCGAGCACACTGACGCCCTGATCCATGTATTCGAGGATGTCCTGGTGCAGGGCGAGGGCAAGCCGCAGGGCATCCGCCTCGGCGGCTGCCGTTCCGGCCGCCTGTGCACAACGCGACTTCAGGGCGCCGGCCTCGTGCATCGACAACTCCTTCTCGTTCTCGAAGTGCCTGACATGCTCGACAACGCCGCGCGTGCGCTGGTACGGGTCAAGTCACACGAGCGAGTATGCGCCTGCAGTCGGGCGGGCATCGACCGCAATTGACCTGGACCTGCGGCGCTGTTCGCCGGATGGACGATCTCGGAAACCGATCGATTCGTCCGTCGGGCGACCACCTCAGTCCGGTGTCACAACGGCAAGGACGGCACTACGCTCGACAGTCTGCCCCGCCTGGCAATGGACCGAGGCCACCGTGCCCGCGCACTCGGCGACGATGCGCATTTCCATCTTCATCGACTCGAGGATCGCCACCACGGCGCCCTTGTCCACCCGGTCGCCGGGCGCCACGTTAACCTTCAGGATCAGGCCCATCATCGGCGCCTTCAGTTCGCCGCTGGCCTGGGCCGAGGTGCTGATGTAAGACAAGTAGGGCACGACCTTTAGGCTGTGTGAACCGCGGCGGTCGTGCAGGTACAGCATGTCGCCGTCCCGGTGCAGGCGCACGGTCTCGCGACGGCTGTCGGTGACCGCCAGGAAGCTGCCGGCGTCGCCAGCCGGCGCCAGCCGCACCGGCACCCGCGCGTCGTTCACGCCCACCAGCAGGCTGCCGTCGGAGCGCGTGGGGCCGAAGCGGATCTCGGCGCTGGCGCCGTCGCTCGTTTCGACGTGCAGACTGGGAATCGGCGCCAGGCTTTCGCCGCCGACGCGCATCTGCCAGCCGCTGCTGTGCCAGCGGGTCCAGGGGCTGCGCGACTCGACCTGGCGCTGCAACTGCAGCCAGTGGCAGGCGGCCACGGCCAGGGTCTGCGTGTCGTGCAGCGCGTCGCCCAGCGACCAGCCGGCGATCTGCTCGTCGATCAGCCGCGTGTGGAAGGTGGCGGCGCGCGTCTCGGGCAGGTCGATCAGGCGGCTCAGCAAGCTTCGGTTGGTGGTGACGCCGAAGACCACGGTCTCCTCGAGCGCCAGGTTCAGCCGGTCCAGCGCTTCGTCACGCGTCGGCGCATGCGTGATCAGCTTGGCCAGCATCGAGTCGTAGTAGGGCGTGACCTCCATGCCGCCTTCGATGCCGGTCTCGACGCGCACGCCCAGGTCGGGGAAGCGCACCTGCGCCAGTTTGCCGGTGGAGGGCAGGAAACCTGCCGCCGGATCCTCGGCGCAGATGCGTGCCTCGACGGCATGGCCGCCGATGCGCACATCGCCTTGCTGCACGGGCAGGCCTTCGCCGCTGGCGATGCGAAGCATGATCTCGACGATGTCCAGGCCCGTCACCATTTCCGTCACCGGGTGCTCGACCTGCAGGCGCGGATTGACCTCGAGGAAGTGGTACTCGTCGGCACCGACGATGAACTCGACCGTGCCCACGCCGCGGTACTTCAGCCGTTCGCCCAGCCGCACCGCATCGGCCGCCATGCTGTCGCGCATCCTGGCGCTGAGGTTGGCCGCGGGCGCCTCCTCGATCACCTTCTGGTGCCGGCGCTGCAGGGTGCATTCGCGCTCGAACAGGTGGATCACGCGGCCCTGGCCGTCGCCGGCGATCTGGATCTCGATGTGGCGACCGCGCTCGATCAGCTTCTCCACGATCAGGCCGGCGTCTCCAAACGAGTTCTTGGCCTCGCGCATCGCCGATTCGATTTCCAGCTCCAGACCTTCGAAGCGGGTGATGCCGCGCATGCCCTTGCCGCCGCCACCGGCCGCGGCCTTGAGCATCACCGGCAGGCCGACCGAGCGCACCGACTCGGCGATCGCAGCCGCATCGACGCTCGGTGCCTCGCTTCCGGGCACGACCGGAACACCGGCGGCCTTGGCCTCGCGCTTGGCCGCGGCCTTGTCGCCCAGGCGCTCGATCACGTCGGCGGTCGGGCCGATGAACACCAGACCCGCCGCTTCGACCGCCCGCGCGAAGGCAGCGTTCTCGGCGAGGAAGCCGAATCCCGGATGGATGGCCTCGGCCGCGACGGACTTCGCGGCGGCGATGACCGCGTCGATGCGCAGATAGCTTTCGGAGGCGGGCGCGCCGCCGATCTCCACCGATTCGCCGATCTGCCGCACATGCAGCGCGTCGCGGTCGGCGCTGGAATGAACACCGGCCACCGCCACGCCCAGCCGCCGGCAGGTGCGGGCGATGCGGCAGGCGATCTCCCCCCGGTTTGCAATCAGTATTTTCTTGAACACGGGTCGCCTTCCCAGGTCACATCCGGTACACGCCGAAGCGCGACGGCACCGCCGGTACGCGGCCCGCCAGGTCGAGCAGCAGCGCCATCACGTCGCGCGTCTCGGCCGGCTCGATCACCATGTCGCACCAGGTGTTGCGCGCGAAGTTGTAGGCGTTGGCGAAGTCCTCGAAGGTCTTGCGCACCGGCGCCTTGTAGGCCTCGCGCTCAGCGTCGGTCCAGTTCGTGCCGTCACGCTTGTGCTGGTCGTCCTTGACCATCGCCAGCGTCGTGGCGGCCTGGTCCGGGCCCATGATCGCGGCGCGGCCGTTGGGCCACATGATCAGCGCGTTGGGCTTGAACGCGCGGCCGCACATCGCCAGGTAGCCCGCGCCGTACGAGCCGCCGATGATCAGCGTGTATTTGGGCACGTTCGCGCAGGTCATCGCGGTGATCATCTTCGCGCCGTGCTTGGCGATGCCGGCCTCCTCGGCCTCGCGGCCGACCATGAAGCCGTTGATGTCGGCCATGAACAGCAGCGGGATGTCGCGCTGGCAGCACAGCTCGATGAACTGCGTCGCCTTCATCGCGCTTTCGGAAAACAGCACGCCGTTGTTGCACAGGATGCCGACCTCGAAGCCCTTGATGCGGGCGAAGCCGGTGATCAGCGTGTCGCCATAGTCGGGCTTGAACTCGTGCAGGTCGCTGCCGTCGATCAGGCGCAGCACGATCTCGCGGTTGTTGGTGGGGATGCGCGGGTCGGCGCTGATGATGGCGTTGATCTCCGCGGGGTCGTGCAGCGGCTCGACGACCTCGGCCACGTCGCGGCGCTGGCGTGGCACGTCGCCGAGGTGGGCCACGACGTCGCGCAGGATCGCGATCGCATGCGCGTCGCTCTCGGCCAGGCGGTCGGTATTGCCGTCCTCACGGTTGGCGCGGTCGGCATCGGCGGGCACCGGCACCACGTGGCTGCCGAAGGCCAGTGCGCCCTGGTCGCGCACGACGACCACCTCGTCGCACACCGCAGGCACGAAGGCACCGCTGTCGGCGGCCGGGCCGTGCACACTGGCGATCTGCGCGATGCCCTCGCGCGACATGCGCAACTGGCAGTACAGGATGGAGCCGAACTGGCCGTCGTCGGCGAACGCGCCAGGCTGGCCGCTGCCGTCGCGCAAGAACTGGCGCCCGCCCGACTGCACCATCGTCAGGCAGGGTAGGCGGTGCATCCAGGCGAAGCGCAGCGCCCGCACATGCTTCTTGCCGGTGATGGCGCTGTAGGCGCCGTCATGCACCGCAGCGTCGTTGGCGATTACCATGCAGGGCCGGCCCGAGACCATGCCCACGCCTACCACGATGCCGGCGCCCGGCACGGTGTCGCCGTGCAGGCCTTCACCGGCCAGCTGGCACAGCTCGAGGAACGGCGAACCCGGGTCGAGCAGCGCGCTGACGCGCTCGCGCACCAACAGCTGGCCGGCTTCGCGCAGAGCCGTGCGCGCAGCATCGGTGCCGGCGGCCATCGCCGCGGCACGGCGCGCGCGCAGATCGGCCACGCGGCCTTCGTAGAAGTCGCGGTTGGCGCGCAACTCTTCGGGGCTGGCCGACAGGGCCGACTTGACGACGCTCATCGCGCGCTCCTGCCGGCACACGGCAGGCCTGATGCGGGCCGCGCCGCGAGTTTCGGGGATTTCATCCGAGGGTGTCCGTGGATTGCAATGGGTGCAACAAGGCCGGTAAGATAACAAACATTCGTTAGGCTGCCAACCCGTGCCACCCTACCGGCGCCGCACCAGAACCCCATGCAACCGATCCAATCCGACATCGCCACCGACAGTGCCGACTTCCAACGCCGGCGCGCCGCCTTCCTGTCGCGGATGGCGGCGCTGCAGCCGCGCCGCGACGAGGCCACGCTGGGTGGCAACGAGAAGTCACGCAAGCTGCACAAGAGCCGTGGTCAGATGCTCCCCCGCGAGCGCATCTCTGCCCTGCTCGACCCGGGCTCGCGGTTCCTGGAGATCGGCCACCTCGCCGGCGCCGACCTCTACGACGGCGTGCCTCCGGGGGCGACCATCATCACCGGCGTCGGTCAGGTCAGCGGCCGCGCCTGCATGCTGATCGTCAACGACGCCACCGTGAAGGGCGGCACCATGTTCGGCATGACGACCAAGCGCCACACCCGGGCGCAGTTGTTCGCCTGGCAGCACCGTCTGCCCTGCATCACCATGGTGCAGTCCGGCGGCGGCTTCCTGCCCGACCTGGCCAATATCTTTCCCGACGAAGGCCAGGCCGGGTCGATCATGTACAACCAGGTCAAGATGTCGGCCGAAGGCATCGCGCAGATCGCGCTGGTGCATGGCCCGTCCACCGCCGGCGGAGCCTACATCCCGGCGCTGTGCGACGAGGTGGTCATCATCCGCAACCAGGGAGCGATGTTCCTCGGCAGCCCGCAGCTGGTATTCGCCGCCACCGGCGAGGTGATCGACATCGAACCGCTGGGCGGCGCCGAGATGCACAGCAGGGTCAGCGGCGTCACCGACCACATGGCGGAAGACGATGCGCATGCCTTGCAGATCACGCGCAACATCGTCGCCCATCTCGGCGAGGCGCCGCGCCTGCGCTGGACGCGCACCGCCGTCGAGGCGCCCCGGTACGACCCGCAGGAATTGCCCGGCCTGGTACGCACGGGCGAACACGCCGGTGGCGACTGCCGCGAGATCGTCGCCCGTCTGGTGGACGACAGCCGCTTCCAGGAGTTCAAGCAGCTGCATGGCGAGACCCTCGTCTGCGGCTTCGCCCGCATCGAGGGCTTCGAGGTCGGCATCCTGGCCGGCAACGGCCTGCTCACCTCGCAGGCCTCGGCCAAGGGCGCGCACTTCGTCGAGCTGTGCTGCCAGCGCGACATCCCGCTGCTGTTCCTGGTCGACTCGCCGGGCTTCGCCGACAGCGACCAGGGCGACCAGCGTGGCGTGGGCAAGCATGGCGCCAAGCTGCTCAATGCCGTGGCCAACGCCGATGTGCCCAAGTTCACCCTCATCGTCGGCGAAGCCTACGGCGCGGCCTATTACGCGCTGTGCGGCCGCGCCTTCAAGCCCAACGCGCTGCTGATGTGGCCCAACGCCCGCGCCGCCGCCTCGCGCGACGCCGCCGACGACGTGGCCGGCGCGCTGAACTGGGCTCGCCATCTGTGGTGCGACATGGTCATCGACCCGACCGAGACCCGCACCGTGCTCGCCCAGCTGCTCGACGTGGCCGGCCGGACGCCCGCCAAACCCACCGAATTCGCCGTGTTCCGCATGTAGCGGCCGCCCACCGTCGTCCCGCACTTCGCCCATGAACCCGATGTCGTCCGCGATCACCATCGACACGGCGACGTTCCGGCGCCGGCGCCAAGCCTGCCTGGCGCTGATGACGGCCCTGCAGGCGCGGCGCGAGGAAGCCTGCGTGGGCGGCAACGAGAAGGCACGCAAGCTGAACAAGGGCCGCGGCCAGATGCTGCCGCGCGAACGCATCGCCGCCCTGCTCGACCCGGGCTCGCCGTTCCTGGAAATCGGCCAGCTCGCCGCGGCCGATCTCTACGAGGGCGTGCCGCCGGGGGCGACCATCATCACCGGAGTCGGCCAAGTCTGGGGCCGCGCCTGCATGCTGATCGTCAACGACCCGACGGTGAAGGGCGGCACCATGTTCGGCATGACGACCAAGCGCCACGTGCGCGCGCAGTTGTTCGCCTGGCAGCACCGCCTGCCCTGCATCACCATGGTCCAGTCCGGCGGCGCCTTCCTGCCCGACCTCGAGAACATCTTTCCCGACGAAGGCCAGGCCGGGTCGATCATGTACAACCAGGTCAAGATGT
>JAIXKR010000033.1:13932-14630 GCA_026932235.1 Burkholderiales bacterium
ATCTTTCCCGACGAAGGCCAGGCCGGGTCGATCATGTACAACCAGGTCAAGATGTCGGCCGAAGGCATCGCGCAGATCGCGCTGGTGCATGGCCCGTCCACCGCCGGCGGAGCCTACATCCCGGCGCTGTGCGACGAGGTGGTCATCATCCGCAACCAGGGAGCGATGTTCCTCGGCAGCCCGCAGCTGGTATTCGCCGCCACCGGCGAGGTGATCGACATCGAACCGCTGGGCGGCGCCGAGATGCACAGCAGGGTCAGCGGCGTCACCGACCACATGGCGGAAGACGATGCGCATGCCTTGCAGATCACGCGCAACATCGTCGCCCATCTCGGCGAGGCGCCGCGCCTGCGCTGGACGCGCACCGCCGTCGAGGCGCCCCGGTACGACCCGCAGGAATTGCCCGGCCTGGTACGCACGGGCGAACACGCCGGTGGCGACTGCCGCGAGATCGTCGCCCGTCTGGTGGACGACAGCCGCTTCCAGGAGTTCAAGCAGCTGCATGGCGAGACCCTCGTCTGCGGCTTCGCCCGCATCGAGGGCTTCGAGGTCGGCATCCTGGCCGGCAACGGCCTGCTCACCTCGCAGGCCTCGGCCAAGGGCGCGCACTTCGTCGAGCTGTGCTGCCAGCGCGACATCCCGCTGCTGTTCCTGGTCGACTCGCCGGGCTTCGCCGACAGCGACCAGGGCGACCAGCG
>JAIXKR010000033.1:14640-33805 GCA_026932235.1 Burkholderiales bacterium
TGCTGTTCCTGGTCGACTCGCCGGGCTTCGCCGACAGCGACCAGGGCGACCAGCGCGGCATCGGCAAGCATGGCGCCAAGCTGCTCAACGCCGTGGCCAACGCCGACGTGCCCAAGTTCACCCTCATCGTCGGCCAAGCCTCCGGCGCGGCCTACCACGCGCTGTGCGGCCGTGCCTTCAAGCCCAACGCGCTGCTGATGTGGCCCAACGCCCGCGCTGCCGCCTCGCGCGATGCCAGCGACGACGTGGCCGGCGCACTGAACTGGGCCCGCCAGCTCTGGTGCGACATGATCATCGAGCCGGCGCAGACGCGCCCCGTGCTCGCCCAACTGCTCGACGTAGCTGGCCGGACGCCCGCCCAACCCACCGAGTTCGCCGTGTTCCGCATGTAGCGCTCTCAGACGAAGGCGCCGCTTTCGTCACGGCGACCCCGCGCACCGAGAAATTCGATCATCAGCCGGTTGACTTCGTCCGGCGCCTCGAACGCCACCCAGTGGCTGGCGCCGGGAACCATGCGGCAGGTGATGCGCGGCGCGGTGCCTTCCAGATGGGCGGCGCGCGACGCGGCATCGGGTTGCGGCAGCGGATCGCGCTCGGGCAGGATGGCCAGCACCGGGCAACGGGTCTGGCGCAGGCTCGGACCCAGCGTGTCGCGGTAGCCGAGGAAACGCGACCTGAACCTCGTCAGCGAATGGTTGCGGCGCTGCATCGCGACGGTGAGATCGTCGATGCGCTTGGGGTCGCCGATCATCATCAGCTCGAGATTGCGGCGGTGCACGGCGTTGATCTCGGCCTCGCTGGCGCCCGCCGGCACCGGGCGCAAGGCTGGCCGCGACCAGCTGCCCGGTGGAAATCCGCCCGGTGCGAGCAGGCAGATTCCGGCCACGCGCTCGGGCAGGCGCGCCGCCAGCCAGGCCGTCATCACGCCGCCGTAAGAAAAGCCCGCCACCAGGAAGGGCGCGTCGGCCGGCACCAGGCCGCCCACCACGGCGGCCAGCAGGAACTCGCCGTAGCCATCGAGATCGGAATCGTCCGGCACGTCGAGCGACTCACCCATGCCGGGCAGGTCAGGCAGCACCAGGCGGAAGTGCTGCGACAGCACCCGGATGTTGCTCACCCAGTGCGTCCACGAGCCGGTGCCGCCATGCAGCAGGATCAGCGTCGGCCCCTGGCCGACCTCGCGGGCCACCACGCCGGCGACGGTCCGGGTCTGGAACTCGAGGTCCGGGAACAGCGCTTCGGGCGTGATCTCCGGTAGCGGCTGCGTCAAAGGGTGGACTCCGTTCCCAGGATGTTCGTGATCTGGCTGGACAACACACCGCCGTTGCCGTGGCACAGCGCCAGTTCGGCGCCGGCCACCTGGCGCGCGCCGGCTTCGCCGCGCAACTGCTGCACCGCCTCCACCAGCGTGAACATGCCGTACATACCGGGGTGCACGCAGGACAGGCCACCGCCGTTGGTATTGACCGGCAGCACGCCACCGGGTGCGATGGCCCCGCTGGCCACGAAGGCACCGCCCTCGCCCTTCTTGCAGAAGCCCAGGTCTTCGAGGAACAGGATGGTGTTGATCGTGAAGGCGTCGTAGAGCTCGACCACGTCGATGTCACGCGGCGCCAGGCCGGCCATCTCGAAGGCGCGCCGGCCGGAATCGATGGCCGCGGTCTGCGTCAGGTCGGCCATCGCGACGATGTTCATGTGCGTCGTGGCCGCCGCCGCGCCGAGCAGGTAGACCGGCTTCTTGGGCAGGTCGCGGGCGCGTGCGGCCGTGGTCATCACCAGGGCTGCGCCGCCGTCGGTGACGAGGCAGCAGTCGCGCACAGTCAGCGGGCTGGACACCATGCGCGACGCCAGCACGTCGGCCACGCTCAGCGGCCCGCGCATGAAGGCCTGCGGGTTGAGGTTGGCCCAGGCGCGCGCCGCCACGGCCACTGCCGCGAGTTGCTCGCGCGTGGTGCCGTACTGTTGCATGTGGCGCGAGGCCGCCAGCGCGTACGAAGTGGCCGGGAAGATCGGCGCATACGGCGCTTCGTAGATGAACGGCTTCACCGATGAGATCAGCTTGCCCGACGAGGTGCGCTGATTGCTGCCGTAGAAGATGAGCGCGGTCTCGCATAGGCCCTCCTTGAGCGCCATCGCCGCCATCTGCGTGTATGACAGGAAGGTCGAACCGCCGGTGCGGTTGTTGTCGGTGAACTTGGGCTGCAGGCCCAGCATCTCGGAAATCAGCAAGCCCGACAGCGGGTTGGCGTTGCCGGGCAGCGAGCCGAACACGGCATCGACGTGGCGCGTGGTGAGCCCTGCTTCGGCCAGCGCCTTGACGCTGGCCTCGACTGCGATGTCTTCCGAGCTGCGGCCCGGCGCCTCGCCCAGGCCGGCCAGCGCCGCACCGACGATCGCGGCCTGGCCGCGCAGGCCGTGCTTCGCGCCGGCGCTCATGCTGCGCCCCCGGGGGCGGCATCGAAGACGACGCAGGCTGTGCCATCCGCGCCGGTGGCCACGCGCGCCTGCACCGCCATGCCGATGCGCACCGCGTCGTTCGCCACGCCGTCGACGCGCGCCATCATGCGCGGCCCTTCGCTCAGGTCGACCAGCACCACGTTGTAGGGCCCGCCCTTCTCAGCGCTGCGGTTGACGATGCTGACGGCGTGGACCGTGCCGCGGCCGCTGGCCGCCACCCAGTCGAGTTCGACGCTGCCGCAATGGCTGCAGACCAAGCGCGGGTAGAACACATGCCGGCTGCACGCGCGGCAGCGCTGGATGCGGAACTCGTTGGCGGCCAGGTGCTGCGCGTACGCCGCGTCGGGACCCGGCCCCTCGGTCCAGCCGGAATCGGCCGTGGCTTCCCTCATTGCATGGTTCTCCTCGGAATCGGCGTTCAGTTGCGTTCGATGCCCAGCACACGCGCGGACTCCATCTCGGATCAGCCCGGCAGCTCTAGCACGCCCTTGGCCAGGATGTTGCGCTGGATTTCGTTGCTGCCGCCATAGATGCTGGCCGGTCGCGCCGAGAAGAAGACGTTGGCCGGGTGCAGCGCACCGCCCGGCAGTGCCAGGGACTGGTCGCTGACGCCGCTCTCGCCGGCGGTCTCGAGCATCAGGTCGGCCACGCGCTGCTGCGTCTCGGTGACCCAGATCTTCAGCATCGAGACCTCGGGCCCCAGATTGCGGCCGCGGCGCAGCACGTCGACGCAGCGCACGAACAGCGCGTCCAGGTCGTCGACGTCGAGCCGCAGTTCATCGTGGCGGGCGCGCCACGCGGCGTCGTCGTCCAGCCCGTAGGTGCGCGCAAGTTCGCGCAGCCGCAGCAGCGGCGCACGCGCGCCGCGCGGGTTGCCGATCATGATGCGCTCGGAGCCGAGCAGCGACTTGGCCATCGTCCAGCCCTGATGCAGCCCGCCCACCAGGTTGGCGCGCGGCACGCGCACATCGTCGAAGAACACTTCGCAGAACTCGGCGCCGCCACTGAGGTTGCGGATGCGCTTGACGGTGATGCCCGGGCTGCGCATGTCGGCCAGCAGGAAGCTGATGCCTTCCTGCTTCTTGGCCTGGGGGTCGGTGCGCACCAGCATGAAGATCATGTCGGCCTCGTGCGCGAACGAGGTCCAGATCTTCTGGCCGTTGACGATGAAGTCGTCGCCGTCGGCCACGGCCGAGGTGCGCAGGTTGGCCAGGTCGGAGCCGGCCGAGGGCTCGGAATAGCCCTGGCACCAGAGCACCTCGCCGGACAGGATGCGCGGCAGGATCTCGCGCTTCTGCGCTTCGGTGCCGTAGCGGATGATCAGCGGGCCGAGCATCACCACCGCCATGTTGGGCGCGATCTGGATGCCGTGACGGTCGAACTCCGACTGCAGGGCCACCTGCTCGTAGGCGCCCAGGCCCATGCCGCCGTGTTCCTTCGGCCAGTTGGGCGCGGCCCAGCCGCGGGCGTTGAGCAACACGTGCCACTCGCGCGTGTCGCGCAGGCTGAGCCGGCTGGGCGGAAAGCGCCACTCGGGCGGGAAGTTGTCGGCCAGCCAGCGCCGCAACTCGTCGCGCCGGATCGGCTGCTCGCCGCCGACGACCCACTCGGGCGCGGCCTCTTCGCCGCCGGCCGGTGCCAGGTCGTTGTAGCGCCGCCGGTGCCAGGCCGCGGCGCCCAGCCAGGCGGCGCCGACCATGGCCTTCTTCAGGTACAGGCCGATGGCGCATTCGTCGGTGTAGCCGATGCCGCCGTGCAACTGGATGCAGCCCTTGCTGACCTCCAGCGCAGCGGCCGACGCGCGCGCCTTGGCCTGGCTGGCGGCAGCCGCCAGCCGGGCGGCATCGGTGCCTTCGGCATCGGCCAGCGCGGCCGACTGCGCCACCACGGCGCGCGTCAGCTCGACCTGGATCAGCAGGTTCGCCGCGCGGTGCTGCAGCGCCTGGAAGCTGCCGACCGGGCAGCCGAATTGCTCGCGCACGGCGATGTACTGCACGCTGCTGTCCAGTGCGCGCCCCATCACGCCCAGCAGTTCGGCGGCAGCCGCGATGCGCGCCAGGTCCAGCACGCGCCGCAGCACGACTTCCGCCCGCGCCGCATCGGCGACGAGCTGCGCCGCGCCCGCTTCGACGCCCTTGAACTGCAGCTCGCCCCAGAAACCCCCGTCGACGCGTGCCTGCGCGCCCGCCGTCAGCCCGGGCTGGCCGGACTGGACCAGCAGCAGCACCGGCCCCTGCGGTGCGAGGGCCGACACGACGAAAGCCCCGGCGCCTTCAGGCGCAGCCACGAAACGCTTCGTACCGTCGAGCACGAAGCCGTCGCCGCGCGGCGTGGCGCGCAGGCTCTGGGGCCGCGAGGACTGGTCGTGCTCGCGTTCCTGCCAGGCCAGCGCGAGCGTTTGCTCGCCGCGCGCCAGCGCCGGCAGCCAGCGCACACGCAATGCCTCGTTGTAGCCATGCAGCAGCGCCCAGGCCGGCAGCAGCGCCCCGGCGACCAGCGGCTCGGGCGCCAGCGCACGGCCGCATTGCTCGAGCAGCAACGCGGCCTGCGCGAGGCCGCAGCCGGTGCCGCCATAGGTCTCCGGCAGGCACAGGCCAGTCCAGCCCAGCGCCGCCATTTCGCGCCAGCGCGCGCGGTCATAGCCGGGTGTGCGTCCACGCCAGTCGCGAAGTTGTCGGCCCTCTTCGTCGGCGGCGAAGAAGCCCGCAGCGGCGTCACGCAGCATGCGCTGCTCGTCGCTCAGGTCATAGAGTTTGCCGGCCAGGTCGATCATCGTGCCACCCCATCACATCGTCAGCACGAGGCGCCCGCAGACCTCGCGCGATTCCATCATCCGGTGCGCACGGGCCGCTTCGGCCAGCGGCAGGCTGCCGCCGACCACCGGCCGCAGCCGTCCCAGGCGCACCAGCTCGAGCAGGGTCTCGACCTCGGCCTGTGTCACGCCATCGGTGCCCAGGAAGGACATCTCCTTGAGGATGGCATGCGCCGGGCGCAGCGACACCGGCGCGGCATTCAGGTTGCCGACGAAGACATGGCGCGCGCCCAGCGCCATGGCCTTCAGCGCCGCGGCCCAGGCCATCTGGCCGACGATGTTGAAGACCACGTCGACGCCCGCACCGCCGGTCAACGCGCGCACCTGGGCGGCAAAGTCGAGGTCCGGGCTGACGACGACGTCGTCGGCACCGTGCTCGACCAGGAAGGCGCGCTTGGCCTCCGAAGTGGTGACGGCGATCGTGCGCGCACCCAGCATGCGCGCCACCTGCACCGCATGGATGCCCACGCCGCCGCTGGCGCCGGTGATCAGCACCGCCTCCCCCGGTTGCACGGCCGCCACCTTCTGCAGGCCGTGGTAGGCCGTGCCCAGCGCGCAAGGCACCACGGCCGCCTGCTCGTAGCTCACGCCGGCGGGGATGTGCACCAGGGCGCTGGCGGGCACCACCACGTACTCGGCATAGCCGCCGGGCGTGGCCTCGCCGAACAGCCCGGAGCCGTTCTCGCACAGGTGGTCACGGGCGCGCACGCATTGGCGGCAATGACCGCAGTGGTCCTTCATCAGGATGGCCACGCGATCACCAGCCGCAAAGCCCGCGGCGCGCGGGCCCAGCACGGCCACCTCGCCGGCCATCTCGTGGCCGATGACACCCGGCAGCGCGGTGCGCGGAAAGTGGCCCTGGCGCGCCATCACGTCGTGGTAACACACGCCGCTGGCGCGCAGCCGGACCAGCACCTCGGCGTCCTGCGGCAAGGGCACGGGCAGTTCGGCGGCGGCGAACCGATCCGGCCCGCCATAGCCTTGCAGGACGATGGCCTGCATGGTGGATGTCAGGGGGTTCACGGCTGGCGCTCCGGCGATGTCTGTGGCATCGTCGAGTCTACCAAACGGCCGTTTGGTTCGCCAGCGAGCGAGCGAAGGAGCGGCCGGCCCTGCCGGCCCGGGCCGGCGCCAGCACAGGAGATCACGGCATGTTCAGCGGCAAGGCACTCGACAACAAGGTCGCCATCGTCACCGGCGCCGGCCAGGGCATCGGCGCGGCGGTGGCGCGGGCCTACGCGGCGCAGGGCGCCAAGGTGGCGGTGGTCGACTGGAACCTCGAGACCGCCGAGCAGGTGGCGCAGTCGATCGGCGCCGCCGGCGGCCAGGCCGTGGCGCTGAAGTGCGACGTGGCCGACCGCGCCGGCGTCGACGCGATGGTTGCCGCGACCGTGGCGAGGTTCGGCCCGGTGGACGTGCTGGCCAACAACGCCGGCATCACACGCACGGCCATGCTGCACAAGATGACGCCGCACCAGTGGGACCAGGTGCTGGCCGTGCACCTGACCGGCAGCTTCAACTGCCTGCAGGCGGTGGTGGGCAGCATGATGGAGCGCCAGCGCGGCTGGATCATCAACACCATCTCCACCGCCGGCATCCTGGGCACCATCGGCCAGATCAACTACGGCTCGGCCAAGGCCGGCCTGATCGGCTTCACCAAGTCGGCGGCACGCGAGCTGGCGCGCTACAACATCATCGTCAACTGCGTGGCGCCGGGTGCGTCCACGCCGATGACCGAGACCATCCGCACCGACGAGCGCTTCAAGCAGCGCACGCTCGATCGCATCCCGCTCGGCCGCTGGGCCGAGCCCGAAGAGATCGCGCCAGTGTGGGTGTTTCTGGCCTCGGAGGGTGCGAGCTACGTCACCGGCCAGCTCATCGGTGCCGACGGCGGCATGTCGATCCACTGACGCCGGCCATGGGCAGCCCCATCGAGGCCCCCCGAGGGTCCTTGCACCCACTGTTCCAGCCGCGCGCCATCGCGGTCTACGGCGCATCGTCAGACCCCACCAAGATCGGCGGACGGCCGCTCGACTTCCTGAAGGGCAGCGGCTTCGACGGGCCGCTGTACCCCATCAACCCCAAGGCGACCGTGATCCAGGGCTTGCCTTCGTTTGCCACCGTGTCGGCGGTGCCGGGGCCTGTCGACCTGGCCATCGTCGCGGTGCCGGCACCTGCCGTGCTGGCCGCGCTCGAGGACTGCGCCGCCAAGGGCGTGGGCGCGGCGGTGGTGCTGAGCTCGGGCTTTGCCGAAGTCGGCGGTGCAGGTGCCGAGTGGCAGCAGGGCATCAGCGCGCTGGCGCGGCGCAGCGGCATGCGCGTCGTCGGCCCCAACTGCATGGGCGTGATCAACGTCAGGCGCCGCATCCTGGGCACTTTCACGCCCAGCGCCGCGGGCTTCGGGCTGGTGCCAGGCCGCATCAGCCTGGTCAGCCAGAGCGGTGCTTTCGGCGGCTATTGCCTGTCGCTGATCCGCCAGCGCGGCCTGGGCCTGAACCTGTGGGTCACCACCGGCAACCAGAGCGATGTCGACTTCGCCGACTGCGTCAGCCATTTCGCGCAGGACGAGGGCACCCAGGTCATCGTCGGCTACATCGAGGCCGCCACCGACAAGGACCGGCTGATCGAGGCGCTGGAACTGGCGCGCGACAACGGCAAGCGCATCGTCGTCATGAAGGTGGGCAGCTCCGAAGCCGGTGCGCAAGCGGCGGCGTCGCACACTGCGTCGCTGGCCGGATCGGACCAGGTCTACGACGGGCTGTTCAGGCAGTACGGCGTGTACCGCGCACGCAGCATCGACGAACTCTTCGACGTTGCCTATGCCTGCTCGCTTTCCACGCCTCAGCCGAAGGGCCACCGCCTGGGGCTGCTCACCGTTTCGGGCGGCGTCGGCGCGCTGATGGCCGACGTGGCCGCCGAGTGCGGGCTCGACGTGGCGCCGATGCCCGACGACGCGCAGCGCCGGCTGAAGGCGATCCTGCCCTTCTGCGGCCCCCGCAACCCGGTCGACATGACGGCGCAGCTGGTCAACGACCTGAGCCTGTTCGAGAAGAATTTCGTGCTCATGCTGGAAGAAGGCGGCTACGACCTGATCGTCGCCTTCCTGTCCAGCGTCGGCCAGGTGCTCGATCTGAGCAGCGCGCTGCTGCTGCAGTTGCAGAAGGTGCTGACCCGCTTCCCCGACCGCACGGTGATCGTGTCGATGCTGGCCTCGCCCGAGGTGCGCAAGGTCTACGAGGCCGCCGGGGTGATGCTGTTCGACGAACCCACGCGCGCGGTGCGCGCCGCGCGGGCCCTGGTGTACTTCGCGCAGGAAGCGCAACGCGCCCGCACGCGCTCAGCACCACCGGTCCTGCCGACGACGGCTTCGGCGCCGCCGCGTCATGCCGTCAACGAGGCCGAGGCCAAGGCCGTGCTCGCCCGCGCCGGCATCCCGGTGGTGCGCGAGCTCGTCGCCGCGACCGCGGACGCCGCCGCGCGCTGCGCTGCGGAGATCGGCTATCCGGTGGTGCTGAAGATCGCCTCGGCCGACATCGCGCACAAGAGCGAGATCGGTGGCGTGATCGTCGGCCTGCAGGACGAGGCCCAGGTGCGCTCGGCTTTCGGCACGCTGCTGCAACGCGCGAAGACCCATGCGCCGCAGGCGCGGATCGACGGCGTGGTCGTCGCCCAGATGGCCGGCAAGGGCGTCGAGACCATCCTCGGCGTGGTGCGCGACCCGGTGTTCGGCGCGGTCGTGATGTTCGGGCTGGGCGGCGTCTTCGTCGAGGCCTTCAAGGACGTGGCCTTCCGCGTCGCGCCCTTCGGCGTGGACGAGGCGCGCGCGATGATCGACGAGGTCAAGGGCCGCATCCTGCTGACGGGACTGCGCGGTCAGCCGCCTGCGGACGAAGATGCGCTCGCGAACGCGATTGCCGCGCTGTCGGTCTATGCCGCGCGGCACGAGACCGCCATCGAGAGCATCGACATCAACCCCTTCGTCGTGCTGCCGCATGGCCAGGGTGCGCTGGCGCTGGATGCGCTGATCGTGCCCAGCGCCCGGCCCTGACCCGTCAGACCAGGTTGTCGACCCGGCCGCGGCGCATCATCAACTTCTCGCTGAACTCGAACACCTGCTCGGCGCGCTGGTTGAACACGCGCACACGGCCGCTCATCACGCCGCGCTTGCCGTCCGACAGGTTCTTCTTGCCTTCGACCGTGATCTCGGCGCGCAGCGTGTCGCCGGGGCGCACCGGCACCGTGAACTTGAAGTCGGTCAGTTCGAGCGCGGCAATGGTCGCCGGGCCGAGGATCTCCTCCATCATCCCGGCGGCGATGCTGGCCGTCAGCAGGCCGGGGCAGATGCGGCCGCCGAAGTCGGTGTGCTTCTTGGCAAACTCTTCGTTGATGAAGATCGGCAGCTTCAGGCCGGCCAGGCAGGTGAAGTTGACGATGTCGGTCTCGGTCACGGTGCGGCCGTAACTCTTGAAGACGTCGCCGGGGTTGAGGTCGTCGAGCGAGCGGTTGGACATGGTGTGGCCTTGGTTCGGGTTGCGCCGGAGTGATCAAACTAACAGTTGGCAGGATACTCTCTCCGGTGCATGATGCACCAGCCCGCCGGGCCTGATCGTGTTCACCGGGGCTGGGCTCCGGCCCCGCCTCACGCCACTGCCGCATGCTGTTCCTCCGACCCGATTTCGAACTTCCTTGCGTGGGCGCCAGCACCGCCGGCCTGCGCAGTGCCGTGCGCGCCTTCGTCGCCGACGAGATCGCCAGCGGCCGCATCACGCCGCGGTGCAACTCGTGGACCGAGAGCCTCGCCTCGGACTTCAGCCGCCGTCTGGGTGAACGCGGCTGGATCGGCTACCACTGGCCCACGCAATACGGCGGGCGCGGCGGCAGTGCCTTCGACACGCTGACGATCAACGAGGAACTGCTCGCCGCCGGCGCGCCGGTCGGTGCGCACTGGATCGCGGCACGCCAGAGCGCCCCGCTGCTGATGCGCTTCGGCAACGAGGCGCAGCGCCAGGAGTTCCTGCCGCGCATCGCAGCCGGCACCACCTATTTCGCGATCGGCATGAGCGAGCCGGATGTCGGCTCCGACCTGGCTTCGGTGCGCAGCCGCGCCGAGCTGGCCGACGCCACCTGGATGCTCAACGGCCGCAAGGTGTGGACCAGCGGCGCCCACCTCTGCCACTACGCCATCGTGCTGTGCCGCACCGCGCCGGCCGACCCCAAGGCGCGCCATGCCGGCCTGAGCCAGCTCATCGTCGACCTGAAGGCGCCGGGCGTGACGATCCGCCCGATCCGCATGCTCGACGGCAGCCACCACTTCAACGAGGTGATCTTCGACAACGTGCAGGTGCCGTCCGAGCGTCTGGTGGGCAACGCCGGCGACGGCTGGAAGCAGGTGAGCAGCGAGCTGGCCTACGAGCGCAGCGGCCCCGAGCGCTTCCTCAGCACGATGCCGCTGGTCGAACGCTGCCTGCAGCTCGTGCTGGCCGGCCCGGCGGCCGTGGGCGACATCGCCGCCGGCCGCCTGCTGGCGCGGCTGATGACGCTGCGCAACATGAGCCTGGGGGTCTGGGGCGCGCTCGGCGCCGGCCAGTCGCCGGTGATCGAGGCCGCGATGGTCAAGGACCTGGGCACCAACTTCGAACGCGACGCGATCGAGATCGTGCGCGAGGCAATGACCGCCGACCCCCGCGTGGCCGGCGACGACGCGCTGGAGCAGTTGATGGCCGACACGCTGCCGCTGGCGCCCACCTACAACCTGCGCGGCGGCACCAACGAAGTGCTGCGCAACATGATCGCGAAGAACCTGCAAGGCAAATGAGCGAACTCGCGCGCCACCTGGCCGAGGCGGCCGAACGATTGTTTGCCCAGCGCTGCGGCACCGATGTGGTCGCCAGCGCCGACGCCGGCACCTGGCCGCAAGCCCTGTGGTCGGAGCTTGAGGCCCTGACGCCCGCACAGCTGCTGGTCCCTGAGGAGCGCGGCGGCGCGGGCGGTGACTGGTCCGACGCCTGCGCCTTGCTCGAACGCGCAGGCGAGTCCAACCTGCCGCTGCCGGTGGCCGAGACCGTGCTCGCCGGCTGGCTGCTCGACCGCGCCGGCCTGCAGGCCATGGTCGGGCCGCTGAGCTTTGCCTGCACCACGGTCGACCTGGCCGCAGCGCATCGCCAAGGGTGCGTCGCCATCGAGGCGCGCCACGTGCCATGGGCGGCATGCAGCGCGGGGCTCGTGATGGTCGGCATCGGCTCCGACGCCAACGCCGAGGCCTGGTTGCTGTACCTGCCGAGCGGTTCGTACACGACCGCGCCCGACCGCGCACCGGCCGGCGACCCGCGCGACTGCGTTTCGGTGCGCGACCTGGCGCTGACCTCGCCCGGCGTGGCCTGCCTGCCCCTGCCGGGGCTGCGACATACCGATGTGCTCGGCCGTGCCGCGCTGCTGCGCGCCGCGCAGATCGCCGGCGCCTGCCGCCGCGTGCTCGCGCTGACGCTGGCCTACACCGGCGAGCGCGTGCAGTTCGGCCGCGCCATCGGCCAGTTCCAGGCCGTGCAGCACCAGCTGGCGCAGCTCGCCGAAGAGACCGCGGCCGTGCGCGTCGCGGTCCAGGCGGCGGCGGACACCGGCGAGGGGCCCTGGTCCGTGGCAGCGATCGCGGCGGGCAAGCTGCGCGCTGGCGAGGCTGCGGGCCTGTGCGCGCGGATCGCACACCAGCTTCACGGCGCGATGGGCGTCACCGCCGAACACCCCTTGCATCAAAGCACCCGCCGGATGCTGGCCTGGCGCGACGAGCACGGCGCCGAAGCCTACTGGGCGCGCGAGCTTGTGCAGGCCTTGCGCGATGCCGGTGCGCCCAGCGCCTGGCAAGCCATCGTTGCCGCCACCAGCCGATGACGATGCGGCCCCAAGCTGCTGACAGGAGCCCGACTTGACACCGCTGCACGGCATCCGGGTGCTCGACCTGACCGGCTATCTGATGGGCCCTTTCGCGACGCAGATCCTCGGCGACATGGGTGCCGACGTGATCAAGGTCGAACCCGTCGAAGGCGACCTCGTGCGCGCGATCGGCCCGACGCGCAGTCCCGGCATGGGCGGCATCTTCCAGCAGAACAACCGCAACAAGCGCAGCATCGTTCTCGACCTGAAGCAGGCCGCCGGGCGCGATGCCGTGCTCAGGCTGGCCGAGAACGCCGACATCTTCATCTACAACGTGAGGCCGGCCGCGATGGCGCGGCTGGGTCTGTCGTACGAAGCCGTGTCCGCCGCAAACCCGGCCATCGTGTACGTTGGAGCGGTCGGCTTCGGCCAGGACGGCCCGTATGCGGCCAAGCCCGCGCTCGACGACCTGATGCAGGGCATGTCGGGCATCCCCAGCCTCTTCGAGCGCGCCGGCGCCGAGGAGCCGCGCTATATCCCGATGGCGATGGCCGACCGCTACTCGGGCATCTGCCTGGTCAACGCCGTGCTCGGGGCGCTGGTCCACCGGCTGCGCAGCGGCGAGGGCCAGGCGGTCGAGGTGCCGATGTTCGAATCGCTGGTGCAGGGCGTGCTGGGCGACCACCTGATGGGCGCCAGCTTCGAGCCCGCATTGGGGCCGCCCGGCTACCCGCGCCATCTCAGCCACGACCGGCGACCGTTCCGCACGCTCGACGGTTACCTCTGCACCTTCATCATCAACGACCGCCAGTGGCGCGCAGTGCTCGATGGCATCGGCGAAGGCGAGCGCATGAACGACCCCCGCTTTGCCACGCTGCAGGCCCGCACCAACCATTCGGCCGAGGTCTACGCCTTCCTCGACGCGACCTTCCGCACCCGCACCACCGCGCAGTGGCTGGAACTGCTCGCAAAGGCCGACGTGCCCGCCGGGCCGATGCATTCGCTGGAGTCGCTGCTCGACGATGAGCACCTGAAGGCCATCGGCTTCTTCGAGCGCCATGAGCACCCGAGCGAAGGCACCGTGGTCAGCCTGCGGCCGCCGTCGCGCTGGTCGAAGACGCCGCTGACCATCGGCCGGCTGCCGCCGCTGCTCGGCCAGCACAGCACCGAGGTGCTGCAGGAAGCCGGCTACTCGCCGGCCGAGATCGCCGCGCTGGTGGAGGCCGGCGTCACATCGAGCCAGGCCACCGGGGGCTGAGGCCATGCAGGCGCTGACTGCCCCCGCCGCGCAGCCGCCGTCAGACGCCGCGGAACTGCGGCTGGCGCTTCTCCAGCAGGGCCGCCACGCCCTCCTTCGCGTCGGCCATCTCGAGCGTGCGCGACTGCGCGAAGGCCTCGATCTCGCCGGCCGCCTTGGGGTCCCAGTTCAGTCCGCGGTACAGGCTGCGCTTCATCATGCGCACGGCCACCGGCGCGCAGGCGGCGATCTCGGCGGCGAGTTCGCGCGACTTCGCCAGCACCTGGCCGGGCTCGACGGCGTAGTTGGCGATGCCCATGTCGGCGGCCTCGGCGCCGGAGAACACACGCCCGGTGAACAGCAGTTCGGCCGCGCGCGGCACGCTGGTGATGCGCGGCAGCAGGTAGCTGATGGCCATGCCCGAATGGATGCCCAGGCGGGCGAAGTTCGCGCCATAGCGAGCCTCGCGGTTGGCCACCCGCAGGTCGCAGACCAGGCCCAGACCGAAACCACCACCGATGGCGTGGCCGTTCATCGCTGCGATCACCGGCACCTGCACGTCCAGGATGGTCAGGAACGGACGGTAGATGCCGTAGGACGCATCGTGAGGCTGTTCGTTGCCGCGGTCGAGGATGCCGCTGCGGAAATCGGCGCCCGAGCAGAAGCTGGCACCGTTGCCGGTGATGACGACGCAACGGATGTCGCGGTCGGCCTTGACCTGGTCGATGACCTGCTGGAACGGGCCCAGCATCTCGGGCGACATGGCATTGCGATGCGCGGGTCGGTTGAGGGTGATCTCGCAGACGAGATCTCGGCGGCTCACGAGCACCGCGGCTTCGGTCATGGGGTCTCCATCGGACAGGCCGAATCGGCCCGCATGAATTCTATGCAGCGCTGCCGGACACGTACAGCGCTGCTCGCTGGGTCCGCGCGCTGCGGCCGTTGTTTGATGTCAATGGCACCACATTGGAGACTTGCATGAACTATCTGAAGTTTGCCGTCGCGGTATCGGCCCTGGTTTGCCTCGTGCAACCGGACCCGGCACAGGCCCAGGCCTGGCCCTCGAAACCGCTGCAGATGGTGGTTCCGCAGGGGGCCGGCGGCAGCACGGATGCCATCGCAAGACTGGTCGGGCAGGCGCTGGGCGAGCGGCTCGGCCAGACCGTCGTCATCGACAACCGTGCCGGTGCGGGCGGCGTGCTGGGTGTTGCTGCAGCGGCCAAGGCGGCGCCCGACGGTCATACGCTGCTGATCGGCTCGAACACCACGGTGGCGGCCAATGCGATTCTCTACGCCAGTTTTCCGGTCGACCCGCTGAAGGCCTTCGTGCCGCTGGCACTGGCCGCCGACGCGCCCTTCGTCTTCGTCGTGCCAGCCGCCTCCCCGTTGAAGTCGGTGCGCGATCTGGTCAGCGCGGCCAAGGCTACACCGGGCAAGCTCACCTACGGTTCAGGCACCAGTTCGGCACTGCTGTGCACCGAGCTCTTCAAGGCCGCGGCCGGGGTCGATCTGCTCAAGGTTCCGTACAAGTCGTCGGCCCAGGGCCTCACGGACCTGATCGGGGGTCAGATCGACGTCGTCTGCGAGCCGCTGTCGGCGAGCCTGCCCAACATCAAGGCCGGCCGGCTTCGTGCGCTCGCGCAGACCGGTGCGCAGCGTTCGGCATTGGCGCCCGATCTGGAGACCGTGGTCGAAGCCGGGGTACCCGGCATGGCGTACTCGGCCTGGGTCGGCTTCTTCGCGCCGGCAGGCTCGCCGCCCGACGCCGTTGCCAAGCTGCGCAGCGAACTGCATGCCATCCTGATGGAATCAACGATCCAGGAAAGGATTCGCTCCATCGGCTTCGAACCACGGCCGGGTAACGCCGACGAGCTCGCGACCCTGCACCGTGCCGAGTTGAAATCGGTCGCCGCCACCGTGAAGGCGGCGGGTATCCAGGCCCAATGAGCCTGCGCTCGTCCGTTTCGAGACAACCCACCAAGGCACACCCGTCATGAGACTTGCGTCGCTCCTGCGGACCCTGCGGTTCATCGCCCTGTCCAGCGCGCTCGTTGCGGCGCCGTGGGCGTCCGCCGCGGAGCCGTATCCGACAAAGCCGTTGCGCATCGTCGTGCCGTTCGGCCCCGGCGGGACCACCGACGTGGTCGCGAGGCTCGTGGCGGCCAAGCTGGCCGAATCGGTCAAGCAGACTGTCAACGTCGATCCCAGGCCCGGCGCCAACGGCATCATCGGCACGGACACCGTCGCCAAGGCGGCCCCCGACGGCTACACGCTGCTGATGACGGTGGCCAGCGCCCAGACCCTTGCCACGGTCCTTTACAAGGCGCCGTTCGATCCGGTCAGGGACTTCACGCCGATCTCGCTCGTCGCCAACCCGGGTGGCGTGTTCGTCGTGAACGCTGCGCTGCCGGTGCGCACGATGCAGGAGTTCGCCGCCGAGGCTCGCACACGCCCCGGGCGCTTCAGCTACGGCGCCGGCACCTCGCTGTTGCGCCTGATCGGCGAGCAATTGAAGCTGGAGTTGAAGGCGGACATCACGATGGTGCCGTACAAGGGTACCGGGCCGCAGCTCGCGGCCGTGGTCTCGGGAGAGGTCGACGCGGTGGTAGATCCGTTCGTCGGCATGGGGCACATCAAGTCGGGCAGGATCCGGCCGCTGGCAGTGCTCCTGCCCAAGCGATCGCCGCTTCTGCCCGACGTTCCCACCCTCGAAGAGACCGGCATCAAGGGCATCACCCTCGACTCGTGGGTCGCATTCCTGGCCCCCGCCGGCACGCCGCCGGAGATCGTGTCGCTTCTGTCGGCCGAGGTAGCGCGCATCGTGGCGCTGCCCGACGTGCGCGAACGCCTCGCGGCGCTCAACTACGAACCGATCGGCAGCACACCTGTGCAGTTGGCCGGGACCATCGAGGCCGACATCGCGAAGTGGCGGCGCATCGTCAGGGAAACGAACTACAAACCCGAAGAGTGATGAACGCCTTGTGCACCGAAACTCCCCTGTTCGTCGAGACCCACCTTGGCCGCGTGGCGCCCACCGAGTGCGACCACCTGGGCCACATGAACGTCCAGTTCTACGTCGCCAAGGTCTCCGACGCCGCCTGGCACGTGATGGCCTCGATCGGCATCACGCCGGCCTTCATCCGCGAGCGCCGTCAGGCGCCGGCTGCGGTCAAGCAGGAGATCGCCTACCTCAAGGAACTGCGCGCCGGCGACCTGCTGCGCATGGACAGCGGCGTGCTCGAGGCCAGCGAGAAGCGGCTGACCTTCTACCACCGGCTGACGAACGTCGAGACCGGCCAGGTGGCGATGACGTCCAAGGTCTATACCGTCAACATGGACCTCGATGCGCGCCGCTCGACGCCGCTGGACCCGACCATTCTGACCAGAGCGCTGGAACGTCTGCTGCCGGAGGCTGCGCCATGAGCGCGCCAACATTCGTCACCGGACGCGGCGCCATCAACCCGTGGGAGTGCGACCAGTGGGGCCACCTGAACGTGCAGTTCTACCTGGCCAAGGCCAGCGATGCGCAGGCCCATCTGGCCGCCCGACTGGGCTTGATGCCGTCGCGCCTGCGCAGCCTGGCGGATAGCCTGATGCCGGTCACCGACCGCGCGCTGTTCAAGCGCGAACTGCGCGCCGGCGACATCTACTTCATCCGTTCGGGCATTCGCGCCGTGGCGGCAGACGGCACGCTGGACATCGCCAGCCGCATGGTCAACCAGGAGACCGGCGTCGAGTCGGCGGCGTTCGAGACGCGCTTGCGCTGGGTCGGGCCAGACCTCGCGACCCCCCTGCCCTGGCCCGATGAGGTCGCGGCGGCCGCAGCGATGCTGGCCGGCGAACTGGCGGAACTGCAGCCGCCGCCGCCGATCGCGCAGCTCTTGCCGGCGTCGCCGCAGGTGGATCGCCTGCTGCTGACCTACCGCGGCTCGGTCGAATCCTGGGAGTGCGATTCAGCTGGCGTGGCGCCGCCGCGTGCGCACATTGCGCGCTTCAACGACGCCATCACCCATCTGTTCCGGGCGATGAAGATCGACCGCGCCGAACTGCTCGCGAGCGGGCTGGGATCGGCAGCACTCGACTACGACATCTCGTATCACCGGCCACTGCGCGCCGGCGCGGCGGTGGAGATCCGCAGTGGCATGCTCGCGCTGAGCGACAAGGTCTATCACCTGGTGCATTACGTCGTGGATTCGGCCAGCGGCGAAGTGATCACCACGATCCTTGTTGCCGCGCTGTTCTTCGACTTGGCAGCGCGCCGGTCGGTACCGATGCCGGCCGCCGTCCGAGCCGAAGCCCAGCGTCTGCTTGCAGGGGCGTGACATGGGCCAGCCCCCACTCGGCGCGCTGGCCGGCCTGCGCGTGCTCGACCTCTCGCGGGTGCTGGCCGGCCCGCTGTGCGCGCAGATGCTCGCCGATCACGGCGCCAGCGTCATCAAGGTCGAGCCGCCCGACGGCGACGAGGCACGCCGCTTCGGCCCACCTCTGGACGAGCGCGGCGAAGTGGCCTACTTCGGCGCGCTGAACCGCGGCAAGCGATCGATCGCCGTCGACCTGTCGAGCGCGGCGGGCCGCGCCGTGCTCGAACGTCTGCTTGCCGGTGCCGATGTGCTGATCGAGAATTTCATGCCCGGCACCATGGAGAAGTGGGGCCTGGGCTACGAGGCCACGCTGGCGGCACACCACCCGCGGCTGATCTATTGCAGCGTCAGCGGATTCGGCGCCGACGGGCCGCTGGGCGGCCTGCCCGGCTATGACGCCGTGCTGCAGGCGATCTGCGGCCTGATGAGCGTCAACGGCACGTCCGACTCAGGCGCGCTGCGACTCGGTGTGCCGGTGGTCGACTACCTCACCGGCTACAACGCGCTCAGCGGCGTCCTGCTGGCGCTGGCGGCGCGCGAGCGCAGCGGCCTCGGCCAGCGCGTCGAGGCCACGCTGTTCGACACCGGCCTGGCACTGCTGGTGCCGCATGCTTCGAACTGGTTCTATTCCGGCCACATCCCGCAGCGCATGGGCAGCGCCCACCCCAACATCGCGCCCTACGACCGCTATGCGGCGGCCGACGGCGAGGTCTTCCTCGGCGTCGTCAACAATGGACAGTTCAAGCGGTTCTGCGAATGCGTGTCGCGCCCCGACCTGGCCGAGGACCCGCGCTTCACCGACAGCTCTTTGCGGCTGGCCAATCGTGATGCGCTGCGCGCCGAGATCGAACGCACGCTGGTCAAGATTCCGGCTGCGGCGCTGTGCGAGGATCTGATGCGCCACGGCGTACCGGCGGGGCCAGTGAACGACGTGGCGCAGGCGCTGTCACAGCCGCACGCGGTTCACCGCGCCATGGTGGTGGACAAACAGGGCCACCGCTCGCTGGGTCTGCCGGTCAAGCTCTCCGCCAATCCCGGCTGCGCCGACGCGCTGCCACCGCGGCTGAGCGAGCATGCCGGCGCCATCCTGTCCGAACTGGGCTACGACGATGCCGCCATCGAGTCGCTGCACGCCGATGGCACGATCGCGCGCCCCCCCCATGTGAGATACGGCCGCACCGATCAAGCCCTGATCGGCTTGACCAGCCCGAACGCTCAGCCCCTGCGTTGATCGAACGCGCGCCCGTAGACCATGGCCGCAATCGTGTTGCGCAGGATCTCGGTGGTGCCGCCGCCGAGTGCGAAGCCGCGCGAATCGCGAACCATGCGCTCCAATGGCAGCGCGCGCGTGAACCCGGCGTGGCCGTGGATCTGCAGCGCCTCGTTGGTGACACGCTGCACCATCTCGTTGGCGTAGAGCTTGGCCATCGC
>JAIXKR010000079.1 GCA_026932235.1 Burkholderiales bacterium
GAAGCTGCGCGTCTCCGCCAGCGCGATGAAGTCCTCGAGCCACTTGGTTTCCATCAACCGTTAGTCTAGTGACCTCGGCCGGCACCGGCTCCGGCAGGCATCCGACAGGAGAGATGCGATGAGTATGAAGATCCTCGATGCGCAGCGCGCGGCGAACTACGAGTCCCTGTGCGAGCTGATCGTGCCCGGCTCGTCGCGCATCGGCCCGGCGGTCTACACCGATGCCGCGCTCGCCAAGGCGCCGCCACCGCTGCAGCAGGCCGCGCTGCAGGCGATCGACGCACTCGCCGGCGCGACGACGGCCGAGGCGCTCGCTGCGCAGGAGCGCAGCGCCGAATTCGCGCTCGTGCGCGCGCTGGCCGTCGAAGCCTTCTGCAGCGACTTCGTCGCACCCGGCGCACCCGGCCCCGGTGCCTGGGCGGAAATGGGCTTCGAGGTGCCGCGCCCGGTCGACCTCGAGCGCGATTGGTCCTGGCTTGGCATGCGCTGAAGGAGGGGACGATGAGCGAACGCTTCGACGTGATCGTCGTCGGCTCCGGCGCCGGCGGCGGCGTGATCGCCTCCGAGCTGGCGCTCGGCGGCCGCAAGGTGCTGCTGCTGGAAGCCGGACGGCACCTCACCTCGGCCGACTTCAAGCGCTTCGAGGTCAAGGCCAATCACGACCTCTACTGGCCGATGCGCTTCGCGCCGCTGCCCGGTGGCGACGTCGTCGCCTTCCTCTCGGGCAAGAGCGTCGGCGGCTCGACGACGATCAACACCAAGGTCGCGCTGCGCGCGCACGAGCGCGACATCGCCAAGTGGCACGCGGCCAGCGGCCTGACGAACGACGACGGGGAGCCCTTCTCGCTGGCCGACCTCGAGCCCTTCTACGACCGCGTCGAGAAGGTGCTCACCGTGCGCGAGCGCGGCGACTGGGGCAAGAGCGTCTTCACCGCGCAGGCGGGCTTCCGGGCGCTCGGCACCGACGTCGAGCCGGTGATGTCCTACACCGACGCCAAGTGCCTGAGCTACGGCTCCTGCCTGCAGGGCTGCCCGACCGACGGCGGCAAGTCGACGATGAACGCCTACATCGCGCGCGCGCTGGCCGAAGGAGGGCTCGAGCTGCGCACCGGCGTACAGGTGAACCGGATTCTGATCGAGGGCACCGGCGGCGGTCCGCGCGCAACCGGGGTGCGCTGGCAGACGGCCGACGGCCACACGCAGGAGGCGCGCGGCCGCTTCGTCGTCGCCGCCGCGGGCGCGCTCAACACCTCGCTGCTGCTGCTGCGCTCGGGGCTCTCGAGCCCTGCCATCGGCCGGCACGTCGGCCTGCACCCGCTGCGCCTGGTCTACGGCCTCTTCGACGAGATCCAGGACTCGCACCGCGTCTACCCGATCAGCGCGCACTGCATGCAGCACCAGGTCGACGAGGACGGCGGCTTCGTGCTCGAGACCTCGACGATCATGGACCCGGTCGCCTTCGGCACGACGATCCGCGACGAGCGCGGGCCGCTGTGGGGCCAGCCGCTGATCGAGGCGCTGCGCGCCTACCGGCGCTGGGTCGGCGTGCTGGCGATGGTCAACGACGAGAACCACGGCGCGGTCAGCCTCGGCTCCGACGGCTGTGAGCAGATCACGGTCGACTTCCAGCCCCGCGAACACGCGCGCCTGGATGCGGCCCTCGCCTTCAGCCGCCGCGTGCTCGAGGCCGCGGGCGCGAAGCAGGTCTGCTGGACCGGCATCATCTCCACGCACACGCAAGGCGGCTGCCGCATGGGCGACGACCCGCAGCACTCGGTCGTCGACCGCAACGGCCGCTCGCACGAGGTCGCGAACCTCTACGTCGGCGACGGCTCGCTGCTGCCGCGCACGCTCTCGGTGAACCCCTCGCTGACCATCATGGCGCTGGCCACACGGCTGGCGATGCATCTGGAGGAGGCGTTGGCGCTGGCGCCTGCCCCCGGCTGATTTCGCACGACGACATCGCGCTTGCAGCGCCCTCGAGCTCTGCTCGAGAATGGCGCGGTCCATGTGACCGCACGCTGCATGACCGCCGACCACAGCTACTACGTCTATGCACTGAAGGATCCGCGATCGTCGCCGGCGCTGCCCTTCTACGTCGGCAAGGGCACCGGAAGCCGGGCGCATGACCATCTGGTCCGTGCGGATGACACGCGAAAGGGCCAGCGGATCCGCGAGATCCAGGCCGCAGGTGCGCAGGTACTCGTCACCCGGCTCGTCGACGCTCTGACCGATCAGCAGGCCATCCGTCTTGAAGCGGAATTGATCGCGGCCTTCGGCACCGTCGACACCGGCGGGCTGCTGACGAATACGGTCGTGCCCTCCGGCGTCGCGGGCAAGGCGCGCGCAAGCATCGTCGTCCCCGCGGGGTCGAAGGAAAAGGCGCAACTCGGCCTGACGCTGCTGAAGGACGCGGTGCTTGAACTTGCGCAGGCCAATCCGGCTGGCATCACGAACTCGGATGCCGCGAGCCTGCTGGGATTGCGCAGCGAATACGACGGCGGCTCGAAGGACTACCTCTCGTACAGCGTGCTCGGCCTCCTGCTGCGTGAAGGCAAGCTGCAGCGCAGCGCGGTCGGCAAGAAGCATATCGCGACCGTCCGCTGAGCCGCGCACAAAGCCACACCGCGTCGTCGGTCAGGCGAGCCCATGGGCAGGGACGATCCAACCCTGGCTCTGCTGCAGCCCCCACATCCGCGCGTAGCGCCCGCCGAGTGCCAGCAGTTGCGCGTGCGTCCCGCGCTCGACGATGCGGCCGTGGTCGAGGACGAGGATCTCGTGCGCGTCGACCACGGTCGAGAGGCGGTGCGCGATGACGAGCGTCGTCTTGCCTTGCGCGCGCACGCGCGCGACATCGCCAAGCGGAACGCGGCCAGCGGCCTCACCAACGACGAGGGCGAGCCCTTCTCGCAGGCCGACCTCGCGCCCTTCTACGACCGCGTCGAGAAGGTGCTCAGCGTGCGCGAGCGCGGGGACTGGGGCAAGAGCGTCTTCACCGCGCAGGCCGTCAGTGGTAATCGTCGTCGCGCTGGTGCCGGATCGCGCTCACGACGACTTCACCTTCGCCGATGATCTCGAACAAGGCAACGTAGCCGCTGCTCCCGAACGGGATCACCAGTTCCCGCTCCAACGGGTTGGGGCCCACCTTGCGACAGGTGTAGGGGTTCGTTTGGAGGATGCGCATCTCTTGCCGGATCGCGTCGGCGGCGCGAAGCGGCAGATCGAAATCGCCGTGGCGAAGCGCCAATTCGACGAGGAATCTTTCCAGCCGTTCCAGATCCTGCAGCGCCTCGAACGTCAAGCGGACGGAGAAGCTCACGCCTTGCCGTCGCGTGCGCGGGTCTCTCCGAGAGCCTTCATCCGCTGCTCGAGGCGAGCGCGCATTTCGTCGAGCGCCTGATCCACCGGGAAGAACCGTCCTGTGCGCCGCGCCTTGATCAGGGACGCTCGGCCGCGCGCGAGGAAGGCTTCCTGGGCGATGCGCCGCCGCGCCGCTTCCAGCGCGGCTTGCTCGACGAACTGCGAAAGGCTTTCGCCCTCACGCAGCGCGGACTCGATTTCCTGTCGCACTTCGGGTTCGACCCGGACCGGGGGGAGTTGCGCGGATTTCATGCCCGGCAATGTAGCGCACTTGCAATGCAGACGCGATGCCTTGAACTCATGGCGGTTCGGGGCGCGGCCAAGCCGGCAGCACGGCGCGCACCGCACTCGTTTCCGTCACTTGACGCTTGCGGCGAGCATGCCCTGCCCCTGGCTCTGCTGCAGCCCCCACATCCGCGCGTAGCGCCCGCCGAGTGCCAGCAGTTGCGCGTGCGTCCCGCGCTCGACGATGCGGCCGTGGTCGAGGACGAGGATCTCGTGCGCGTCGACCACGGTCGAGAGGCGGTGTGCGATGACGAGCGTCGTCTTGCCCTGCGCGGCGCTGGCGATCTCGGCCTGGATGGCGCGCTCGTTGGCCGAGTCCAGCGCCGAGGTCGCCTCGTCGAAGATGAGGATGGGCGGGTCCTTCAGCAGCGTGCGCGCGATCGCCACGCGCTGCTTCTCGCCGCCGCTGAGCTTCAGGCCCCGTTCGCCGACCATGGTCTCGTAGCCGCGCGGCGTCGCGGCGATGAAGTCGTGGA
>JAIXKR010000026.1:0-2729 GCA_026932235.1 Burkholderiales bacterium
TGGTGGACGAGGTGGCCAGGCCCTGGCCGATGCCGCTGACCACGCCGGCCAGCAGGGCGTTGGCCAGCATCTGGCCCTGCTTGGTGACCAGCCGGCCGCGCATGCCGACCTTGCCGTCCTCGCCGTAGACGCTGCCCTGGATCTTCACTTCCAGGGTCGCGCCGTCGGCGCGGACACACGAGAGGTTCTCGGTGCGGAGGTAGGCCCGTTCGGAGCTGATGTCGCCGTAGCCAGCCGCGATGACGAAGCACTCGCGGTACTCGCCACGGAAGCGGTTGGGCAGCACCGCGTTGTCCGACAGGCGGATCAGCACCGGGTGGGGGTTGGACTGCGCCTGCCCGCCGGTGGGTGCGTCCAGCCCGCCGAGCAGCGTGCCGCGCGTGAAGCTCACCGGCAGCCAGGTCGACACCGTCCGAGGCTCGGCCGCCGGTGTGCCGGCGCGCTCCGAAGCGCTGCCGCTCGTGCCGGCGACGCCTTGCATGCTGCGATCGACCAGCGTGACGCGGCTGATCGCAGGTGCCACCGGTGCCGCCGGTGCGGGGTCGGCCGTCGGCAGCCCCGGCATGCCCGCCGGCAACTGTCGGCCGGCCGTGCCCGGGCCGTAGGTCGAAGGGAGCGGCAGGCTGGCCGCCGGCGGCAGCCCGGTCGGCGTCGTGCCGGCCGAGACCGACGGCAAGGCGGGTGGGAGTGGTGCAGGCACGGGCGGAACCGGGGCTGCAGCGGGCGCCGGAGCGGCTGCACCCTGGGCCGCCTGCGTCGCCGAGGTCAGGCGCTGTTCCAGTTCCGCGAATCGCTGCATCGTGCGGGCCTCGAAGGCCTGGCGGTCGCGGTTGAGCCGGGTCTGCTCCTCTCGCTCGCTCTCGTATTGAGCAAGCTTGCTGCCTGCGGTGCCGACCCACTGGTCCACCGGGTTGACCTGCTGGCCTGGCGGCATGACGCCGATGTTGGTGACCGGCCCTGGCGCGCCGGCGGCCGCCTTGCGCGCACCGGCCGACGAGCCGGTGTCCGTGGACGCGAAGATCAGCCACAGCAGGCCCACGCCGGCGGCGACGATCACGCCCAGCAGCGCGAACTGACGCTGGCGTGGCGTCATCCGCTCGGCCAGTTGCGCGCCGAGGCGGGTGGCCGACTGGCGAAGGGCGGCTGCGGAGGGTGGCAGGGGCGACACCATCACTGGCCTCCGCGGCGGATGACGAAGACGTTGGTGGTCTCGCCCGGACGCAGGTTGTGGTGCTCGACAGCCACGGCCAGCACCTGTCCACCCGAGGGGCTGTCGGGTCGGTCGAACTCCTGCTCCGCCAGCACCATCACGGCCTGGCTCACGTTCTGCAGCAGGTACTTCTCACCCACCAGACCCCGGCCCTCGTAGCGCCGCATCAGCGAGAACCTGGCTTCCGTCCAGAGCTGGATGGGCTGGTTGAGCTCGTCCACGCGGATGTCGGGCGGCACGCGGTCGGACGCCATCGCCAGGAGCAGCGTCTTCAGCCCCCGGATGTGGTTGGGGGCGGTGCCCAGCGGTGTCTGCGAGCCCGAGGCGCCGGTCGGTGACTGCATCGTCTGCAGCGCCCGCTGGCCGGGGTCGCGGATGACGATGGTGTCGGCCGGGGTGTCCGCCTTGCGCAGCACCAGCGTGTAGGTGGCGTGCGCCGACGAGATGAACAGGTTGACCGGCTTGGGCGAGTCGCCGACCGGGCGGATGTAGATCTCGCCCTTGTCGCGGTCGCACTCCAGCACGATCTCCCCCGCGGGGTTCACGGCCGGCAATGCGGCAGCGGGCGGTGCACCGTTGCTGCCGCTGGAGGACGGCGCGGCGGGGCCGCAGTTGCTGGAATGGATGTTGCCGAACACGTCCGTGATCGCGGCGCCGTCGATGCGGATGCGCGTGGGTTCCTTGATCGACAGCACGGCCTCGACGGCCACGCCGTCGCGGGCATCCAGCACCTGAAGCGCGGTTGCCGGCGCTGCGGCTGCGAGCAGGCATGTCACGGCCACCCATGCGGCGACCGAACAGAACCAGCGGGGTGTCTGAGAACCTGGCGCAATGGCCACCGTCGCTGTTGGTGCAGCGTGGCGACGGCGCAGCGGCCGGGAGTCACGGCGCGGCATGGGTCACCTCCTTGAAGGTCTTCAGGTGCATCCGGCCGCCGCTGTACGCGAAGCCCACCTCGTAGGCCTTGGCGTCGTTGGCCGTTTCCAGGCCGTTGACCAGCGTGCGCAGCCGGCCGCGGACGACGACGGTCTGTGTGTCCTCGCTGGGCACCAGCTGCTGCGGCATGAAGAAGGTGCTGGCGTTGATGCGCTTCAGCCGCGCCGCCTCCAGCTCCTGGCGGGTCTTGAGCTCACCGTGCTGGTCGGGCTCGACATAGCCGAGCAGGATGTCCTTCTTCCAGTCGATGGAGGCCGGCGTCACGTCCAGCACCAGCCAGGCGATGAAGGCGCCCATCTGCTCGAGGTACTCGCCGCTGGCCTTGTCGCGCGAGACCCAGAAGGACTTGTTGATGGACGGCGGCACGACGACGGTGCGCACCGTGCCCAGCAGGTTGAGGATCACCACCAGGGCCAGCACATGGGCGGCGGCCAGCAGGCCCACGGTGAGCGCCAGGCCGCGGTTGCGGCGGCGCATCTCCTTGATGTCCCCGTTGAGGCGTTCGAAGTCCATGGCGATGACCTTCGAGTCAGCCGACCATGCGCCGGATGTGCGACGGCGGCGTGGCGCGCATCGCCGTCAG
>JAIXKR010000026.1:2829-4090 GCA_026932235.1 Burkholderiales bacterium
GTCAGCCGACCATGCGCCGGATGTGCGACGGCGGCGTGGCGCGCATCGCCGTCAGCGGGCTGGTGGGCAGGTGCCAGTACAGCCAGTGCACCGCGAAGGCCGGGTGCTTGTCGGCCTTGATGCGGGCGATGGCGCGCGAGGTGAGGGCGCCGGCAGCCAGGCACAGCGCGAAGGAGAACTTCGAGCCGGACATGTAGCCCATGAACAGCCCGAAGAGCAGGGGCGCGGCGACGTCGACGTCCCAGAAGCCGATCTTCCACTGGTCGTCCAGGCGGCGCGGGATGTAGGTGTCGGCGTGCATGCGGGCCTCCTGCTCGTCGGCTGCGCGCGCGTCAGATCACCGCACCCATGATCGCGCCCGCGATCACGAGGCCGACCGCGGCGAAGATGGCCAGCCCGACATAGAACAGCACCGGGCCGAAGTTGCGCAGCGCGGCCAGCGAGATCAGTGCGACCACGAAGCCGACGAAGCCGACCAGGGCCTTGATGCCCGGCCCCAGGCTCGCGATCTGCGTCAGCGCCGAGGTGAGCGGGCCGGTGATGCCGGTGAAGGCGACCAGGTCGAGGGCGTAGCCGGGAAAGGCGACGCACAGGCCGAGCGCCATCAGCACGAAGAGCGAGACCGGCGACAGCAGGCGCTTCGAGCGGCGGCTGCCGGCGAAGTGGGCCGTACCGGGGTCGTCGGCGCCGTCGGTTGCGAGGGAGCCCGTGGCACGGGCGGGATGCACAGAGGCGAGAGCGGTGTTCATGGGAGTCCTCCGAGGGTTCAGGGCTGGGAGACGAAGGTGGATGGCGGTGGCGGTCGGGTCGGGTGCGGGTGATCAGCGGGTCGGTGGCAGGGTTCGGGCCAGTGCGGGTAGGGCCGGGTGTGCAGATGAGGGTCGGGCGACTGCAGGCGCACTACAGGTCGGAGGAAACACGCCAGAAGGCGACCTCGACCCGCCGGTTGCGCGCACGGCCTTCCGGGGTGTCGTTCTCCGTGGCGTAGCAGCAGACGCCGCGTCCATCGACCTTCACCTCCGCGCCAGCCAGGTGCGGGTGGCGCGCCCGCAGGTACTGCGCGACCGCTGCCGCGCGCTGGCGGGCCAGCAGGTCGTTGGCTGCCGCAGGTCCGACGTTGTCGGTGCGGCCCCGGATGTCGATGCGCCGGATACCGTCGCCCGTGGCCGCGGCATCGATTGAGGCGCGGGCTGCGGCCGTGAGCATTGCGCTCCCGAACGGAAAGCTCACGACGATCTCGGACACCAGCGGTTCGCCCGCG
>JAIXKR010000136.1 GCA_026932235.1 Burkholderiales bacterium
TGCTGGCCGGCCAGCCTCGGGTAGCTGCCATCGGGGCGGCCGAGCGCGTTCTTGCGGTGGCAGCCCTGGCAGATCTCGAAGGTGATTTCGCCGCGGGTGGCATCGCCCTTGGCTGCGAGGGCCTGCAGCTTCTCGCCCTGCATCGCGTTCCAGGTGTAGTCGCTGTCGCCTTCGCTGCTTCCCGGGGTCTGGGCCCAGGCGCCCGTCTGCAGCGCAACGGCGACCAGGGCGCCCAGGGCCCAGCGGCTTGTCGTCCGGCGTGCGCGGCGGCTGTGCTCTGCGCGTCTCACCAATGCATCTCCTTGCGGCCGGTGATCATCAAAGCCCGGCGATGTATTCCGCGACCGCGGCGATTTCCTCGTCGGTCAATCGCGCGGCCACCGCACGCATCACGCGCGCCTTGTCGTTGGTGCGCGTACCGGCCTTGAAGGCCTGGATCTGCGCCGCGGTGTAGGTGGCGTGCTGGCCGGCCAGGCGCGGATAGCGCTCGTTGCCAGCGCCGGTCGGCAGATGGCAACCGCTGCAGGCGGGAACGCCGCTCGTGGTGTTGCCGTCGTCGAAGAGGACCTTGCCTGCCGCGGCCAGTTTCTCGTCCGAAACCGTGCCTCCGGCGGGTTTCTGCTCGGCGTAGTAGGCCGCGACCACGGTCAGGTCGGCCGACTTCAGCGCCGGCAGCGAGGCGTCCATGATCTCGTTCTTGCGCTTGCCGCTCAGGAACTCGCGCATCTGCTTTTCCAGATACGCGGCCTGAAGGCCCGCGAGCTTCGGAAAGGTCGGGGCAACACTGTTCCCGTCGACTCCGTGACAGGCGGAGCAGACGGTCTGCACGACCTCGGGCGCATCGGCCGCGATGGCCACCGGGGCCGCGAACGCGATCGCCACCGCCGAAGCGGCGCCGGCGAGTGCGCTGCGCCCCGAGCGCCGCCTGCCAGGACGAAGAGAGCGCGGGGCTCCTCTCATCGTCACCACGACAACTGCAGGAACGCGCCGATCATCGTGGCGTCGTAGCGCTGCGGCCCGGCGTCCAGATAGATCTGCTGCGCCGGTGGTGTCGGGGCCGGATTGTCGGCCACGCCGTCGTAATGCCAGTCGCGAATCTTGCCGGCCTCGTGGCGCAGCAGCAGCCGCAGCTTGGTGTTCTTGGTCATCGGCATCACGAAGCTCGCGTCGATCGCCCGCTGCTCGTAGATCATGTCGGGGAAACCGCTGCCGATCAGCGCGACCGTCGTCTGCTGCGCCGGCGTTGGCGCACCGCTGGTCAGCCGGCCCATCGCCACCGGGTCGTAGGTGTAGCTGACCCCCGTGCGGCCACGCGTGTAGTTGGCGTTGACGTCGACCAGCACGCGGCCGAAGTCGTGCTGCGCGCCGATGCCCACCGAGTTGCTGCGATCCTTCTGGCTGGCCGTCCAGTCGCGGCTCGTCGGGAAGAGCGGGCTCGTCGGGGACGCGGTGGCGCAGAGCGTGGCGAAGTTGGCTGCGGTGACCTGCCCGCTGTTGCCGACCACGGTGATGCCCGCCGCGGCCTGCGCCGGGGTCGGCGTCGGCGTCGTCGAGATCGATCCGTCGCTGTAGAAGTAGTAGGTGCTGCCCAGGACGCAGGCGTTTTGATGATTGTTGCGCTGGAACATCGTCGAGCGCTGCGTCGCCAGGTAGCCGTAGACCGAGGTCTTGGCGCTGGGCTGCCAGTTCAGGTCGAGCGTGAGGGTGTTCTGGCGCTGGTGGCCGCTGCGCCCGTACGCGGAGGACGGGTACTTCTGGTCCTTGGCCTGCGCGCTCAGCATCAGGTCCAGATCGTCGCGCAGCGCGTGGTTGTAGCGCAGGTTCAGCACCATCTGGTCGCGGTCCGCGAGGTCGAACTTGCGATGCAGATCGTTGACGTGGATCCAGCTCGTCATGTTGGAGCCGGTGGTGGTCGGCAGCGGACCCATCGAGGCGCTGAAGAACTCCTCGTAGGGGTCGGAGATGTAGGTGCTGCCGCGCCGGCGGTCTTGCTCGAGCGAGACGCGCAGCGTGCCGCCGGTCAGCGCACGATTGACGTAACCGAGCTTGACGCGGTCCTCCCAGGTCTTCGCGCGCTCGCGATGCTCGCGCCGGAAGGTCTCGCGTTCGTACGCGAGGCTCAGGTTCTGCCCCTTGCCGACCCGGTAGTCGGCCGAGACGCCGGCGTTGGTCTGCTTGTAGGCGTAGGGGACGCTGCCGATGTTCACGCTCCCGGAGGCCGGGACGAGGCCCATCGCACGAACCGCCTCGAGGTTGCACATCATGCGGTCGAAGGCATCGGCTGCGGTGCCGGGCGGATTGACGCCCGGTGCGATGTTCGCGGTCGCAAACGAGGAGAAGCTGCCGTTGTTGACGAGGCGCCCCCACTGGCCGGTGAGCGGGTTGCAGGCCCAGTAGCTGCTGTCGTTGTCGGTGTCGTAATAACGCAGCTTGGCCTTGACGTCGAGCGCGTCGACCGGGCTGAGCGCGACGCCGAGGTCGGCCAGCCTCGTGTCGATGCGCGCGTGCGCGCTCTTCTGGCTGAGCGAGGCGGTGGTGTCCCAGCCACCGCCGGCCACGCCGTTGACGACGGCGCCCGGAAGGGTGGTGTAGGGGATCAGGTCGTCGTTCTGCCGCATGCGCGTGGCCGAGAGCAGCGCGGTGAAGCGCGCGCGCGACCACTCGGGAATCGCGTGCGCGAACTCGGCCTTCAGGTTGTAGGCGTCGTTGTCGGGGTAAAGGTCGAAGACGCCGACCGGGTAGCGCGTGAGCCCATTGGCCGGGTTGATCACCATCGGGTTCTCGACGGTGAGCGTGCTCACGTTGTTGCGGAAGAGCGAGGCCGAGGCCTGCAGGTTCACGCTCGTGAGGCCCCGGTTCCACTGCAGCCCGGCGACCAGGTCGTGCGTGTCGTAGTCGATCGACTCCGGGATGTCCATGTTCCCGTTGCCGCCGAACGCGCCCATCAGCATGCCGAAGGGTCGGGCGCCCTCGCGCTTCTCGGAAGTGACCGACGCGAAGGCGCGCAGGCCCTCGTCGATGCGCATGTCCAGGCGCAAGCCCCCCTTCTGGCGCAGCACGCTCAGCGAGCTGTAGGGTGTGGCCAGCGTCGTGTCGCCGATCAGCTGGCCCATCTGCGCGCCGGTCGTCGGCGCGCCGGGCCCGGCGGTCAGCGGCGGGTTCAGGCTCAGGTAATCGGTGCCGGTGCCGCTCCAGAGGTTGCGGTAGCGCGAGGTGAAGAGGTGGTCGGTCTCGTTGTAGAAGCCGGTGATCCGCCACGCGTTGTAGCGGCCGCCGCTGGCGCGCATGTACTGGTCGTGCCGACCGATGCTGCCGGCGTCGAGGTCGAAGAAGAGCGCGGCATCCGGGCGCTCGGCCTCGAGCCAGACGTTGCTGAGCACGAGGCCCTGCTTGGTCGACTGGTACTCGCCGAACTTGGCCGCCTTGCGGTCGCCGCTGATGTGCAGGCCGCCGACTTCGAGCCCGCCACGGGTCAGCCAGTCGCTCGCCTGCCCCTTGGACCACTCGGGCTTGACGGTGGGCTCGCCGTGCAGGAAGCCGGTCGGGCTGCGCGAATGCTCGGTGACGCCGCGGCCGTCCTCGTCACGCTCGAGTGCCGGCATCCGGCCGCGGGGCGTGAGCGTGTTGGCCATGATCGTGTCGGCGCCGACACCGGAATCGGCCCAGACGGGTGCCAGCAGCCCCTGCGCCAGCACCAGGCCGACGAGGGCCGGCAGCCGTGCCAGGCGCGGCACCTGCGTGGCGAAGCGCTGCGCTGCGGTCGAGTGCCGCGCAAGCGGACATGCACGTGAAGCTTGTCGCATCGGAACCTCCTCGTGAGCCGTTCAGCGCTGCAGGCGGGCGCCCGCGGGGTGATTGCTGCCGTGAATCTGAGAATGGCAGTTCTGGCAGGTGCGGCCGACGATGCGCGGACTGGTTGCGCCGCCGAGCACGCTGCCGGCCGCCGCGGTCTGGCTGGCGTTGTAGAACTGGCCCGGATGGCCGATCGCCGGACTGTGGCACTGCTGGCAGAGCTGCGGCCGCGCCGAGACGAGCAGCTTCTCGTGGT
>JAIXKR010000128.1 GCA_026932235.1 Burkholderiales bacterium
GCCCTGCCCCTCTTCCTCGACCAACGCCTCCAGATCGATCACGCAGTCCGCCATTGCGGTGAGCTCCGGCGTCTGCGTCACGAAGAACTCGCGCTCGTAGCCGCCGAGGCGCAGCACTTCGCGCTTCATCGCCATGAACATGCGCTTGCGCTGCGGGTCGAGCGGTCCATCGGCCTCGTCGCTGAACAGGGTGCCGATGCGCCGCCCGGTGTTGCCGGCGAGGTAGAGCGCGATCGCCCGCGTCAGGCATTCGTTGATCCAGACTCGCTCGCCGCCGCTTACCAGTTTGAGGCTCTTGGACTCGTCGCGCCAGCCGTCGTGCACGATGATGTCGAAGTCCTCGCGCAGCTCGCCCTTGGCGGTGCGTGTCTGCGTGATCACTTCGAGCGTGAAGCGCGCGCCGTAGCAGGCCAGCAGCAAGTCGTTGGCCAGCGCCGCCAGGGTCGGCCCCGCGTCGTCGATGGCGAGCGCAATCACACCGTCGTTGCTCAGGCACTTGGCCAGCAGGCTCCAGGCCGCCAGTTCGCCCTCGATGTGCGCGACGCGCTCGCTTGCTGCAGCCGCCTGCCCCTTCAACTGCGCCAGCTGTTCGCCCAGCGCCGTAGCACGGGCCGCGCGAAGCTGCGCCTGCTCCACCCGCTGCTGCGCCTGGGCGTAGGCACTTTCGGCATGCGCAAGCTCTTGCCTGGCCTTGCGCAAACCCTCCTCGGCAGGCGCAACGGGCAGTCTGGCGAGCTCAGCGGCGAGGCGAGCCTGAGTCTGCTCGCGCGTTCGCGCCAGGCGCAAGCCCTCCTGCTCGATTTCCCTGCGCTCGCTGGCGATCGCCTCCAGTTCGCCTTGCTCGTTTGGCAACGGTCCCTCGCGCTGCGGCCCAAGCGCATGCAGCTCGGCCGCAATGGCTTCGCGAGCGGCAACGGCCCTGTCCACCTCGTCGGCCCGAGCGGCCAGCAGTTCCGCCTTGCGCAGCGCGTCCTGCGCCACCATCAGCAAGTGCAGTGCACGCTCGTGGGCCCGGGCCCTTGCGTCCAGGCCTTGAAGGGCGCGCTGCAAGCGCTTGACCTCTTCGCCCGCCTCATGTTTCTTCGCGGCCAGCGCCGCCAGCGTCGCAGCGGCCGAGGGGAGCTGTGCCTGCGCCTGATGCGCATCGCCAAGCAACCGGCATCGCGACTGGATCGCCATGCCGGCGCAGGGCACGCTGCGGGTCAGACCGAAACGGCGTTGCAGATCGGCCTGGCGCAAGGCGACCTGACCGGCCTCGCGCTCGATCGCGGCGATCTCCTCGCGCCGCACCGCAAGCGTGCTTTGCTGACGCTCCAGCTCGGTGAGCTGCCGCTGACGTCCGATCCCCAGCTGCCGGCAGCGGGCCACGCGCCGCTGCAGCCTCGGCAGCGCCGCCTGCGCCTGCTGCACCGGATCCCGCAACTCCACCAGCTGCGTCAAGGTACTCAGGTCGCCCTGCAGCTTCTGCCGATGGCGCTTCTCTGCCTGCAGGCGCTCGCCGATGCGCGAGCGCGTCGCCGCCTCACGCCGGGCCAGCGCATCCTGCCGCGCAAGCAAGCGCCGGGTGTTGGCCAGATGCTCGCCTTCGCACTTCTGCCGTTCGTCTTCCAGCGCGGTGCGCCGGGCCTGGATCTCGGTACCGCGCGCCTGCTCCGCCGTCAGCGCCGTGACGCGCTCTCGCGCGGCCGCAAGCTGCGTCGTGGACTCGCTCAGACTTGCGGCCGCCGTTTGCACGCTGGCACCGGCATTGCCGATCGCGGCAAGTTCCTCGCGCAGCTTGTGGATGTTTTCCTCCAGACGCGAACCGGCCTCCCGGGCGACGCCAAGTCCCGCCTTGAGCTGGCGCACGACATCGGCGGCAAGCTCGCCTTGGCGGCGGACTTCGTCCAGGCCCAGAAGATCGGCCAGCAGCGTCTTCACTTCGGCGTTGCGCAAGGCGGACAAGGGGCGCTTGCCCTGGGCGGAGAAGACCGAGGTGAAGAAGGTCTCGGCCGGGCACAGGACTTCGGAGACGGCCCGCTCGTAGGTTTCGACCTTGCCGTCCGAGACCGTCCCGTCGGCCAGGACGACCGGAGACCAGCTCTTCTCGCTCTGCTCGAACAGGAAGGCCTCGGTGCGCCGGCTGCGCCCGCTCAGGCGGATGACGACCTGCGTCCTGAACACCCGCCCACCGTGCTCCCAGACGAGTTCCTTCAGGTTCTCGGGCAGGCAGACATGCTCGTAGTAGGAGAAGCCGCCCAGGCCGTCGGCGCCGGCGCGCGAGGGCATCACGAGATAAGGATGCAGGTTGTCGATGATCGTGGTCTTGCCGCGCCCGTTGGCGCCGGCAATGGCGATCAGTTCGGCCTCGCCGGCAAGCGCCTGCAGATCCAGGGTGATGGTGTCGCGGGCGAGGCCGCTTCTGATGCCGCGAAATCCGGTGAGTGTCAGTTTGCGTGGTTGCATGGCGTTCCTCGAGGTGTTCGCTCGAGGTTCGCATGCGGGCGCGGGCTTTCAAGAGGGGCGGCGGGCAGGTCCGCCGATGCCGGCCTTTTCTGCCGCCCGCGGCGACGGCCGTCGCTCAGCGCACCGGCCGGACGCTTGCGGGCAGATCCTCGGGCCAAGGGCACGCGATGCGTCGGCGCAATCGAAGTGCTCGCGGCCCTATTCGAACACGGCTAGCGGATGCAGGCTTGCGTCGTGCGCTGGCACAGGCTCGGGATCGCTCGCGATCGCCTGCGACGGGCCGGCAAGAATGCCTTCGACGATCCTGGCAGGCTCCGCGTGCGCGAGTTGCGCCAGCCGCTCGAGCAGGGGAGCGGTCTCGGCCGAGGCGAGCTCGCACCAGCGCCGGACCTTTTCCGCGAGACTCGTCGCCTGCGAAATCCCTTCAGCGCGGCTGCGCACGACCGGCACGACCCGCCCTTCGAGCTGCACGTCGGCCGCGTCGGCGAGTACCCGCCGGATCGCGTCACGATCGACGCTGCTGCGTTCTTCTTCCCCGATCTGCCAGCGCACGCGGACCCACGCACCGGCCAGCGCGAGTTCCTTGACCGCCCGCTCGATCTCCGTCGGATCGGGGGCACCCTCGAACACCAGATCGACCGTGCGCCGCGCGGGGGTGGCGATGAACTGCCAGTTCGTGCTTGCCGCGGCGACTTGCCACAACAGGAAGCCCTTTGCTTCGCGCTCGCCGTGGTGAAACCGCCCGATCGAGCCCGCGTAGGCAATCCAGCGGCCGTCGTCCTGCCAGGCCTGGTGCTGGTGGATGTGCCCGAGCAGGAACGCCTGCGCCCGCGCCGAGAACAGGCTGGTGGTCGTGAACTCGTGGTCGAAGCCGGCCATCGGCACGCCGTGCTCGGTCACGCAGCCGCTGACGGTGCCATGAGCCACGCCCAGCGTGGGCACTCCCTCGGCCCGCGCGGCTTCGTTCACGGTCGCATACCCCGCAAGCAGCGCGGCCAGCTGGTGGCCAACAGCTTCGGCGGCGTCGAGCGCTCCGACAACTGCAGCGACATCCGCCTTGTTCACGGTCGGGACGCAGGTGAAAAGCGCACGCGCACCGCGCGGTACCGAGTCGAAGCGCCAGCGCTGCGACGCAAGCCACCGGCCGTCCACCATCAAGGCGACCTGCCCGAGCCTGTCGGCGACAAGGACCGGATGGCGCCCGCCCAGCAGCGGGAAGATCGACAAGGTCCCTGGCGGCTCGTGCGAGTAGGTGCCTTGCAGCATCAGCACCGGGCAGGAGTCGGCCAGCCGACGGACCTCTTGCGCGAGCGTCCGCACGGCCGGGCTGTGCACGTCGAGGGCGTGATCGGTGGCGTCGCCGCTGATCACCGCGACATCGACTTCGCGGGCAATCGCTTCGCTCACGGCAAAGCCAAAGCAGCGCGCCGCTTCGTCGAGGTTCTTGGCACAGAAATGCAGATCGGAGAAGTGAGCAATCCTGAGCATTGAAAATCCTTTCGTTCAATCGGGAGGCAGGCGGCGTGCCTTTGCGCCACCGCCG
>JAIXKR010000027.1 GCA_026932235.1 Burkholderiales bacterium
CGCACGGCATGATCAGCTGCAGCGAGTTCACCGGCGTGCCGCTGCGCCTGCTGCTGGACCAGTGCGGCGTCGACTATCGCAAGGCGCGCTTCGTGCTGGCCGAAGGCGCCGACGGCTCGAGCATGACGCGCACGGTCCCGATGGAACTCGTCGAAAACGGCGAGGTGCTGGTCGCCTACGGCCAGAACGGCGAGATGCTGCGTCCGGAGAACGGCTACCCGCTGCGCCTGGTCGTCCCCGGCGTGCAGGGCGTGAGCTGGGTGAAGTACCTGCGCCGCATCGAGGTCGGCGACCAGCCCTGGGCGGCCAAGGACGAAGCCCTGCACTACGTCGACCTCATGCCCGACGGCCTGCACCGCCAGTACACCAGCCTGCAGGAGTGCAAGAGCGTCGTCACCACGCCGTCGGGCGGGCAGGTGCTGCTCGACCGGGGCTTCTACAACCTCAGCGGCCTGGCCTGGTCGGGCCGCGGCAAGATCGCGAGGGTCGACGTCTCGGTCGACGGCGGCCGCAACTGGCGCCCCGCGCGGCTGGAGCAGCCGGTGATGAGCAAATGCCTCACGCGCTTCAACATCGACTGGGTCTGGGACGGCAGGCCCGCGATCGTGCAGAGCCGCGCCAGCGACGACAGCGGCTACGTGCAGCCCAGCTACCGCCAGCTGCGGGCGGTGCGCGGCTCGCGCTCGATCTACCACAACAACGCCATCCAGTCCTGGCTGGTGCAGGAAAGCGGCGAGGTGAAGAATGTCCAGCTGGGCTGAGCGTCGCATGTCCGGCGCCGCCGGGCGCGCGGCCCGGGGTCTTGCCGCGGCCCTGCTGCTGGCGCTGGCCGGCGGCGCCGCCCTCGCGCAGGCACTGCCGGGAATCGGCCGCGCGGCGACACCCAAGGAAGTCGCCGCCTGGGACATCGACGTGCGTCCCGACTTCAAGGGCCTGCCCAAGGGTGCCGGTACGGTGGCCCAGGGACAGGACCTGTGGGAGGCCAGGTGCGCCTCCTGCCACGGCATCTTCGGCGAGAGCAACGAGTTCTTCGCGCCGCTCATCGGCGGCACCACGGCGCAGGACGTGACGAGCGGGCGCGTGGCGCGCCTCACCGACGCCGCCTACCCCGGGCGCACGATGATCATGAAGCTCTCCACGGTGTCGACGCTGTGGGACTACATCAACCGCGCCATGCCCTGGAACGCGCCGAAATCGCTCACGCCCGACGAGGTCTACGCACTCACCGCCTTCCTGCTCAACCTCGGCGGCGTCGTTCCCGAGGACTTCGAACTCTCCGAGCGCAACATCGCCGAGGTGCAGGCGCGCATCCCCAACCGCAACGGCATGACGACGAAGCACGCGCTGTGGCCCGGCAAGCTGCCCGGCAGCGTCGCCCGGCCCGACGTGAACGCCGTGGCCTGCATGAAGGACTGCGCCACCGAGCCGACGCTGGCCTCGATGCTGCCGGACTTCGCACGCAACGCGCACGGCAACCTCGCCGAGCAGAACCGCATGGTCGGCGCGCAGCACGGCGCCGACACCACGCAGCCCGCGGGCGCGGCGCCGCCGACGCGCCCGGGCGCCCCCGCAGCGCGTGCCGAGCCCAGCGCCGGAGCGGGGCCGAGCGCCTTGGTGACACGGCTGGCGTGCACCGCCTGCCACGCCGCCGACCGCAAGCTGATCGGCCCGAGCTGGCGCGACATCCACGAAAGGCACGGCAGCCGCGCGGACGTACAGGCCTATCTGGCGGCAAAGATCCAGTCCGGCGGGGTGGGCGTCTGGGGGGCCATTCCCATGCCCGCCCAGAACCTTTCCGCGGAAGATGCTAAGGTGATCGCCCGTTGGCTGGCCGACGGGACGCCCCGATGACCGGCATGCCCAGGTCAAGCCGCCACGCCACTGCACCGACGATGGCCATCCGCCCCGATTCCGTCCGATCCCGGCTCCCGTTGCGGTTCGTCAGCCCTCCCCCTCCCCCAAAGCGTTCGTCATGACCGAAGGAGACCTCCCCATGCAAAACCGTCGCCAGATGCTCCAGCGCAGTGCGGCTCTCGCCGGCGCCCTGGCCGGCCTCGGTCTGCTGCCGCAGCCCGCCCAGGCGGCCTGGAACAGCGCCGCCTTCGAAGCCAAGAACATGAACGACCTGGTGAAGGCGCTCGGCGTCTCGGCCCCCGTCGACAGCAAGGACGTGAGCATCACCGGCCCCGACATCGCCGAGAACGGCGCCGTCGTCCCGGTGGGCTGCGCCTGCACGCTGCCGGGCGTCAGGCAATTGCTGATCCTCGTCGAGAAGAACCCCAACATGCTGGCCGCGGTGTTCGAGGTCAGCGACAGCGTGGAGCCGAGCTTCAACACGCGCGTGAAGATGGGGCAGTCGTCCAACGTGATGGCGGTGGCCATCACCGCGGACAACAAGGTCCTCTACGCGCAGAAGGAGATCAAGGTGACCCTGGGCGGCTGCGGCGGCTGAAGACGCCGGCCCTGCGAACCGAACTTCAACCGAACACTGGAGATTGACATGGCAGACCCGATGCGCATCCGCGCCCAGGCCGCCGGCGACAAGATCACCGTCCGCGTGCTGATGAGCCACGAGATGGAGACCGGCCAGCGCAAGGATTCCTCAGGCAAGATCATCCCCGCCTGGTTCATCCAGGAGGTCACCGCGGCGCACAACGGCAACACCGTGCTGACCGCGCACTGGGGGCCCTCGGTGGCCAAGAACCCCTTCCTGCAGTTCACCGTCAAGGGCGGCAAAGCCGGCGACAAGATCACCATCAACTGGGTCGACAACCGCGGCGACAAGCGGACCGACGAGGCGACCGTCAGCTGACGATCCGCGCACCGCGACGCGCCGGCGGCGACATCGCGCGCCGGGTGTCGATACGGTGACGATGCCAAACCAAGAAGGAGACAAGTCGATGCATCGACCGCGCTGGGAAACCCTCGCGCTCGCCTGCCTGTTGCCGCTTGCGGCGCAGGCGCAGAAGAGCGCCGCCGACGGCATAGCCGAATACCGCAAGATGCTCGAGGACGGCAATCCGGCCGAACTCTTCGAGATGAAGGGCGAGGACTTGTGGAAGCAGCGGCGCGGGCCGAGGAATGCCTCGCTCGAGCGCTGCGACCTCGGCCTCGGGCCCGGCGTCGTGAAGGGCGCCTGGGTGCAGCTGCCGCGCTACTTCCCCGACACCGCCCGCGTGCAGGACCTGGAGTCGCGGCTGCTGACGTGCATGTCGACGCTGCAGGGCCTGGACGCCGCCGAGATCGCCAGGACCCCCTTCGGCCGCGGCGAGATGGCCAACGTCACCGCGCTCGCGACCTGGATCGCCGCGCAGTCGCGCGGGCAGCGCATGGCGCTGCCGCAGGGTCACGCCGAGGAGAAGCGCTTCTACGAACTCGGCAAGCGCGCCTTCTTCTTCCGCGGCGGGCCGATGGACTTCTCCTGTGCGAGCTGCCACGGCGAGGAAGGCAAGCGCATCCGCCTGCAGGACTTGCCCGACCTGAGGACGAACCCCGGCGACGGCATCGGCTTTGCAGCCTGGCCCGCCTACCGTGTCAGCAGTGGCCAGATGTGGGGCATGCAGCAGCGTCTCAACGACTGCTACCGGCAGCAGCGCTTCCCCTACCCCGGCTTCGCCTCCGACGTGACGATCGCCCTCGGCGTCTACATGGGCGTCAACGCCAAGGGCGCGCAGTCGATCGCGCCGTCGATCAAGCGCTGAAGCTGCAAGGAGCCGACGATGAAGACCCAACTCTCCTCCCGCGCCGCGCCGGCGCTGGGCCTCGCCGCTCTCGTCACGCTCGGCTGTGCGAGCCTGCCCTCGCCGCAGGAGCTGGACGCGCAGACCGACGCCATGATGAAGGCGAGCTTCCGCGCGCAGGGAATCGCGGGACTCGACCGCCTGCAGCAGGACCTCGGCCAGAGGGCCTGCTCCTCCGATCAGCCGCCCAGCGCCGCGGTGGCCACGCGGATCGAGCGTGAAGCGCTGGCCAGCGTCAAGTGGCCCGCCGGCGGCCGCTACCTGGGCGACTGGAAGGCCGGCGAGAAGCTCGCGCAGAACGGCCGCGGCATGACCTGGACCGACAAGAGCGCTGCCCCCGCCGCCAACGGCGCGCAGTGCTACAACTGCCACCAGATCAGCAAGGAAGAGATCAGCTTCGGCACCATCGGCCCGAGCCTCTACAACTACGGCAAGCTGCGCGGCGTCAAGGACCCCTACGCGCCGGCCAGCGCCGAGGTGGTGCAGTACACCTGGGCCAAGCTGTGGAACTCGAAGGCCTATTCGGCCTGCTCCAACATGCCCCGCTTCGGCCACATGGCACTGCTCGACGAGAACCAGATCCGCGACGTGATGGCATTGCTGCTGGATCCGCGCTCGCCCGTCAACCACTGAGCCTGCCGCCACGGGCCCGCCGCGCGCGGGCCCGATTTTCGCCATGAATATCAGTCGAGACTGATTGACGATGAACCTGAGCAAGCGCGAGTTCCTGCAAGTCCTCGGCGCCGCCGGCCTCGCCGGCATGGCGCTCTCCCGCCATGCCGAAGCGGATGCGCAGGATGCGCAGTCCGGGCTCTACGACATCCCGCGCTTCGGCAACGTCAGCCTGCTCCACATGACGGACTGCCACGCGCAGCTCGAGCCGGTCTGGTTCCGCGAGCCGAGCGTGAACCTGGGCGTCGGCGCCATGCACGGGCAGTTGCCCCACCTCGTGGGCGAGCGCTGGCTGGCGGCCACCGGCATCGCGCCGCGCACGGCCCTGGCGCACGCCTTCACGATGCTCGATTTCGAGACCGCGGCAAGGCGATACGGCCGCGTCGGCGGCTTCGCGCACCTGGCCACGCTGGTGAAGCGCCTGCGCGCCAGCCGCCCCGGCGCGCTGCTGCTGGACGGCGGCGACACCTGGCAGGGCAGCGCCACCAGCCTGTGGACGAACGCGCAGGACATGGTCGACGCCTGCAAGCTGCTCGGCGTGGACGTCATGACCGGCCACTGGGAATTCACCTACGGCATGCAGCGCGTGAAGGAGATCGTCGACAGGGACTTCAAGGGCAGGGTCGCCTTCGTCGCGCAGAACGTGAAGACGATCGACTTCGAGGACCCGGTGTTCGCGCCCTACGTGATGCGCGAGATCAACGGCGTGCCGGTGGCCATCATCGGCCAGGCCTTCCCGTACACGCCGATCGCCAACCCGCGCTGGATGGTCGCCGACTGGAGCTTCGGCATCCAGGACGAGCACCTGCAGAAGCAGGTCGACGAGGCGCGCGCCAAGGGCGCACAGGTCGTCGTCGTGCTCTCGCACAACGGCATGGACGTCGACCTGAAGATGGCCGGGCGCGTGCGCGGCATCGACGCCGTCTTCGGCGGCCACACGCACGACGGGGTGCCGCTGGCGATTCCGGTGAAGAACGGGGGCGGCACGACACTCGTCACCAACGCCGGCAGCAACGGCAAGTTCCTCGGCGTGATGGATTTCGACGTCAAGGGCGGCAAGGTCGCCGACTTCCGCTACCGCCTGCTGCCGGTCTTCGCCAACCAGCTCGCGCCCGACCGCGAGATGGCGGCGCTGATCGAGAAGATCCGTGCCCCGTATGCGGCGCGACTGTCGGAGAAGCTCGCCGTCACCGACGGCCTGCTCTACCGCCGCGGCAACTTCAACGGCAGCTGGGACCAGCTCATCTGCGACGCGCTGATCGAGGTGCAGGGCGCCGACCTCGCCTTCAGCCCGGGCTTTCGCTGGGGCAGCAGCCTGCTGCCGGGCGACACCATCACGCGCGAGCTGCTGATGGACCAGCTTGCGATCACCTATCCCCACGCCACGCTGACGCCGATGACGGGGACGATGATCAAGACCGTGCTCGAGGACGTCGCCGACAACCTCTTCAACCCCGACCCCTACTACCAGCAGGGCGGCGACATGGTGCGCGTGGGCGGCCTCAGCTACACCTGCGCGCCGAACGAGGCGATGGGGCGCCGCATCGGCGACATGCGCCTGGCGGGCAAGCCGATCGAGGCCGACAAGACCTACAAGGTCGCCGGCTGGGCGCCGGTGGCCGAGGAAGCGCGCAACGCCCCGGGCGTGAAGCCGGTGTGGGAGGTCGTCGAGACCTGGCTGAAGAGCCAGGGCGGACGCGTCGCGCCGCGGCGCATCAACACGCCCCGGCTCGTGGGCGTGGACGGCAACCCGGGAATCGCCTGAGCGCAGCGGCCACGGGCACCGCGCCGAAGCCGCGGCGGCATCAAGGCCGCGCGTAACTCGCGCCGATCTCGGGGTCGCCGCGGCCTCCCGCGCCGGCCGCCGCCGGCGGCGCATGCAGGCGCTCGCCGCGACGGTCGAGCAGCGCATCGGTCAGCGCCGCGGCCGCCCACATCGTCGCCAGCGTCGCGAACGAGGTCAGCGTGAAGATCGCGGCCCCCGAGACGCCCGCGCCGACCGCGCAACCGCCGGCGAGCATGCCGCCGAAGCCCATCAGCACCGCGCCGACGATGTAGCGGCGCATCGCCTGCCCGCCCTGGAAGCCTTCGAGGCGAAGCTCCCGCCACAGCAGGGCGGAAACGAAGCTGCCGACGAACACACCGGGGACGAGGCCGAGGTCGAAGCTCAGCGGCTGCCAGGGTGGCGAGAGCACGAGCATCAGCATGTCCGCCGCCGGCCCGGTGAAGCTCAGGCTCTGCACCGGCGGCAAGGTCTCGAAGGTGATGCGCGAGATGCGGTAGGTGAGCAGCCAGCCCGCGGCCACCATCACGCCCACGCCGATGGCCCCGAACCAGCCCCAGAAGCGCACCCGCTGCCGCCACGCCCAGACGAGTGCCGCCGCCAGCCACAGCGCGCCGAAGAGCAGCCCGCCGAGGTGGCCGACGCCGGCCAGCGCAAGCACGTCGCGCTGGCCGGCCTCGATCGTCCACCACTCGGAGATCGCCTGCCGCAGCGGCGAGAGCAAGCCGTTGAGTGCCGAGGCCGCGGTGACCGCGAACACGAGTCCGGAGAGAAGCGCACGCAGGTTGCCCTGCGCCGCAAGCACCAGCAGCCGGCTCGAGCAGCCGCGCGCGAGGATCATGCCGACGCCGAACATCGCGCCGCCGATGAGCGCCCCGGAGAGGCTGCCGCGCGCCGAGAGCTGGCGCGCATCGCGCACGTCGAGCCAGCCCGCGAGCACGAAGGCCTGCGTCAGCAGCACCGCCGTGGCGAAGGTGAACAGCCACACCGTGAGCTTGCCCTCGGCCGTGCCGCGCGAGAACTCGATCACCGCCGAGCGCAGGCAAAAGCGCGAGCGGTGGGCGAAGAAGCCGAACAGCAATCCGACCAGCGCCCCTGCGACGGCGACGCTCGCGGGCTCGCCGAGGCCGGCGATGGCGAGGTCGATCCAGCGGTCGAGCAGGAGTTCGCGCACGCCGGATTCTAAATCCGTGCTTGCTGATCGACCAATCCTTCGGCCGCAGCGCGAACGCGCATCGCTGCGCGCCGCGTGCGCCTGCCGCCCTCAGCCCAGCATGTCGGCCCAGATGTTGCGGGCCCAGGCCTGGTTGTAGACGGCCTCGAGGTCGGAGCGCACGTCGGATACGCCGCCGGAGCCGCCGATGGTGCGGAAGGTCTTCTGCGTCGGCACGTACTCGTGCACGCTGGCGACGTGGATCACGTGCGTGTCGTCGACGAAGCTCATGCAGACGTTGGTGAGCATCGGGTGCGGGTTCACCGGCAGCCCGGAGAGCTGCGCGACGATCGCCGCCGCCGCCACCTTGGCGTGCGAATTCGCCATGTGGCCGGACTTGGGCATCCCCGGGGCCACCTGGATCGAGTCGCCGAGCACGTGCACGTTCTTCGCCGCCGTCGACTCGAAGGTGAGGAAGTCGACGTGGCACCAGCGCCCGTTGGCGTTGGCCATGCCCATCTGCACCGCCAGTTCGCCCGCTCGCATCGGCGGCAGCACGTTGAGCACGTCCGCCCTCACGTCGTCCTGCACCTCGAAGCGCACCGTGTTGCTCCTGGCGTCGACGCCGACCGCCTTGTGCTGGCTGCGGTACTCGAGCATCGGGCCGTAGAGCTCGCGCCAGGCCTTCGTGAACAGCGGCCCCTTGCTCGTCACCTCGAGGTTGGCGTCCAGGATCAGCACCTTGGAGCGCGGCTTGGCGCGCTTGAAATAGGCCGCCACCATGCTCGCGCGCTCGTAGGGCCCCGGCGGGCAGCGGTACGGCGCCTCGGGGATGACGATGGCGTAGGTGCCGCCGTCGGGCATCGCCTCGAGCTGACGCCGCAGGGCCACCGTCTCGGCGCCGGCCTTCCAGGCGTGCAGGATGCGGCCCTGGTCGTGCGCCGCCTTCAAGCCCTCGACCTGACCCCAAATCATGTCGATGCCGGGCGAGACGACGGCCTTGTCGTAGCCGAGCATCGTGCCGTCGGCCAGGCGCGCCTGGCGCTTGTCGATGTCGATCGAGCTCACGCGCGTGCGCAGCATGCGCACGCCGTGACGCTCGACCAGCTTGTCGTAGGCGATCGTGATGTCCGCGAGCTGCTTCTGCCCCGAGATCACCATGTTGCTGATCGGGCAGGACACGAACGCGGGATTCGGTTCGACGAGGGTCACGTCGATGCGCCCGTCGGAAAGCATGCGCACGTACTTGGATGCGGTGCTGCCGCCCCAGCCCGCGCCCACGACGAGCACGTGCGGCCGCTTGCCGCCGACGCTGGCACAACCCGTGATCGCGCCGAGCGAGAGCGTGCCGCCCGCGGCCACCATGCCCTTCAGGATTCTTCTGCGTTGCATCGTCATCGTCTTGCTCCGGCCGCGGTTCACTTCTGCGCGGCGAAATACGCCGCGAGCTTCTCGAGCTGATCTTCGCTGTAGCCCTTGGTGATCTGGTGCATGATCGTCGCCTTGCGATCCCCGGTGCGGAAGGCCAGCAGCTGCGTCAGCAGGAAGTCGCGCGACTGCCCCGCCAGGCGGATCGTGGCCTCTCCCGGCACGGCATGTCCGTCGGTGCCGTGACAATGGGCGCAGGTCGCGGCCAGCGAGCGCAGGTAGAGGCGCTCCGCCTGCGGCGAGGGTGCGGCGCCAGCCTGCGACCAGGCGCTGGTGGCGGTGGCCAGAAGCAGCGCTGCGGCTGCGCTGCGAACGATCGGGATCATCTGCTTCCTTTCTGGCTTGGTGCGGGCAGCCCGGGCTCGAGCCGCCGCCGGTCCGTGAGAAGTCGTCAAGCGTATAGTGTCCGGGATATATCGGCTCATCCGCATATAGCGTTATCCCCATGAACGATCCAGACTCGCGACGAAGTCCGGCGCCATCGGGCGCAGCGGCGACCCCGTGGACGAGCCGGGCATGGCCATGGGCGCGGCTGCACGTGCGCCTCGCGCGCGCCGCGGCGGTGCTTGCCGCAGCCGCTCGCTCGTCGAGCCTGGTCGTGCCGCTGCTGCTCGCCGCGGCGACGGCATCGGCGCAGCCGGCGCCGGCGACGGTGCGCATGAGCGCGGAGCCGGTCGCCGACGGCATCTGGTTCGTCCAGGGCGAATCGGCCATGGGCTCGGCCGCGAACCAGAACTTCATCTCCAACGCCGCGTTCATCGCCACGCCGGAAGGCGTGGTGGTGATCGACGCGCTCGGCTCACCCCCGCTGGCCGAGCGGCTGCTTGCGCTGATCCGCGAGCGCACGCGCGCGCCGCTGCGCTGGGTCGTCGTCACGCACTGCCACGCCGACCACATCTACGGCCTGCAGGTGCTGCAGGCCGCGGGCGCGCGCATCGTCGCCCATGCCGGATGCCGCGAATACCTCGCCAGCGACACCGCGCGCCTGCGCCTCGAAGCCAGCCGCGAGGAACTCTTCCCCTGGGTCGACGAGGAGACGCGCCTGGTCGTCCCCGACCGGTGGATCGGCGACAAGGGCGACGAGGCCGACCTCGTGCTCGATCTCGGCGGCCGCCCGCTGCGCATCCGGCATGCCGGCCCGGCACACACGCCGGAGGATCTCGTCGTCTTCGACGAGAAGAGCGGCGTGCTCTTCACCGGCGACATCGTCTTCCGAGGCCGCGTCCCCTTCGTCGGCCAGGCCGACAGCCGGCGCTGGATCTCGGCGCTGGACCGCATGCTGCAATGGCAGCCGCGCATCCTCGTTCCCGGCCACGGGCCGCTGTCCCACCATCCGGCCGAGGACCTCGCGCTGACGCGCGACTACCTGAAGTTCCTGCGCCAGGCGATGGGTGAAGCCGCGCGCAATCTCGAGCCCTTCGAGGAGGCCTATGCGCGCACCGACTGGTCGCGCTTCGCCGCGCTGCCGCTCTTTGCCGCCGCCAACCGCATGAACGCGTACAACACCTACCTGCTGATGGAGCACGAGGGCGAGTGACGAGGGCGAGTGAACGCCACCCGCCCGCGATAATGCCGGCCTCACGGGGAAGAACATGCAGACACGGCAACGGCAAGGAAGGCTAGGCGCGGCAACGGCGGCGATGGCGACGCTGGCGGCTGCGGTCGCCGCCCTGCTGACGGCACCGGGGGCGGGCCGCGCCGAGGTCGCCGTGCCGGCCGAGTTCCGCGGCGCCGACCTGGCGCTTGGCGAACAACTGCTGCGCGAGCACCGCTGCGCCGAATGCCACACGCGGCTCGTCGGCGGCGACGGCAGCGGCATCTACCGGCCCAAGGGCCGCATCGGCCGGCCCGCGGCGCTGCTGTCGATGGTCGAGGTCTGCAGCGTGGAGCTCAAGCTGCAGCTCTTCCCGGAGGACATCCAGGCCATCGCCGCGGTGCTGCAGCGCGACCACTACCGCTTTCCCGCCAGCCCGTAGGATCGATACGGGCCTCGAATGGACGATCGTTCACCCCCCCTCGGCGCCCTGCCCCGAGACCCGGACGCCAACGCCGACGCCGTCTTCGAATCGGTGGCGGAGCTCTTCGGTCTGCTCTCGACGCCGGTGCGCTTGAAGATCATCGGTGCGCTCTGCCACGGCGAGAAGAACGTCTCGCAGCTGCTGACCGAGATCGACACCACGCAGCCCAACATCTCGCAGCACCTGGCCACGCTTTACCGCGCGGGCGTGCTCGGTCGCCGCCGTGACGGCACGCAGATGTACTACCGGCTGCAGAGCGAGCGCGTGGCCACGCTCTGTCGCGCGGTATGCACGCAGGTCGCGATCGAGCTCGAAGGCGACGGCGAGGTGCCGGCACACGAACGCCTGCTCGTGGCGGGCGGCGCCAGGCCGCGCTGATCGGACGCTGCGAGGGCCGGCGGGATTCGCGTCGGTATCATGCGACGCCCCGGCCCGCCGTAGTTCAATGGATAGAACGGGCGCCTCCTAAGCGCCAGATGCAGGTTCGATTCCTGCCGGGGGGGCCACAGCACCCGCCTGCTCGGCGCTGCTGCGCAGGGCACGCGAGAGCATGATCACCGGGATCAGGCCGACGAGGACGATCGCCAGTGACGGCAGCGCCGCTTCACCCAGGCGCTCGTCGCGCGCGAAGTTGAAGGCGACGACCGCGAGCGTGTCGCTGCCGAAGGGGCGCAGCACCAGCGTGGCGGGCAGTTCCTTCATCGTGTCGACGAACACCAGCAGCGCCGCGGCCAGCGCCGAACGGCGCAGCAGCGGCGCATGCAGGCGGGCGAACATCCGCCAGGCACCCGCACCGAGGGTGCGTGCCGTTTCATCGACCGAGGGTGGCACGCGCGCATAGCCGGAATCGATCGACTGCAGCGCCACCGAGGAGAACCGCGAGAGATACGCGAGCATGACGCCGGCCAGGGTTCCGGTCGCGATCGCGGCCACCGGCGCCTGCGGCCAGCGCTGCTGCAGCCAGCCCACGGGAAGCAGGATTCCCACTGCCAGCACCGCGCCGGGCATCGCATAGCCCAGCGACAGCGCGCGCGCGGCAATGCGCAGCGTCCTGCCCCCGCTGCGGCGCAGCGTGAAGGCCACCGCCAGCGCCAGTGTGCTCGCCAGCACGGCGGCAATCCCGCTCAGGCGCAGCGTCGCCCAGGACCACTCGGCAAAACGCGCCAGCGGCAGCCCGAACTGCGCGTTGTGCGCCTCCTGCCACAGCATCCAGCCGAGCCAGGCCACGGGCAGCACGAACCCCAGCAGCACCGGCAGCGCGCACAGGCCGAAGGCCAGCAGCCCCGCGCCCCCGTGCAGCGGCAGCGCGCGCGCATCGGCCGCGTGCGGCGCGCCGCTGCGGCTGGCGGCGAAGCGCAGCCGCCGCTGCGCCGCGCGCTCGGCGGCCAGCAGCAGCGCCACCACGGCGAGCAGCACCGAGGCGAGCTGCGCCGCGGCGATGCCGTCGTTCATGATCAGCCAGGCCTTGAAGATGCCGGTGCTGAAGGTGGCGAGGCCGAAATACGCGCTCACGCCGTAGTCGGCCAGCGTCTCCATCATCGCCAGCGCGACGCCGGCCATGATCGCCGGCCGCGCCAGCGGCAGCGCCACCTGGAGGATGCGCCGCCACGGTCCGGCGCCGAGCAGCCGTGCCGCCTCGAGCAGTTGCACCGCGCGCTCGCCCAAGGCCGTGCGCGCGAGCAGGTAGACGTAGGGATAGAGGCAGAGCACGAACAGCAGCACCGCACCCCAGAGGCTGCGCACGTCGGGCCAGAGCGCGCCGCGCACGCCGAGCAGCCGGCGCAGCCCCTCCTGCAGCGGGCTGCTGTATTGCAGCGCGTCGGTCCAGGCGTAGGCGAGCACGTAGGCCGGCATCGCCAGCGGCAGCAACAGGGCCCATTCGAAGAAGCGCCGGCCCGGGAAATCGAACAGCGTCACCGCCGCAGCCGTGCCGGTGCCGACCAGCATCACCCCGATCGCGACGCCACCGGCCAGCAGCGCCGACTGCAGCGCGTAGTCGGGCAGCACCGTGCTCGCCTGGTGGCGCAACACCTCCCAGGCGGCCGCATCGGCGAACAGCCAGGAGCCCAGCACGCCGAGCACCGGCAAGGCCAGCAGCAGGCAGATCGTCGTCAGCAACGCGCGCATGGACGTGGGAGACGCCGCGCTTGCACCGCGTCAAAGATGCGAACAATCCTCATTCAGAACGTTTGATTATCATCGACGGCATGTTCCTCCAGCTCGAAGGCGTCTCGATGCGCTATGCCCGCGGCAAGGGTAGCCGCGCCGCCGTCGAGGACGTGAGCCTGGCGCTGCGGCAGGGCCAGATCGGCGTGCTCATCGGACCGTCGGGCTGCGGCAAGACCTCGCTGCTGCGCGCGGTCGCCGGCCTCGAACGCATCGAGGCCGGCGTCATCCGCATGGGCGGCACGGTACTCGGCGACGCTCGCGCCGGCACGCACCTCGCCCCCGAGGCGCGCCGCATCGGCATGGTGTTCCAGGACTACGCACTCTTCCCGCACCTGAGCGTGGCCGAGAACGTCGGCTTCGGCCTGCACGGGCTGCCGCGCGCCGAGCGCAGCGCGCGCGTGGCGCAGATGCTCGAACTCGTCGGCCTCGCGCACGCGGCGCGGCGTGCGCCGCACCAGCTCTCGGGGGGCCAGCAGCAGCGCATCGCGCTGGCGCGGGCGCTGGCGCCGCGGCCACAGCTGCTGCTGCTGGACGAACCCTTCTCGAGCCTCGACGTCGACCTGCGCGAGCGCCTGGCGCACGAGGTGCGCGCGATCCTGAAGGAAAGCGGCACCACCGCGCTCTTCGTCACCCATGACCAGCTCGAGGCCTTCGCGCTCGGCGACCTCATCGGCGTCATGAACGCCGGCCGCCTCGAGCAGTGGGACGACGCCTACCACCTCTACCACCGTCCGGCGAGCCGCTTCGTGGCGCAGTTCATCGGCCACGGCGTCTTCACGCCGGCACGCATCGGGCGCACGGGCGAATCGCCGGTGCTGCACACGCCGCTGGGCGACCTCCGCGACATGCACGAGTGCCCGCTGCCCGACGCCTTCCCCTGCGGCGAATGCGACCTGTTGCTGCGCGCCGACGACATCCTCCACGACGACGCCTCGCCGGTGAAGGCACGCATCGAGCGCAAGGCCTTCCGCGGTTCCGAGTTCCTCTACACCCTGCGCCTGGCCGGCGGCGAGCAGGTGATGGCGCACGTGCCCAGCCACCACGACCACCAGCTCGGCGAGTGGATCGGCATCCGCCCGGCGGTGGATCACGTGGTCGCCTTTCCGCGCCAGCCCGCCTGAGGCCGGCTGCGGCTGCGGCTGCGGCGCCGCAGCCGTCGCGGGGGCGCCGGGAGCGATTCGCGCCAAAACACCGCTTCGCGGGATGCAACTTCACACGCGCGAAATGCTCCAAGCAAGGCCCGGACCTATACTGGACCGGCATGACTTTGCCGTCGTTCTGCGCGTCGGCATGGAGGCGAGTCCGAGATGGGTGCGAAACTGAGAGTTGCGGGTTTGTTGCTGGCGGGAAGCGTGGCCGGGGCCTTGACCACGCTGCAGCTGCAGGCGGCGGCGCATGGATCCTTGTCGCCGATTCCCGTGGCCGAGCTGCGCCAGCTCGCCGACGTCTTCGAGATCATCAAGACCGACTACGTCGAGCCGGTCGACGAGAAGAAGCTGATCAACGACGCCATCGCCGGCATGGTCTCGGGGCTGGATCCGCACTCGGCCTACTTCGACAAGAAGTCCTACAAGGAATTCCGCGAGAGCATCGGCGGGAAGTTCGTCGGCATCGGCATCGAGATGACGATGGAGGACGGCCTGGTGAAGGTCGTCTCGCCGATCGAGGGCTCGCCGGCGTTTCGCGCCGGCATCAAGTCCGGCGACCTCATCACGCGCATCGACGACACCGCCGTCAAGGGCCTTTCCGTCGACCAGGCCGTCAAGCGCATGCGCGGCGAGGCGCGCACCAAGGTGCTGCTCACCGTCTTCCGCAAGAGCGAGAACCGCAGCTTCCCGGTGACCATCGTGCGCGAGGAGATCCGCGTGCAGAGCGTGCGCGCGAAGATGGTCGAACCCGGCTACGGCTGGGTGCGCGTGAGCCAGTTCCAGGAGCGCACGGTCGACGACTTCGTGCGCAAGGTCGGCGAGCTCTACCAGCAGGACCCGAACCTCAAGGGCCTGGTGCTCGACCTGCGCAACGACCCGGGCGGCCTGCTCGACGGCGCCGTCGGCCTGTCGGCGGCCTTCCTGCCGCCGGACGTGACGGTGGTCAGCACCGACGGCCAGGTGCCGGAATCGCGCGCGACCTTCAAGGCCTCGCCCGAGTTCTACCTGCGCCGCGGCGGCAGCGACCCGCTGCGCCGGCTGCCCGCGGCGATCAAGACCGTGCCGCTGGTGGTGCTGGTCAACGAGGGCTCGGCCTCGGCCAGCGAGATCGTCGCCGGCGCGCTGCAGGACCACAAGCGCGCCGTCGTCATGGGTGCGCAGACCTTCGGCAAGGGTTCGGTGCAGACCGAACGGCGGCTGGGTCCCGACACCGCGCTGAAGATCACCACCGCGCGCTACTTCACGCCCAACGGGCGCAGCATCCAGGCCACCGGCATCGTCCCCGACGTCTGGCTCGACGAGACCGCCGAGGGCAACGTCTTCGCCGCGCTGCGCATGCGCGAGGCCGACCTCGACAAGCACCTGCAAGGCAAGGACGAAGCCAAGGATCCGGCGCGGGAGAAGGCGCGCGAGGAGGCGCTGAAGAAGCTCGAGGAGCAGCAGGCCAAGGCCAAGGAGCCGCCCAAGCCGCTGCCCGAGTTCGGCAGCCCCGAGGACTTCCCGCTGCAGCAAGCCCTCAACCGCCTGCGCGGCGAGCCGGTGCTGGTGAGCAAGACGGCGAGCGAGCGCAAGGCCGAGTCGGCGAACTGATCGGCCTTGCGCTCGACGATGCGCGCGGGAAGTCGCTCGGCAGACTGATGCCGCGGGTGCCGGCCGCGCCGTGACCGACGAACAGCTCCTGCGCTACTCGCGCCACCTGCTGCTGCCGGAGATCGACGTCGCCGGTCAGCAGCGGCTGCTCGCCGCGCACGCGCTCGTGGTCGGCGCCGGCGGCCTGGGCTCGCCGGCGGCGCTCTACCTTGGAACCGCAGGGGTCGGGCGCATCACGCTCGTCGACGACGACGTCGTCGATCCGACCAACCTGCAGCGGCAGATCGCCCACGACCGCTCGCGCCTGGGCCTGCCCAAGGCCGAATCGGCGGCGCAGGCGATACGCCGCATCAACCCCGACCCGCGGCTGCACGCGATCGTGCGCCGCGCCGACGCCGCGCTGCTCGACGAACTCGTCGCCGACGCCGACGTGGTGCTCGACTGCTGCGACAACTACCCCACGCGCCAGCTCGTCAACGCCGCCTGCGTGCATCGACGCAGGCCGCTGGTCAGCGGCGCGGCCATCGCCTTCGACGGCCAGCTCGGCGTCTTCGACCTGCGCGCGGCCGATTCACCTTGCTACGCCTGTGTCTTCCCGCCCGAAGGGCGCGTGGATGCAGCCGCCTGCGCGACGATGGGGGTGTTCGCGCCGCTGGTCGGCATCATCGGCAGCATGCAGGCGGCGCAGGCGCTGCAACTGCTCGCCGGCTGCGGCCAGCCGCTGTCGGCGCGGCTGCTGATGCTCGACGCGCGCAGCATGCACGTGGACACGCTGCGCCTGGCACGCGCACCGCACTGCAGCGTCTGCGGCGGCACCGCCGGCGCGAGGCCGCGAGAACGAAAGCCAGACGGATGCAAGAAGCCGAAATGAACGATCCCTGCCCGCCGCCGCGGCTGCCCGCACGCAACTTCCCGAGCGCCGAGCAGGAGGCCCGCCAGCCGATGCCCATGGGCCGCTACGACGGCCCCGAAAGCAGCTATCGCCTGGCCTTCACCGACGTCGACTTCCTCCTGCGCGACGAGTTGCGCCCGGTGCGCATGCAGCTCGAGCTGCTCAAGCCCGAGATGGTGCAGCAGGAACTGGGCATCGAGGCCACCGTCGTCATCTACGGCAGCGCGCGCATCCTCGCGCCCGAGTCGGCGCGCGAGCGGCTGGTGCAGGCGCGCGCCGCGGGCGAGGCCGGCGCGATCCGCCGTGCCGAGACCGCGGTCGCGATGAGCCGCTACTACGACGAGGCGCGGCGCTTCGCGGCCATCGTCACCACGCGCTCGCGCCAGCTGCAGACGCCCGTCTACGTCGTCACCGGCGGCGGCCCGGGCATCATGGAAGCCGGCAACCGCGGCGCGCACGAGGTCGGCGGGCGCAGCATCGGGCTGAACATCGTGCTGCCGCACGAGCAGGCGCCCAACGCCTACATCACGCCGCAGCTGTGCTTCCAGTTCCACTACTTCGCGCTGCGCAAGATGCACTTCGTGATGCGCAGCATCGCGCTGGTCTGCTTCCCCGGCGGCTTCGGCACGCTCGACGAGCTCTTCGAGACGATGACGCTGGTGCAGACCGGCAAGAGCCGCCGCCGCCCCATCATGCTCTTCGGGCGCGACTACTGGCGCAAGCTCATCGACTTCGAGCACCTGGTGGACACCGGCATGATCAACCCCGAGGACGTCGGCCTCTTCCACTACGTCGAGAGCGCCGAGGAGGCCTGGGAGGTGCTCGCCGCGCACTACGGCTTCGACCAGCCGCCGACGCAGACCGGCGAGTTCGCCGACGACATCTGAACGGCAAGGCACGATGAGCACGCGTGTCAGCCTGATCGGCGCGCCCACCGACGTCGGCGCGAGCGCGCGCGGCGGCTCGATGGGCCCCGAGGCGCTGCGCGTGGCCGGACTGCTGCAGGCGTTGCAGCGCCATGGCGTCGAGGTCGTCGACCGTGGCAACCTCCCGGGTCCGGGCAACCCCTGGCAGGCCGCGGTCGACGGCTACCGCCACCTGCCCGAGGTGGTCGCCTGGAACGGCGTGGTGCACGACGCGGTGCTCGCCGAGCTGCAGGCGGACCGGCTGCCGATCCTCCTCGGCGGCGATCACAGCCTGGCCTTCGGCAGCATTGCCGCGGTCGCGCGCCACGTGCGCGCCCAGGGCCGGCGCCTGCGGGTGCTGTGGCTGGATGCGCACGCCGACTTCAACACCCGCACCCTCACCCCCAGCGGCAACCTGCACGGCATGCCGCTGGCCTGCCTGTGCGGCCATGGCCCGCCCCAACTCCTGGCCTTGGGCGACCGGATCCCGGCCCTGCAGCCGCGGCAGGTCAGGCAGATCGGCGTGCGCAGCGTCGATGCCGGCGAGAAGCATCTCGTGCACGAGGCCGGGCTCGAGGTCTTCGACATGCGCTTCATCGACGAGATGGGCATGCGCCACGCGATGGAGCTGGCGCTGGCGACGCTGGACGCGAACACGCATCTGCACCTGAGCTTCGACGTCGACTTCCTCGACCCCGGGATCGCCCCCGGCGTGGCCACCACGGTGCCCGGCGGCCCCACCTACCGCGAGGCGCAACTGTGCATGGAGATGATCGCCGACAGCGGCCGCCTCGCCAGCCTGGACATCGTCGAACTCAACCCGGCGCTGGACCTGCGCAACAAGACCGCGGCGCTGGCGGTGGATCTGGTCGAGAGCCTGTTCGGCAAGAGCACGCTCATGCGCGCGCGCGCCGCCACGCCGCGCTGACGAACGCCTCTGCCGCATGAACACGGTCTTCGATTTCGCCATCGTCGGCGCGGGCATCGCCGGTGCGTCGCTCGCCCACGCGCTGGCGCCGCAGGCCTCGGTGCTGCTGCTCGAGGCCGAGGCGCAAGCCGGCGTGCACAGCACCGGCCGCAGCGCGGCGATGTTCATGGAAAGCTACGGCCCGCCGCAGGCGCGTGCGCTGACGCGCGCGAGCCGCGCCTTCCTTCAGGCACCGCCAGCGGGATTTGCGAGCGTGCCGCTGGTCGCGCCGCGCGGCGCGCTCTACGCAGCCTGGCAAGGGCAGGAGGCGCGGCTCGAAGCGCTCCACGACGGCTTGCTCGCCACCGGCACCGCGGTCGCGCGGCTGGACGCCAGCGCGGCGCTCGCGCGCGTTCCGGTGCTGCGCGCGCAAGGCCTGCTCGGCGCCGTGTGGGAAGCCGACGCGCTGGATGTCGACGTCGACGCGCTGCACCAGGGCTACCTGCGCAGCGCGCGCCGTGCGGGTGCGCAGTCGCTGCTCGCGGCCCCGCTGCAGCGCGCGCAGCGTGGTGACGGGGTCTGGACGCTGCACCTGGGCGCGGCGCACGGCCTGCGGCACGCGCGCGTGCTTGTCGATGCCGCGGGCGCCTGGGCCGACGAGGTCGCGCAGCGCTGCGGCGTCGCCCCGCTGGGGATCGAGCCGCGCCGGCGCAGCGCCTTCACCTTCGACGTGCCGGCCGGGATCGACGCGCGTGCCTGGCCCACCACCGCCGGCGTCACCGACGACTGGTACATCAAGCCCGACGCCGGGCAACTGCTGGGCTCGCCGGCCAACGCCGACCCCGTGGCAGCGCACGACGTGCAGCCCGAGGAGCTGGACATCGCGCGCGGAATCGACGCCATCCAGCGCGACACCACGCTCTCGATCCGCCGCCCGCGCCGCACCTGGGCAGGCCTGCGCAGCTTCACGCGCGACGGCGAACTGGCGATCGGCTTCGATGCGCGCGAACGCGGCTTCTTCTGGCTCGCCGGCCAGGGCGGCTACGGCATCCAGAGTTCCTGCGGCGCCTCGCAGCTGGCCGCCAGCCTGCTGCTGGGCCAGGCGCTGCCCGATGCGCTCGCGGTGCACGGCGTCACGCCGGCGCTCATGGACCCGGCACGCCTGCACGCAGCCTGAGCCGTGGCGGTCAGGGCGCCCCAGGGAACGACGGCCCGCCCTGCAGCCAGCGCTGCACGCGCCGCCACTGACGCCAGGCCCAGAACAGGTTCAGGCTCAGGCGCCAGGCGCGCCGCGGGCGCACGATCGCCACGCCCGCCAGCACCGCAAGCACGACCTCGGGCCGCGCGCGCAGCCATTGCCACGCGGCCTGCACGCGCCCGGCCAGCAGCAGCGGACGCTGCAGCGGCTGCAGGTCGAGCGCAAGCTCGCGCCGCAGCTCCGCGCTGCGCAGACGCAAGGCCTGCTGGCGCTCTGCCAGCGTCGGCGCCGCCTGCGCGCGCAACGCGGCCGGCGTGCTCATGACGCGCCGGGACCGCGGTCCGCCTGCACCGGCTTCTCGGACGGCAGTGCCTCACCGCCGACGCTTGCCCGGTCCTGGCGCAGCTCGGCCAGACTGAGGGCGAAAGGCCCGCCCGGGCCGCTTTGCAGCGCCGCGCGCGCACTGCGCAACAGCGACGCCGCGGCGACGCCGAAGGCGAGCGCGAGCACCCCCAGTGCCGGCAGCCGGTAGGCCTCCTGCAGCAGCAGCAGCACGAAGGCCACGGCCAGCACCAGCGCCAGCGCCAGCAGCAGCAGCCCGAGCACGGCGCGCAGCAGCGCGTCGAAGAGGCGCTGCTTCTCCTGCTCGAACTCGGTGCCCAGCAGCGCCAGGCGGACCTGGACGATCTCGAGCGCGGAATCGGTGAGCCGGCGCAGCGAGCGCAGCAGCCCGGCGCCGGCCACGGGATCGGCCATCGGGAAGCGCTGCGGTCAGCGGCGCCCGATCAGCAGGCCGACGATCAGGCCGACACCGACTCCGATGGCCACCGAACTCCACGGCCGGTCGTGCACGAAATCGTCGGCCGCCTGCCCCGCGGCCTTGGCCTTCTCGGCGGCGCTTGCCTGCAGGTCCAGCAGGCGCAGCCGGGCGTCGGTGAGGCGGTGCTGAATGCGCTCGCGCAGCCCGGCCACGCCCTCGCCGGCATCGCTTGCCGTGAGCTTGAGCAGTTCCTCGGCATCGGCCACGACCTGGCGCAACTCGGCGACCAGCTTCTCCTTCTGCAGTGCTGTGACTTCGGACATGTCAACTCCTGTGTGAAACGCGACAATCGTCTCACACTATCATCGCACGCCTCGCGCGCCAAGCCAGGCCGGCGCGGTGGCGGCACGGTACATTCGGCGCACTGTCTGGCCGCCGCCCGCGCGATGCAGCCGATCGCCCTCCCCACGCACGCCCCGGACCCCGCGCTTGCGCTCGAGCCCGGCTTGCGCGCGCACATGTTTCGCCTCGTGCTCGCCTGCACGCTGGCGATCCACCTGGCGTTCCTCCTCGGTGCCGAAGCACGACTGGCGCTGCCGACCCGCGTCGTCTTCGTGCTCGCGCTCGCCATCGGCGCCTGGGTGGAGTTCGCGCCGACGCGCTGCTGGGGTTCGCGGCAGGAATCGCGCCACCTGCTTGGAATGGCGCTGCTGGGAACGCTCTACACGTTCTTCCTCGGCGCGCTCGTGGTCGCCACGGGCGCCAGTGCCGAGGCCTCGGCGATCTGGTGGATGCCGGTCTTTCCTGCCTGCGTGATCCTGGCCGGCGCCGTGCGCACGGGGCTGACGCTGCTGGCCTCGGCGACGCTGTGTTTCGTTGCCGTGCGCGTGGCCGTGATGCTGGGCTGGTGGGCGCCGACGATGAGCGCCAACCCGAATCCCCATGTCAGCCTGCTGGCGGTGGTGGGCTCGACCCTGCTGCTCGCCCATCTGATGGCCTTGTCGGTGCGCCACCGCCGCAGCACGCACGACGCGCTGCGCCACGCCATCGAGCGCTTGGCCGGCGAGCGCGAGCAGGCGCGCGCCGAGGCCAACGCGAAGAACCTGCTGCTGGTGAACACCACGCACGAGATGCGCACGCCGCTCAACGCCGTCATCGGCATGGCCGAGCTCCTGGCCACCTCCGGCGTCTCACCGGCGCAGCAGCGCGAACTGCTCGGCCTGATGCGCCAGAGCGCGGACCTGCTGCGCAGCCTGGCCGACGACGTGCTCGACTACGCCAAACTCGAGGCGGGGCACCTGAGGATCGAGCGCATCGAGTTCCCGCTGCGCAGCACGATCTTCGCCATCGCCCACCTGTTCGCGCCGCAGGCGCACGCCAAGGGCCTCGAGATCGGCGTCTGCTTCGTTCCGGAGCTGCCGCACCGCGTCCTCGGCGACCCGCTGCGGCTGCGCCAGATCCTCGCCAACTTCGCCTCCAACGCCGTCAAGTTCACCGAGGTCGGCGGCGTGCAGTTGTGCGCCGGCGTGAGCGCCGCGGGCTGGATCCGCATCGAGGTCCACGACAGCGGCCCGGGCCTGGACGCGCAGGCTCAGGAGCGGCTGTTCCAGCCCTTCATGCAGGCCGCCGCCGATACCGCGCGCCGCCACGGCGGCAGCGGGCTCGGGCTGTCGATCTGCAGCCGCCTGGCCGAGCAGATGGGCGGCCGCGTCGGCGCGCGCAGCACGCCCGGCGAGGGTTCGGTCTTCTGGGTCGAGCTGCCGCTGCCGACGATCCCGGCCGCGAGCCCCTTCGACTACCCGCAACTGCCGCCCATGGGCGAGCTCTGGCTCGTCACGGCCAACCGCTTCCTGCACTGGACGGTCTCGGACATGCTGCAGCAGCGCGTCCCGGTCGTGCTCGTGACCGCTCAACTGGACGATGCGCGCCTGGCCGCCCTGCCCCCGCGCAGCGTCGTGCTCGTCGACGCCCAGAGGCTCGATGATGCCGAGGCTGCGCGCAGCTTCGAGGCCCTCGCGCGACGGTTGCGCGCGCTGGGCAGCTTGCCGGTGCTGTTGTGCACGGCGATCTCGAGCGCGGTTCCGGCCAGCATCACGGGCGACTACGTCAGCCTGTACAAGCCGCTGCGCCTGTCGCAGTTGCTGGCTGCGCTGCTGCAGGCGCTCGATCCGCTGCCCGAAGCCCTCGCTGCGACAGCCGACGAAGGCGCCGCCCGTGCAGCCCCGCTGCAAGACCTGCGCGTGCTGCTGGCCGAGGACAACCCGGTCAACCAGATGGTCACGAGCGGCATGCTGACGCACCTGGGCGCGACCGTCGTCGGCGCGGACGACGGTCGCCAGACGCTGCAGGCACTGGCGCGTGAGCGCTTCGACTTCCTGCTGCTGGACTGCGAAATGCCCGACCTCGACGGCCCCGAGGTGGCGCGCCGCTGGCGCGAGACCGAACGCCGCGAGGGGCTGCCGCGCATACCCATCCTGGCCGTCACCGGCCACTGCCGCGACCTGGCGTGGCCGCGCTGCGAAGCCGCGGGCATCGACGCCTTCCTCGCCAAGCCCTATTTCAGCGACCAGTTGCTGCACGCCATCCAGGAGCTTCGCGCCGCGGCCCACGTCCCGGGCTGAGCGCGGCCGGGCGTGCGTGCCCGATCGCCACCCCCTCAGCCGCGCCGGCCGCGTGCGCGCGCGGCCACAGGTTCGGGCAAGGGAAGCTGCGTCTGCGCCTTCAGCTCGCGCAGCACGATGCGCGAGCGCACGTGGGTGATGCCGGGCATGCGCAGCAGCGTCTCGTGCAGAAAGCGCTCGAAGCACTTGATGTCCGCCACCATCACCGTCATCACGTAGTCGCTCTCGCCGGTGGTGCTAAGGCATTGCACGATCTCGGGGATCGCGGCGATCTCGTCCTCGAAGCTGCGCACCTGCTCCTCGCGGTGGCGCGCCAAGTTGGCCTCGACGATGACCTTCAGCCCCAGGCCCACCTTCTCGGGATCGACGCGCGCGGTGTACCCGCGGATGACGCCGCGCTCCTCCATCGCCTTGATGCGCTTCCAGCAGGGGCTCGTCGACAGCCCGACCGCATCGGCGAGTTCCTGCACCGTCTGGCGCGAATCGCGCAGCAGTTCGCGCAACAGGCCCAGGCTGTAGGCATCGAGTTCATCCTGCGCGTGCATGCCAGTTTCGGAGAATGATTTGCTCGCACTCTAACCAATGTGCGCTCAAATGAGCATGTTTTGCTCGACGAGACGCCCTACGCTCGCGCGTCGATGCGTCGTGCCCCGAAAAGGGTCCGATCGGCGCCCTCGCCCGCCGTTTCGAAAGGCCAGCCATGTCCGACCGTCCGCTCCTGCGTCCCGCGTACCAGCTCAGCGACAACCTCTGGGCAGAGCAGGGTTCGGTCTTCATCACCGGCACGCAGGCGCTGCTGCGCGTGCTGCTGATGCAGCGCCGCGCCGACGAGCTCGCGGGGCTGGCGACGCAGGGCTTTCTCTCGGGCTATCGCGGCTCGCCGCTGGGCGCGGTGGACCAGCAGGTATGGAAGGCCGGCGAGCGCTTCGCCAAGGCCGGCATCCGCTTCCTGCCCGCCGTCAACGAGGAGCTCGGCGCAACCGCCGTCCTCGGCACCCAGCGCGTGGAGGGCGACCCCGAACGCAGCTGCGACGGCGTGTTCGCGATGTGGTACGGCAAGGGTCCGGGCGTGGACCGCGCCGCCGACGCGCTGCACCACGGCAACGCCTACGGAAGCTCGCCGCATGGCGGCGTCGTTGCGGTCGCCGGCGACGACCACGGCTGCGTCTCGAGCTCGATGCCGCACCAGAGCGACGCCGTCTTCACAGCCTTCGGCATGCCGGTGCTGGCGCCGGCCGACGTCTCGGATCTGATCGAGTTCGGCCTCTACGGCTTTGCGCTCAGCCGCTACTGCGGCGCCTGGGTCGGCATGGCGGCACCCTCGGAAGTGGTGGAGAGCAGCGCCACGGTCGACATCGACCGCATCCTCGCGCGCTGCGCCACCTGGGTCGATGCCGCCGCCATCGACCGCATCACCGGCCACAAGCCGCCGCCCGGCGGCCTGCACCATCGAGACAACGATCGCCCGTCGCCGGAGCTCGAGGTGCGCCTGGCGGCCAAGCGCGTGGCCGCCAGCGCCTTCGCCAGCGTGAACACGATCGACCGCGACATCATCGCCTCGCCGCAGGCGCGCGTGGGCATCCTCACCGCCGGCAAGGCGCATCACGACCTGATGGAAGTGCTGCGCCGCCTGGCGATCACACCGGCGCAGCTCGCCGCTGCAGGCGTGCGCGTGCGCAAGCTCGGACTCGTCTGGCCACTCGAGTCGCAGTCGCTGCGGGCCTTCGCCAAGGGCCTGCACGAGGTGCTGGTGATCGAGGAGAAGGCCGGCCTGGTCGAGGACCAGTTGCGCGCCCTCTTCTACAACGCCGCCGTGCGCCCGCGCATCGTCGGCAAGCACGACGCGCTGGGCGCGCCGCTGGTGAGCGCCATCGGCGAGCTGCGGCCCTCGCGCCTGATCGAGATCGTCGCCGCCTGGCTCGCGCGCCACGACGCGCGGCTGGACCGCCACGAGCACGTGCGCGACTTCACCGTGCCCGAGCTGCTCTCGAACATCGCCGACGGCGTCAAGCGCCAGCCCTACTACTGCGCCGGCTGCCCGCACAACACGAGCACCGTCGTGCCCGCGGGCTCGCAGGCGCGCGCGGGCATCGGCTGCCACGTCATGGCGACCTGGATGGAGCGCGACACCACCGGCTTCCTGCAGATGGGCGGCGAGGGCGTGGACTGGGTCTCGCAGGCCATGTTCTCGAAGCGGCCGCACATGTTCCAGAACCTGGGCGACGGCACCTACTTCCACAGCGGCTACCTCGCCATCCGCCAGGCGGTGGCGGCGAAGGCGACGATCACCTACAAGATCCTCTACAACGACGCCGTGGCGATGACCGGCGGCCAGCCGGTGGACGGCGGCACCAGCGTCGACGCCATCGCGCGCCAGGTCGAGAGCGAGGGCGTGGCCAAGGTCGTCGTGCTCAGCGACGACATCGGCAAGTACGCGGCGATCGAGGGCCGCTTCCCCGCCGGCACCGAGTTCCACGAGCGCCACGCGCTCGACGAGGTGCAGCGCCGCCTGCGCGAGATCCCCGGCGTCACCGTGCTCATCTACGAGCAGACCTGCGCCGCCGAGAAGCGCCGCCGGCGCAAGAAGGGCGTGCTCGCCGACCCGCCCAGGCGCCTCTTCATCAACGAGGCCGTGTGCGAGGGCTGCGGCGACTGCAGCCTGCAGAGCAACTGCGTCGCCGTGCTGCCGCAGGAGACGCCCCTCGGGCGCAAGCGCCGCATCGACCAGAGCGCGTGCAACAAGGACTACCGCTGCCTCGACGGCTTCTGCCCGAGCTTCGTCAGCGTCAGCGGCGGCCAGCCGCGCAGGCACTCCGGGTTGCTGGACACACAGCGCGAGGCCTTCCTGCAGCGCGTGCAGGCCTTGCCGCTGCCGCCCCTGGCCGAAGGGCCCGGGCCCTACGACCTGCTCGTCACCGGCGTCGGCGGCACCGGCGTCGTCACCGTCGGCGCGCTGATCACGATGGCCGCACACCTCGAGGGCCTGCACGCCAGCGTGCTCGACTTCATGGGCTTCGCGCAGAAGGGCGGCGCCGTCATGTCCTACGTGCGCGTGGCGCGCGAGGAGGCCATGCTCAACCAGGTGCGCATCGACGCCCAGCAGTGCGACGCCGTGCTCGCCTGCGACCTCGTCGTCGCCGCCGCTCCCGAGGCCTTGCAGACGATGAGCCGCGGCCGCACGCGCGTGCTCGCCAACACGCACCCGACACCGGTGGCCGAAAGCGTGCGCCATCCCGATGCCCAGCTGCACGTGCCGGCGCTGCTGGCCAAGCTGCACTTCGCCGTCGGCCGCGAGCGCGTGCAGACCTTCGACGCGCAGGCGCTGGCGCTGGACTTCCTGGGCGACACGCTCACCGCCAACATCGTCGCCCTCGGCTACGCCTGGCAGCGCGGACTGGTGCCGGTCGGACTGGCCGCGCTGCGCCGCGCCATCGAGCTCAACGGCGTGGCGGTGGACACCAACCAGCTCGCATTCGCGCTCGGGCGCCTGGCCGCGGCGCAGCCGCAGGCGCTGGCCGCGCTGCGCGAGCCCGGCGCGGTCGCCGGCGAAGGCGCCGACGAGGATCTGCCGGCGCTGCTCGAACGCGCGCACGCGCACCTGGCGGCGTGGCAGAACCGCGCCTGGGCCGAGCGCTTCGCGCGCACGATGCAGGACGTGCAGACGCGCGAGCGCGCGCTTGGCGGCGACGCCGCCCTGCCCTTCAGCAAGGCGGTGGCGCGCAGCCTGCTCAAGCTCATGAGCTACAAGGACGAGTACGAAGTGGCGCGGCTCTTCACCGACGGCAGCTTCACGCGCGCGCTGCACGACCAGTTCGAAGGCGAACCGAAGGTCCGCTTCCACATGGCACCGCCGCTGCTGGTGCGCCCGCGCCACGGCAAGCCGCCGCAGAAGATGAGCTTCGGCCCCTGGCTGATGCCGCTGCTGCGGCTGCTCGCGCGCGGCAAGCGGTTGCGCGGCAGCGTGTTCGACCCCTTCGGCCACACGCACGAGCGGCGCCTCGAGCGCCAGCTCATCACCGACTTCGAGGCGCGCGTGGCCGAACTGCTGCAAGGCCTCACCGCCGAGCGGCTGGCGCTGGCGACCGCGATCGCCGAAGTGCCGCTGCTCGTCCGCGGCTACGGCCACGTCAAGCTCGCCAACCTGGCGATCGCGCGCGCACGCGAAGCCGAGTTGCTGCACCGCTTCGACCCCGCGCGCCACCCGCAGCCGCAGCCGCAGCCGCAGCCGCCCGCGCCCGGCGCGCGCGCCCAGGAGAAGGCGGTGACGACGGCTTGAGCCGGCCGCGTCCGGCCGCCCTCACCCGATCTCCACCTGCTGCCCCGCCGCGGGCGCCTGCGCGTTCCAGCCCAGCTGCTCCTGGATCGTGCGCGCGAAGCCGCGTGCGGTCTCCGACTCGCCGTGAACGACGAAGCACTGGGCGGGCGGCTGCCGGAAGGCGCGCAGCCAGTGCAGCAGGGCGTCGCGGTCGGCGTGCGCCGAGAGCCCGCCGATCGTGTGGATGCGCGCCCGCACGGCAACGTCCTCGCCGAAGAGACGCACGCGCTTGACGCCATCGACCAGGCGCCGCCCGAGCGTGCCCTCGGCCTGGAAGCCGAGGATGACGACGGCGCATTCGGGCCGGCCCAGGTGATGGCGCAGGTGGTGCTGGATGCGCCCGGCGTCGCACATGCCGCTGGCGGCGACGATGATGGCCCCGGCCTTCACGCGGTTGAGCGCGACCGACTCCTCCACCGTGCGCGTGAAGCTCAGCGCCAGTCCGTCGGACGCCAGTTGCCCATGTCGGAAGAGCGCGCGCGTCTCGTCGTCCAGCACCTCGGGGTGACTCGCGGTGATCTCGGTCACCCGATGCGCCATCGGCGAGTCGACGAAGACGCGCATCGGCGGCAGCCGCCGCTGCCGGCGCAGCCGCGCCAGCAGCATCAACAGTTCCTGCGTGCGGCCGAGCGCGAAGGCGGGAATGATGATATTGCCCTGGCGGCGGCGCAGGGTCTCCTCGATCACCTCGACCAGTTCGTCGATCGTCGCGTCGAGCGGCCGATGCAGCCGGTTGCCGTAGGTGGACTCGACCACCAGCACGTCGGCCTCGGCGATCGGCGTCGGATCGCGCACGACGGGGCGGCCCGGCGGGCCGAGGTCGCCGGAAAAGACGAGCTTGCGCGTGCGCGCGCCTTCGCGCAGCCAGACTTCGATGATCGCCGCGCCGATGATGTGCCCGGCGTCGCGGAAGACGCAGCGCACCCGCTCGTGCGGGCGCAACTCGGTGTCGTAGTCGACGCCGTGCACCTGCTCGATGCAGGCCTCGGCCTGGGCGACGGTGTAGAGCAGCGGCACCGCGGGGCGGCCCGGGCGCCCGCGCCGCGACGCCTGGTCGCGCTGCGCGCGCGCCCACGCCACCTCCTGGATGTGTGCGCTGTCGGCGAGCATCACCGGCAGCAGGTCCGCCGTGGTGCGCGTGGTGTGGATGGCGCCGCGAAAGCCCAATGCCGCGAGCCGCGGCAGCAGGCCGCTGTGGTCGATGTGCGCGTGCGTCAGCAGCACGAAGTCGATGTCGCGCGGCGCGAAGGGCCAGGCCTGCGTGTTGCGCGCGTGCGCGTCGCGCCCGCCCTGGAACATGCCGCAGTCGACGAGGAAGCGCAGTCCCTCGCTCTCGACCAGGATGCAGGAGCCGGTGACCTCCTGCGCCGCACCGACGAAGCTCAGGCGCATGGCCGATCCTTCAGTTGAACCAGATGCGCCACAGGCCGACGACCACATGCCCCCAGACGAGGATGTTGAAGGCCAGCAGCGCGAACACGCGCGAGACGTTCCACAAGGTCTTCGCGCGCTGGCCGTGGTCGTAGGAGCCGGTGGCCAGGTGCAGCACGAAGAAGAGGATCGAGGGCACGAGCGTGCCGACGATCAGCACGCCCATCACCCAGTAGAAGACCTTCATCGTCGGTCGCGCGGCTAGCGGTAGAAGGCCTCGACGCGGCCCTTGAGCGTGAGCAGCAGCGGCCGCCCGCGCCGGTCCACGGTCTTGCCCGCGGCGACCTTGATCCAGCCCTCGCTGATGCAGTACTCCTCGACGTCGCGACGCTCGCGGCCGTTGAAGCGGATTCCCACGTCGTGCTCGAACACCGCCGCCACGTAGTGCGGGCTGGCTGGATCGACTGCGAGGCGGTCGGGGAGCGGGGGGGGCAAGGCGGGGGTCTGCTGCGTGTCCATGCCGCGATTGTGGCCGGCTTGGCGCGGGTTTCGCAGCCCGGCGACCGGCGCAAGGACGCAAGACCATTGCCCGCGCGGGGCCGCGGCCGCGCTGGCTAGCATCGGCGCGAGGCCTCGCCCACCATGACCACGCCCGCAAGCATCCCCACGCCGCCGCAAGCCGCGAGCCCGCCGAGATCGGCGCACGCATCCCCGGCGCGGCCGCCGACGCGGCAAGGGCAGCCTGCACAGCCGCTCTTCTTCGCCGCGGCCAGCCTCTGCGCCGCGCTGCTGCTGCCGTGGTCGGTGCTGGCCATGCTGCAGCAGCTGCCCGCGCCGGCCCGACTGGCCACGCCGCTTGGCCACGCGCACGAGATGTTGCTCGGCTTCGCGCTCGCGGTGATCGCCGGCTACCAGCTGCCACCACTGCCACGGGCGCGCCTGCGGATGCTGTTCGCGCTCTGGCTGGCGGCACGCCTGGCCTTTCTCGCCTGGCCCGGCGGGTCGGTCCCGGCCTTCGCGCTGGACACCGCGTTCGCCGCCGTGCTGGCGCTGCACATGACGCCACGGCTGTTTCGCGCCGCGAAGACGCTGCGCAACCAGGTCCTGCCGACGGTGCTCGCCGCGCTGTGCCTGGCGGCCGTGGCCTTCGACGCCGCGATGCTCGCCGCCGGCTCGATCGCCTGGCCGTCGATCGCCTTGGCCATCGTGCTGCTGCTGGCCGCGCTCATGACCTTCATGGGCGGACGTCTGGTCGCCGCGGAGGCCGCCGGCCAGCTCTACAGGCAAGGCGAAGTCCTGGCGCCGCGCGTACAGCCACGCGTCGAGGCCGCGGTGCTGCTGTTGCTGACTGCAGGCCTGGTCTTCGCGGTGCTGCCCGGGTTCGATGCCGCGCTGCGCCTGGCGTGCGGCCTGGCCGGGGCGCTGAGCCTCGTGCGCATGGCGCGCTGGCGGCTGTGGGCCTGCAAGAGCCGTCCCGATCTCGCCTGCCTGGCCAGCGGCTACGCCTGGCTTGCGCTCGGGCTGGTGGCCATGGGCCTTGCACCGCCCGGCGCGGCGCGCGCAGCCGCCCTGCACCTCGTGACCATCGGCGCGCTGGGCACGCTCACCCTCAACGTGATGATCAACACCATGCTGCTGAAGGCCAAGCGCCGGCGCGAACGGCAGGTGATCCCGCTGCTGGGGACGGTCCTGATCGCGGTGGCGACGCTGCTGCGCGCGGGCGCCGCATTTGCCGGTGTGCACGCGACCTCGCCACTGCTGCTTGGCGCGGCCTGCTGGTCGTTGGCCTTTGTCGCCGCGTTCGGCCTCATCCTGGACTGTTCGCGCCGGCTTGCGTCGCCCACGGCGCCGAGACCGTAGCGGCCTGCGGTGCCTCCAGGGTGCGAGCGCCTGGACATGCAGCGCGCGCCGCCGCCGTGACGCGTCGCGTTGGCCACCACCTGCTCAGTGCTGCAGGCCCACGACGAAGGTCCATCCTTTGAAGCCCGAGCCTTTGAGGGTGCTCAAGCCCACTCGCAGCGCGCGCCCGGCCGCGGCGTCGCCGGCGCGCAAGGAGATCTGCAGACCCAGGCCCAGCTCGTAGACCATGGAGAAGCCGAGCGCACGGCGGTTGTGGCCGTAGAACCCGGCGGCACCGCCGAAGGCCACCCAGTCGATCCCGCGGCCCGCCAGTTCCCGACCCAGGGGGGCCACGCGTTCGAGCCGCAACGAATGGGCGCCGACCTGTTCCTCGAAGGCGAGCACCGGCGCCGATTCGCGGCGGCTCCTGACCCAGGAACTCGAGACGTGCGCGCGCGCCAGCAGCGTGCGCTCGGGAGTCCGGCTCATCCATTGGACTCCCAGGCTGGGGGTCACCAGGACGGCGTCGGTGTTCCAGTTGAACACGGCGTTGTCCAGTTCGGGACGCGACTCCGCGACGAGTCCCTCGTAGCGCGCCTTGTTCTCCAGCCGCGCATAGCCGACATCGAGACCAGGTGCGATGCGCCAGCCGTTGTCGAGGTCGATGGCGAGCGACAGGCCCACGGACAATCCGGTACCGCTCCAACGACTGTCGATCGTGCCGCCGGCGAAGTCGGGCGGGACGTCGAAGCGGAACTGGTCGTTCATGCGGACACGGCCGCCGGTGATGCGACCCGCTAGCGATGTCCGCGGGCCGAGTGTGGCCAGCGTGAACTCGCCCGGCAGCCGCATCACGCTGATGTCCGGGCCGCGATCTTCCACCGTCGATTCGAAGCGGTAGTTGGCGCTGCTGAGTTCCGGCGCCGTCGCCATGTTCAGGATCTGGGCGTAGCCGATGCCCAGCCGCAACGGCCGGATGTCTTCAGTGGACTGCGCTGCCACGCTGCCGGACAGCAGTGCGCACAGCAGTGTTGCCGCAGCAAGCAGCGGTGCCGCGGGCTTGGGCCTCGTCGGTGCACAAGGCCGGTTGGCCGCAGGCAGGGATAGGGGACATGCGGCTTCACGCGACGCCACTCGGTGTGCTTCGACGCGGATGAGCTCTGTCATGTCGATGAGGAATCGGGTCAATGCGGCGATGCTAGCAGCGCCCGCAACCCGATGCGCAGGCGCTGCACGCGGCCCGATGGCGGCGAGT
>JAIXKR010000097.1 GCA_026932235.1 Burkholderiales bacterium
CAGGATCTATTTCACTCCCCTCCCGGGGTTCTTTTCGCCTTTCCCTCACGGTACTAGTTCGCTATCGGTCGATTACGAGTATTTAGCCTTGGAGGATGGTCCCCCCATCTTCAGACAGGATTTCACGTGTCCCGCCCTACTTGTCGCACGCCCAGTTCCACAATCCACCTTTCCCGTACGGGGCTATCACCCGCTATGGCCGGACTTTCCAGACCGTTCCGGTAGATCGATTGCTAAAACGCGCAGGCTCCTCCGATTTCGCTCGCCACTACTTTCGGAATCTCGGTTGATGTCTTTTCCTCGAGCTACTGAGATGTTTCAGTTCACCCGGTTCGCCTCGCACACCTATGTATTCAGTGTGCGATAACCTTGCGGTTGGGTTTCCCCATTCGGAAATCTCCGGATCAAAGCTCATTTGCCAGCTCCCCGAAGCTTATCGCAGGCTACCACGTCCTTCATCGCCTGTAATCGCCAAGGCATCCACCACATGCACTTAGTCACTTGACCCTATAACTTTGACGCCTGCCCCGAGGCAGGCTCGGTCAATGACTGGTTCGAGTATTTGCGTTATGCCGCTTCAATTCTTTCGAAATGAAGTGTTCGTTGACGCAATCAAGAGCTGCAGGCTTTGCCCTGGCCGGCCTTGGCTTGCGGCACCCGCTCGGGGTGTGTCCTGGGCCAGGCGCCAAAGCAGCGCCAGCAGCGCTGATTCGACTCTATGAATTGTTAAAGAACGACAGCCGATCTTCTCTTCAGGCTCCACTACGAGTCCCGAGCGATCGAACGGGTCAGCGCACGCCTCTTCCCGGGGGGCTTTCCCGGAAGTGGGCTTGCGCTGACCGCTTCGTGGCGCTTGGTGGCGTGTGCGGTCTTGGTGGAGGTGAACGGGATCGAACCGATGACCCCCTGCTTGCAAAGCAGGTGCTCTCCCAGCTGAGCTACACCCCCCTCTTGTGCGTGTGCGCGCTTTGGTGGGTCTGGTTGGATTCGAACCAACGACCCCCGCCTTATCAAGACGGTGCTCTAACCGACTGAGCTACAGACCCTCACGCGTTGGTTCCGGGCGATCTGTCGTATCTGTCAACTACAGCCGATAAGTGTGGGCGCTGCGAGTGCCTTGAGCGGGCACGCTTGGCTTTGCCTTTTTTCTTCCAGAAAGGAGGTGATCCAGCCGCACCTTCCGATACGGCTACCTTGTTACGACTTCACCCCAGTCACGAATCCTACCGTGGCAATCGCCCCCCTCGCGGTTAGGCTAACTGCTTCTGGTAGAACCCGCTCCCATGGTGTGACGGGCGGTGTGTACAAGACCCGGGAACGTATTCACCGCGGCACGCTGATCCGCGATTACTAGCGATTCCGACTTCACGCAGTCGAGTTGCAGACTGCGATCCGGACTACGACCGGCTTTCTGAGATTGGCTCCCCCTCGCGGGTTGGCTACCCTCTGTACCGACCATTGTATGACGTGTGTAGCCCTACCCATAAGGGCCATGAGGACTTGACGTCATCCCCACCTTCCTCCGGTTTGTCACCGGCAGTCTCATTAAAGTGCCCAACCAAATGATGGCAATTAATGACAAGGGTTGCGCTCGTTGCGGGACTTAACCCAACATCTCACGACACGAGCTGACGACAGCCATGCAGCACCTGTGCCCAGATTCCTTGCGGCACTCCCACATCTCTGCAGGATTTCTGGCATGTCAAGTGTAGGTAAGGTTTTTCGCGTTGCATCGAATTAAACCACATCATCCACCGCTTGTGCGGGTCCCCGTCAATTCCTTTGAGTTTCAACCTTGCGGCCGTACTCCCCAGGCGGTCAACTTCACGCGTTAGCTTCGTTACTGAGGAAACAAATTCCCAACAACCAGTTGACATCGTTTAGGGCGTGGACTACCAGGGTATCTAATCCTGTTTGCTCCCCACGCTTTCGTGCATGAGCGTCAGTGTAGGCCCAGGGAATTGCCTTCGCCATCGGTGTTCCTCCGCATATCTACGCATTTCACTGCTACACGCGGAATTCCATTCCCCTCTGCCGCACTCCAGCCGCGCAGTCACAAATGCAGTTCCCAGGTTAAGCCCGGGGATTTCACATCCGTCTTGCAAAACCGCCTGCGCACGCTTTACGCCCAGTAATTCCGATTAACGCTCGCACCCTACGTATTACCGCGGCTGCTGGCACGTAGTTAGCCGGTGCTTATTCTTCCAGTACCATCAAAGCACGAGGGTATTAGCCTCGCACCCCTTTTTCCCGGACTAAAGCGGTTTACAACCCGAAGGCCTTCTTCCCGCACGCGGCATGGCTGGATCAGGCTTTCGCCCATTGTCCAAAATTCCCCACTGCTGCCTCCCGTAGGAGTCTGGGCCGTGTCTCAGTCCCAGTGTGGCTGGTCGTCCTCTCAGACCAGCTACAGATCGCAGGCTTGGTAGGCCTTTACCCCACCAACTACCTAATCTGACATCGGCCGCTCCAATAGCGCGAGGCCTTGCGGTCCCCCGCTTTCACCCTCAGGTCGTATGCGGTATTAATCCGGCTTTCGCCGGGCTATCCCCCACTACTGGGTACGTTCCGATGCTTTACTCACCCGTTCGCCACTCGCCACCAGGGTTGCCCCCGTGCTGCCGTTCGACTTGCATGTGTAAGGCATGCCGCCAGCGTTCAATCTGAGCCAGGATCAAACTCTTCAGTTCGATCTCTCAAGTTCGCTCATCAACGGAATCGACTCCAAGTGATTCCTCACTTGCGTCTTGCTTCCGTGAGCATCCAAGTCCATTGCAGACTTCAGCAGCTCCACCCAGAACCTCGGCAGCACCCGCATGCCCTCTTCAGGCCGCACGCACCACCACCGGTCCCCGGCTTCACCGCTCGAGCCATGCTTCAACACTCGAACGCCCACGCTTATCGGCTGTAGGTTGTTAAAGAACTGGGCGCATGCATCTGGCCGGAAAGAACCGTGACGCGCCGTTCCGCTGCAATCAGCGAAGACGTCGATTCTGACATGGTTTTCAAAACCGAGTCAAGCCCCCCCCGAGCTTTCGATCCGCTTCGTGCGCTTGCCGCGCGACGCTGGAGGGGCCCTCGCCTGGAGGGGCATTCGCGTCTGCCACGGCGGCTTCGCGCCTCATCCGGCTACCGGCTGGCGGCGGGGGCATGATCCTAGCACGGCCGCGGATGACGCGGCGACGGCCCGGGCGGACCGCAGGTGCCGCCGCGCCGCAGAGGCGTCACGCGGGGCTGGCGTCGTCTCCCAGCCATTGCGCGCAGGCCTTAGCGCCATCCTCGGCGTCGAGGACCTGTGGCAGCCGCGCCGCCAACTTCCGCGTATCGGCGCGCAGAAGCGTCTGCTTGATGACGGCGATGCGCGACGGGTGCATCGAGAAGCTGCGCAAGCCCATGGCCAGCAGGAGGTGGGTGAAGGCAGGGTCGCCGGCCATCTCGCCGCAGACGGCGACGCCCCGCCCCATGCGGCCGGCTGTGGCGATCGTCTGGGCCATGAGTCGCAGCACCGCAGGGTGCCAGGGATCGTAGAGATGGGCCACGCTTTCGTCGGCGCGGTCGATCGCCAGCAGGTACTGCACGAGATCGTTGGTGCCGATGGAGATGAAGTCGAAGTGGCGCAGCAGCGATTGCACCTGCAGCGCCGCCGCCGGCACTTCGATCATCGCACCGACCTCGACCGGACCATGGGGCTTGCCGGCGTCGTCGAGCTGGCGGCGCGCACGGGCAATCGCTTCCAGCGTGGCCCTCACTTCGCTCATGTGGGCGATCATCGGAACCAGGATGCGCACTCTGCCGTGGGCCGCTGCCCGCAGGATCGCGCGCAGTTGCTGCCGGAACATCCCCGGCTCGGACAGGCTCCAGCGGATCGCGCGCAGGCCCAGCGCCGGATTGAGTGCCTGGCCGTGGCGCAGTTCGGCCGCGGAGAGTCGATCCAGCGGCTTGTCCGCGCCGATGTCGACCGTCCGGATGGTGACCGGCAGGCCCTTCATCGCCGCCACCGCCTCGCGGTAGGCCTCGAACTGCTCGTCCTCGCCGGGGAGGTCATCCCCGCGGTTCATGAACAGGAACTCGGTGCGAAAGAGCCCGACGCCGGCGGCGCCGGCCTGCAGCGCGGCCGCGGCATCGGCGGGCATCTCGATGTTCGCGAGCAGTTCGACCGCCTGCCCGTCGAGCGTCACGGCCGGGGTGTGGCGCAGGCGATCGAGCCGCGCCCGTTCGAGCTCGCTGTGGCGCTGCCTGAAGCGGTACTCCTCGAGGACCATCGGCGGCGGATCGACGATGACGACGCCGGCATCGCCGTCGATCACCACCCAGTCGTCCTGGCGCATCAGCCGGCTCGCTTCGCGCGCACCGACGACGGCGGGAATGTCCATGCTGCGCGCCACGATCGCGGTGTGCGAATGCGTGCCGCCGACGTCGGTGACGAAGCCGGTGAAGACGCTGCGCTTGAACTGCAGCATGTCGGCGGGCGCGACGTCGCCGGCCACGAGCACCAGCGGCTGCTCGCCGCCGAAGTCGCGCATGGCGCCCGCATCCGCACCGACGGGCAGCGGCAGGCCGCGCCCACTCCCGCGCGCCAGGGACTGCAGCATGCGCTCGATCACCTGCTCGATATCGGCCTTGCGCTCCCGCAGGTAGTCGTCGTCCATCTCATCGAACTGCCGCGCCATCACTTCCAACTGCGCCGACAGCGCCCACTCGGCGTTGTAATGGCGCTCGGCGATCCACTGTCGCGTGGCGCCGATGAACATCTCGTCACGCAGGAGCATCAGATGGACGTCCAGCAGCGCGGACAGCTCGGACGGGGCGTCCGCCGGCAGTTCGGCCTGCAGGACCGCAAGTTCCGCCACGACTTCGTCCCGTGCCGCCTTCAGGCGTTCGATCTCGGCCTGGACCTGCTCCGGCGCGACGAAATAGTGCGCGACATCGACCCGGCTCGACGCCACCAGCACCGCGCGGCCGATGGCCACGCCGCGCGAGACCGCCAGGCCGAAGATCTGCATGCTCATCCCGGGTCCTTTCGCGGATCGGGACCGGTCTTGCCGTCCCCGTATCCCTATTCGCCTTCGCCGAAGCGGTCGTCGATGAGCGCGCGCAAGGCCTGCATCGCCGCTTCCTCGTCGGGGCCGTCGACCTCGATCTCGACCGACGCGCCGACACCGGCGGCAAGCATCATCACGCCCATGATGCTCTTGGCGTTCACGCGGCGGCCGTTGCGCGTCAGGTGCACTTCGCTGGCGAAGCTGCCGGCAAGCTTGGTGAGCTTGGCCGAGGCGCGCGCGTGCAGGCCGAGCTTGTTGACGATGACGATGCTGGACTGGATCATGTGCCGTCGCCCTCCCCCGATCGCGGCTGCGCCGCCTGCGGCTCGAGCACCATGACCCCTTGCACCGCGCCGCTCGACGCGCGCTGCGCGAGCGCCTCCAGCGTCTCGCCGCGATAGCACAGCGAGCGCCAGAGCATCGGCACGTTGACACCGCACACCACGCGCACGTGCACGCCGTCGGCCACGCGCAGGGCAGCGTTGCACGGCGTGGCCCCGAATGCATCGACGAGGATCAGCGTGTCTTCGGCGCCGGCGGCATCCAGGCGCAGGCGCAGCGCGGCCTCGAGCGCAGCGGCATCCTGCGACGGCTCGGCGTCGACCGCCTCCAGCGCGACCGCGCATTCGGGGTAGGTGTGCATCGCCACCGCGCGCAGCGCCGAGGCGAGGGGCGAATGGGCGAGGACCAGGATGCGCGTCATGTCGGGCTCGATCGCGGTCGATTATGGACACGCCGATCCGGTCGCGCGACGAACCACAGCCAACTCGCCAGCGCGAGCACGCCGACGGCGCCGATCGTCGAGCGGAAGGCCCCAGCCGCATCGAGTCCGGACGAGCGCAGGTGGTCGATGGCGGCGCCTATGCCCCATTGCAGCAGGAAGACACCGACGAAGATCACCAGGTTGTACGCCGAGAGCGCGCGCCCGGCCATGTGCACGGGGTAGGCCTGTGCCAGTGCCGGCTGCCCGAAAGCCACCAGCGAGGTCGCCACGCACCAGGCCGCCCAGTGCCAGGCCTCGGCTCTCGCGCCGAGCCAGGCGTTCACCAGCAGCAGAAGAATGCTCACCGGAACGCCCAGGATCAGCAGGCGATGCACGCTCACACCGCGCCGCAGCAGCCAGGGCATCAACGCACCCCAGCCGAAGAAGGCGCAGAGCATGCCGCCGTTGACCAGCAGCAGCCCGCGACTGGCCTGCGTCGCCGACCAGCCGCACACCTGCGTCAGCCAGGGCCCGATCCACAGCGCCTGCAGGGCAAGGAGGCTTCCGTGCAGCACCAATCCGATGGGCGCCATGCGAACGAACTCGGGGCGACGGACGATGTCGCGGTAGCGGCCCGACGTCGGCCCCGCCGGCTGCGGCGTGCGTGCGCCATCGGGCGGCAGCCGCAGTGCCAGCGCGGCGACCGCCGACGCGAGCAGGACGGCCGTGCTCCAGAACACGCCGCGCCAACCGAGCAGCGGCAGCAGCAACTGCACCGGCAAGGTCGAGGCCACCATGCCCAGCGAGCCCGTCATCAGCATCCACGAGTTGCAGCGCAGCTCGAGCTCGGGAGGGAAGTGACGCCGGAAGTAGGTGAGGGGCGCCATCAGGCAGGCGGCCACGCCCATGCCGATCAGCAAGCGGCCGAGGACGAGCTGCACGAAGCCGGTCGCGGCGGCGAAGACGACGCAACCGAGAACGGCAAGAAGCAGCAGCACCAGTTCGACGCGACGCGGCCCCCAGATGTCCAATGCCGAGCCCAGCGGCAGCTGCAACAGCGCGAAACCGAGAAAGTAGGCTCCCGCGAGCAGGCCGAGTCCGGCGGCATCAAGGGCGAACTCGCTGCTGAAGCTCGGCGCCAGCGTCGCCGTCACCGCGCGCAGCAGCGCCGAGAGCAGATAGGCGAGGGCAAACACCAGGAACGGCGCGATCCACCCCGCAGGAGCAGGCAGTGGCCGCGCGGAAGTCGAAGGGGGAGGCGTCGACGGCGACGAGACCGCCTCGGCGTCGCGCGGTTCCGCGGGCGTCACGGGATCGAGGCGCGTGCGCCGGCAAAGAACGCCGCGACCGCCTCGTCCGCCAGTCGCGGCCCGAGGACCGTCAACTGGACGACGACGGTCCCGCGCGCGTACAACAACAGCGCCGACTGCAGCGCCGTGCCGTCGGGCCGGTGGCCCGAGATCCGGTAGCGTCCCGCCGCCGCATACCCGCCGGCGCCGGGCACGGGTTGCTCTCGCGGTTCGGTGCGCGCCGCGCCGAGGTTGGCGTGCGCCGCCGCCGCCAGTGCGTCCAGAGCGGCGGGCACCTCCAGCGGCGTCCGCACTCGAAAATGGGACAGCGCCCAGGTCGCGCCACCGGCATCGCAGACGTGCAGCACCAACGGTCGCTCCTGGCCGCCGACGACAGCGCTGCGCTGCTGGCGCGAGGGCTTGCAGGGGAAGAGCTGGCTCACGCCAGGGGGGTCCAGGCGCAGTTCGCGCCAGTCGAGCTCCGGAGCACAAGCGGCGAGCAAGGAGCAAACCCAGGCCGTCACCAGTACGCGCACCATCGTGGCATTATCCCGGCCCGCGCCCGGTGCGCGGCACGACGCCGAAGTCGCCGACCCCGGGGTCGCGGGATGGACGTCCCAAAGCGGCGTCACGATCATTTCGTGCCTCTTCTTCCCGGTGGCGCGCAGGCGTTTGCAACCGCGCCGAGCGGGACCCTCATCGTCATGAACGTCGCCGCCAAGTCCACCGCCAGCAGCGCCGCCGCAGCCCGCACGGCATCGACTTCGCCGACCGCGGCCTCGCGCGAGCCGATCGACACGCACGGCCTGCTGGGACAGCTGGGAAGCGAGGTCGCAGCCGCGCTCTCGGCAGCCCTCGAGCAGGTGACGGTGATCGCCACCACCGGCAAGATCAGTCGCCAGGGACTGGGCGAGCTGCGCGAGCAGATCGAACGCGCGCGGCGCGCTGGCATCATGGGCCAGCAGGTGGAGCGCCTGGCCAGCGGGCGAGTACGGCAGGCGCCCGAGCGCGTGGACCTCACCGCCGTGCTGCGCGAAGCGCTGCTGCAGCACCGGCGCCAGGCCGAGGCGCTCGGCATCGCGCTGCGCCCCGCGCTCGCACCGGCGCAGGTGATGGCCGATCCGGCGCTGATCGTCACCTTCATCGAGACGCTGCTGAGCTGGACCTTCGAGCACGCACGCTCGGCGGTCGAGCTGCGCATCGAGCTCGGCGGCTGGCCCGTGCGCGCGGGGCTCGCCTGCAGCTTCCGCCACCTCAGCGACGAGGAGGTCGACCGCAGCCTGCTGGTCTTCGGCGGCTCGCCGCTGTACACGATCGCGTGGCGGCTGCTGCAGCAGGCGGCGTGGACGATGGAACTGCCGCTGGAGCTGACCGACGATGGCGTGAGCGCCAGGCTGCTGATCGAGTTTCCCCGCACCGTCAACGATCCGAGCGAAGCCGCAGCGCTGCGCGACCGCAGCGGCGCCGAGCAGTCGGGCGTCAATTCCAAGCCGCTCGCGGGCTGCCACCTGCTCGTCGTCGCCGCCCGACGCGAGACGCGGGCGCTGGTGCGCGAGGCGGTGCGCCACATGGGACTGATGCTCGATTACGTCAACAGCGTCGACGAAGCGCGCCAGTTCTGCAACGGCGGCATGCCGCACGCGATCCTGCACGAGAGCGCACTTGGCGGCGATCGCTTCGAACGCCTGCGCCTGGACTTGCTGTCCGAGGTGCCGAAACTCGTCTTCATCGAACTCGCCGAGGAAGGTCGCGGCGTGCAGACGCGCCGGATCGGCGCACGCCAGTTCAGCAGCATCGGCCGCGGCACCCTCGTCGAGTCGCTGCCGCCGACGCTGATGTACGAGCTCTCGCGTCCGCGCTGACCGCGCAGCGGCACGGCGGCGACGCGCATGGCGGACCGCGTCCGACGCCTTTGCGCCTTGCGCCGCCGCGTCAGTCTCGGGAAGGATGCCGCTCCTAGAATCGTCGCGCATGCACATCCACGTCCTGGGCATCTGCGGCACCTTCATGGGCGGGCTGGCCGCGCTGGCCCGGGAGGCCGGCCACCGGGTGACCGGGTGCGACGCCAACGTCTACCCGCCGATGAGCGAGCAGTTGCGCGCGCTCGGCATCGAGCTCATCGACGGCTGGTCGGCGCAGCAGATGAGCCTTGCGCCCGATCTCTTCGTCGTCGGCAACGTGGTCAGGCGCGGCATGCCGCTGCTGGAGGCGATCCTCGACGCCGGCGCGCGCTACACCAGCGGGCCGCAGTGGCTTGGCGAGCACGTTCTGCAGGGCCGCCACGTCCTGGCGGTGGCCGGCACCCACGGCAAGACGAGCACGAGCGCGATGCTCGCCTGGATCCTCGAGCAGGCGGGGCTCGAGCCCGGCTTCCTCATCGGCGGCGTGCCGCTGGACTTCGACGTCTCGGCGCGCCTGGGCCGCGGGCGCCATTTCGTCATCGAGGCCGACGAGTACGACACCGCGCTCTTCGACAAGCGCAGCAAGTTCGTGCACTACCGCTCGCGCACCGTCGTGCTCAACAACCTCGAACACGACCACGCCGATATCTTCCCCGACCTGGCGGCGATCGAGACCCAGTTCCATCACCTCGTGCGCACCGTTCCCGCCAGCGGCCGGATCGTCGTCAACGCCCGCGACGCCGCGCTGCAGCGCGTCCTCCAGCGCGGCTGCTGGACGCCGGTGCAGCGCTTCGGCACCCCCGACGAGGAGGCCGGCGCCTTGCGCGCGCAGGGTGAACCGCAGGCCTTCGACGTGCTGCGCGACGGACGCGTGCTCGGCCGCGTCGAGTGGCCGCTGCTGGGCGAGCACAACCAGCTCAACGCCCTCGCCGCCATCGCCGCGGCCGAGCACGTCGGCGTGCCGCCGGCGCAGGCGGCGCAGGCACTGGCGCGGTTCAGCAGCGTGCGGCGACGCCTGGAACTGCGCGGCGAGGTGCGCGGCGTGCGCGTCTACGACGACTTCGCGCACCACCCGACGGCGATGCGCGAAACACTGAGCGGGCTGCGCCGCCGGCTGGGGCTGCCGGCACCGGGGACGGCGCAGGGCGCAGCGCGCGTGATCGCGGTCTTCGAGCCGCGCTCCAACACCATGAAGCTCGGCGCCATGAAGGCGCAGCTACCCTGGGCCCTCGAGCACGCCGACCGCAGCTTTTGTCTGCAGGGCGACTACGGCTGGAGCGCACGCGAGGCGCTGGCGGCACTCGGCGCTTCGGCCACCGTAGCCGACGACGTCGATGCGTTGGTGGCGGCCATCGTGCGCGATGCGCGCGCAGGCGACCACGTGGTCTGCATGAGTAACGGCAGCTTCGGCGGCATTCACGCGCGCCTGCTGCGCGCCTTGCAGACATGAGCGGCGTCGACGCGGCGGTGCGCGCGCCCACGCATCTGCTCTATCTGCACGGCTTTCGCTCCTCGCCGCGCTCGTTCAAGGCCTTGCGAGTACAAGCTTGGTTGCAGCAGCACCGCCCCGACGTCACCTGGGCGTGTCCGCAGCTGCCGCCCTCGCCGCGTGCGGCCGTCGAAGAGGCGCAGGCCGTGCTCGCGCGCTGGCCTGCGGGCCGCTTCGCGGTGGCCGGCAGCTCGCTCGGCGGCTTCTACGCCACCGTGCTGGCCGAAGCCACCGGCTGCCGCACGGTGCTGCTGAACCCGGCGGTCGACCCGGCACGCGACCTCGCCCCGCACGTCGGTGAACACAGCTACTTCCACGACCCCGACCGGCACTTCGCGTTCCGGCCCGGCCATGTCGACGAACTGCGCGCACTCACGCCCGCGGCGATCACCCGGCCCGAACGCTACCTGGCGATCATCGCCAAGGGCGACGAATTGCTCGACTGGCGCGAGATGGCGGCGCGCTACGCGGGCTGCGCGCTGCGCCTCATCGAGGGCAGCGACCACGGCCTTTCCGATTTCGACCAACACCTTCCCACCTTTCTGGACTTCCTGCAGCTGACCCCATGAGACTCGAGAACAAGATCGCCATCATCACCGGCGCGGCACAAGGCATCGGCCTCGCGACCGCACTCAAGTTCGTGCGCGAGGGCGCAATCGTGCACCTGTGCGACGTGCACCCGGACGCCATCGACGCCGCCGTCGCGCAGTGCGCGGCCGCAGCCGGCGCGCGCGAGCGCGCCTTCGGCCACCTCGTCGACGTGACACGTCGCGAGCAGGTCGACGCGATGGTGGCCGCGGTCAAGGCCGCGCACGGGCGCATCGACGTGCTCGTCAACAACGCCGGCATCACCAAGGACGCGCGACTGCAGAAGATGAGCCTGCAGCAGTTCGACGCCGTCGTCGACGTCAATCTGCGCGGCGTCTTCCACTGTTCGCAGGCGGTGGCCGACACCATGGTCACGCAGGGCAGCGGCGTCATCCTCAACGCCAGCAGCGTGGTCGGCCTCTACGGCAACTTCGGCCAGACGAACTACGCCGCCACCAAGTTCGGCGTCATCGGCTTCGCCAAGACCTGGAGCCGCGAACTCGGTCCCAAGGGCGTGCGCGTGAACGCGGTCGCGCCCGGCTTCGTCGAGACGCCGATCCTCGAAACCGTCCCCGACAAGGTGCTGCAGCAGCTGCGCGAGCAGGTGCCGCTCAAGCGCCTGGGCCGGCCCGAGGAGATCGCCAACGTCTACGCCTTCCTCGCCAGCGACGAGGCCAGCTACATCAACGGCACGGTGATCGAGGTCTCCGGCGGCATGTCCGTCTGAGAGGCGCGGTCCGCGCCGCGGCCTCGGCGACAATCGCGGCGTGAGCTATGCATTGTTCGACGAGGCCGGCAAGTTCCTGGCCGGGCGCGTGATGTCGGAGACCGAGAGCTCCGTGCAGCTCGAGCTCGACTCCGGCAAGCGCGTGAAGGCCAAGGCGGCCAGCGTGCTGCTGCGTTTCGACAAGCCCTCGCCGGCCGAATTGCTGCAGGGTGCGCAGGCGCTGGCACAGGAGATCGACCTCGACCTCGCCTGGGAGTTCGCGCCGCCCGAGGAGTTCGGATTCGCCGATCTGGCGGCAGAGTACTTCAGCGCCCACGCCAGCGCCGAGCAGCAGGCGGCGACGCTGCTGCGCCTCTTCGAGGCGCCGCACTACTTCCGTCGCGCCGGCAAGGGGCGCTTCCGGAAGGCCTCGGAGGAGACCGTCAGGGCCGCGCTGCTGGGCATCGAGCGCAAGCGCCAGCTCGCCGCGCAGATCGAAGCCTGGGCCGGGCAGATCGCGCAGGGGCAGTGCCCGCAGCCGGTTCGGGAACAGCTCTACCGCATCCTCTTCAGGCCCGACAAGAACGGCGCCGAGTACAAGGCCGTGGTCGAGGCGGCGCGGCGCACGCAACGCTCGCCGCTCGAGCTGCTGCAGGCCGCGGGCGCCATAGACAGTCCCTACCAGTTCCACTGGAGGCGCTTCCTCTTCGAGCAGTTTCCGCAGGGCACCGGCTTCCCGCCGGTTCCGGTGCCCGAGATCGGCGAGGAACTGCCGCTGGCGCCCGTGCAGGCCTTCTCGATCGACGACTCGCACACCACCGAGATCGACGATGCGCTCTCCGTGCAGGGCCTGGGCAGCGGCAGCGTCACGCTGGGCGTGCATATCGCAGCGCCGGGGCTGGCGATCACGCCGGATTCGGCACTGGACAAGATCGCGCGCGAACGCATGTCCACCGTCTACATGCCCGGCGGCAAGATCACCATGTTGCCCGACGACGTCGTGCAGCGCTACACGCTGACCGAGGGCCGCGCCTGCCCCGCGGTGAGCATCTACTTCGAGATCGACGAGGCCACGCTCGACGTTCGCGGTCATCGGACCCGCCTCGAACGCGTGCCCATCGAGACCAACCTGCGCCACGACCGGCTCGACGACACGATCACCGAGGCGACGCTTTCCGGCCAGGACGAGGCACGCTATCCGCACGCCGCCGAGCTCGCGTTCGCCTGGCGCCTGGCGCGGGCGCTCAAGGCCCGGCGCGAGGCCGTGCGCGGCCGGCCCGAAACCTTCACGCGGCCCGACTACAGCTTCACGCTCGAACCCGACCGCGACACCCTGCCCATCGGTGACGAGCGCGTCTGCATCAGCACGCGCCGGCGCGGCGCGCCGCTGGACCTGATCGTCTCGGAAGCGATGATCCTCGCCAACAGCAGCTGGGGCGGCTGGCTCGCCGAGATCGGCGTCCCGGCGATCTACCGCAGCCAGGCCAGCCTGCTGCCGGGCGTGAAGGTGCGCATGGGCACGAAGCCGCTGCCTCACGCGGGCATGGGCGTGGCGCAGTACACCTGGGCGACGTCGCCGCTGCGGCGCTACGCCGACCTCGTCAACCAGTGGCAGATCATCGCCTGCGCGCGCCACGGCCACACCGCGGCGCTGGCTGCGGCCTTCAAGCCGCGCGACGCGGCGCTGTTCGCGATCGTCTCCGGTTTCGATGCCGCCTACGCCGCCTACGGCGACTTCCAGCACGCCATCGAGCGCTACTGGACGCTGCGCTGGATCGAGCAGAACGATTGCCGCGAGCTCGACGCGACGGTGATGAAGGAAGGGCTGGTACGCGCGGAGTCGCTGCCGCTGGTCTTCCGCGTCCCCGGCACCGAGGCTTTCGAGCGCGGCACGCACGTGCGCGCGCGCGTCGTCGGCATCGACCTGCTGACGCTGGACCTGCACGCGCAGCTGCTGCAGCGCCTCGATGAGCCGGTGCGCGGCGACGAAGGCGACGATGCCGACGAGGACGCCGAGCCGGTCGGGCCCTTGACGCTGGCGATCGACCTCGCCGAGCCGTCGCCGCAGGCCGAGGCGGGAACACCGGAGGCGATGGCCTCCGATCCGGCCGCGCCGCCCCGGGGCGGCGCCGCAGCCTGAGCCGTGGTCCCGCCCGGCGGCGGCAAGCTCGCGCTGGCGCCCGTGCACTGGGCGCTGCTGGCCTCGCTGGCCGTGCACGCGGGCCTGCTGACGCTGCGCCTGGCGGATCCGGAGCGCTTCAACCGCGTCTTTCGCGACACGCCGCTGGAGGTCATCCTCGTCAACGCGCGCTCGAACGAGCCGCCGCTGAAGGCGCAGGCGATCGCGCAGGCCAACCTGGCCGGCGGCGGCGAGGCCGCGCGCGGGCGGGCGCAGTCGCCTCTGCCGGCGCACGCGGTGGCGGAGATCGGCAACGCCCCCGAGGAGGTGCGCCGCAAGATCGAGCAGTTGCAGCAGCAGCAGCAGCAGTTGCTCGCCCAGGTGCGACGCGAGCTCGCGCTGCTCGCTTCCCCGGACCCGCAGCGCGACGCCGGGCACCCGCAGGCGCACGAGCAGGAGGAACGCAAGCGCCAACTGCTGCGCCTGCTGGCCGAGATCGAGAAGCGCATCAACGAGGAGAACGCGCGCCCCAAGAAGCGCTACATCAGCCCCGCGACGCGGGAGGAGGTGTACGCGCTCTACTACGACGCGCTCAAGCGCCGGATCGAGGACCGCGGCACACGCGACTTCCCCGAGTTTCAGGGGCGCAAGCTCTACGGCGAACTGACGATGAACGTCACCGTCGATGCCGCAGGGCGCCTGGTCGAGGCGGAGATCGTGCGGCCGTCGCGGACGCGCCTGCTCGACCAGCGCGCGCTGGCGATCGTGCACGCGGCCGGGCCTTTCGGCCCCTTCAGCGCCGCGATGCGCCAGCAGGCCGACCAGATCGTCGTCACCTCGCGATTCCGCTTCACCCGTGACGACGGCCTGGAAACCAGTCTGAGCGGCGGCCCGGAGACGAGGCCGTGACTTCGGCCGCACAGCCCGCGCCGGCACGCTACGCGGTCATCGGTCATCCGGTGGCGCACAGCCGCTCGCCCTTCATCCACGCGCAGTTCGCGCGCCAGACGGGTCAGGCGATCGAGTACACCCGCATCGACTGCGGCGCCGACGGCTTCGTGGCGGCGGTGCGTGCATTCGCGGCCGGCGGCGCCGCGGGCTGCAACGTCACCGTCCCCTTCAAGTTCGACGCTGCGGCACTGGCCGCGGTGCGCACCGAACGCGCGCAGCTGGCGGGTGCGGCCAACACCCTGCGTTTCGATGCCGACGGGTGGCTCGCCGACAACACCGACGGCGTCGGCTTGCTGCGCGACATCGAGCACAACGCCGCTTTCGGGCTCGCGGGCCGCCGCGTGCTGCTGGTGGGGGCCGGCGGCGCCGGCGCCGGTGTGCTCGGGCCGCTGCTCACCGCACGCCCGCGCGAGCTCGTCGTCGCCAACCGCACGCCTGCGCGCGCGCATGCCCTGGTGGGTCGGCACGCGTCGATGGCGCGGGAAGCCGGGGTCACGCTGCGCGCGGCGACGCTGCAGGCGCCCGGCCGTTCCTTCGACCTCGTCATCAACGCCAGCGCGAGCAGCCTGCAGGGCGCGGCGGTACCGGTTCCGGACGACGCGCTCGCACGCACCGGCCTGGCGATCGATCTGATGTACGGCGCAGCGGCACAGGACTTCCTCGACTGGGCGCGACGCCGCGGCGCGCAGGCGCGCGACGGCCTGGGCATGCTGGTCGAGCAGGCGGCCGAGGCCTTCCAGCTCTGGCGCGGCGTGCGCCCGGACGGGGCGCCGGTGCTGCAAGCCCTGCGCGAGCATCTGGCACGCGCATGAAGGCCGGACGCCTGCGCGCGTGGCTGGGGCCGGCGCTCTTCCCCCTGCTGCTGCTCGCCTGGTGCGCCCTCGCGCTGCAACTCGCCTTTCTGCTGCGCGTCGCACTGCTGGCTGCGGTCGACCCGGCATCGACGACGTTCCAGCGCAGCGAAATCCTGCGCCTGCTGCGCGAGAAAGGGCGCGTGGCGTGGAGTCAGCAATGGGTGGATGGTGCACAGATCTCGAACCATCTCCGGCGCGCCGTGATCGCCAGCGAGGACGCCGATTTCGCCGCCCATGCCGGCGTCGACTGGCAGGCGATCGACGAGGCGCGCCGACGCAACGAGCGCGCTTCCCGCCAGGCCGAGCTTCGCGCACGGCGCCGCGGCACCGCAGCGCCCCCTGCCAGACTCCGCGGCGGTTCGACGATCACGCAGCAACTGGCGAAGAACCTGCTTCTGTCGGGGGAGCGCACCGTGCTGCGCAAGGGTCAGGAGCTGCTGCTGGCCTGGATGCTGGAGCTGCTGCTGGACAAGCGCCGCATCCTGGAGCTCTACCTCAACCACGTCGAATGGGGTGAAGGCGTCTTCGGCGCGCAGGCGGCGGCGCGACACTACTTCGGCGTCGACGCCGGGCGCTTGTCGCCCGCCCAGGCGGCGCGCCTGGCGGTGATGCTGCCCGCCCCCAAGCGCTTCGAACACCAGCCCGGTTCGGCGTACCTGCAGTCGCGCGCGGCCACGATCCTCGCGCGCATGCCGGCGGTGGAACTGCCATGACCGGACGATGGCGGATACTCGCATCCGGATTTCCCGATGAGCGCCTCCTTGTCCCGGCAGATCGCCGTCGCCGCCGCGCAGCTGGTGGTGGACGACGGCCTGGAATACGCCTCGGCACGCCGCAAGGCCGCCCAGGCCGTCGGCGGCCGTCGCCTGCGCCCCTCGGACTTGCCCGGAAACGAGGTCATCGAAGATGAAGTTCATGCTTACATCGCGACCTTCCATGCCGACACCCAAGCGTTCGAATTGCGCGCGCTGCGCGAACTCGCCTTGCGCTGGATGATCCGGTTGCAGGCGCACCGGCCGCACCTGGCGGGGGCGGTATGGCGCGGAACGGCGACGCGGCTCTCGGCGATCGTGCTCGACCTCTATTGCGACGACCCGAAGAGCGCCGAAATCGATCTCATCAACCAGGGCATCGCCTTCGACACCAGCGGCTCTCCGCCAAGCTCCGATCAACGTCAGTTGGTGTTCACCATCACCGATCGATCCCAGGCTCTCGGCGACCTCGTAAGCCTGCACCTCGTCGTACACGATCTCGACGACTTGCGCGGCGCGCTCCGTCCCGATGCCCGCGGCCGCAGCTGGCGGGGCGATCTCGCGGCCGTGCAGCGGCTGCTGGCGGAGCCGCCGCGATGAGCCGGCGACAGCTGCTGCTGCTCGGCGGCGCTGGGCTCGCGGCGGGCCTGGCCGGCGCCGGGCTGGCCTGGTGGCGCCTGTCGCTTGCCCCGGCGCAGGTCGACGAGGGATTCTGGGCGCAGCGCTTCGAGCGGCCGGAGGGCGGAGAACTCGCCTTCGCCACCCTGCGCGGGCGGCCGCTGGTGCTCAACTTCTGGGCCACCTGGTGCCCGCCCTGCCTGCAGGAGATGCCCGATCTCGACCGCCTGCAGAACGCGCACGCCGCGAGCGGGCTTCGGGTCGTCGGCCTGGCCCTGGAGGAAGCCGCGCCGGTGCGCCAGTTCCTGGCCAAGCGCCCGGTGGGCTTTGCCATCGGGCTGGCGGGCCCCGGCGGCGTGGCCCTCACGCGCCAGCTCGGCAACGACAAGGGCGGCCTGCCCTTCACCGCCGTCTTCGACCGCGCCGGCGAGTTGCGTCACCGCAAGCTCGGTCAAAGCCACTTTGCCGAACTGGACGGCTGGGTGCGCGGCCTGTAGCCGACGAACACGGCGGCCACCCGCTCAAGCGCCTTCTTCGTCGAATTCGCGCCAGTGCGCTAACAATCGTATACAAAAAGCGTAAAGTCCGTCCTTCCTGATCACGATGGAACCCAGCCCGGCGTCGTCCGGTCGCTTGACCATGAGCATCCTCGTCCTCAACGGACCGAACCTGAACCTGCTCGGAACGCGCGAGCCGGACGTCTACGGCAGCACGACGCTGGAACAGATCACGAGCGAGCTGCGCACCCAGGCCGCCCAGGTCGGGGTGACGGTGGACAGCTTCCAGAGCAACCACGAGGGTGCACTCGTCGACCGCATCCAGGCCGCGCGCCTGGACGGCACCGAATTCATCGTCATCAATCCCGGCGCCTACACCCACACCAGCATCGCCATCCGCGACGCGCTGGCCGGCGTCGCGCTGCCCTTCATCGAACTGCACATCTCCAACGTCCACAAGCGCGAGCCGTTTCGGCAGCACTCCTACCTGTCCGACCTTGCCGTCGGCGTCATCTGCGGCCTGGGGGTGCACGGCTACCGCGCCGCGCTCGACTACGCCCTCGCGCACGGCGTGCGGCGGCCCTCGGCCGAGCGCGCATAGGCCGCACCACACACAGAACAACCCGTCCGAAGCGCCGCGTGCGCGACCGGCCCCGTCGAGGACTTGCCATGGATTTGAGAAAGCTCAAGACGCTCATCGACCTCGTCTCGGAATCGAACATCTCCGAACTGGAGATCACCGAGGCCGAGGGCAAGGTGCGCATCGTCAAGGCCGGCACCGCCGCCGTGATGGTCGCAGCGCCGCCTCCGATCACGGTTGCCGCGCCGACCCCGGTACCGGCGCCGGCGCCGGCCCAAGCCAGCGCGGCCGCCGCTGCGGCTGCCGCACCCGAACCCGCTGCCGCGCCGCCGGCCGCGCGCGTCGTCAAGTCACCGATGGTCGGGACCTTCTACCGCTCCGCCAGCCCGGGGGCCAAGCCCTTCGTCGAGGTCGGCAGCGCGGTCAAGGAAGGAGACCCGGTCTGCATCATCGAGGCCATGAAGATCATGAACGAGATCGAGTCCGACCTCGACGGCACCGTCACCCGCATCCTGTGCGAGAACGGGCAGGCGGTCGAGTTCGGTCAGCCGCTGTTCGAACTCGAGTAGGGCCTGCGCGTGTTCAAGAAGATCCTCATCGCCAACCGCGGCGAGATCGCCCTGCGCATCCAGCGCGCCTGCCGCGAGATGGGCATCAAGGCCGTCATCGTCTACTCCGAGGCCGACCGCGAGGCCAAGTACGTCAAGCTCGCCGACGAGGCGGTGTGCATCGGCCCCGCCGCGTCGAGCCAGAGCTACCTCAACATGCCGGCCATCATCTCGGCGGCCGAGGTCACCGACGCCGAGGCGATCCACCCCGGCTACGGCTTCCTCGCCGAGAACGCCGACTTCGCCGAACGCGTCGAGAAGAGCGGCTTCGTCTTCATCGGGCCGAGCCCGGAAGCGATCCGCATGATGGGCGACAAGGTCTCGGCCAAACAGGCGATGATCAAGTCCGGCGTGCCGTGCGTTCCGGGCAGCGAAGGCGTACTGCCCGAGGAGCCCAAGGAGATCATCCGCATCGCGCGCCAGATCGGCTACCCGGTGATCATCAAGGCCGCGGGCGGCGGCGGCGGTCGCGGCATGCGCGTCGTGCACACCGAGGCGGCGCTGGTGAACGCCGTGCAGACCACGCGCACCGAGGCTGCCGCGGCCTTCGACAACCCTGCGGTCTACATGGAGAAGTTCCTCGAGAACCCGCGCCACGTCGAGATCCAGGTGCTGGCCGACACGCACCGCGGCGCCGTGTGGCTGGGCGAGCGCGACTGCTCGATGCAGCGGCGCCACCAGAAGATCATCGAGGAGGCGCCGGCGCCGGGCATCCCGCGGCGCATCATCGAGCGCGTGGGCGACCGCTGCGCCAGCGCCTGCAAGAAGATCGGCTACCGCGGCGCGGGCACCTTCGAGTTCCTGTTCGAGAAGGGCGAGTTCCATTTCATCGAGATGAACACGCGGGTGCAGGTCGAGCACCCGGTGACCGAACTCGTCACCGGCATCGACATCGTGCAGATGCAGATCCGCATCGCCGCGGGCGAGAAGCTGCCGTTCACGCAGCGCCAGATCGAGGTGCGCGGCCACGCCATCGAGTGCCGCGTCAACGCCGAGGATCCGTACAAGTTCACGCCCTCGCCCGGCCGCATCACGACCTGGCACATGCCCGGCGGCCCGGGCGTGCGCGTGGACTCGCACGTCTATGCCAACTACAGCGTGCCGCCGAACTACGACTCGATGATCGGCAAGATCATCGTGCATGCGGATACCCGGGAGCAGGCCTTGGCGCGCATGCGCACCGCCTTGTCCGAAACGGTCGTGGAAGGCATCCAGACCAACATCCCGCTGCACGCCGAGCTCATGGTCGACGCCAAGTTCGTCGAGGGCGGCACCAGCATCCACTACCTCGAGAAATGGCTGGCGCAGCGCCGACGCTAGACATGAGATCCCCACACCGACTCCGTTCGCTGCCCTCCGAGGGGGCGTCCAGGGGCTTCGGAACGGCCGCGCGATCCTGACGATGTTCGAGCTCGTCCTGCAGGCGCCGCAGGCGCTGGTGGAGCCCCTCGGCGACGCGCTCGGCGACGAGCTCGACGCCTTGTCGGTGTCGGTCGAGGACAGCGACGCCGACACCGGAGACGAACATCCCCTCTTCGGCGAACCCGGCATGCCGGCACCGGCCGCAGCCTGGGAGCGCTCGACGCTGCGCGCGCTCTTCGCCGAGCGGGCCCAGGCGGAAGCGGCGGCGACGCGGCTGTTGGCACAGGACTGGACGCAGGGGCTGCAGGTCAGCGCGATAGAGGAACTCCCCGAGCAGGACTGGGTGCGCATCACGCAAAGCCAGTTCGAGCCGATCGCGATCACACCCTCGTTCTGGGTCGTGCCGAGCTGGCACGAGCCTCCGGCCCAGGCCCGGCGCGTGCTGCGACTGGATCCGGGAACGGCCTTCGGCACCGGCGCGCACCCGACGACGCGCATGTGCCTGCGCTGGATCGCGCAGCAGGCCGAGCAAGGGCACGGCGAGCGCCTCGCGCGCGTGCTCGACTACGGCTGCGGCTCGGGCATCCTCGCCATCGCAGCGGCGCTGCACGGCGCAGGCGCGGTCGATGCCGTCGACATCGACCCCGCGGCGCTGACCGCGACCGACGCCAATGCCGCCGCCAACGGCGTCACGTTGAACACCGGCCTGCCGCAAGCCGCCAGCGGACGCTACGCCACGGTGCTGGCGAACATCCTGGCCTCGCCGCTGAAGCTGCTGGCGCCGCTGCTGTGCGCGCACCTGGCCCCCGGCGGCGCGCTGGCGCTTGCCGGCATCCTCGCGCGCCAGACGGCCGAGCTCCAGGACGCCTATGCGCCCTGGCTGCGGCTGGCGGTCGCCGACGAGCAGGAGGGCTGGGTCCTGCTCGTCGGTTCGGCGCCGGCGGCCGTCCCGTTGACGGGACGCTGAGCCCGCCGGCGGGCGGATGCGATGATCGTGCGATGAGCCTCGCTACGCGCTGTCCCTCATGCAGCACCGTCTTCCGCGTCGTGCAGGACCAGTTGCGCGTTTCCGAAGGCTGGGTGCGCTGCGGGCGTTGCGGCGAAGCCTTCAACGCGCTCGAGGCGATGGTGACGTGGCCACCGCCGCAAGCGCCGGCCGCTCCCGTGATCGCACCGGAGACCGCGGCTGCCGCCGAGCCGGACCCGGCCACGGACGAATCCGCCAAGACCGACGTGGCGGCAATCGCTGCGACGCCACCCGAGCCCGCCGCGGAGATCCCCGAGTTCGCCGCGCCGTCGGACCCCGTCCCATTCGCGCCGCCGGCCGGCGTCGCGTTCGTGACCAGCGACGGGGCCGTGGCGCCGCAGGCCGCACACGCGCCGACCAGCGATGTCGTGACCGAAGGCGCAGACGCCTCGGCCCGCAGCGACGAAGCGCATGCACCGGACGACGAGGATCAAGCGCGCCCGGAGCGTGAGGAGCGTCGAGAGGAACAGGCGGGCGACGGCAGCGAAGGCCAGCGGCGTACGCGGCGGCGCGAATCGTCCGCCATGCCGGCGCCTTCGTTCGTGAAGCAGGCCGACCGTGCTGCGCGCTGGAGGCGGCCGTGGGTGCGCGCCGGCTTGTCGCTGCTGCTGCTGCTGGCCATGCTTGGCCTGGCCGGACAGGCGGCCTACGCGTTTCGGGCGCGTCTTGCGGCCGGACATCCGCTTGCGCGCGCGTTCCTGCTGCAGGCCTGTGCGCGGCTGAACTGCCGCGTCGACGACTACCGAGACATCGACGCACTCGTGGTGGAGAGCAGCGACCTCACCCCCATGTCCGGCGCGGCGCTCTACCGCCTCTCGCTCACGCTGCGCAACCGCGCCACGGTCGAAGTCGCAGCGCCGGCGCTGGACCTCGCCGTCACCGACGCACAGGGCCGACAGATCGCACGCCGCATGCTGACGATGCCCGACCTGGGCCTGCCGCTGCGCACCCTGCGCCCGGGCAGCGAGCTGCCGATCACCGCACCGCTGGCCATCGACGGCCAGGTCAGCGGCTACACCGTCGAGATCTTCTACCCCTGAACGCGCCCTCGCGCGCCTTGCCCCGAACTGGAGACACCATGGCCGCCCTGATCTGCGGATCGCTTGCCTTCGACACCATCACCAACTTCAACGGCCGCTTCGCGCAGCAGATCCTGCCCGACCAGGTGCACATCCTGAACGTGTCCTTCCTCGTGCCGACCCTGCGCCGCGAATACGGCGGCTGCGCCGGCAACATCGCCTACACGCTGCAGGCCCTGGGCGGCGAGCCGGTGGTGATGGCCGCGCTCGGCAACGACGGCGGCGACTACCTCCGGCGCATGCACGACTGGGGGGCCGACGTCTCGCTGGTGCTGCGCGACGAGTCGACCTACACGGCGCAGGCGATCATCATCACCGACACCGACAACAACCAGATCACCGCCTTCCACCCCGGCGCGATGCAGCAGGCCCACCGCATCGAGCTGCCGCAGCGCGACGACCTGAAGATCGCCATCATCGCACCCGACGGGCGCGACGGCATGCTGCGCCGCGCGGCGCAGCTGCACGCGGCCGGCATCCCCTTCGTCTTCGACCCCGGGCAGCAGTTGCCGATGTTCGACGGTGCCGAACTGAAGGCCTTCGTCGAACGCGCCCGCTGGATCGCCGTCAACGACTACGAGGGGCGCATGCTCTGCGAGCGCACGGGGCTGTCGCTGCAAGCGATGTCGCGCCTGGGTCTCGACGGCGTCGTCGTGACCCTGGGACACGAAGGCTGCGACCTCTGGGTCGAGGGCCGCTGCGAGCGCGTGCCCGGCGTGGCCGCGACCGAGGTCGTCGATCCGACCGGCTGCGGCGACGCCTTCCGCGGCGCGCTGCTGTTCGGATTGGAGCAGGGCTGGCCGCTGCGCCGTTGCGTCGAACTCGGCAACCGTCTCGGTGCCCTGAAGATCGCCCACCGCGGTGGGCAGAACCACCCCGTCGACCGCTCTCAACTGGGACTGTGACGCCGCGGCGCGGCGCGCATTCGGCCGGTCAACCGTCCAGGCCTGCGATCTGCGCCCGCAGCCAGTCCTCGACCTGCGCCGCCGCGCAGTCCAGGTGAACGCGCTTGCGACGCGAGAGCGCTCCCGCGCGCACGCTGACGGCGCGCCGCGGCAGGCCCAGCGACCGCGCCAGCCACTGCTGCAGTTCGGCATTGGCGCGTCCCTCGATCGCAGGAGCACCAAGGCGCAGCCGCAGCGCGCCATCGTGCAGGCCGGCCACCGCGGTGCGGCCGGCATTCGGAACCACCTGCACGAGCAACTCGCAAGCCTGGCCGGCTTGCATGCGCACGAGGCAGGGGAAGGCGTCTGCAGCAGACTTCAACGAGGACTTCGGAACGACGAGACTGCGGGACGAAAAAGAACCCGGCCACAGCCGGGTTCTGCCACGAGGTTCCGGAACCCTGGGGATGGGCGACACCCCCGAAGAAAACGCGGTTCCGCGGCGCCCGTCAGGGTTTGTTGCCGGTCGGGAAAGGCCAAGCGGCGGCGGGACTCAGGGCCGTCTTCGCGGCAGGGGCCGCAGGGGCAGGGGCAGCCTTCTTCGCGGCCTTGCGCGCCGCAGGCTTCTTCGCCGCCGCCTTCTTCGCCGGTGCGGCCTTCTTCGCCGCAACCTTCTTCACGGCGACCTTCTTCACCGCCGCCTTCTTCGCGGGGGCCTTCTTGGCCGCGACCTTCTTCGCGGGGGCCTTCTTGGCAGCGACCTTCTTCGCCGGGGCCGCCTTCTTCGCCGGGGCCTTCTTCGCCGGGGCCTTCTTCGCCGGTGCCGCCTTCTTCGCCGGGGCCTTCTTCGCCGGGGCCGCCTTCTTCGCTGCCGCCTTCTTGGCCGGCGCCTTCTTCGCAGTTGCCATTTCGAATCTCCTTGATCAAGTTGCAAAGAGCACCGTGCTGCTGCATACAGCACGACGATTCACCGTCCGCCGGTCTTCGACCGGGAAAAGGCCCCGGACTTGCCGCGATACGGTGAACGGGGAAGCGAATCGGACCGCGGCATCTGACGTGCGCTGGTTCGCGTTCGCGGATCTCGAGTGATCGCCGGGTGCGGCGAAGCGGCAGCGGGTTCGTGCAGCGCGCGCTCCACCTTGCGTGAAGCGGTGCACGTCGCTCGGCCGGTGAAGGTTGAAGGCGGGTCGTCGATCACGCAGCGTGGGCCCGGCCTGCGCTGCATGGGCAATCGTCGATGAGGGCTTGGTGTCTTCGTCCAAGACAAGCATGTGTCGTGCGTCCCGTGCGGCGCAATTATCCGAGTGTTGCGCAGCAACACCAAGCACTTGTTGACAGTGATGCGCGCGTGATGTTGCGGGTGTGCATCGAAGCGATGCACGACGCGCGACGCAGGATGACTTCGACGCGCGGCTGCGCCTGAAGTCGTGTCAACGCGAGCGCTGCATGCGCGGCCACACGCCGACGTTCGACGCGCTCAGCGCGCGCGCCAATCGCGACCAGCGAAAGCCGGCCCCGGGATCGCGCTTGCGCCCCGGCGCCACGTGCTCGTGTCCGACGATCTCGGCGATCGGGTACTGCTTCACGATCGCACGCAGCAGCCGCGCCAGCGCGCGGTACTGCGCGGCGGCGAAGCTGCGGCCTTCGAGCCCTTCGATCTCGATGCCGATCGACCAGTCGTTGCAGCGCTCGCGTCCACGCCAGCTCGAGACGCCGGCATGCCAGGCACACTCGTCGCCGGCAACGAACTGCAGCACGAGACCGTCGCGCCGCACGAAGAAGTGCGCCGACACGCGCACGCCGCGCAGACTCTCGAAGCTCGCATGTCGGGCCGGATCGAGCGTGTTCAGGAACAGGCGCCGCACCGCGTCACCGCGCAGCACTCCCGGAGGCAGGCTGATCGAATGCAGCACCACCAGGCGCGGCGGCTCGGACCGCGGCTCCCGGTTCGGCGACGCGTATGCACGTGCGCCCGTCCACCACCCGTCGTGCCAGCGCGGTTCGCGTCGTCGCGCCTTCATTGCCGTCGGGTGCGCGCGCGCGACGCGCATCAAGCGCCGTCTCCGCGCGGCTCCGTTGCGCTGTCCTGACCACCGATGCCCAGGCGCGCCATGCGATAGCGCATCTGTCGCAGCGACAGCCCCAGACTCGCGCCCGCCGCGGTGCGGTTGTAGCGATGGCGCTCGAGCGCACGCTCGAGGATTTCGCGCTCCACCTGATCGAGATGGGCGGCAAGATCGGCGGGCAGCGGCGCCGCTGCCGTCGGCAGCAGGCCCGGCGTCGCCCGCACGGACGCGGTCGCGTCCGCATCCGCATCCGCCGAACGCGCGCCGCTCTCGTGCTCGAGCGCTTCCAGTGCGGCGTCGGGAAGCCCCAGGTCCTCGCACTCGATGCGGGCGCCCCCGGACAGCGCCAGCGCCCGGTGCAACAGGTTCTCGAGTTCGCGCACGTTGCCCGGGAAGGCGTAGCGACGCAACTGCGCCAGCGCCCCCTCGCTCAACTCGGGCGCCGGCTCGACACCGGCGTCCGCGGCCACGCGCTCGACGAGCGCGGCGCAGATGCGCGGCAGGTCATCCAGGCGCTCGCGCAGCGGCGGCACGGCGATGCGGATGACGTTGAGGCGGTAGTACAAATCCTGGCGGAAGCGGCTCGCCGCGACTTCGGCGGTCAAGTCCTTGTGCGTGGCGCTGACGATGCGCACGTTGACCGTGAGCTCGGCCGTGCTGCCCAGCGGCCGCACCGCGCGCTCCTGGATCACGCGCAACAGCTTGCTCTGCATCGACAACGGCAGTTCGCCGATCTCGTCGAGGAAGAGCGTGCCGCCGTGCGCGGCCTGGAAGAAGCCCTCCCGGTCTTCCTGCGCACCGGTGAAGGCGCCCTTGCGATAGCCGAAGAACTCGGCCTCCAGCAGCGCCTCGGGAATGGCGCCGCAGTTGACGGCGACGAAGGCCTGCACGGCGCGCGGCGAGACCTCGTGAATCGCCCGCGCGACGAGTTCCTTGCCGGTACCCGACTCCCCGTGCACGAGCACGGGCGCCATGCTGCGCGCGACCTTCTCGATCAGGGAGCGCACCTGCTGCATCGGCGCCGAGTCGCCGACCAAACGCTGCATGGCCGCCGTCGCGCCCGCGCGCCGCGCCGCCGGCGCGCGCTGCGCGCGCGCCGGCACATCGTGCGCGCCCGCGGTGATGGCGCGCATTTCGCCCACCGGCGCCGGAGCGCGGCCCAGCGCCGTCGCCACCACCGAGCGGAATTGCCGCAGGTCGACCGGCTTCGTGAGGTAGTCGTAGGCGCCGGCCTTGAGCGCCTCGACGGCGTTCTCGGCCGAACCGTAGGCGGTGATGACGATTCCCGTCTCGCGCCGACCGTGTTCGTCCATGCGCCGCAGCAGATCCAGTCCGGTGCCGTCGGGCAGCCGCATGTCGGTGATGACGACGGCGAAGCGCTGCCGCTGCAGCGCCTCCCAGGCCTCCTCGACGGAGCCCGCGCTCTCCACGTCGAAGCCTTCGCGCACCAGCGTCAGTTCGTACAGCGTGCGCAGGTCGGGCTCGTCGTCGACGACGAGCAGGCGCTGGTTGACGGCTTCGTTCACGGCTCGGATCGGGGGACGAGCCCCAGGGTGGCAGGGGTCGGGTCGAGCGCACCGCGCAGCAGCAGCACGCGGAACTCGTTGCGCAGCCGCGCCGCGCCTGGCCGGGCCCGGTACTCGATGCTGGCGCGATTGCGCTCGCACAGCTCGCGGCAAATGTACAGGCCCAGCCCCGATCCTCGACTGCGCGTGGAAAAGAAGGGTTCGAAGAGATGGCGTTCGACCTCCGGCGGAATGGGCGGGCTGTCGCTGGCGACGACGAGCTGCGCACGCTGCGCATCCAGCGCCGCCAGATGCAGCACGATCGCCCCACGGGCCGGGCTGGCGTGACGGTGCGCGTTGTCGAGCAGGTTGACGAGCACGCGGCGCAGGTGTTCGGGGTCGAAGCTGACACCCAGCGGCTCGGTCGGCAGTTCCACGCTCAGACGGCTCTGCGTCCCCAGCGCGAGCCCGACCGTGCGCGCCCACTCCGAGGCCACGGCCGCCACCTCGGCGGCGGCATCGATCACGCGCACCAGCGGCGGCGTGCCCGGCGCCGCCTCCATCACTTCGTCGACGATGCGCTTGAGCCGCTCGACGTTGTCGGCGACGATGCGCGTCAACTGCTGCTGCGTCGGCTCGAGGCCGTCCTCCGACAGCAGCGCGTTGGCCTGCGAGATCGCCGCCAGCGGGTTGCGGATCTCGTGCGCGATGCCCGCCGACACGCGCCCCATCGCCGCCAGCTTCTCCTGCTGCAGGCGCGCCTGCGCGGTGCGCACGTCCTCCAGCAGCAGCACGCCGAAGGCGTCTCCGGCATCCACGCCCTGGTCGATGTCGCGCCGGCGCAGGAAGCGCATGCGCACGCGCAGGCCGCGTCGGAATCCGCCCTCGAACTCGAGCGTGAGGTCGCGCCCCTCCTCCGGCCAGGTCGCGGGGTCGGCCAGCGCCGCGCGCACCGCTTCGGCCAGCGGCGCCCAGGCCTGCCGAGTCGCGAGCAGGAAGGGCGCGCTGGGCGCCAGGCCCTGCTCGGCGAGCAGGCCGCGTGCCGCCGGATTGGCCGCGCGCACGCGCAGGCGGTGGTCGACGACGAGCACGCCGTCGACCATCTCCTCGATCATCAGCCGATTGAGCTGCGCCTGCTGGCGCGCCAGCTCGAGGCTGCCGCGTGCAGCCAGTTCCTCGCGCACCAGGCGTCCCGCCAGTTCGCCGGAGAGCAGCGTGATGAGGAACAGCCCCAGGCCCGAAAGCCCGGCCTGCATCATCAGTGCGCTGAGGTCGCCGCCCTGCAGCGACGCGCGCCAGGCGGTGAACAGCAGCAACAGCGTCACCGCAGCCGCCGTGGCCAGCGCCAGCAGGCGCCGCGTGAGCACGCCGGCCATGAGCACCGGGAGCACCAGCAGCGCGGCGTAGTTGAAGCTGGACGCGGGCTCGAGCAGGCGCACGCCACCGAAGGCCGCGAGGTCGACGCCGATCGTCACCGCCCACTGCAGGCGCGCGCGGCCGCGCGAAGGCCGGCCCGTGCCGAGCTGCCAGCGCCGCGGCAGCAGCCAGAAGCTGATCGCCTGCGCCGCGTAGGCCAGGCACAGGATTCCCGACGCCACCGATGGGCGCATGCCCAGCAGCCCGCCCGCCGCCTGCACCGCCACGAGCACGAGACCGACGACCGCACGAGCGGCCGCGTAGGTGCGATGCACGCGCACGAGCGCGGTCTCCTGCGCCGTCGCCACGCGCCGCGCCTCGCGCGTCATGAAGCGGCTGTCGGCCGCGGCCTCGCCGCCGGCCGCCAGGCCCGGGTCGAAGAACGACTCCGGCGCTTCCGCGTGGCGCTCGCCGTCGACGCCGATGGCGCCGAACCAGGACTCGTCGGGCCGGCTTGCGCCGGCGCCGCGGCGATCGCGCTTGCGCCGGTCGCTCTGCCGACGGTCGCCGGTGCGGCGTTCGCCGGCGCGCCGCTCCGGCGGCGTCGCGGACGGCGGGTCGCGGTCCTCGGCCACGATCACGGCGCGAATCCGGGACGCCGTCAACGCGGCCCGGCCAGGCGGTGCTCCCGGCTGCAGTAGGCGCGCCCCGCGGCATCCATCACCGCGTCCTCGCGCGGCAGGTGCACGCCGCAGTGCACGCAGGCCAGCATCGGCGCGGCCTGGTCGCCGCGTGGCCGTGACCGCTTCGCCTGCGCATCCCGCCCGTCGGAGGAGCGGCGGCGCGACGCCATCGCCCAGAAGACGACGGCCACGACGAGCACGATCAGGAGGTACTTCATCGGGAGGCGAGTGTGATGGCAAGCGGGCGCCGGAGACGACGGCTTCAGCCGGGCGCGCGCCCGAGCAGGACTTCCAGCACGAAGCGCGATCCGACGTAGGCCAGCAGCAGCAGCACCGTGCCGACGTAGAGCCAGCGCGTGGCACGGCGCCCGCGCCAGCCGTAGAGCCTTCGGCCGGCGACGAGCGCGGCGAAGACCACCCAGCTCAGCACCGAGAACACGGTCTTGTGGTCCCAGCGCCAGTGCACGGTGTCGAGGAGCCCGATCAGCTCCGTCGCGGACAGCACGACGAAGCCGACCTCGACGAAGCGAAAGGTGAGCCGTTCGAGCTGCAACAGCGGCATGGAGCGGCTGCCGTTGCCGCCACCGCTGCTGGCCGTGCCGTCCGCACCGGCGCCGCGACCCGGCAGCGGGCGCTTGAGCCGCAATCGGCGCTCGGCGGCATCGAGCAGGACACCGTGCAGCACCGCGGCGCCGAAGAGCCCGTAGGCGCCGATGCCGAGCACGAAGTGCAGCGCCGCCGCCGGCGTGCCGAGGTGGTAGGGCTCGCCCGGGAAAAAGGCCGCGAGCAGGACGACCAGCAGGCCCACCGGCGCCAGCCAGCCGCGCACCGCGGGCAAGGGCACGAAGCGGCTCTCGACGCCGTGCAGCCCGATGACGATCCAGACGGTGAGCGACAGCACCGGCGCGAAGCCCAGTCGCGTGCCCTGCCCGCTGGCCACCGTGCCGCCGAGATCCAGCAGCAGTGCCAGCAGGTGCACGAGCCAGGCGGCAGGCAAGGCGCGCGCGGCCACGCGCTCGAAGCCCGGGCCGCGCACGGCCGCCATCGCGTAGAGCACGCCGGCCGCCGCGCCAACCCAGCCGCTGGCCAGGGCGGTGGCGGAGCCCGACGATAGAATCATGGCTCCAGTGTACTGATGCGGCGTGCGCCGGCACGTCGCCGCGCGATGGCCTCGACCCTTTCCGACCGCCTCTCGCGGCTGGTCAAGACGATGCGCGGGCAGGCGCGCATCACCGAAAGCAACATCCAGGACATGCTGCGCGAGGTGCGCATGGCCTTGCTGGAGGCCGACGTCGCCCTGCCCGTGGTGCGCGACTTCATCGCCCGCGTCAAGGACAAGGCGCTCGGTCAGGAGGTCACGGGCTCGCTCAACCCGGGCCAGGCGCTGGTGGGCATCGTGCACAAGGAACTCGCCGCGACCATGGGCGAGGGCGTTTCCGACCTCGACCTCGCCACGCAGCCGCCGGCGGTGATCCTGATGGCCGGCCTGCAGGGATCGGGCAAGACGACCTCGACGGCCAAGCTCGCGCGCCACCTGATCGAGAAGCGCAAGAAGAAGGTGCTCACCGTCTCCGCCGACGTCTATCGTCCCGCGGCCATCGAGCAGCTGAAGACGGTGACGGCGCAGGCCGGCGCGCAGTGGTTTCCCTCCACGCCCGAGCAGACGCCGCGCGAGATCGCGCTCGCCGCACTGGACCACGCGCGCCGCCACTTCGCCGACGTGCTCATCGTCGACACCGCCGGCCGCCTGGGCATCGACGAAGCCCTGATGGCCGAGATCCGCGAGCTGCACGCGCTGCTCTCGCCCGTGGAGACGCTCTTCGTCGTCGACGCCATGCAGGGCCAGGACGCCGTCAACACCGCGCGCGCCTTCA
>JAIXKR010000006.1 GCA_026932235.1 Burkholderiales bacterium
GCGCCAGGCGTGCGGCCTGGTCGATCGCGCGCACGGCGTCCAGCTCGGCGGCCTGATCGGCGCCGCCGATCAGGTGTGCGGTGACGCCGCGCGCCACCAGCGCCTCGTGCAGCGAGCGATCCTCGACCTGACCGGCGCAGACGATCACGTGGTCGACGGCCAGGCACTGCCGCTGGCCCTCGGCATCGACGAAGTGCAGGCCCTCGTCGTCGATCGCCTCGTAGCGCACGCCCGCGTGCGTCTTCAGTTGCGCCTGGCGCAGCAGGGCCTTCAGGATCCAGCCGGTCGTGCGACCAAGCGTCCTGCCCGGTGTTCCCGGCTTGCGCTGCAGCAGATGCACTTCGCGCCAGGGCGCTCGCGCGGGCGTTTGCGCGAGGCCACCCGCACCCTGCAGCGCGGCGTCGACGCCCCAGGTGCGGCGGAAGCGCCCGATCTCGGTCGAATCGAGCGCGTCGCCGAGCAGGAAGAGCGCGACGTCGAAGCCGATGCCGCCGGCGCCGATGATCGCCACGCGCCGGCCCACCGCCGCGCCGCGCGCGAGCACGTCGTCGTAGCCGAGCACCTTGGGGTGCGTGATGCCGGGGATCTCGGGGCGACGCGGCACCGCGCCGGTCGCGAGCACGACCTCGTCGAAACCGCCCGCGGCGAGTTCCTCGGCGGCTACACGCCGGCCCAGGTGCACTTCGACGCCCAGGCGCTGCAGCATCGTGCGGTGATAGCGCAGGGTTTCGTTGAACTCGCTCTTGCCGGGGATGCGCCGCGCCATCTCGAGCTGGCCGCCGAGCTGCGTCTGCGCCTCGAACAGCGTCACCCGATGGCCGCGCTCGGCGGCGTTGACCGCAAAGGCCATGCCGGCCGGCCCGCCGCCGACGACGGCCAGTTTCAGCGCGCGCGCGGCGCGGACGTCGCTGAACTCGACCTCGCGCCCGGCGCGCGGGTTGACGAGGCAGCTCGCGGCGCGGTTCGTGAAGATCGCGTCCAGGCAGGCCTGGTTGCAGGCGATGCAGGTGTTGATCTCGTCGCTGCGCCGCTGCTGCAGCTTGAGCGCGAAATCCGGATCGGCCAGCAGCGGCCGCGCCATCGAGACGAGGTCGGCGGCGCCGGTCTCCAGGATCGCTTCGGCGACCTCGGGCGTGTTGATGCGGTTGGACGCCATCACCGGGATCGCGACCGCCTGCTTTACGGGGCGCACCGCGTCGATCCAGGCCGCGCGCGGCACCGCCGCGGCGATCGTCGGCACCAGCGATTCGTGCCAGCCGATGCCGGTGTTGATGAGGTCGACGCCGGCGGCCTCCACGCGGCGCGCGAGGGTTGCGGTCTCTTCCGGCGTCATGCCACCGGGCATCAGGTCGATCGCCGAAATGCGATAGATCAGCAGGAAGTCCGGGCCGACGGCTTCGCGGACGGCACGCACGATCTCGACCGGGAAGCGCAGCCGCGCGTCGAAGGAGCCGCCGTACTCGTCCTCGCGCCGGTTGGTGATCGCCGAGGTGAACTCGTTGATCAGGTAGCCCTCCGAGCCCATGACCTCGACGCCGGCGTAGCCGGCCTCGCGCGCAAGTGCGGCGGTCGTCGCGAAGCTGCGGATCGTGGCGTGTACCTCGTCGGTCGAGAGCACGCGCGGCTCGATCGGGTTGATGCGTGCCCTGCCCGCCGAGGGCGCGACGCAGCCCGGAACGCGCGCATAGCGTCCGGCGTGCAGGATCTGCAGCGCGATGCGGCCGCCGGCTTGCGCGACCGCACCGACGATCGCGCGGTGCGCGGGCAGCTGATCTCGATGATCCAGCACCGGCGCGGCGGGGTCCATTGCACCCTCGGGCACGGGCGTGTAGCCGCCGGTGAGCAGCAGCCCGGCTTCGCCGCGGGCACGCGCGGCGTAGAAGGCCGCCAGGCGCTCGTGCGGACGGTCCAGCGTTTCCAGCCGCGTGTGCATCGCGCCCATCACGATGCGGTTGGGCAGTGCCAGGCCGCCGACGACGAGCGAGGAGAGCAGGCGGGGGAAGTGGGACATGATGCGACGGAGGATGTTGTGGGCGTGGCCGCAGGCGCAAAGCGCGCTGCGGGGCGGTCGCGGCGATGCTGGACGCATCGCCGGCTGCGGTCAAGATCGGCGACGGCGACTCGGACATCGTCGGGGCGCTGCCTAGAATCGTGCCCCCATGCCTGAGTCCGCGAACGTCTCACCGTTGCCGACGAGCTGTGACGTCGCCGTCATCGGCGCCGGCCCTGCGGGCAGTGCCGCGGCGTGGCAGCTCGCACGCCGGGGGCTGGACGTCGTTCTCGTCGACCAGCACGTGTTCCCGCGCGACAAGGTCTGCGGCGACGGCCTGATCCCCGACGCGCACGCGGCGCTGGCGCGCATCGGGGTGCTCGACGAGGTGATGGCGCAGGCGCAGCGCGTGGCCTTCGTGCGCTGCACCGGGCCGCGCGGGCGCCACGTCGACGTGCCCGGGCGGCTCGCGGTGCTGCCGCGGCGGCAGCTCGACGCCATCCTCGTGCGCGCGGCCGAACGCGCCGGCGCGCGCTTGCTGATGCCGGCGCGCTTCGAGGCGCCGCTCGTCGATGGTGAGGATCGCGTCGTCGGCGTGCGCCTGCGCAGCGGCGGCGCGGCGCACGAACTCGCGGCGCGTTGGGTCGTGCTGGCCACCGGCGCAGTGGTGCAGGGGCTCGTGGCCTCGGGCCTTTGCGAGCGGCGCACGCCCAGCGGGATCGCGCTGCGCGGCTACGTGAAGAGTGAGGCGATGGTCGGGCGCATCACCGGGCTCGAGATCTTCTGGCACCCGCGGCTGGCCGGCGGCTACGGCTGGATCTTTCCGGCGCCAGGAGCCTGCTTCAACATCGGCGCCGGGCTCACCGGCAGCCACGCGGTCGAGCGCGGCGACGGCGGCTTTCGCATGCAGGACGTGAACCTCAAGCGTCTCTTCGAGGCCTTCTGCGAGGTCTACGCGCCGGCGCGCGAGCTGATGGCCAGCGGCACGCTGCAAGGCGAAGGGAATGGGGAATTGAAAGGCGCGCCGCTGCGCTGCTCGCTCTCGGGCGCCCGCTGGTCGCGCGCGGGGATGCTGGCGGCCGGCGAGGCCGCCGGCAGCACCTACGCCTTCACCGGCGAGGGCATCGGCAAGGCGCTCGAGACCGGGTTGCTCGCCGGCGAGGCGATCGACCTGCAGGCCAGCGACGAGGCGGTGCGGGGGCGCTACGAAGCCGCGCTGCAGGCGCTGCGGCCGCGTTTCCGGCTCTACGAGCAGGCGGCGCACGTCAATCATCGGCCCTGGCTCACCGACCTCGTGATCTGGCGCGCGCAGCGCAGCCCGCGCATCCTGCAGCGCATGAGCGGCGTGCTCGAGGAGACGCAGAACCCGGGGCGGCTGCTGTCCTGGCGCGGCATCACCAAGCTGATGTTCGAGTAGCTCGCTTCGAGGCTCGCGATGTGCCAGCTGCTGGGCATGAACGCCAACACGCCGACCGACGTGATGTTCAGCTTCACGGGCCTGGCGCACCGTGCCGACGAGCACAAGGACGGCTTCGGCATCGCCTTCTTCGAGGGCCGCGGCCTGCGCCACTACATCGACTGCCAGTCGGCGCGCAGCTCGCCGGTGGCCGAGCTCGTCAAGCGCTACCCGATCCGCAGCGAGGTCGTCATCGCGCACATCCGCAAGGCCACGCAGGGCAGTGTCGCGCTGCAGAACACGCATCCCTTCGTGCGCGAGCTCTGGGGCCGCTACTGGGTCTGCGCGCACAACGGCAACCTCGAGGGCTTCGCGCCGCGGCTGCACGCGGCCTTCCGCCCGGTGGGCGACACCGACAGCGAACGCGCCTTCTGCTGGCTGATGCAGGAACTCGCGAAGTCGCACGCGGGCGTGCCGACGGTCGATGAGCTCAGCCGCACGCTGCGCGAGCTGCTGCCGCCGATCGCCGCGCACGGCAGCTTCAACCTGCTGCTCTCCAACGGGCAGGCGCTGTGGGCCTTCGCGACGACGAAGCTGTGTTCGCTGCAGCGGCAGCACCCTTTCGGTGCGGCGACGCTCGCCGACGAGGACCTGAGCGTGGACTTCGCGGCGCTCACGCGTCCGAGCGACCGCGTGACCATCGTCGCCACCGAACCACTGACGACCGGCGAGGACTGGCAGACTTTCGCGCCCGGCGAGCTGCGCGTGTTCGAGCGTGGCTGTCAACGCCTCTTGCCTGCCTGATGTTCGCTTGCGGGCACCGATGATCCAGGCCTGTGCCGGGCAGGCGACACAATGGGCGGCCTCGTCGCCATCCGCTGCCATCACTGCATGACCGCCGTCATTCCCGTCCCCCGCTTCGAGCACTTCTACCGCTACGACGAACTCACCCGGCTGCTGCAGGACTACGCGGCGGCGTTGCCGGGGCTCTTGCAGCTCGAATCGATCGGCCAGAGCCACGAAGGCCGCGAGATCTGGCTCGTCACCGTGACCAACAAGGTCACCGGACCGGCCGAGGACAAGCCCGCACTCTGGGTCGACGGCAACATCCACGCCGCCGAACTCACCGCCAGCAGCGCCTGCCTGTACTTCCTGCACCAGCTCGCCACCGGCGCCGACGACCCCAGGCTGCGTCATCTGCTGGACACGCGCGCGATCTACATCTGCCCGCGGCTGAACCCCGACGGCGCCGAGCTGGCGCTCGCCGACCGGCCGCGGCACATCCGCTCGGGCACGAGGCCCTATCCCTACGACGAGCCGCATGTCGACGGCCTGACGATGGAGGACATCGACGGCGACGGACGCATGCTCTTCATGCGCATCCCCGATCCGCATGGCGGCTACAAGAAGCACCCGGACGAGCCGCGGCTGATGGTGCCGCGCGAGCCCGGCGAGTTCGGCGGCAGCTACTACCGCCTGATGCCCGAGGGCCTGATCAAGAACTGGGACGGGCTGCAGATCAAGGTCAACAAGGACCTCGAGGGCCTGGATTTCAACCGCAACTTCCCCGGCTTCTGGCGCCAGGAGTTCGAGCAGGTGGGCGCCGGCCCCTACCCGACGAGCGAGCCCGAGGTGCGGGCGATGGTCGACTTCATCGTCAGGCACCCGAACATCGGCGCCGCGGTCAGCTTCCACACGCACAGCGGCGTGATCCTGCGCCCGATGTGCGCCGAGAGCGACGACGCGATGATCCCCGAGGACCTGTGGATGTACAAGCGTCTCTCGGAACTCGGCACGCAGCTGACCGGCTACCCGGCCGTGAGCATCTATCACGACTTCCGCTATCACCCGAAGGAGGTCACGACCGGAGCGCAGGACTGGGTCTACGAGCACCTCGGCGCGCTCTTCTGGACGATCGAGATCTGGGGGCCGAACAAGGAGGCCGGCGTCGAAACCGAGAAGTGGACCTCGTGGTACCGCGATCACCCGGTCGAGGACGACCTCAAGCTGCTGAAGTGGAGCGACGAGCAGTGCGACGGCAAGGCGCATGTCGACTGGTATCCGTTCAACCATCCGCAGCTGGGCATGGTCGAACTCGGCGGCTGGGACCGGATGAACTACTGGCGCAACCCGCCGCCGCACCTGCGCGAGCGCGAGGTCGCGCGCTTCCCCGGCTGGCTGACGCAGATCGCGCTCTCGCTGCCGCGTCTGGAGGTGCTGCGCACGGAGGTGCGGGCCCTGGGCGGCGACACCTGGCGCGTGCGCTTCGCGGTCGCCAACGCCGGCTACCTGCCGAGCCACGTGAGCAAGCGTGCGATCGAGCGCAAGACGGTGCGCGGAACGGTCTTCCGGATCCACCTGCCGCCGGGTGTTGGCCTGCTCAGCGGCAAGGAGCGCGAGGAAGGCCCGCACCTCGAAGGCCACGCGCCGAAGACTTCGCTGCAGGCCTTCCTGCCGAACCGGGAAGTCACGGCGGATCGCGCCGTCGTCGAATGGATCGTGCACGGCGCGCGCGGCACCGCGATCGCGCTCTCGGCCACCGCCGACCGCGCCGGGACCGTGCGCACCGAGGTCACGCTGGATTGAGGCGGAGGCGAGCAGCCTCTATTCGGCGCTGCCGCTCCCAGGCGGTGTCGAAGCGGGCACAGGCGTACCCTCGCCGTCGGCGATCCAGGCCTCGAACAGCATGTAGGCCACCGCCAGCACCACCGGCCCGATGAAGATGCCGACCAGGCCGAAGGCGAACAGCCCGCCGATGACGCCGGCGAAGATCAGCAGCAGCGGCAAGTCCGCACCCATCCGGATCAGCAGTGGGCGCAGCACGTTGTCCATCAGCGTGACGACCACCGAACACACGAGCAGGAACACGCCCCAGCCCGGCTGCCCGGTGTAGAAGAGCCAGATCGTCGCCGGCACCAGCACCGGCAGGGCGCCCAGCTGCGCGATGCAGAGCATGAAGACCAGCGCCGTGAGCAGTCCGGCAAAGGGGATGTCGACGATCGCAAGCGCGATCCCGCTGATCATCGATTGCACCAATGCCGTCAGCCCCACGCCGAGCGCCACCGCACGGATCGCATCGGCGGCCAACTGCACCGTCGAGGCCCCCGGCTCGCCCGCCAGCCGGTACGCGAAGCGGCGCACCTGCTCGGCTGCCTTTTCGCCGCAGCTGAAAAGGATGCCCGCGATGAGCAGCGTCAGCAGGAACTGCAGCAGCAGCATGCCGATGCCTCCGACCTCCGCGACCAGCCATTTCGTCGCCGTGCCGGCGTAGGGCGTGAGGCGCTGCAGCCACGCGCCCAGTCCCAGGGCCACTGCCTGTTCCCAGAGTCGCCCCAGCCAGCCGCCCGCCATCGGCAGGCCCAGGACCCAGTCGGGCGCAACGGGACCCGGCCGGTAGGCCGCAAGCATGCGCGCCCAGTCGAGCAGCTGGTCGGCGTTCTTCGCGATCGTCACGATCGCCAGGCCCAGCGGGATCGCGAACAGCAGCAGCAGCAGCAGCGTCATCAGCGCGACGGCGAGCCAGCGGCGACCGCCCGCCAGGCGCTGCACGCGCACCATCAGCGGCCAGGTCGCGACGACGACCATCGTTGCCCAGACGGTCGGGCCGAGGAAGGGCCACAGGACCCACAGCGTCGCCGCCACCAGCAGCGTCAGCGCCAGCACCGCGAAGGTGATGCGGGTGAGGTCGTTGGGATCCCGGATCATCGTGCGCGGCGCTCCTTGCGCGCCCTGCGGTGGTATCGGACGCTAGCATACCCGTGAGCCGGCGCCGGCTGCGCGCTGGCTATCATGGTCCGATGCCCGCCAGCCTCGAAGGCCGTCTCGTCGTCGCGATCAGCTCGCGTGCGCTCTTCGATTTCGAGGAGGAGAACCGGATCTTCGAGCGCGGCGACGACGGCGGCTACATGCAGCTGCAGCTGCAGCGCCTGGAGCAGCCGGCGCGGCCCGGCGTGGCCTTTTCGCTCGTGCACAAACTGCTCGCGTTCAACGAAGGCGCGCTGCCGCGCGTCGAGGTCGTGATGCTGTCGCGCAATGATCCGGTTTCCGGGCTGCGCGTGTTCCGCTCGTGCCAGCACTACGGCTTGCCGATCGAGCGTGGCGTCTTCACGCGCGGCGCCAGCCCCTGGCGCTACCTGCGGCCGCTGGCGGCGCAGCTCTTCCTCTCCGCCAACGAGGCCGACGTCCGTTCCGCGCTCGCCGCCGGCGTCCCGGCGGCACGTGTCTACCCGCAGAGCGCGCGCGCGACCGATGCCAACCCGGACGAGCTGCGCATCGCCTTCGACGGTGACGCGGTGCTCTTCGGCGACGAGGCCGAGCGCGTGTTCCAGGCCGGCGGCCTGTCGGCCTTCCACCGCCACGAGGCCGAGCACAGCGCGCGACCGCTGCCGCCGGGACCGTTCAAGCCCTTGCTGGCGGCGCTGCACGAGCTGCGCCGCGCGCCGGGTGCGCGCATGCACATCCGCACCGCGCTCGTCACCGCGCGCAGCGCGCCGGCGCACGAGCGCGCGATGCGCACGCTGATGGACTGGAAGATCGAGGTCGACGAGGCGATGTTTCTCGGCGGGCTGCCCAAGGGCGAGTTCCTGCGCGAATTCGAGCCCGACTTCTTCTTCGATGACCAGACCGGCCACGTCGTGCAGGCCGCCGACCACGTGCCGGCGGGGCTCGTCGCGGCCGGCGTCTGCCATGAGCCCGCCGCTCAAGGCGCACCGATGAAGAGGTAGGCGTTGGTGACGCCGGCGAAGGAGTGCGCCAGCCCGAGATAGACCGGGCCGAAGGGCGTGTCGCCGCCGACGTAGGCCGTCAGCGAGTACAGCGTGCCGCTGTGGCGCGTGGGGATGAAGCTGCTGCTCACGCGCGCCAGTTCGACGGCGGTACCCAGGCGCATGTCGCCCCGCATGCCCAGCGGCATGCGCCCGATCACATGCTCGCTGCGGACATGCGCATAGCGCGCCGAGTCACCGGCGACCTGCCCGATCGAATAGGCCGAGAGATTGAGGAAACCGCCGAGCGAGGCGCTGTCGTGGCTGGGCAGGCGACCGCGCGGCGAGCCCGTCCACGACAGGCGCGACCCGTAGACCCAGGGCCCACGCGACCAGGCGTGCCGCAGTTCGAGGGAGGCCCGCGTGTAGTCGGCCTTCGGTCCGCCGCGGTTGTCCACGACCCCCAGCTTCACCGCCCAGCCATCGGTGGGGAAGAAGCGGCGGTCGAGATGGTCGAGATCGAGCGAGAACGCGAGCCCGTGCTTCCTGACGGTCCCGCCGTCCAGCAAGGGCAGACCGGTCCGTAGGGAGGGGTGCCAGCTCGTCGCATGGATCCCGAGCCGCGCACGCCCCAGGGCGCCAAAGCTCATCCCCAGGCCGAGCTCCGCGCGCGCCTGCTCGATCACGTACTCGGAGATCCGGTCCTCGTCGGCAAAGAGGTCCAGCCGCTGACCGCGGTAGCCTGCCGCCGCGTCGAAGAACCAGCGTGAGGCCGGCGCCAGCGGCTGGAACCACTCGATGCTGGCGCCGTTGGGGTTGCCGAGTTCGCCCACCGCCATCAGCTCGCCGCCGGCGCGATTGATCCAGGTCCGATGCCAGGCCACGCGCAGCGCGTAGCCCGAGCCCTGGCGCAGCGTGCTCGACAGCGCAAGGCCCATGCGCAGGTACTCGGGCCCCCAGGGCTTCTCGGTGGCCTGGATGCGCAGCACGTTGCGCCCGTCCTCGCGCACGAGGCGGTAGTCGACCTGCTCGAAGTCACCCTGGCCGTAGACGTTGACGAGGTCGCGCGAGAGCTGCACGGTGTCCAGCGGCTTGCCGACCTCCTGGTGCAGGTGCTGCGCCACGACCAGCGGATCGACGCGCAGCAGCGGGCTGATTTCGATCGCGTCGACCTTGGGCGGAGCGCGTTCGCCCTCGTCGAAGCGCTTGTGCCAGGCCGCGTACGCGGCGCGCGGAAGTGATAGCCGCGAAAGCTGCGCCGCCACACTCTGCGCGGCCGTGCGGCCGCGTGCGGCCGCTTCGGCGTGGCGGTCGAAATCGGTCGCGCTGATGCCGTCCAGGTCGGGTCGGATGTAGATGTCGTTCGGGCCGAGCTGTGCGATCGACCGCGTCACGTTCTGTTCGGTCAGGATGTTGACCATCTGCGCGGTCACGCTCAGCAGCGAGCCGATCTCGTCGGGCTTGAGCAGCGGCGAGCCGACGTTGACCGCGATCACGACGTCGGGCTTGCACAGGTCGCGGACTTCGGCCACCGGCAGGTTGTCGACGAGACCGCCGTCGACCAGACGCCGCCCCCCGATTTCCGCCGGCGCGAGCAGGCCCGGAACCGACATGCTCGCGCGCATCGCCTGCGTCAGCGGGCCATCGCGGAAGACGACGCGCTCGCCCGTGCCGATGTCGGTCGCGATCAGCGCCACCGGCAGCGCCAGTCGCGAGAGATCGGGCTCACCGAGTTCGGCGCGCGCGAGCTGGTCGAAGAAGAGCTTGATCTTCTGCCCGGCAACCACCCCTGGCGGTGCCATCAGGCCCCGCGGGGTGAGTCCGAGCTCGCTCCCCGGCAGGAAGCGCTGCACCAGCTGCTTGTTGCGCAGGTTCAGGTCACGGTAGGCGGTGAGGTCGAGGAAGAGGTCGCTCCAGTTCGCCGCGTCGAGTTCCTTGCGCATGCGCGCGGGGCTCGAACCCGCGGTCCAGGCGCCGGCGACGAGCGCACCCATGCTCGTGCCGGCGACGCAGTGCACCGGCACGCGCAGTTCCTCGAGCACCTCGAGCACACCGATGTGGGCGGCGCCGCGCGCGCCGCCCCCGCCCAGGACCAGGCCGATGCGCGGGGGTTCGGCGGCGGCCACCGCCGTGCCCGCCAGCGCACAGGCGAGCAGGCCCGCGCAAAGCGTGGGGGCAAGCCTGCGCACGGCTTGCAAGCTCAGCAGCGCAGCGCCGCGGCCGCCGAGTCGCGGATGCCTTGCAGCACCGCCTCGTCGAGGCCGACGTTGTTGTGCTCGAGCACGCGTTCGGCGCGGTAGCTCGAGCGCACGAGTGGCCCCGCGACGGCCTCGACGAAGCCCTTGGCCAGCGCCCGCTCGCGGTAGCGCATGAATTCCTCGGGCGTGACGAAGCGCTGCACCGGCAGGTGGTTGCGCGTGGGCCGCAGGTACTGCCCCATCGTCACGACGTCGACATCGGCGCGACGCATGTCGTCGAGCGCCTCGTCGATCTCGGCGTCGGTCTCGCCCAGGCCCAGCATCAGGCTGGTCTTGGTCACCGTCTGCGGCGCGTGCCGCTTGGCGAAGGCGAGCACCGACAGCGTCTGTTCGTAGCCCGCGCGCGCGTCGCGCACGGGATGCGTCAGGCGCCTCACCGTCTCGAGGTTCTGCGCGTAGGTGGCCAGGCCCGCGTCGAGCACCTGCGCCACCAGGTCCAGGCGCCCCTGGAAGTCGGGGGTCAGGGCCTCGACCGCGGTCTGCGGCATCCGTTCGTGGATCGCGCGGATGCAGGCCGCGTAATGACCGGCGCCGAAGTCGGGCAGGTCGTCGCGGTCGACCGAGGTCAGCACGACGTAGCGCAGGCCCATCAGCGCGACCGCGTCGGCGACCTTCTCGGGCTCCTTCGCGTCCAGCCAGCCTTGCGGATTGCCGGTATTGACCGAGCAGAACTTGCACGCGCGCGTGCACACCGAGCCCATCAGCATCAGCGTCGCGGTGCCGCGGCCCCAGCACTCGGCGATGTTCGGGCACTTGGATTCGGCGCACACCGTCGCGAGCTGGTGCGAGCGCACGATCTCCATCACTTCCTGGTACTTGGCGCCGCTGGGCACGCGCACGCGCAGCCACGCGGGCTTGCCGGAGACGTCGGGCATTTCGGTCAGCGCGCTCGGCTTGATGCCGTCCATCACCGCGCGGGTGCCCTGCGGCGTCGTGAACTTGGTGCCCGAAGTCGGGCGTTCCGAAGGGGAGGTCGATGGCTTCATGCGCAGGTCGGCCGCTCGGGCCGCAGCAGGGCGGGCGCACCATGCGCGCCGCAGCGGTCCTGATCCTAGCGCGGGCGGCCTGCGCCGCGCTGACGGCCAGCGATGCCCCTGCAGGCGCCGTGTCGGCGGAGCGCCTGCGCCGCGTTCAGTGCGTGAAGCCGATCGGCTTGCGGCGCGAGCCGGGGTCGGGCAGATCCCGCAGCTCGAGTGCGCCGCGTCCATCGAGCCGCGCGTTGCCGAAAGCCGTCATCCAGGCGCGGCGCATCTCGCGCGGGGCGAGCTGCGCGCATTGCTCGAGCACGGTCTCGCCCGGGTCGGGATCGAAGCTGCGGCCCCAGTCGTGGCGGGCGCGGATCGAGCGGTAGAGCCGCAGTGCGATCGAGCGTGCCGCGTCGCGGTCGGGCGCCTGAACCTCGAAGACGTTCATCCGGTTGAGGATGGGTTCCGGGATCGCGCGCTCGTCGTTGGCGGTGGCGACCCAGATCACCTGGCTGGCGTCGATCGGCACCTCGGCGAACTCGTCGACGAAGGCCTCGGCGGTGTCGTGCTCGAGCAGGCTGTAGAGCGCGCCCAGCGGGTCGTAGGCGTGCTCGCCGCGCGCCTTGTCGATCTCGTCGACGACCATCACCGGGTTCGCGTACTGGCCCTCGACCAGGGTCTCGAAGACCTTGCCCGGGCGCGCGCCCTTCCACTGCGAGGAGGCGCCCGAGAGCACCCAGCCGGCGGTGAGGCTGCTCATGGAGACGAAGCCCAGGCCCGTGCCCAGCAGCTCGGCGACTTCGCGCGCGAAGTGCGTCTTGCCGATGCCCGGCGGCCCGAGCAGCAGCATGGGCGTGATCTCGAGCGGATCGGCGCTGTGCTCGCAGAGGGCGAGCTGGCGGCGCAGGTCGTCCAGCACCTCGGCGAAGTTGGGCAGCTCCTCGTAGAGGTGCGCCATCGCCGGCAGGCCCGAGGGCTTGACCTGGAAGCGCTCCGCGCCCTTCTCCAGCATGCGCTCGTAGGTCGCGCGCAGGGCCTCGTGCTCGCGCTGGGGGAGCTTGTCGAGGCGCTTCTCGACGTCGCCGACGCGGTAGAGGCTGCGCAGGCTGGCGATGGGAAGTCGCCCGCGTGCGATGGGGACCAGATCGTTGCCGCTGCTCATGGCGCCGACTCCTTGCATCCTTGCACCGACATTCAAGCAGAGCCTGCCACAAGTGCGGCCCCGAACAACACCCGCGAGGCCCCGCAATCCGGGGCTTCGTGCCGGGCGTTCACCCGCGCCCGACAATGCGCGCCACGCGCCGGCTGGCGCACAAGGAGCAAGAAGGAGACGCGCATGGGGTTGCTGGGGCTGGTGCTGGGGCTGGTCGTGTTCCTGGGAGCGCATTCGGCGCGCATCGTCGCCGAAGGCTGGCGCACGCGCGTCGTCGCGCGCTTGGGTGAGCGCACCTGGAAGGGCTTGTATTCCGCGGTCTCCCTGATCGGCTTCGCGCTCATCGTCTGGGGCTATGCGCAGGCGCGCCAGCAGCCCGTCGTGCTGTGGAGCCCGCCGGCCGTGTTCAAGCACCTCAACTCGCTCTTCACGCTGCTCGCCTTCATCGGGCTGGCCGCGGCCTATGTGCCGGGCAACCTCGTCAAGGCGCGGCTGCATCACCCGATGCTGCTGGGCGTCAAGCTTTGGGCTTTCGGCCACCTGCTGGCCACGGCCAAGCTGGCCGACCTGCTGCTCTTCGGCGCCTTCCTGCTGTGGGCGATCCTCGACTACCGCGCCGCGCGCCGGCGCGACCGCGTGCCGGGCACGGTCCATGCGCCGGGACGCGTGGCGCCGACGGTGCTGGTGCTCGTCCTCGGCGCGGCGGCGTGGGCCGCGTTCGCCTTCTGGCTGCACGCGGCCTGGATCGGCGTGATGCCGATCGCGCGCGGCGGCTGAGGGCCGCGGCGGCCCGTTCACTTCACCCAGGTGTTGATCTGGATGATCGGCAGCAGCACGGCGAGCACGATGAGCATCACCACCGCGCCCATGACGACGATGAGGAGCGGCTCGAGGACGGTGGCCAGCGCCAGCGCGCGGCGCTGCACCTCGGCGGAGAGCTGTGTCGCCCCGCGCTGCAGCATCAGCGGCAACTGGCCGGTCTGCTCGCCCAGGCGCGCGAACATCGCCAGCAGCCCCGGGAAGCGCTTCTTGCCGGCCAGCGCGCTGGCCAGCGGCGCGCCTTCGCGCACGAGCGCCAGCGCCTCGAGCGCGTCGGCACGCATCGCGCGGTTGGAGAGCGTCTCCGATGCCGCCTGCAGCGCCTTCAGGATCGGAACGCCCGCGCCGGCGAGCATCGCCAGCGTGCCGCCAAAGCGCGCCGCGTTGTAGCCGCGAGCCAGGCGCCCGACGAGCGGCAGGCGCAGCACGAAGGCGTCGCTGCGCTCGCGGAAGGCCTCGCCGCGGCGCGCGAGCAGCAGCATCCCGACGCCCGCAGCCAGCAACATGAGCAGCAGCAGGCCCCATTGGCGCACGAAGCCGCTGATGGCGAGCATCATCACGGTGAGCAGCGGCAGCGCGCGCTTGGAGCTCGAGAACACCGTGGCCACCTGCGGCACGACGTAGGTGACGAGAAAGGTGACGATGACGAGCGCGACCAGCGAGACGATCGCCGGGTAGAGCATCGCGCCGAGCAGCCGGGCGCGCAGCGCCTGGCGCTCCTCGAGATCGTCGGCCAGGCGCTCGAGCACGGCACCGAGCGCACCGCTCTGCTCGCCGGCGGCAACGACGGCGCGATAGACCTCGTCGAACTCGCGCGGGGCGGTGGCCAGCGCACGCGCCAGGCTGCTGCCGGCGTTGACCTCGCTCCTCAGGTGCGAGATCAGCTCGCGCGCGCGCTCGTCCTCGCTTTCTTCGGCCAGCGCCGTGAGCGCGCGCTCCAGCGGCAGGCCCGATGCGACGAGCCCGGCGAGCTGCCGCGTCCATACGGTGAGGCCGGCGTTCGTGAACACGCGGCGCGTGAAGCGCAGGCCGTCGGACGTCCCGGCAGCCGATTCGGCCAGCGGCGTCAGCGCCAGCGGCACGAGCGCGCGCGCGCGCAGCTGCGCGCGCGCGGCCTTGGCGCTGTCGGCCTCGACCGTGCCCTTCCTGGCCTTGCCGTCGGCATCCAGCGCGTCGTAGCGGTAGGCGGGCATCGCGATCGATCCCGCATCAGTCCCGCGTCACGCGGATCAGCTCCTCGGGCGAGGTCGTGCCGTCCTGCAGCAGCCGCTGCCCGTCCTCGCGCATCGGGCGCAGGCCCGCGGCGTGCGCGGCAGCGATGAGCTCCTGCTCGCTGCCGCGGCCGTGGATGAGCGCGCGCAGCGCGTCGTCGACGACCATCAGCTCGTAGACGCCGGTGCGCCCCTTGTAGCCGCTGTGGCTGCAGGCGGCGCAGCCCACCGCGTGCCAGAGACCGTCGCCGCCCTGGCGGCGGCAGTCGGGGCAGAGTTTTCGCACCAGGCGCTGCGCCAGCACGCCCAGCAGGCTGCTGGAGAGCAGGAAGGGCTCGACCCCCATGTCGACCAGCCGCGTCACCGAACTCGGCGCGTCGTTGGTGTGCACGGTGGCCAGCACGAGGTGGCCGGTGAGGCTGGCCTGGATGGCGATCTGCGCCGTCTCGTGGTCGCGGATCTCGCCGATCATGATGACGTCCGGGTCCTGGCGCAGGATGGCGCGCAGCGCCTTGGCGAAATCGAGGTCGATCTTCGCGTTCACCTGCGTCTGGCCGATTCCCGGCAGCTCGTACTCGATCGGGTCCTCGACCGTGAGCACGTTGGTGGTCGCGGTGTCCAGGCGCGAGAGGCTGGCGTAGAGCGTGGTCGTCTTGCCGCTGCCGGTGGGGCCGGTGACGAGCACGATGCCGTGCGGCTGCTGGATGAGGCGCTCGAAGGCCGCCAGCACCTCGCCGCTCATGCCCAGCGCGGGCAGGGTGAGGCGCGACTCGGTCTTGTCGAGCAGGCGCAGCACGGCGCGTTCGCCGTGCGCGCTGGGCAGCGTGGAGACGCGCACGTCGATCGCGCGCGCGCCGATGCGCAGCGCGATGCGGCCGTCCTGCGGCAGCCGCTTCTCGGCGATGTCGAGCTCGGCCATGATCTTGAGGCGGCTGATGAGCGCGGCGTGCAGCGCCTTGTTGGGCTGCACGACCTCGCGCAGCGTGCCGTCGACGCGAAAGCGCACCGAGCTGGCGCGCTCGTAGGGCTCGATGTGGATGTCGCTGGCGCCGTCCTGGGCCGCCTGCGTGAGCAGCGCATTGAGCATGCGGATGATGGGCGCGTCGTCGGCGGCCTCCAGCAGGTCGGCGACCGCGGGCAGGTCCTGCATCAGCCGCGAGAGGTCGACGCCGGACTCGACCTCGCCGATCACGGCCGCGGCGCTGCCCTCGCCGCCGGCGTAGGCCGCGGCGATGCGGTCGGCGAGCGTGGCCGCGGACTCGAACTCGTGCCGGCTCACGTCGTGCACGCGGCCGACTTCGGAGAGCGCGGCGTCCGGCGTCGTCTCCGCGGCCCAGAGCACGCGCTCGCGGCCGTCGTCCTCCAGCAGCAGCGTGTTCGCCTTGGCGAAGGCGTAGGGCAGCGGGTGGCGCGGCATGGTCCGTTCGCGCGCCTAGGGCGCTTCCTGCAGCCGCATCGGCACCGGGGGCGGCGGATCCGGCCGTGCCGGTGCCTGCGCGGGCGCCGAGGCTGCGTCAGCCGGCGGCTCCAGCGGCGCCAGCGGCACGGCGCTCGCCGGCGCGGGCGGCGGCAGCACCGGCGCGCGCTCGATCGGCAGCACCAGGCTCGGTCGCGGCTGGTTGCCCATCTGGTAGGCGCGGATCTGCTCGTAGCGGTCGTCCGAGAGGCGCTGCTGCGCCTGCGCGTCGCGCATCACGATCGGGCGCAGGAAGACCATCAGGTTCGTGCGCTTGCGCTCGCGGCTCTCGCTGCGGAAGATCGTTCCCAGCAGCGGGATGTCGCCCAGCAGCGGCACCTTGCTCTGCGTCGTCGTGTAGGTGTCCTCGATGAGGCCGCCGAGCACGAGGATCTGGCCGTCGTCGACGGTCACCGTGCCCTCGATCGAGCGCTTGGTCGTCGAGGGCCCGGCGTTGCTCGTGCCCGCGGCGGTGGTGCTCTTCACCGCGCTCTGCTCCTGGTAGATCTGCATGCGGATGGCGCCGCCCTCGCCGATCTGCGGGCGGATGCGCAGCGTGATGCCGACGTCCTTGCGCTCGATGGTCTGGAAGGGGTTCGTGGTGCCGGTGCCGGTGTTGGTGAACTGTCCGGTGATGAAGGGCACGTTCTCGCCGACGACGATCTTCGCCTCCTCGTTGTCGAGCGTGATCAGGTTGGGCGTGCTGACGATGTTCGTCTGCGTCTGGCTCTGCAGCAGGCGCAGGATCGCCGACAGGGAGGTGACGCCGTCGATCACGCGCGCCAGTCCCAGGCTCAACCCGTCGCCGAGCGCCAGGTTGCCCTGTGCGAGGCTGCTGTTGACGCTGATGATGTTCGGCGCCGCGCCGCTGGTGAGGCTTTGCACGGCGTTGATGTCGTGGTTGCCGCTGCGGCCGAGCTTGCCCAGCCACTCGAAGCCGAAGTCGGCGGCGTCGCCGCCCGCGACCTCGACGATCATGCTCTCGATGTAGACCTGCGCGCGGCGCTGGTCGAGCTGCTCGATCATCGCGCGCAGCTGCCGGTACAGCGGCTCCGGCGCGGTGATGATGAGCGAGTTGCTCGAGGGGTCGGCCTGGATGAAGCCGCCGGTGGAGGGCTGCGCGGCAGCCGTCAGCGGCGCCGTGGCCTGTGTGCTCGCGCCGCCCTGCGCGGACAGCTGCGCCGCGTTGGCCAACGGCGTGACCGCGGCCGTGCCGGGGAGCGGGCTCGCGCCCGTGGCCGTGCCCGCGGCGCCGGTGCCGGCGTTGGCGGCGAAGGCCGCGCGCAGCACGGTCGCCAGACGCGTCGCGTCGGCGTTCTTCAGGTGCACGACCCACATCCCCGGCGCACCCGGGACGCCGCCGCCGGCCGTGGGGCGGTCCAGCCGCGCCACCAGGGCGTGCACGCTCGCCAGCCGCGCCACGCTGCTGGCGCGCACCAGCAGCGCGTTGGTGCGGGCATCGGCGATCACCGTGGTCGCGCCGGTGGCGGTGCGTGCGACGCCGGGGGCTGCGACCGCCTGGCCGCCATCGGCCAGGCGCTGCACGACCGCGGCGATGTCCGCCGCGACCACGTGTTCGAGCGGGATGATGTCGACCTCGCCCTGGTCCGGCTGGTCCAGCGCGGCGATGATCTTGCCGATGCGGCGCAGGTTGGCGGCGTAGTCGGTGATGACGAGGGCGTCGCTGCCGGGGCTGGCGTTGATGGTGTTGTTGGCGGTGATGAGCGGCCGCAGCACGGCCACCAGGTTGTTCGGGTTCTGGTGGCGCAGCGTGAAGATCTGCGTCACGATCTGGTCGCCGCGCGGCGTCGCCTCGCCCACCGAGACGGTGCCCGTCTGCACCTTGGCCTCGGCCTCGGGAACCACCTTCAGCAGTCCGCCGACCTCGACCACCGCGAAGCCCAGCCCGCGCAGCGCCCACAGGTAGCTCTGGTAGGCCTGCGCGATGCTCTGCGGCTGTTCGCTGTAGACCGTCATCGTGCCGCGCACGCGCGGGTCGACGACGATCGAGCGGTTGATCATCGCGGCGAAGGCGCGCGTCACCGCTTCGATGTCGGCGTTGACGAAGTTCACCGTGACCGGCGCGCGCGCCGCGGGTGCGCTCCCCTGACCCAGCGCCGGGGGCAGGGGCAGCGCGAGAACGCCCGCCAGGGCGAGACAGCCCAGCCGTGCAGGCAGGCGCGCGGACATCGGACCGTGGCCGCGAGAGCGGGACGGTGCGCGGCGGAAGCGGCAGGCGCGGTTCATTCTCATCCGATCGCGAGCAGTGCCAGCGGCCCTTGCCGCTGGCCCAGGAGGTTGAGCAGATTGTTCAGCATCGCTTCGCTGCCCGGTTCGGCCTCGGCCTGGCCGCGAAAGCGCAGCTTCGCGCCGGCCCAATGACCGTGGCCGGAAAGCCGCAGCGGGCCTCGCAGCGTCTGCAGCGCCAGGCGCGTTCCCTCGGCGGGGTCCTGCGCGCCGCTGAGAACGAGGCGGTAGCTGCCGAGCGCCGGCAGCGTGCTCAGGCGCGAGGACAGGTCCTGCAGCCGCAGCTCGGCCTGCCCCGCCAGACGCACGCGACCTTGCACCCATTCCACGCTCAGGTCCTCGGCCTGCAGTTGCAGGCTGCCGCCCAGATGCAAGGTGTTGAAGGGTGCGCCCAGGCCCGCGAGCCAGGCCGCGGGCCAATGGGCATGCGCGGGAGCCGCGCGGTCGATGGCGAGGCGCAGGCGGCCGATGCCCGGCTGCGCGCGCACGCGCAGCGCGTCGTCGATGCAGCATTCCTGGCGCAGCGCCAGTTCCAGCCCCGGACCGCCCGCGCCGCCGGGCCCGCGCAGGCCTGCGCGCAGGCGCCAATGCAGTCGCCCGGGCAGCGCACGCGCGTCGCGGCTGCCGGGACCACCGCCGAGCACGGCCACGGCACTGCCCGACCACAGCGTTCCGCGCGCATCGGCAAGCAGCAGCCGCTGCCCGCTCTGCGCGGCCACCCAGCGCGCGAGCCAGGTCGCCGGGGCGAAGGCGGCGAGCGCCAGCATGGCGCCGAGCAGCGCCCCCGCCACGGCCCAGCGCCAGGGCGTGCGCAGCGGTGAGGGAGGCAGCGCCCGCGCCATGCCTCAAGCTCCCGGCACGCTCAGCACCAGCGTTCCCGCCAGCGCACCGGCGCCGCTGCCGCCCGCCTGCAAGGCCAGCCGCAGTTCGAGCGCGCGCGCGCGTGCGCCGACACGCGCTTCGGCGAGGAGATCGCGCAACTCGTCACCGCTCACCCCGGACAGCGTGAGCACGATGCGCTCGCCCTGCTCGGTCAGCCTTGCGCGTTCGCCCAGGCGCGCCGTTGCCGCGCGCAGCGCCGCCAGCGCCTGCGTGCGCGGCAGCGGCGCGATCGCGCGCAGTTGCTGCGCCTCGACGGCCTGGTCCTGCATGCGCTGCAACTCGGCCTGAAGGGTGTCCAGGCGCGGCGGTGCGTCGCGCAGCGTGCGCAAGGCCGGCTGCAGCGCCAGCGACCACAGCAGGTAGAGGCCCAGCACCCAGGCGGCGAGCAGCACGAGGCGCTGCTCGCGCGCGTCGCGTGCGCGCCAGGCGCTCAGGAGCGGCTGCAGCGCGGCGTTCATCGCGCGTCCTCGAGGGCGAGAACGAGCTGCGCGCCCTCGGCCTGCGCGCGATAGCCGGCCGCGCGCACGGCGAGCGCGAACTGCTGCTGTTGCGCCGCGGTCCAGGCGACGGTACCGAGAACCAGCCGACCGGGTTCGAAGCGCAGCGCCTGCACCGGGCCCTGGCCCTCGGGCCAGGCGGCGGCGGCGGCGCCGAGCATGGTCTCCAGGTCGGCGGCCCCGGGCTGGCCGGCGGCCTCGCGCAGGCGCTCGGTCTCGCGCTGCATCTGCAGCGGCGCGTCCAGCACGACGCGCACCTGCGGATGCGTTTGCTGCAGCAGTTGCACCTGGGCCCGCTGGCGCTCGTGCAAGTCGTGCCGCAGCTTCCAGGCCCAGGCCTCGAGGCCGGCGAACTGCACCAGCAGCAAGGCCGCGAGACCCCAGCGCAGCGGTCGCCACGCGCGTTCGCGACGCAGGCGCTGCAGCGCCTCGCGCAGCGCCTGCAGGCCGCGGTGGCGCGGCGCGAACTCGAACTGGCGCAGATTCCAGGCTGAACCCAGCGCGCGCAGCGCACGTTCGGCGTCAGCGAGAACCTCGACGCCTGCGCCCAGCCAGCGCTCGGCCTCGGCCACGGCGGCCGGATGCGCACTGCACGCGAGCGCCGTGCGCTCGAGCGAGGCCAGCCGCTGGCGCGCGAGCGTTCCCGAAAGGCGCAGGCAGGCGACGCCGCCACCGTGGCTGTGCACGAGCAGCGGCGCGTGCCCCTCGTCGTCGCCGGGAAGGAAATGCAGCGTCGCCTCGTCCTGAGGCCAGCTCGACGGTGCGACGCGATCGACCGCGACGCCGCTGCGCTGCAGGTCGGCGAGCACTGCCGCCAGCCGCTGCCGCTGCACCACCGCGATCCAGCCCGGCTTGCCGCTGCCGGCCGCGCCATCCAGCGCCAGGTGCAAGGCTTCGTCGTCCTCGAGCAACTGCTCCTCGAGCACCGCGCCGAGCGCGGCACGCCGCCGCGCCGGCGGCGCCTTGGGCAGGGTCGCGTGTTGCCAGCTCACGTCGACATCGGCCAGCAGCAGCGTCGTCTCGCCGGCGCGCGGCAGCAGCGCCGCTGGGGCCTGGCCCGAGCGCGTCACCTGGCGGCCATCGGCGCTGAAAACCCAGCCGTACTCGGCCGGCAGCGCGGCGGCCGCGTCGGTGCGCGGTCGCGGCGGCAGGAGGATGACGAGCGCGGACATCAAGGGCAGTCGACGGCGGTTGCACGACGCCGGGCTTCGGGGCACGAAGCGCACCGTCGCCCGGGAGTGGTGGCGGCTATTGTCGCCGTCGTCTCGGCCACGCTTGCGGCGGCGGCAGGGGCGTCGAGTCCGTGGCTCATCCGCCCGGCCCGGACAGGCTGCGGCGATCGCTGCGGAGGAGGTTCACCTGCGCGCCGGCGCCGACACCCCGACGCTCGAAGAGCCAGCGCTCCTCGAGCAGGCGATCGTCCCAGCGCAGCCGCGCCTGCACCTCGAAGTGGCTCGAGTGCACGCCCACGCGCGCCTCGTCCAGTGCGATGCCCGCTGGAAGCAATGACCGCAGCGCCGCCACCGACAGCGCCGGATCGCGTTGCAGCGTCTGCGCCAGGCGCTGCGCGTCGGGCAACTCGAGGCCGTCGATCGCCGCGAGCAGCGCCGGTGCCGCGGCGGTGTTGGCATTCAGCGCCGTGCGCGCCGGCAGCAGGGTCACGTAGGGGAGGATCGCCTGCAGACCCGGGGCGTCGAGGCCGAGCCAGGCGATCTGCTCGACGCGCTGCGGCGCCAGCGGTGCCGTCGGCTCGTGCGAGTGCCAGGCGGCGGCGAGGCGGCTCGCGAGGCGGTCGGCCAGCGTCGCGTCGGCGCCGGCCGCGACGCAAAGGCGCCCCAGTGCAGCGATCTCGGCGGGAACCGGTTGACCGTCGTCCGCGACCAGGCGGCGCAGGTTGTAGCGCGACTGGGCATCGTCGATCTCACCCGAGAGGTAGAGGTCGAGCGCATCGCTGCCGCCGTCGGCGCCGTCGGCGCCGCTCGCGGCGAGGAACTGCGACAGGCGCGACTCCTCGAGCTTGCGCGCCCAGCCCGCGTTGGGCGGGAAGGCGCGGCCGGCGTCGCTGCGCAGCATGAGCCGCGCCCAGTCCTGTGCGCCGACGAGAATCCAGCCCGCCTGTGCACGCACGCGCTCGGCCGCCAGCAGGTCGACTGCGCGCTGCTGCGTCCAGACCATCGCCGCTGCGGCGCTCGCCACCAGCGTGAGGATGAGCATCGCCAGCAGCAGCGCCGCGCCGCGCTGCGCGGCTGCGGTGCGCATGCGCGGCGGCGGCGAGGCCACCCGGCGAGGGTTCGCGCTCATCGGCCGCCGACGACGAGGACGTCGCGCGTCAGCGTGCGGCCGCCGGCAAGCTGCAGCACGAGGCGAATGCCGCGGGGCAGGAGCTCGACGCTGCGTGCGGAGCCGCTGGCCGCGTCTGCGGCGGCGGGTGCCAGGTCGGCGCTCGACTGCGCATTGCTCCAGGCGTTGCCGCGGTAGAAGTAGAGCTGCCAGCCCTCGACGTCGTCCAGCAGCGTCAGCGCGGCGACCGTTCCGGTCTGCAGTTGCTGGCTTTGCAGCCAGGTCTGCTGCAGCGTGCCGAGCTGCGTCGTCGGCGGCGCGGCCCAGCGCGACCATCGCGTGCCGTCGAGCGTCCAGGCCACGAGCTGCAGCGCGCCGTCGCTGCGCCGCACCAGGCGCAGCGTGCGACCGTCGAATGACAACGCGGGCACGCCGGCGTCGGCCTGCAGGCGCTGCAAGTCGGTCTCCCACTGCGCGACGACGGTGGCCAGACGCGTCGTGCGGTCGACGCCGGCGCGGCCGGCGTCGCGGCTGGCGAGCACGCCGTCGATGCCGCGCCAGGCGAGCGCGGCCATGAGCGCCATCACCGCCAGCGCCACCAGCACCTCGACGAGCGTGAAGCCGCGCACGCGGCCGGGCCGGCGCCTGTCCATCAATAGCGAGAAATCACGGTGGTGAGCGTCACCAGCGGGTGCCCGGCCTCGTCGCGCACGACGGCGTCGATGCGGCGCATGTTCGGGTTCGGCGTCGGTCGCGTGATGAGCTGTCCGGCCCAGCTGCGCCCGAGCTGCTCGCAGCGGAAGTCGGCGTCGCCGATGCCGGGCAGCACGCGCGAGAGGCGCAGGCCGACGAGCTGGTTGTCGGCGCACCACTGCGCGGCGGTGACTTCGTGCAGGCGCTGCGCGTTCTCGATCACCGCCTGCGAGGCGCGCGCACCGGCGGCGAGCGCAACGGCGACGATCGCCAGCGCCACCATCACCTCGACGAGCGTGAAGCCGCGCGCCGCGCGCATCGCCAGGCTCATTGCGCGCGCGCCTCGGCGTCCAGCAGCGCGAAGGGCTGCAGCCCGTCGGTGCCGACGCTGACCTGCTGCGCGCCACGGCGCAGCGTCACGCGCTGCGCACCGATCAAGGGCTCGGGGCCGAGCGTGAGCACGCCGCGCCCGCCGTCGACCTCGGCGACGAGGGGCTCTTCGCCGTCCGCGGCGAGCCATCGGGTGGGCAGCTTGCTCGAGGCCGGCAGGCCGGTGAAGCGAAACGCCTGGTCGGGGATTTCGGGCGTCGGGCGCCAGACCACCACGAGCGCCGCCGCACGCGCCTGGGCGCGTGCGTTCTCCAGCAGGCTGGCCAGGCGCAGCGCCTCGCGCTCCAGCCGGTCCTGCGCGCTGTCGCGCAAGGACAGGCCGACGCCGGCGCTGGCGAGCGCCACCAGCGCGACCACGACCAGCAGTTCGACCAGCGTGAAACCCGCCGTCCCGCGTCCTGCCGGATGCGGGCTATTGCCAGGAGCCGATGTCGGCATCCTTGCCCTCGCCCCCCGGCTGGCCGTCGGCGCCGAAGCTGAAGACGTCGATCTCGCCGCGTACGCCCGGGTTCAGGTACTGGTAGGGGCGGCCCCAGGGATCGGCCGGCAGCTTGTCGAGGTAGGGCCGCCAGTTCGCCGGCGGCACGCCCGCGGCCGGTTTTTGCACCAGCGCCTGCAGGCCTTGCTCGGCGTCGGGATAGCGCAGGTTGTCCAGCTTGTAGAGCTTGAGTGCCTGCACGAGGTTGTTGACGTCGGTGCGCGCGGCGGTGGCGCGCGCGTCGTCGGTGCGGTCGAGCACGTTGGGCACGATCAGCGCCGCCAGCACGCCGATGATCACCAGCACGACCATCAGCTCGATCAGCGTGAAGCCACGGGGCGCGCGCAGGGAAGGTCGATCTTGCATGGGGCAGCAGCGGCAGGCGGCGCCGGACGCACCGCGATCGCGGGAAATGGGAGGGCGGGTGCCCTGGGCGGGGTCGGTCGGCGAATCATAATCGCCGCATGTGGGCGCGCATGCTGGCCTTCCTCGTCTGGGCGCTGGTGGCCGCAGGCGCCGTCGCCTGGGGCCTGAAGCTGTTCGCGCGAGCGCTGCCCGTGCCGCCGCATGCCACCGTGGCGGTGCTCGCGCCGGCCGCAGGCGGCGACTGGTCGCGCCTCTTCGGGCGGACGCCGCCGCCGGCCGCGATGCCGCAGGCGACGGTGCCGGAGCCGGCGGCGGGCGATCGCTTCCGGCTGCTGGGCGTCGTGGCCGCGCGTGCAGCACCGACCGCGGCGCCGGGCGTGGCGCTGATCGCGATCGACGGCAAGTCGCCGCGCGCCGTGCGCGTCGGTGCCGTGGTCGAGGGCGACTGGGTGCTGCAGGCGGTTCAGCCGCGCGCGGCGGTGATCGGTCCGCGCGGCGGCGCGGCGGCGTTGCAGCTCGAATTGCCGGCGCTGCCGCCGCCTTCCGCAACGGCCCCCGCGGTGCCCGCGGCAGCACCGCCGCGCGTGCCGCCGCCGCTGCGGTCGGGACTTCCGGCGCCGCCGCAGAACCCGCGGAGCCGGGAGCGCTGAACGGCGCCGGGCGCGCCTCGTGCCTGGCGCCGTCAGTCCGTCGCCGGGTCGTCGACGCGATCGAAGGCGTCGAGTTCCCCGCGCACGCTCTCGAAGGTCTCGTCACCCGGGGCCGGTTCGTCGTCGCTGACGTCGGTGAGCAGCGCCGCGGCGCATCGGATCATGGGCCACGCCAGCGTCGCGCCGGTGCCGTCCATGCTCTGCAGGCCGAGCTCGAGCAGCGCCGAGGCGCGAAAGAGGTTCAGCGCCTGGTCCAGGCCTTGGTGTGCGTGGCTGCGGCAGAAGACGCAGTAGTCGGTGACCGCGGGCGCGATGCGTGCCGCCACGAACAGTGCGGCGCAGGCCGCCATGCCGTCGATCACGAGCAGGTGGCGGCGGCTCGACGCGACGAGCATGACGCCGACCATCACCGCGATGTCGAAGCCGCCGAGCGCGGCGAGCGCGGTGCTCGGCTCGACCGCCTCGTGATGGCGCATGAGTGCGGCCTGGCCGACCCGGGTCAGGCGCGCGAGTTCCGCGCGTGCCATATCCGGACCGCTCGCCAGCAGGTCCGGCAGCGCGCAGTCGGCGAGGCGGGAGAGGACGAGCGCGGCGCTGAAGTCCGCGCCGATGCCCAGGCTGGCGTAGATGGAGAAGTTTCCGCGCAGCCGGTAGCCGAGCTGCATGCCCGCCCGCATCGCGGCCTGGCACTGCTCGACCGACATCGCCGCGGTGAGGCGGGCGTTGCGCGTGCCGTGGGCGATCTTGCGCACCATCAGGCGCTCGTGTGCCTTCAGCTCGGCGGCGACGCCGCAGTCGATCACCGTCAGCTCGAGCTGCTGCGCGCGCGCCAGGCCCGCCAGCGGCAGGCGGCCGTCGAGCAGGCGCTGCACGCGCTCGTGCGTCGGCGTCGCGTCGGCGTCGACGAGGCCCTCCACCGCGACGCCGTGGTCGGCGGCGAAGACGAGCAGTTGCGGATCGCTGAACTGCGGCTTGAGCGTGCGCTGCATCAGGCCCAGGCGCAGCGCCAGCGGCTCGAGCTCGCCGAGGCTGCCGCCGGCCTGGCTGCGCCGACGCAGCGCCGCGACGAGCTCGCGTTCGAGGTGCGGATGCGAGGTCGGCGAGACCAGCGAGCGGGAGGGCTGCATGGCACGGCAGTCTACGGGCTGCGTCGGCTCCGGCGTCGCGCGTTCGTGGTCAGCGCAGGAAAAGCCGGTACACCGGGTTGTCGGTCTCTTCCACGTGCGGGTAGGCCAGCGACTGCAGGAACTCGCGCAGCGCGCCTTCGTCGCCCGCCGGCAACTGGATGCCCACGAGGATGCGTCCGTAGTCCGCGCCCTGGTTGCGGTAGTGGAAGAGGCTGATGTTCCAGCCCGGATGCAGCTTGGCGAGGAAGCGCATCAGCGCTCCCGGCCGCTCGGGAAAGACGAAGCGGAAGAGGCGCTCGCCTTCGGCCAGCGGGCAGCGTCCGCCCACCATGTGCCGGACGTGCTCCTTGGCCATCTCGTCGTCGGTGAGGTCCAGCGTCGCGAATCCGTGGCGCACGAACTGGCGCGCGAGGCGTTCGGCCTCGTCGCGGCGGCTGATCGAGAGGCCGACGAAGACGTGCGCGGCGCGCTCGTCGCTGATGCGGTAGTTGAACTCCGTCACCGCGCGCGCGCCGACGAGTTCGCACAGGCGCTTGAAGGCGCCGCGCTCCTCGGGGATGGTGACGGCGAACAAGGCCTCGCGCTGCTCGCCGAAGTCGGCGCGCTCGGCGACGAAGCGCAGGCGGTCGAAGTTCATGTTGGCGCCGCTGGTCACCGCCACCAGCGTCTGCCCGCGGCAGCGGTGTCGCGCCACGTACTGCTTGACTCCGGCCACGCTCAGCGCGCCCGAGGGCTCCATGATGCTGCGCGTGTCCTGGAAGACGTCCTTGATCGCCGCGCACACCTCGTCGGTGTCGACGACGAGGAAGTCGTCGACGAGCTGGCGCGCGACCCGAAAAGTCTCTTCGCCGACGAGCTTCACCGCGGTGCCGTCGGCGAACAGCCCGACGTCGTCGAGCTGCACGCGCCGGCCGGCCTGCACCGAGCGGCGCATCGCGTCCGAATCGCGCGTCTGCACGCCGATCACGCGCACCTCCGGCCGCACCGCCTTGATGTAGGCCGCGATGCCGCTCACCAGGCCGCCGCCGCCGATGGGAACGAACACCGCATCCAGCGGCCCCTGGTGCTGGCGCAGGATCTCCGCGGCCACCGTGCCCTGGCCGGCGATGACGTCGGGGTCGTCGAAGGGATGGACGAAGGAGAGGCCTTGCGCCTGCTGCAGGGCGCAGGCGTGCTGGAAGGCGTCGGAGTAGCTGTCGCCATGCAGCACCACCTCGCCGCCCAGCGCCTGCACGGCATCGACCTTCACGCGCGGCGTCGTCTCCGGCATGACGATCACGGCGCGGCAGCCCAGTCGCTTCGCCGCCAGCGCCACGCCTTGCGCGTGGTTGCCGGCCGACGCGCAGATGACGCCGCGCTGCAGATGCTCGGGCGCCAGTTGCGCCATCTTGTTGTAGGCGCCGCGCAGCTTGAAGCTGAAGACGCTTTGCCGGTCCTCGCGCTTGAGCAGCACGGGGTTGGCCAGGCGCCGCGAGAGGCTGCGCGCGGGCTGCAGCGGCGACTCGACGGCGACGTCGTAGACGCGCGCCGAGAGGATGCGGCGCAGGTAGTCGGCCGCCAGGCGCCGCGCCCGCGGCGAAAGGACCTGTGCCGACGGCGCAGGCGTGGAGGCGGCGGTGCCAGCGGACATGTCTGGGCTTTTCGCGAACGTTGAGGGCGGTGGTGGCGAGCGTGTCAAGGCGGGCTGGCCCCGGGGAGGGCGCGCATCATAGGCCTACGTCCAAACCGGGGCCGGATCGGCGCGCGCAAAAAAAACCCCGGGGCCTTGCGGCACCGGGGTCGAATCCACCATTGGAGGAGGTGGAGGAGACAAGCGGCGGGTCGCGGGCGACCCATGGAGCACAGTCTAGCATCGCCATGCTGCGGCGCAATAGAGAGCCCAGTCGAGAGCCCGGTCGAGAGCCCAGTCGAGACTGCGAACGAGCGCAGAATCAGTCGTGCCGGCCCCGGGGTCACAGGGCGGCGCGGGACCGCCCACAGGAGGAGCGACGATGGAATGCAGCGTGAACTGGACGCCGGCCCTGGGAATGGCCTTCGTCGCCGAGACCGGCAGCGGCCATGTGCTGACGATGGGCGGCGCCGCCGACGGCGGCGGCCGCGACCTCGCGCCGCGGCCGATGGAGACCGTGCTCGCCGGTGCCGGCGGGTGCACGGCCTACGACGTGGTGCTGATCCTGCAACGCGGCCGCCACGACGTGCGCGGATGCCAGGTGCGTCTTTCGGCGGAGCGCGCCGAGACCGAGCCCAGGGTCTTCACGCGCATCCACATGCATTACGTCGTCAGCGGGCGCGATCTTCCGCCCGCGGCGGTCGAACGCGCGATTGCCCTCTCGCACGAGCGCTACTGTTCGGCCAGCATCATGCTCGGCAAGACGGCCGCGATCAGCACCAGCCACGAGGTGGTCGCGGCCTGAGAACGCCCCCGTCGCGGCGTTTGTCGTTTGTAAGCATATTTTGCATGATGTTTGTGCTTACTCACATATGAAGCTCCCGAATCATGTCGAAATCCGCGCTTTCGGGGATGGCGCGGGCTGTGACAGGTCCGGCAAGCGCCTGGCGATGCGGATTGCTCGTTGTTGGCAGACAACAGACGGCGCCCCAAAACCGGTGCCCGCCGGCCGTTTGGCTTTGCAAGCCGCTGGGGGTCTGGTGAAATGCATGCAACTTCCGCAAAGGAGGTTGGCCTGATCAGCCCCTTGCCGGGTGACCTCCCCGATCGGGACCTCTTGTTCAACCTAGGAGATCGCTGCAATGAAAAAATCTCTGCTCGCCCTGGCTACGCTGACCGCGTTCGCCGGCGCTGCATCGGCCCAGTCGTCGGTGACCCTGTTCGGTATCGTCGATGCGGGCGTGGCTCGCCTGTCGGCCGGCGGCCATTCGGTCACCGGCATGACCAACTCCGGCTACAACAGCAGCCGCCTGGGCTTCCGCGGCGTCGAGGATCTCGGCGGTGGCCTGAAAGCCGGCTTCTGGCTCGAAGGCCAGCTGGCCAACGATTCCGGCGAAGGTGCCGCCGGCGGCGGTGGCCTGAACTTCCAGCGTCGTTCGACCGTCAGCCTGATGGGCGGTTTCGGTGAAATCCGCCTCGGCCGTGACTACACGCCCGAGTTCTGGAACCTGACCGTCTACGACCCGTTCGGCACCAACGGCATCGGCTCGAACAACACGATCGCGATGCTCGCAGGGAACGCGAATGTCACGACCGCGGTGCGCTCGAACAACGCCGTCAGCTACTTCACGCCCAATCTGGGTGGGTTCTCGGCCCAGGTGATGTACGCCTTCGGTGAGAAGTCCAGCGCTCTGGGCAGCGCGAAGAAGGAAAACAACTACCTCGGCATTCGCGCCGGCTACGCGGCGGGTCCGGTTTCGGTCCACGTCGCCTACGGCAAGACCGAAGGCGCCGCCGATGCGGCCGATCACAAGGTCTGGAACGTCGGTGGTTCGTTCAACGCCGGCTTCCTGACCGCCAGCCTGCTGGTTTCGCACGAGAAGAACGGCGCTGGCCTGGCGGCCCTGGCGATCGAACCGGGTATCCAGGTTCCCGTCGGTGCCGGCGTGATCCGCGCTTCTTATGGCCACTATGACCAGAAGAAGGGCTCGGCCGCCTGGAACGACAACGATTGGCAGAAGATCGCCATCGGCTACCTGCACAACATGTCCAAGCGCACGACGCTCTACGCGACCTACGCCCGCGTCTCCAACGACGGCACGCAGACCAAGACCGTTGCCAACAATGGTCTGGGCGGTGTGGTTTCGTCGCCGGGCGGCAACTCGAGCGGCGTCGAGTTCGGCATTCGTCACGCCTTCTGATGCAGCGCCGGGGGAACCCGGCCGCACAGCAAGAACCGCCCTTCGGGGCGGTTTTTTTGTGATGCGCCCCGCGCAGCGGGACCACGGCTTGCGCCGTGAGGGGAACTGCGCTCAAGGTCCGGAGACCAGCAGTCGTTCGTTCGAGAACAGCGCGCCGACGGATTCGCGCGTGCGGATGAGCGTCGCTTCGCCGCCGGCGATCATCACTTCCGCCGGGCGCGGCCGCGTGTTGTAGTTGCTCGCCATGGCCATTCCATAGGCGCCGGCCGAGAGCACGGCGAGAAAATCGCCTTCGGCCAGAGCCAGTTCGCGCTCGCGCCCCAGCCAGTCACCGGACTCGCACACCGGTCCGACGACGTCCCAGCGCTGGGTGGCCGACGCGCGCTGCTGCAGCGGCTCGATCGCCATCCACGCGTCGTAGAGCGTCGGCCGCACGAGATCGTTCATCGCCGCGTCGACGATGCAGAAATTCTTCGTCGGCCCGGGCTTGAGGTAGAGCACCTCGGTCAGCAGCACGCCGGCGTTGCCGACGAGCGAGCGGCCGGGCTCGAGCAGCAGTTCGCGCCGGCCGTGACCGCGCGCGTCCATGCGCGCCAGCATCTGGGCGACGAGTTCGTCGGCGTGGGGCGGGGACTCGTCGGTGTAGGTGATGCCCAGGCCGCCGCCGAGGTCGATGTGGTGGACCTCGATGCCCGCGCGTTCGACTTCTTCCACGAGATCGAGGATGCGATCGAGCGCGTCCAGGAAGGGCGCCACCTGCGTGATCTGCGAACCGATGTGGCAGTCGATCCCCGCGACCCGCAGCCCGGGCAGACTGGCCGCCAGGCGGTACGCCGCCACCGCGCGATCGTGGGCGATGCCGAACTTGTTGTCACGCAGGCCGGTGGAGATGTAGGGGTGCGTTCCCGCGTCCACATCCGGGTTGACGCGCAGGCTCACCGTCGCGGTGGCGTCCGCGCCGGTGGCAACCTCCGAGAGCCTTCGCAACTCGGACTCGCTCTCGACGTTGAAGCAGCGCACGCCTGCTTGCAGCGCCTGGCGCATTTCCGCGCGCGTCTTGCCCACGCCCGAGAAGACGACGCGATCGGCGCGTCCGCCGGCGGCGAGCACGCGTTCCAGTTCGCCGCCGGAGACGATGTCGAAACCGCAGCCGGCCGCGACGAAGGTCTGCAGCACGGCCAGATTCGAGTTCGCCTTCATCGCGTAGCACAAGAGGTGCCTGCGCCCGGCGAGCGCGCGCTGGTAGCGCGAGAGCGCGTCGAGAATCGCCGCCCGTGAGTAGACATAGAGCGGTGTGCCGAAACGTTCGGCGAGCGCCTGCAGCGCCAGGCCGTCGAGTTCGAGCGCGCCGTTGCGGCGGGAGAGAAAGGGGCTGCCGGGGAGCGTCATCGGGGAGTCGGGGCCGGAGCGGTGGGAGCCGCGGAAGCTGCGGAAGCTGCGGATGCGGCGCCCGGCGGCGCGGGCAGCGTCAGCGGGCCCTTCTGGCCGCAGCCGCTCGTGGCCAGCGCCAGCAGCATCGCCAGCAGCGCCGTCGTCGGCGCCTTCGACGGTGCATGGGTGCGCCGGTGATCGACGGCCTTTGCTGCGGCGCGAGCGGAGGGCGGGGACATCGCGCTGATGATTCTAGACATCATGGTCACCGCGCCAAGCGCGGCGCAAGGCGCGCTCGCTCAGCGGCGGAACAGGTCGAGGATGCTGTTGCGCTCTTCGCTGCTGGGGGCGGAGGGCACGGCGTCCTCGAGCCCGAGGTCTTGCACGATGCTGCCGCCGCCATAGTCCTCGTAGCGCCAGCCGCCGGCCTCCTCGATGACCCCCGCGGGCGCCGTGATCTCCTGCACCGGAACGTCCTTCAGAGCGTGCGCCATCCACTCGATCCATACCGGCAGCGCGAGGCCGCCCCCGGTTTCGCGGTTGCCGAGCTTGCGCGGGGTGTCGTAGCCGATCCAGACCACGGCCACGACGGTGGGCTGGAAGCCCGCGAACCAGGCGTCCATGGAGTCGTTGGTGGTTCCCGTCTTGCCGTAGATGTCGGGGCGGCGCAGCGTCTGCTGCGCGCGTGCCGCGGTGCCGAAGCGCGCCACGCCCTGCAGCATGCTGTCCATGACGAAGGCATTGCGTGCGTCGAGTACGCGCGCCGTTTCGTCGGCCACGGGGGCCGGCGCTTCGGCGAGCACGCGCCCCTTGCCGTCGACGATGCGCGCGATCAGGTGCGGCGTCACGCGCAGGCCGCCGTTGGCGAAGACGCTGTAGGCCGTGGCCATCTGCATCGGCGTCACCGAGCCGGCACCCAGCGCCATCGTCAGATAGGCAGGGTGCTTCTCGGGCTCGAAGCCGAAGCGCTGCACCCACGTCTGCGCGTAGTCGGGGCCGATGGCGTTGAGCACGCGGATCGACACCATGTTCTTCGACTTCGCCAGGGCCGTCGCCAGCGGCATCGGGCCGTCGAACTTGCCGTCGTAGTTCTTCGGCTCCCAGGGCTGGCTGCCGGTGCTGTCGGCGTCGAAGAAGAGCGGCGCGTCGTTGACCAGGGTCGTCGGCGTGAAGCCCTTGTCGAGTGCCGCCGAGTAGATGAAGGGCTTGAAGGCGGAACCGGGTTGCCGCCAGGCCTGGGTCACGTGGTTGAACTTGTTCTTGCCGAAGTCGAATCCGCCGACCAGCGCGCGCACCGCGCCGTTGCGCGGGTCGAGCGCGACGAAGGCGCCCTCGACCTCCGGGATCTGCGTCAGTTGCCACTGCGCCTTGGGGCCCTGCAGCGCGCGCACGACCGCGCCGCGCCGGATGCGCACCTTGGCGCTGGCCTTCTCCGAGAGCCCCGAGGTCACCGGCCGCAGGCCTTCGCCGGTGACCGTGATGGTGTCGCCCGACTGCAGCATCGCCACCACCTTGCGCGGCGAGGATTCGAGGACGACGGCTGCGCGCAGGTCGCCGTTGTCGGGATGCTCCGCCAGCGCTTCGGCCACGCGCGCATCGAGCTTCTCGGGGTCGGCGGGCAGGTCGACGAAGGCTTCCGGACCGCGATAGACCTGCCGCAGTTCGTACGCCATGAGGCCGTGGCGCAGCGCGCGGTAGGCTGCGCCCTGGTCGGCCGCGGTCAGCGTCAGGTAGACGTTGAGGCCGCGCGAATAGGTCTCCTCGCCGTACTGCGCGTAGACGAGCTGCCGCGCGCTCTCGGCGACGAAGTCGCCGTGCGCCGCGTTGTCCGAGGCCACGCGGTAGCGCAGCACCTCCTCCAGCGCGGCGTCGTGCTGCTCCTCGGTGATGAAACCGTTCTCGAACATGCGCTCGATCACGTAGCGCTGGCGCACGCGCGCGCGCTTGGGGTTGGCGATCGGGTTGTAGGCCGATGGTGCCTTGGGCAGGCCGGCGAGCATGGCCGCCTCGGCCACCGAGATGTCCTCGAGCTTCTTGCCGAAGTAGACCTCCGACGCCGCCGCGAAGCCGCTGGCGCGCTGGCCGAGGTAGATCTGGTTCATGTAGAGCTCGAGGATCTGGTCCTTGGACAGCACGCTCTCGATGCGCAGGGCCAGCAACACCTCGTAGATCTTGCGCGTGAAGGTCTTCTCGGTGCTGAGGTAGAAGTTGCGCGCCACCTGCATCGTGATCGTCGACGCCCCTTGGCTGCGCGCGTCGCGCAGGTTCTCCAGTGCGGCGCGCGCGATGCCCTTGTAGTCCAGGCCGCCGTGCTCGTAGAAGCGCGCATCCTCCGCGGCGATGACCGCATCCTTCATCACCTGCGGGATGCGCGCGATCGGCGTGAAGTTGCGCCGCTCCTCGCCGAACTCGCCCAGCAGCACGCCGTCGGCGGAGAACACGCGCAGCGGCAGCTTGGGCCGGTAGTCGGTGAGGCTGCCGATGTCGGGCAGATTCGGATACGCGACCGCCAGCGCCACCCCGACGACGAGGAGGAGTGCCAGCAGGCCCGCCAGCGCGATGCCCGCCAGCATGCCCGTCGCCACGAGCACCCGTCCGTACCAGGGTCTGGAGCGGCGAGAGGGCGGCGGCTTCTCGGGGTCGGAGGCGGGCATGGACGTCCCGGGAAGGGGCACGAGCGATTATAGAAAGGGCGCCCGTCGGGCCCGGACGACGGGCTCGTGTGGCCCCCGGGCAAACCCCTAATGTCCGATTGCGACTTGTTTCAGCTCCCGGATCCAGCGTCGGTCAATCGCAACGACTGGGCGGCTTCGGCATGCCATTTTCTCATGGCGCACAAAGGCTTTACTGCTAGCATTGAAGTAACTTCTTAACAAGCTGGGCGCCATGTCGGCGGCGCGAGGAGTGCTCCGGTGAGTTTCCTGGATCGATTGCTGCGCCGGAAGTCGCCGCCGATGATCGGCTTGGACGTCAGCTCGTCCAGCGTGAAGCTGGTGGAACTGGGCCAGAGTTCGCCCGGGGACTACGTGCTCGAGCGCTTCGCGATGGAGCCCTTCGAGAAGGGCTGGATCACCGACGGCCAGATCGAGAAGTTCGACGAGGTCGCCGACGCCGTGCGCAAGGTGGTCAGCAAGAGCGGCACACGCACCAAGCAGGTGGTGCTGGCGATGCCCCAGTCTTCGGTCATCACGAAGAAGATCATCCTGCCTGCCGGGCTGCGGGAAGAGGAGATGGAACTCCAGGTCGAGACCGAGGCCAACCAGTACATCCCCTTCTCGATCGACGAAGTGAGCCTGGACTTCTGTGTCATCGGCCCGAGCCCGACCTCGCTCGGTGATGTCGAGGTGCTGATCGCCGCCTCGCGCAAGGACCGCGTGCAGGACCGGCAGGGCCTGGCCGAGGCCGCGGGGCTGACGCCGATGATCCTCGACATCGAGTCGCATGCCGCGCGCCTGGCGATGGGGCGCGTGATCGCCGCGCTGCCCAACGAGGGGCGCGACGCCCTGGTCGCCCTGTTCGAGATCGGCGCCGACACGACCAGCCTGAAGGTGCTGCGCGACGACGAGCAGCTCTACGATCGCGACCAGGCCTTCGGCGGATCGCAGCTCACGCAGCTGATCTCGCGCCAGTACGGCTTCTCGTTCGAGGAGGCGGAGCAGAAGAAGCTCGCCGGCGACCTGCCCGAGGACTACGAGAGCGTCATCCTCGCGCCCTTCGTCGACAGCCTGTCGCAGGAGATCGGCCGCGCGCTGCAGTATTTCTTCACCAGCACGCCGCACCACAAGGTGCACTACGTGATGCTGGCCGGCGGCACGGCGACGCTGCCCGGGCTCAAGGATCGCGTCACCGAGCTCACCGGCTTCGCCTCGATGGTCGTCAACCCCTTCGACAACATGCGCCTGGGTTCGGCGGTGCGCGAGAGCCGGCTGCGGCGCGAGGCGGCGTCCTACCTCACGGCCTGCGGGCTGGCGATGCGGAGGTTCGTGCAGTGATCCTCATCAACCTGCTGCCTCACCGCGAGGCCAGGCGGCGCCAGCGCAAGCAGGCGTTCTACGTCGGTGTCGCGTTGGCCGTGGCGCTGGGTGCGGTCATCGCGGCGATCTGGTACCTCGGCCTGCAGCAGCTCATCGGCGAGCAGCAGACGCGCAACCAGTTCCTGAAGGACGAGATCGCGCGCCTGGACGTGCAGATCAAGGACATCGCCTCGTTGCGTGCCGAGATCGATGCCCTGAAGGCGCGCCAGAAGGCGGTCGAGGACCTGCAGACCGACCGCAACACGCCCGTGCGCCTGCTCGACGAACTCGTCAAGCAGACCCCCGAGGGCGTGTACCTCAGCTCGCTGAAGCAGAACGGGCACCAGGTGCAGCTTGCCGGAGTGGCGCAGTCCAACGAGCGCGTGTCCGAGATGCTGCGCAACCTGCTCTACGGTTCGCAGTGGCTGGACCAGCCCGAGCTGATCGAGATCCGCTCCGTCAACGTTCCCGTCTCGCAGGGCAGCCGTGAGACGCGGCGCCTCTTCCAGTACCAGATGCGCGTGCGCATCAAGCCCCCGGCGTCGGCCGCCTCGGCGGCGGCGAGCGCGCCGCCGGCCAAGGCATCGTGAGGCGAGGCATGGCCAGCAGCAGCAACACCACCGGCTTCGACGTCTCCGCCCTCGTGGAGCAGGCGGCCTCGCAGTTCCGCGGCCTCAACCCGGCGGAGCCCGGCCAATGGCCCTGGCTGCCCAAGGCTGCGGTCTTCCTGGCGGCGGCCCTCGCGGTCCTCGTCATCGGCTGGTTCGCGCTCCTGAGCTCGACGCTGGAGGAACTCGAAAGCGAGCGCCAGGCCGAGCCGGCCCTGAAGGCCCAGTTCGAGAGCAAGCTGGGTCAGGCCGTCAACCTCAACGAGTTGCGCAAGCAGAAGCTGCAGGTGCAGGAGTACGTGGTCCAGCTCGAGAAGCAGCTTCCGGGCAAGGCGGAGATGGACGCGCTGCTATCCGACATCAACCAGGCTGGCCTTGGCCGCGGGCTCATGTTCGAGCTCTTCCGGCCCGGTAACGTCGAGGTCAAGGATTACTACGCCGAGCTGCCCATCACCTTGCGCGTGGCCGGCCGCTACCACGACATCGGCGCCTTCGCCGCCGACGTTTCCAACCTCTCGCGCATCGTCACCTTGCACAACCTCTCGATCGGCCCCCCGGGGCGCGAGAGCACGGGTCCGCTGTCGATGGAGGCGGTGGCGCGCACCTACCGCTATCTCGACGCGGCCGAGGTCGCCGAGCAGCAGAAGAAGGCCGCGGCCGCGAAGGCGGGAGCGAAGAAGCGATGAATCGCCTGACCCATCTCCCGGCCGTCCTGCTGGCCGCGGCGCTCGCCCTGGCTGCGCTGGGCGGCTGCAGCGGCAATCTCGACGAATTGCAGCAGTGGACCGAGCTCAAGCGGCGCGAGGTCAAGCCGAACGTGCCCAAGCTCGAGGCGCCGAAGACATTCGAGCCCGAACCCTACACCGCAGCGCAGGCCATCGACCCCTTCAGCGCGCAGAAGCTGACGGTGGCATTGCGGCAGGAGGCGCGCCAGCTCAACCCGCTCCTGGCTTCCGAGCTCAACCGCCGCAAGGAGCCGCTCGAGGCCTATCCGCTCGACAACATGACCATGGTCGGGAGCTTCTCGCGCGGCGGCAAGCCGCATGCCCTGCTGCGCGTGGACAGCCTGCTCTACCAGGTGAAGGTGGGCGACTACCTGGGTCAGAACTACGGGCGCATCACGCAGATCGGCGAGACCGAGCTGACGCTGCGCGAGGTGGTGCAGGACGCGGTGGGCGAATGGACCGAGAGGATCAGCACCCTGCAGCTGCAGGAGAAGGCGCGATGACGAAGATGCAGGACAAGGCCAACATCGGCAAGCGGCGGGCATGGCCGACCGTGCTCACGCTCGTGGGCATGGCGCTGTGCGCGCCCATCGCGGCCTGGGCGCAGAACGCGATCCAGTCCATCACCAGTTCGCAGCAGGCCGGCACGGAGGTCGTGCGCATCGAGCTGGCGCAGCCGCTCCCGGCCGTTCCCACCGGCTTCGCGGTGCAGGCGCCGCCGCGCGTGGCGCTGGACCTGCCGGGCGTGAGCAACGCCCTCGGGCGCAACACGGTCGAGCTCAACCAGGGCAACCTGCGCTCGGCGAGCGTGGCGCAGGCGGGCGAGCGCACGCGCGTCGTCCTCAACCTCAAGCAGGCGGCCAACTACCGCGCGCAGTTGCAGGGCAACGCGCTTCTGGTGATCCTGGAACAGAGCGCGTCGGCGCTGGCCGCGGCGGATCAGCCCACGAGCAGCTTCGCGCCGGCGCAGAACATCGAGGTGCTGGGCCTGCGCAGCATCGACTTCCGCCGTGGCGGCGACGGCGCGGGCCGGGTCATCGTCGATCTCGCCAGCAGCCAGGTCGGCGTCGACATTCGCCAGCAGGGGCAGAACCTGGTGGTCGATTTCATGCGCTCCTCGCTGCCGGACAGCCTGCGCCGGCGCCTGGACGTGACCGACTTCGGCACCCCCGTGCACAGCGTCTCGACCTTCCAGCAGGGCGACCGCGTGCGCATGATCGTCGAACCGCGCGGCGCCTGGGAGCACAGCGCCTACCAGACCGACAGCCAGTTCGTGCTCGAAGTGCGGCCGATGAAGATCGACCCCGACAAGCTCGTGCAGGGACCGGGCTACCAGGGCGAGAAGCTGTCGCTGAACTTCCAGAACATCGAGGTGCGCGCGCTGCTGCAGGTGATCGCCGACTTCACCAACTTCAACGTCGTCACCAGCGACACGGTGACCGGCAACGTCACCCTGCGCCTGAAGGACGTACCCTGGGACCAGGCGCTGGACATCATCATGCAGAGCAAGGGTCTGGGCGTGAAGAAGTCGGGCAACGTGCTCTGGATCGCGCCCAAGGACGAACTCGCCGCCAAGGAGCAGGTGGAGCTCGAGGCGAAGAAGAAGATCGCCGACCTCGAGCCGCTGCGCACGCAGTCCTTCCAGCTCAACTACACCAAGGCCGAGGACATCGCCAAGGGTCTCACCGGCCAGGCCGTGGGCGACGGCGGCGGTGGCAGCGGCGGGCAGAACACGCGCATCCTCTCGCAGCGCGGCAGCGTGCTCTTCGAGACGCGCACCAACCAGCTCTTCGTCTCCGACATCCCGGGCAAGCTCGAGGAGGTGCAGGCGCTGATTGCCAAGATCGACATTCCCGTGCGCCAGGTGCTGATCGAGGCGCGCATCGTCGAGGCCGACGACAGCTTCGGCCGCGCGCTGGGCATCAAGCTCGGCAGCACCGACCTGCGCGGACTGCGCGGCGGCATCCCGGGCTACAGCGTCGGCGGAGGCAACTACGTCACCATCGGCGGCAACTACTCCAACGTCGGCGTGCAGACCGGCCAGACGCCCGACACCTCGACCAGCTACATGCCGGATTCGCAGTTCGTCAACCTGCCCGCGGCCGCGCTGTCGTCGGGCGCCGCCGCGGCGACCTTCGGCCTCTCGCTCTTCAGCGCCGCGGCCAACCGATTCCTGAACCTGGAGCTCTCGGCGATGGAATCCGAGGGCAAGGGCAAGATCGTCTCCAGCCCGCGCGTCGTCACCGCCGACCAGCAGAAGGCGAGCATCGAGCAGGGTGAGGAGATCCCCTATCAGGTGGCCACCTCCAGCGGCGCGACCTCGATCCAGTTCAAGAAGGCCTCGCTGCGCCTGGAGGTGACGCCGCAGATCACGCCCGAAGGCAACGTGATCATGAAGCTCGACGTGAGCAAGGACAGCCGCGGCGCGAACACGCCCAATGCCGGCCCGGCGATCAACACCAAGAAGGTCGACACCCAGGTGCTGGTCGAGAACGGAGGGACGGTGGTCATCGGCGGCATCTTCACGCAGGACGACCGCGACGAGGTCAACAAGGTGCCGCTGCTGGGCGACATCCCGGTGCTTGGCCATCTCTTCCGCAACAAGTCGCGCGTCTCGACGAAGACCGAACTGCTGGTCTTCATCACGCCCAAGGTGGTCACCGACCGCTCGGCGATCCGTTGAACGACATCAGGAAGTACACATGAGCGATTGGAAGCGGTTGCTGGCGGTGCTGGTCACGCTGGGGCTGGCGGCCTGCGGCGGTGGCGGCGGGAATGCCGGCACGCCCGGGCTGGGCGGGGGCGGCAGCGGTACGGCGGTGGCGGCCGGCCTGACCTTGACGCTGAACAGCGCCAGTATCGACAACTCCGGTAGCAGGACGGTGACCGCGACGGCCACCGCGGTCGATGCGAACCGCAACGCCGTTGCAGGCATTCCGGTCCAGTTCGCGATCTCGGATCCGCAGACCAGCGCCTTCATCGTGTCCAACGGCAGCCAGACCGACGCCGGTGGCCAGGTCACGGGCACGGTCAGCATCGGCCCTGATCGCACGAACCGCCCGGTCACGGTGAAGGCAATCAGCGGTGATTTCCGGGCCGAAGCGGTGTTCAACGTCACGGGCACGCAGTTCGCGCAGGCCAGTGCGGTGCCCTCGGTGGTGTCGGCGGGGGCGGCGGGAACGGTCCAGTACACCCTGGCAGACGTGAATGGCAACCCGATGGCCGGCGTGCCGATCACCGTGAGCGGCAGCGGCGTCGGCAGCCAGTCCGGTGCGACCAACCAGAACGGCGGCTACACCTTCAACTACACGGCGCCCAGCACGCCGGGCACCAGCCTGACGATCAATGCCCAGGCTGGGGGTGCAGAGTCCAACGTGAACGTGACCATTCCGGGCGGCAGCACCACGGTGCCGATTGCTACCGCACCGGTCTCCAAGACACTGAACCTGTCGGCCAACGTGGTTGCGGTCAATACCGGAAGCACGAGCAACCAGATCTCGATCAGCGCCATCTTCCGCGACGGAACGAATGCCCCCATCAGCAACGTCCGCGTGCTGTTCGGCGTGAGCGGTGACAACGGCACCGGCAGCATCGGATCCGCCGGCAACGCCGTGTTGTCCGATGCCAGCGGCACGGCCTCGACGACCTACAAGCCTGGCGCCGTCAGCAGCCCGACCAACGGCGTCACGATACGGGCCTGCTGGAAGACCAGCGATTTCGCGCCCGGTGAAACGATCGCCAACTGCCCGGCGGGGAACCTGCTGACGACTTCGCTGACCATCGTCTCCAACCCGGTGTCGATCTCGATCGGCACCGACAACACCATCACCGACGGCGCGACGAACCTGACCTACATCAAGCGCTTCGTCGTGCTGGTCGTCGATTCGGCGGGAAACCCGAAGTCCGATGTCCAGGTGACGCCTTCCGTGGACCTGGGTGGTTTCGCAAAGGGCCAGTACGAGGTGAAGACGGGGGGCTGCGGGACGGCCGACTGCTGGGTGCAGGTGCCGACCGCCATCTGTCCCAACGAGGACCTGAATCGCAACGGCGTCATCGACACGGGCGAAGACGTGAACGGCAACGGGCAGATGGATCCGCGCAAGTCCGACGTCTCGATCACTTTGTCGGGTGCCGCCAAGACCGACGCCAACGGCGTGGCGGTGCTGCAGCTCGAATACCCCAAGAGCGTGGGAAGCTGGGTGAACTTCAAGATCACCGTGACGGCGGCGGGGGTCCTGAGCCCGCCTGCGTACTACCTCTCGGGTGCGCCGGTGCTGTTGCCGTCGCGGCCGCTGGGTGAACTGAGTGGCGCCAATGGCCAGCCGACGGTCGGCGAGTATCTCGCGAGCTATCTGTGGCTGCCCGTGCCCAACGCGGAAATCCTGAACGTGTCGCAGGATCCCTCGTTCAAGGTCAGTCCCTACGGCACCGCGCCGGACTGCACCAGCCCGAACTGACGCCGGCCATGACCATCGCCCTCGTCGGCATGCCCGGCTCGGGCAAGTCGACGGTGGGCCGGCAGCTTGCACGGCACTTGCGAGTCGGCTTCGTCGACAGTGACGCCGTGCTCGAGCAGCGCTTGGGGATGCCGATCCGGGACTGGTTCGCGCAGCATGGGGAAGAGAGCTTTCGCGACCGTGAACAGGCGGTCATCGACGAGTTGACGCAGGGCACGGCCGGCGTGCTCGCCACCGGGGGCGGCGCGGTGCTGCGGCCCTCCAATCGCGACGCGCTGCATTCGCGCTGCCACGTCTTCTACCTGCGCGCCAGCCCGGAGGATCTCGCGCGCCGGCTGCGTCACGACACGCAGCGGCCGCTGCTGCAGGTGTCCGATCCTCTCGCGCGGCTGCGTGCGCTCTACCGCGAGCGCGACCCGCTCTATCGCCGCACCGCGCACTTCGTCATCGAGGCTGCGCGCCCTTCTGTGCAGGCACTGACGCGCATGGTGCTGATGCAGCTTGAACTCGCGGGGCTGGTGCCGCCGACGCGATCCTGAGCGATGCCGGGGACCCTGCGGCTGACGCCGCGGGCGCTGCTGGCCCCGTACACTGCGGCGCCATGAATCGATCCTCGGCCCCCCTGCCGGCGCTGCGGGTGTGCACGCCCGGCGGCAACTACGACATCGTCATCGCCCGCGGTGCGCTCACCGACCCTCGCGCCTGGGCCGGCCTGCCGGCGGCGCAGCAGGCGGTGATCGTCAGCAACGTCGCCGTGGCGCCGCTCTACGCGGCGACGCTGCAGCAGGCGCTGGCGCCGCACTACGCGCGCGTCTCGCTGCTGCAACTGCCCGATGGCGAGGAGCACAAGACCTGGGAGACGCTGAACCTCGTCTTCGACCACCTGCTGGGCAGTGGCTGCGACCGCAAGACGGTGCTCTTCGCGCTCGGCGGCGGCGTCATCGGCGACATGACCGGCTTCGCCGCCGCCTGCTACATGCGCGGCGTGCCCTTCGTGCAGGTGCCGACCACGCTGCTGGCGCAGGTCGATTCGTCCGTCGGCGGCAAGACGGCGATCAACCATCCGCGCGGCAAGAACATGATCGGCGCCTTCCACCAGCCGCAGCGCGTCGTCTGCGACCTGGCGACGCTTGACACGCTGCCGCAGCGCGAACTGGCGGCGGGGCTGGCCGAGGTGATCAAGTACGGGCCGATCGCCGACGCGGACTTCCTCGGCTGGATCGAGGCGAAGCTGCCGGCCCTGCTCGCGCGCGACGCGGATGCGCTCGCGCATGCGATCGGGCGCTCCTGCGAGATCAAGGCCTGGGTGGTCGGCCAGGACGAGCGCGAAGCGGGCCTGCGCGCCATCCTGAACTTCGGCCACACCTTCGGCCACGCGATCGAGGCGGCCCTGGGCTACGGGCAGTGGCTGCACGGTGAGGCCGTGGCCTGCGGCATGCTGATGGCCAGCGCGCTCTCGGCCCGGCTGGGCCTGGTGCCGCAGGGCTTCGTCGACCGCATGCAGGCGCTGCTCGAGCGCTGCGGCCTGCCCACGCGTGCGCCGGCCATCGGCAGTGCACGCTTCATCGAGCTGATGCGCATCGACAAGAAGGCCGAGGGGGGAGAGATCCGCTTCGTGCTCATCGAAGCACCGGGCCACGCGATCGTGCGCGCAGCGCCCGACGCGCTGGTGCGGGAGGTGATCGAATGCCATGGCGGAGCGCGCGCATCGTGACGCATCGCCCGGCGGCCGAGGGTGCTTCGGCAGCGCCATCGTGAACGCGGCGCTCGCGCCCTGGGCGGCGCATCCGGCGCACAGCCGAGGCCGCCTGCACGAGGAGCCGCGTGATCCGCTGCGCGGCGCCTACCAGCTCGACCGCGAGCGCATCGTGCACAGCACGGCGTTCCGGCGGCTGATGTACAAGACGCAGGTCTTCATCAACCACGAGGGCGACCTCTTCCGCACGCGTCTCACGCATTCGATGGAGGTCGCGCAGCTCTCGCGCGCGGGCGCGCGCATGCTGGGGCTGAACGAGGACCTCTGCGAGGCGATCGCGCTCGCGCACGACCTCGGCCACACACCCTTCGGCCATGCCGGACAGGACGCGCTGCACGCCTGCATGGCCGCGCACGGCGGCTTCGAGCACAACCTGCAAAGCCTGCGCGTCGTCGACCGGCTGGAGCAGCGCTTCCCCCGCTTCGACGGGCTCAACCTGAGTTTCGAGACGCGCGAGGGCATCCTCAAGCACTGCTCGCGCGCGCGTGCCGAGGCGATCGAGGCCGGTGAACCCGGCGGCGTCGCACGCCGCTTCATCGACGGCACGCAGCCCAGCCTGGAGGCGCAGCTCGTCAACCTCGCCGACGAGATCGCGTACAACGCGCACGACATCGACGACGGCGTGCGCTCGGGCCTTCTCGAGGTGGCGCAGCTCGACGCACTCTCGGCCTTCGGCCCCCTGCGACGCGAAGTCCTGGCCGAGCATCCCGGACTGGAGCGGCACGAGCGGCGGCTGCTGTTCGAGGTCCTGCGCCGCATGCGCACGCGCTACGTCGCCGACCTGGTCGCGCATACCGCCGCGGCGCTGGAAGCCGCCGCGCCCGCAGGCATCGAAGCGCTGCGGAAGCTGCCCGCCCTGGCCGCGCTGCCGCCGCGCTGCCGCGCCGAGTCCGACGAACTCAAGCGCTTCCTGCTGCACGCCCTCTACCGCCATCCGCAGGTGGCGGCGACGACCGACGCCGCGCGCGAGGTCGTGCGGCGGCTGTTCGAAGCCTACCGGGCGGCGCCGCAGGAGATGCCGGAGGACTTCGCGGCCGCCCCCGAGCGCGAGCGCGCCGTGGCAGACTACATCGCCGGCATGACCGATCGCTTCGCGCTGCGCGAGTTCCAGCGCCTGACCGGCGAGATCGCCTTCCCGTCGGCGCTCCACCCGGGCGTGCCGCGCTGAGCGGGGGGCGCACGGGATGGCGCGCCAGCCGCGACTCTCGCTGCCGGGCGTCGTGCACTGCCTGGAGCAGCGGGGGCACAACGGCGGCGCGATCGTGCGCGACGAGGCCGATGCCGAGCGTCTGCAGGAGATCCTTCGCGAGGCCGCGCGCGAGCACCAGGTGACGCTGCATGCCTTCTCGCTGCTGCCCGCGCGCCTGCTCGTGCTGGCCACGCCGGACAGTGCCGAGGGCGTGAGCCGGATGATGCAGGCCATCGGCCGGCGGCATGCGGCGGCCTTCAACCGGCGCCACGGCCGCAGCGGAGCGCTCTGGGACGGGCGCTTCCGCTCGGCGCTGGTCGAGGACGGTGAGCCGACCCTGTGCGTCCTGCGCCTCATCGACGCCGACCCGGCCGGGGAGGGACAGCCGCCCTTGCGCGGCAACCGCGACCATCGCAGCGGCGGCTCGCGCGACGCGGGGCTGGTCGATCCGCCGGCGTACTGGCAGCTCGGCAACACGCCCTTCGAGCGCGAGTCGCGCTATCGCGCGCTGCTCGCCGAACCGGTGCCCGCGGCCGAGCGCCGCGCCCTGCAGCGCGCGTTGACACGCAGCGCCGCCTACGGCTCGTCGGCCTTCGTCGCGCACATGGCATTGCTGGCCGGCCGGGAACTGCAGCCCCGGCCGCGCGGGCGCCCGCCGAGCAGGCGCTGAGCGGGTTGGCGATTGCGGGGCCGGCAGGCGCCTGCGTCATACGGGTCTCGGATCGGGCGGACTGTTGTCGGCCGCCGGAATCAGGTCCTCAGTGCAACCTGACCCTAATAAATTGAGCCTAGAGAGTAATCGGTAATTTAAATAATCCTGACCCCATTTTATTTTCGTTGTGATCGATGCTGCACTGCGATAGGCTCACGCTCCCTTGCCGCCTCCGACGGAGTCCGCCTTGTCCAGCCAGCCCATCCCGGCGCTTCCAAACCAAGCCATCGACGACGCCGAGCGCCACGGCCTCTACGCCGCCAGCCGCGAGCACGACGCCTGCGGCGTGGGTTTCGTCGCCGACATCAAGGGGCGCAAGTCGCACGCCATCATCGAGCAGGGGCTGAAGATCCTGGAGAACCTGGATCACCGCGGCGCCGTCGGCGCCGACCCGCTCATGGGCGACGGCGCGGGCATCCTGATCCAGATTCCCGACGACTACTACCGCGCCGAGATGGCGGCGCAAGGCGTCGAGCTGCCGCCGCCGGGCGAGTACGGCGTGGGCATGATCTTCCTGCCCAAGGAGCACGCCAGCCGCCTGGCCTGCGAGCACGAGCTGGAGCGCGCCATCAAGGCCGAGCGCCAGGTGCTGCTGGGCTGGCGCGACGTGCCGGTGGACCGCGACATGCCGATGTCGCCCACCGTGCGCGCCAAGGAGCCGGTGATCCGCCAGGTCTTCATCGGCCGCGGCGACGACGTCATCGTTCCCGACGCGCTGGAGCGCAAGCTCTACGTCATCCGCAAGACCGCCAGCGCGGCGATCCAGAAGCTCGAGCTCACGCACAGCCGCGAGTACTACGTGCCCAGCATGAGCTGCCGCACGGTCATCTACAAGGGCCTGCTGCTGGCCAACCAGGTCGGCCGCTACTACCGCGACCTGGCGGATTCGCGCACCGTCTCGGCGCTGGCCCTGGTGCACCAGCGCTTCTCGACCAACACCTTCCCGGAGTGGCCGCTGGCCCACCCCTACCGGCTGGTGGCGCACAACGGCGAGATCAACACCCTGAAGGGCAACTTCAACTGGATGCGCGCGCGCGAGGGGGTGATGAAGTCGCCCGTGCTCGGCGACGACCTGGCCAAGCTCTACCCGATCAGCTTCGAGGGCCAGAGCGACACCGCGACCTTCGACAACGCGCTCGAGCTGCTCGTCATGGCCGGCTACCCGCTCGCGCACGCGGCCATGATGATGATCCCCGAGGCCTGGGAGCAGCACGGCCAGATGGACGAGCGCCGGCGCGCCTTCTACGAGTACCACGCCGCCATGCTCGAACCCTGGGACGGCCCGGCGGCCATGGTCTTCACCGACGGTCGCCAGATCGGTGCCACGCTGGACCGCAACGGCCTGCGCCCGGCGCGCTACATCGTCACCGCCGACGAGCTCGTCATCGGCGCCTCCGAATCGGGCGTGCTGCCCATCCCCGAGCACCGCATCGTCAAGAAGTGGCGCCTGCAGCCCGGGCGCATGCTGCTCATCGACCTCGAGCAGGGGCGCATCGTCGAGGACGAGGAGCTGAAGACGCAGTTCGCCTCCGCCAAGCCCTACCGGCAGTGGATCGAGAACGTGCGCATCCGGCTCGATTCCATCGTCGGCGAGGGGCAGGCCGCACCGCCCGCGCGCGAGAGCCTGCTCGACCGCCAGCAGGCCTTCGGCTACACGCAGGAGGACATCAAGTTCCTGCTCGCGCCCATGGCCAGCGCCGGTGAGGAGGCGATCGGCTCGATGGGCAACGACGCGCCGCTGGCCGTGCTCTCGGACCGCAGCAAGCCGCTCTACAACTACTTCAAGCAGCTCTTCGCGCAGGTTACCAACCCGCCCATCGACCCCATCCGCGAGGCCATCGTGATGTCGCTGGACAGCTTCATCGGCCCGCGGCCCAACCTGCTGGACATCAACGCCGTCAATCCGCAGATGCGCCTCGAGGTGCTGCAGCCGGTGCTCGGCGAGCAGGACATGGCGCGCTTGCGCGCCATCGAGCGCTACACCAGCGGCAAGTTCAAGAGCTACATCCTCGACATCACCTACCCGCTGGCCTGGGGGCGCGAGGGCATCGAGGCCAAGCTCGCCTCGCTGTGCGCCGAGGCCGTCGACGCCATCGGCTCCGGTCACAACATCCTCATCCTGAGCGACCGCGCCATGGACCGCGAGCGGCTCGCCATCCCGGCGCTGCTGGCGCTCTCGGCGATCCACCACCATCTCGTGCGCGAAGGGCTGCGCACCACCGCCGGCCTCGTCGTCGAGACCGGCAGCGCGCGCGAAGTGCACCACTTCGCCGTGCTCGCGGGATACGGCGCCGAGGCCGTGCACCCCTATCTGGCGATGGAGACGATCGCCGCCATGCATGCCGAGCTGCCCGGTGCGCTCTCGGCCGAGAAGGCGATCGCCAACTACGTGAAGGCGATTGGCAAGGGGCTCTCCAAGGTCATGTCCAAGATGGGCATCTCGACCTATATGTCCTACTGCGGCGCGCAGATCTTCGAGGCCATCGGCCTGCAGCGCGACTTCGTCGAGAAGTACTTCCGCGGCACCGCGAGCCAGGTCGGCGGCATCGGCGTGTTCGAAGTCGCCGAGGAGGCGCTGCGCCTGCACAGCGCGGCCTTCGGCGCCGATCCGCTGCTGACGAACGCGCTGGACGCCGGCGGCGACTACGCCTGGCGCACGCAGGGCGAGGAGCACATGTGGACGCCCGACGCCATCGCCAAGCTGCAGCACGGCGTGCGCGCGCCCGAGGGCGGCAACTTCGAGTCGTACAAGGAGTACGCGCAGATCATCAACGACCAGAGCCGGCGCCACATGACGCTGCGCGGCCTGTTCGAGTTCCGCGTCGACCCGGCGAAGGCGGTGCCGCTGTCGGAGGTCGAGCCCGCCTCGGAGATCGTCAAGCGCTTTGCCACCGGCGCCATGTCGCTGGGCTCGATCAGCACCGAGGCGCACGCCACGCTGGCGGTGGCGATGAACCGCATCGGCGGCAAGAGCAACACCGGCGAGGGTGGCGAAGACCCCGCGCGCTATCGCGACGAGATGAAGGGCGTGGCGCTGGGCGAGGGCAAGCGCCTCTCCGACGTGCTCGGCGCGAAGGTCGTCGAGTCCGACTACGAGCTGCGGCCCGGCGACAGCCTGCGCAGCCGCATCAAGCAGGTCGCCTCGGGGCGCTTCGGCGTCACCGCGGAGTACCTGGCTTCGGCCGACCAGATCCAGATCAAGATGGCGCAGGGCGCCAAGCCCGGAGAGGGCGGACAGCTGCCCGGCGGCAAGGTCTCGGAGTACATCGGCTTCCTGCGCTACAGCGTGCCCGGCGTGGGCCTCATCAGCCCGCCGCCGCACCACGACATCTATTCCATCGAGGACCTCGCGCAGCTCATCCACGACCTGAAGAACGCCAATCCGCGCGCCGACGTGAGCGTCAAGCTCGTCTCCGAGGTCGGCGTGGGCACGGTGGCTGCGGGCGTTGCCAAGTGCAAGGCCGACCACGTGGTCATCGCCGGCCACGACGGCGGCACCGGGGCCAGCCCCTGGTCGTCGATCAAGCACGCCGGCACGCCCTGGGAGCTGGGCCTGGCCGAAACGCAGCAGACGCTGGTGCTCAACCGCCTGCGCGGGCGCATCCGCGTGCAGGCCGACGGGCAGATGAAGACCGGCCGCGACGTCGTCATCGCCGCGCTGCTGGGCGCCGACGAGGTCGGCTTCGCCACCGCGCCGCTGGTCGCCGAGGGCTGCGTGATGATGCGCAAATGCCATCTCAACACCTGCCCGGTGGGGGTGGCCACACAGGACCCGGTGCTGCGGCGCAAGTTCGCCGGCCGCCCCGAGCACGTCGTCAACTACTTCTTCTTCGTCGCCGAGGAGGCGCGCCAGATCATGGCGCAGCTCGGCGTGCGCCGCTTCGAGGACCTGATCGGCCGCAGCGAACTGCTCGACACGCGCAAAGGGGTGGCCCACTGGAAGGCGCGCGGCCTGGACTTCAGCCGCATCTTCCACCGCGTGCAACCCGCCGAGGGCGTGTCCACACGCCAGCACGAGCGCCAGGCGCACGGGCTGGAGCAGGCGCTGGACGTGAAGCTGATCGAGCGCTGCCGACCGGCCATCGAGCGCGGCGAGAAGGTGCAGCTCATCGACCAGGTGCGCAATGTCCACCGCTCGGTGGCGGCGATGCTCTCCGGAGAGGTCGTGCGCCACCATCCGCAGGGCCTGCCGGACCACACCATCTTCATGCAGCTCGAAGGCACCGGCGGGCAGAGCTTCGGTGCCTTTCTCGCGCGCGGCATCACGCTCAACCTGATCGGCGACGCCAACGACTACACCGGCAAGGGCCTCTCGGGCGGGCGCATCGTCGTGCGGCCCTCGATCGAGTTCCGCGGCGACGCCACGCGCAACATCATCATCGGCAACACCGCGCTCTACGGCGCCACCAGCGGCGAAGCCTTCTTCCGCGGCGTCGCCGGCGAGCGCTTCGCGGTGCGCCTCTCGGGCGCCACCGCGGTCGTCGAGGGCACCGGCGACCACGGCTGCGAGTACATGACCGGCGGCACCGTCGTCGTGCTCGGGCGCACAGGGCGCAACTTCGCCGCCGGCATGTCCGGCGGCGTGGCCTACGTCTTCGACGAGGACGGCGGCTTCGCGCGCCGTTGCAACACCAGCATGGTGGCGCTGGAGCCGCTGCGGCCCGACACCGAGCAGTCGGGCACGGCGCAGGGCTGGCACGGCGGCATGGCCGACGAGCCGCTGCTGCGGCGGCTCATCGAGGACCACCACAAGTGGACCGGCTCGCTGCGCGCGCGGGAGATCCTCGACCACTGGGCCGATTCGCGTGCGCGCTTCGTGAAGGTCTTCCCGCACGAGTACCGGCGCGCGCTCGCCGAGCGCGCAGCGGTGTCGTCGGCGAGCGCGGTGGCAGCCGTCGGCGCCGGCACGCGCGAGGCCGCTATCGCCCGCCCCTGAACCCCCGAAGACACGAAGACCCGAGGACCTCGAGCACATGGGCAAGATCACCGGCTTTCTCGAGTACGAGCGCCAGGACGAGGCGTACGAACCGGTCGCGCTGCGGCTGCAGAACTGGCGCGAGTTCGTGCACGGTCTGGATGCGAAGCAGGCACGCATCCAGGGCGCGCGCTGCATGGACTGCGGCACGCCCTTCTGCAACCACGGCTGTCCGGTCAACAACCTGATTCCGGACTTCAACGATCTCGTCTACCGCGATGACTGGAAGCGCGCGATCGAGGTCCTGCACCGCACCAACAACTTCCCCGAGTTCACCGGCCGCATCTGTCCGGCGCCCTGCGAGGCGGCGTGCACGCTGAACTTCAACAGCGTGGCGGTGGGCATCAAGTCGATCGAGCACGCGATCATCGACCGCGCCTGGGCCGAAGGATGGGTGAGGCCGCAGCCGGCAGCGCACGCCAGCGGCAAGTCGGTGGCCATCGTCGGCTCCGGGCCGGCGGGCCTGGCGGCTGCGCAGCAGCTCGCGCGCGCCGGGCATGCGGTGACCGTGTTCGAGAAGAACCGCCGCCCCGGCGGCCTGCTGCGCTACGGCATCCCCGACTTCAAGCTCGAGAAGCGGCACGTCGACCGCCGCGTCGAGCAGATGCAGGCCGAGGGCGTGGTCTTTCGCACCGGCGTGCGCATCGCGGCCCTTCCCGCCGACGCACGCATCCACGACGAATCGACGCAGACGCTCGCCGCCGCGGAACTGCTGAGCAGCTTCGACGCCGTGCTGCTGGCTGGCGGCGCCGAGCGCTCGCGCGACCTGCCCGCGCCGGGGCGCGAGCTCGCCGGCGTGCACTTCGCGATGGAGTTCCTGCCGCAGCAGAACGCCGCGCTGGCCGGCGAGAAGGTCAAGGGCCGCATCAGCGCCGCCGGCAAGCACGTCATCGTCATCGGCGGCGGCGACACCGGCAGCGACTGCGTGGGCACCAGCAACCGCCAGGGTGCCGCCAGCGTGACGCAGTTCGAGCTCATGCCGATGCCGCCCGAGCACGAGGACAAGGCGCAAACCTGGCCCTACTGGCCCTACAAGCTGCGCACCAGTTCGAGCCACGAGGAAGGCTGCGCACGCGAGTTCGCGATCGCCACCAAGGCCTTCGTCGCCGGCAGCGGCAAGGCGCGCGGCCAGGTGGTGGCGCTGGAGACGGTGCAGGTGCGGTGGGAAGGCGGCCGCATGAGCGAGCTGCCCGACAGCCAACGCCGCTGGAAGGCTGACCTGGTGCTGCTGGCGATGGGCTTCACGGCGCCTGCCGCCGAGTTGCTCGAAGCCTTCGGCGTCGAACGTGACGGGCGCGGCAACGCGCGCGCCGGAACCGACGACGCGCAGGGTTACCGCACGAATGCGGCCAAGGTCTTCGCCGCCGGCGACATGCGCCGCGGCCAGAGCCTCGTGGTGTGGGCGATCCGCGAAGGCAGGCAGGCCGCACGGGCGATCGATGCGTTCCTGATGGGACACAGCCTGCTGCCGCGCTGAGGCGGCGCACGGGCGCGCGCCGCAGCCGTCGCGCCCGCCGTGCGAGAATCGTCCGCAGTCCCTCACACGTGGCCGCTGGGCCGCGCCTGCCGGCTTGAAGTCCGACGCCTTCATCGAGATCGACCACGTCACCTTCGGTTACGACGAGCGGCGCACGATCCTCTCGGATCTGAGTCTGCGCTTCATGCGCGGCAAGGTGACGGCGGTTCTGGGCGGATCGGGCTGCGGCAAGACGACGCTGCTGCGCCTCATCGGCGGCGTGCACGGCGTGAACAAGGGTCGCGTGCTCTTCGACGGCGAGGTCGTGAACGCGCATGACCGCGCCCAGCTCTACCGGCTGCGTCGGCGCCTGGGCATGCTGTTCCAGTTCGGCGCCCTCTTCACCGACCTGAGCGTGTTCGACAACGTCGCCTTCCCGCTGCGCGAGATGACCAATCTCTCGGAGCCGATGGTGCGCGACATCGTGCTCATGAAGCTCGATGCCGTGGGCCTGCGCGGCGCCGCGGGGCTGAAGATCAGCGAGGTCTCGGGCGGCATGGCGCGCCGCATCGCGCTCGCGCGTGCGATCGCGCTCGACCCCGAGCTCATCATGTACGACGAGCCCTTCGCGGGCCTCGACCTCGTCAGCATGGGGGTCGCGGCCAAGCTCATCCGCACGCTCAACGACGTCACCGGCTCGACCTCGCTCGTGATCTCGCACGATGTGCCGCAGTGCATGGCGATCAGCGACTGGGTGGTGCTGCTCGCCGCGGGCGGGCGCCTCGTCGCCGAAGGCACGCCGGCGGAGCTGATGGCGTCGACCGACGCCGAGGTGCGCCAGTTCGTCCGCGGCGAGCCCGACGGGCCGGTCAAGTTCCACTATCCCGCGCCGACGATCGCCGCGGACTTCGGCGTGGAGGCGGTGCGCTGATGGACTTCGTCGCGCTGCTGGGGGCGCGGGCGCTCGCGACCCTGCGCGGCTGGGGCCGCGCCGCGCTCTTCTTCGCCGACCTGCTGGGCGCACTGCTGCCCGCACTGCGCCGCTTCGACCTCGTGGTGGCACAGATCCACGCCATCGGCAACCGCTCGCTGGTCATCATCCTCGCATCGGGCACGGCGGTGGGCTTCGTGCTCGCGCTGCAGCTCTACAACACGCTCATCACCTTCGGCGCCGCGGAGTCGCTGGGCCTCGTCGTCAACCTCTCGCTGGTGCGCGAGCTCGGACCGGTGGTGGCGGCGCTGCTCTTCGCCGGCCGCGCCGGCACCTCGCTCACCGCCGAGATCGGCCTCATGAAGGCCGGCGAGCAGCTCGCGGCGCTCGAGCTGATGGCCATCGAGCCGCGCCAGCGTGTGCTCGCCCCGCGCCTGTGGGCCGGCATGATCGCGATGCCCCTGCTGGCGATCCTGTTCTCGGCCGTCGGCATCCTCGGCGCCTGGCTGGTGGCCGTGGGACTGATCGGCATCGATGCGGGCAACTTCTGGGCCACTCAGCAGAACGGCGTCGACGTCTGGCGCGACGTCGGCAACGGCGTCGTCAAGAGCGCCGTCTTCGGCGTCATCTGCACCGCGGTCGCGCTCTATCAGGGCTACGAGACCGAGGCCACGCCCGAGGGCGTGGCCTACGCGACCACGCGCACGGTGGTGATCTCGTCGCTGGGCGTGCTCGGCATGGACTTCATCCTCACCGCGCTGATGTTCTCCACCGGCCGCTGAGCCCAGGGAGTGAACGAATGACGAAGAGAAACATCGAGATCCTGGTCGGCCTGTTCGTGCTCCTGGGTCTGCTGGCGCTGGTGTTCGTGGCGCTGAAGGCGGCCAACCTGACCAGCTTCAGCAACGGTGCCACCTACGTGCTGACGGCGCGCTTCGACAACATCGGCGGCCTCAAGGTGCGCGCCCCGGTGCGCAGCGCCGGCGTCGTCGTCGGCCGCGTGACGTCGATCGTGCTCGACCCCAAGACCTATCAGGGCGTGGTGACCCTGGCGGTCGAAGAGCGCTTCAGGTTTCCGCAGGACTCGGCGGCCAAGATCCTCACCGCGGGGCTGCTCGGCGACCAGTACATCGGGCTCGAGCCCGGCGGCGACGATGCCGACCTGGCACCCGGCGCCAACATCGCGCAGACGCAGTCGGCGGTGGTGCTCGAGAACCTGATCGGGCAGTTCCTCACCGGCCGCGCGGCCGAGGCGGGCACCGCGCCGGAGGCGCCGAAGTGACGATGGTCGCGCGCGCACGACGGGCCGCGCGGGCGCTGCGCGCCACCGCTGCCGCTGCGACGACGGCGTCGTTGCTGCTGGCCGGCGGTTGCGCCAGCGTTGCGGCGGACGCGACGCCAGGGGCGAGCGCCGTTGCCGCGCCCGGGCTTCCAGCGCCGAATGCGGTGGACCCGTGGGAGCGCTGGAACCGCAAGGTCTTCGCCTTCAACGAGGCGATCGACGAGGCCATTCTCGCTCCCGTCGCGCGCGCCTGGCGCGAGCACGTGCCGCAATTGCTCCGCGCCGGGGTGTCGAACTTCTTCGGCAACGTCGGCGACGTCTGGTCGATGGTCAATCACCTGCTGCAGGGCAAGGTCGGAAGCGGCATGGAGATGGGCATGCGGGTGCTCAGCAACACCCTCTTCGGTCTCGGCGGCATTCTCGATCCGGCCACGGAAATGCGGCTGCCGCGCCGCAGCGAGGACTTCGGGCAGACGCTGGGCGTCTGGGGGATGCCGCCCGGGCCGTACGTGGTCCTGCCCTTCCTCGGGCCGTCCTCGCTGCGCGATGCCGTCGGCGTGCCGCTGGACCGCTACGCCAGCGCACCCTCGGTCTACATCGACGTCGACGCCTACGCCGCGACGGCGCTCGAGATCGTCAACGTGCGTGCCGAACTGCTGTCGACGACGCAGCTCGTCGGCGAGGTGGCGCTCGACAAGTACGGTTTCATGCGCGACGCCTACCTCGCGCGGCGGCGCGATCTCGTCCACGACGGCGCGGCGCCGCTGGAGAAGTTCGAGGACGACTTCGACGACCCGCCGCCCGAGGCCGGCAAGTGACGCGTGTCGGTGCGCGTGGGCACCAACGGAAACGAACGAGACCGATCTCGCACGCAAGGCGGCTGCCCGCAGGGCCGGTTGTCCTTGTGCACCGCGAACCCGGCGGCAGCGTTGAGGTCTCATGATCACCCGCACGCCCGTGCCGGGCGTGCACCAAGGAGAGAACGACGATGTGGAAGAAGCTGCTGGCCTCGACCTGCCTGGCGCTGGTGATGGGGGCGCCCGCGCTGGCGCAGGGCACGCCCGACGCGCTCGTGAAGCAGATCTCCGGCGAGGTCCTCGACGCCGTCAAGGCCGATCCGGCGCTGCAGGCGGGCAAGGTCGAGCAGATCATCCAGCTGGTCGACGCCAAGGTCATGCCCCACGTGAACTTCGAGGTCATGACGCGCTCGGCCGTCGGCCCGCAGTGGCGCCAGGCGTCGGCCGAGCAGCGCGCGAAGCTGCAGGCCGAGTTCAAGTCGCTGCTCGTGCGCGTCTACTCGGGCGCGCTCACCGAGATCAAGGATCAGACGGTCGAGACCACGAAGACCTTGCCGGTGCCGCAGAGTACGCAGGTGGTCGTGCAGAGCGAGGTGCGCGGCAAGGGCGAGCCGATCAAGCTCGACTACCGGCTCGACAAGTACGCCGACGCCTGGAAGATCATCGACGTCAACGTCGGCGGCATCTGGCTGGTGACGAGCTACCGCTCGCAGTTCGCCCCCGAGCTGAGCAAGGGCGGCATCGACGGACTCATCGGCGCGCTGGTCGAGCGCAACAAGACCGCGGCCGCGGCCAAGAGCTGAGCCGCGGGGAATGGCCGCGATGAAGACCTTCGCGCTGCCGGCCGAGGCCACGCTGGCGCAGGCGCGCGCGCTCGAAGTCGAGATCGAAGCCGCTCTGGCCGCCGCGGACTCCGACGGCCTGTGCCTGGACGCCTCGGCGCTGGCGGAGTTCGACACCTCGGCGATCGCCCTGCTGCTGCACGCGCGCCGTGCCGCGGCGGCACGCGCGCTGCCGTTGCGCTTGCGCGCCGCGCCGGCCAAGCTGCGCGAACTGGCGCGGCTCTACGGCGTGCAGGCGCTGCTTCCGTCGGGCGACGAGGGCAGCGCCTCCGGCTGCACGGCCTAGGCGTCGCGGCAGCGCGGGGCGCAGGGCGGGTCCGGCAGCGGAGGCAGGACCGCGGTCGCCGGCAGCAGCCGGTTGCCGCCCTCGGGCCGGCCCCAGCTCCCGTCCACGACGGGCCCGGCGAAGCGGTTGTTGCGCAAAGCCAGCCCACTGTCCGCGGGCAGCCGCTCGGGCCAGTGGCGGACGAAGAAGGCCGGCTCGGCGCCCTCGTTGACCCCGAGGTTGTCCTCGAACCACAGCTGGCTCGCGGCGTGCGGTTGCCCTTCGGCGCCGAAGGCGACCAGCGCCTGGTTCTGCGCCCGCGCGCTCTTGCCGAGGACGTTGCCGCGCACGCAGGCCAGGCCGCCGTTGGGCAGGTCGATCTGGTACGAGGCCGCGCCCTCCTCGCCGTCGACGAGCCGGTTGCAGAGGATCTCGCTCGCCGCGGCGCGCGACTTCAGCAGGTGACCGCGCCAGCCGCCCGAGAAGTGGCTGTGGCGCACGCGCAGGCGCGCGATGCGCCCGACGTAGAGCAGGTGGTGCAGCATGCCCTCGTGCCGCGGCGCCTGCCCGAATGCGCAGTCGTCGATGTCCAGTTCGGCATCGTCGCGGCCGGCCGAGAGCAGCCCCATCTCGTTGTCGAAGAAGCCGCAGCGCCGCAGCGCGAGCCGCCCGCGCTCGAAGCGGATCCCGGCGCCGTTTCCCGCGGGCACGCGTGCACCGCGGAACTCCAGGCCCTCGATCTCGATCCGGCCGCCGCGTACGACGAGCAAGGCCTTGCCCTCGACCTGCGCACCTTGCGCCAGCAGCACGGCGCGGCCTTCGGCGGCGCGCACCGTCAGCCGCGAATGCGCGATCAGCGCCGCTTGGCCGCAGTGCTCGCCGGGGTCGAGCTCGACCGTGTCGCCGTCCTGCGCGCGCGCGAGCACCTCGTGCAGGCTCTGTCCCCGGCGCACGCGCAGCGTGCGCGCGCGTGCCGCGGACAACGCAGCCAGGAGCGGCAGGGCCACGGCGTCGCGACGCCTCATGGGTGCTCTTCGCGGATCGTCGGCACCGCTACTGCACGGCGCCCGGGGACCAGGCCTTGGGCGGCGCGATCGGCTGCGTTCCGCGCGGCAGCCTGAACTGCGCCGTCGGCTGCAGGGACTCGCCGCCGCCCTGGCCTGCGGGTGCGGCGACACCACGCCAGCCCGAGGCCTCGGTGAGTTCGAAGTCGAGCGTGTAGATGCTGTTCACGGCCCGTCGACGCAAGGCCCAGACGTTGCCTGTGAATTCACCCCTGGAAAAGGGGCTCAGCAGCCCCAGGCCAAGCGTCACGTTGTTCACCAGCTTGACCTCGGTGTCCGCGGGCAGCCGGTCGCGGAAGACGCGCACGAACCAGCTCGGCGGCCACGGGTTGCCGACCATGGTGTTGTGCGCCAGGTAGAGGCCGCTTCGCGGCCAGGGGTTGCCCTCTGCGCCGTAGGCGAGCATCACCGGGTTCTGCCCCTTGGCGCCCTGCCCGATGACGTTGCCGATGATCCAGGCCAGGCCGCCGTTGGGCAGGTCGATCTCGTAGGACGCCTCGCCCTCCTGGCCGTCGTAGATCAGGTTGTAGGTGATGCGGCTTTCGCGCGCGCGGCTCTTCACCAGGTGGCCCTCGAAGCCGCTGTAGAAGCGGCTGCCGCGCAGCGTGAAGCGCCCGATGCGGCCAACGTAGAGCAGATGGGGCAGCCCGCCTTCGATGCGCGGCGCGAGGCCGAATTCGCTGTCCTCGACGACGAGTTCGGCGCTCTCGTCGTTGCTGCTGATGATGCCGACCTCGTTGTCGAGGAAGATGCTGTCGCGCACCGTGAGCCGGCCGCGCTCGTGCCGGATTCCGGCGCCGTTGGCGTCCTCGGAGCGCGCGCCGCGAAACTCCAGTCCCTCCACCGTCACCTCGCCGCCGCGCACGACGAGGATCGCCTTGCGTTCGGCCAGCGGCCCCTTGGCCTGCAGCAGCGGCCGCCCGGCCACCGCGCGAATCACCAGCCGCTGCTGCGTGACGACGCCTTGCTGACCCTCGTAGGTTCCGGGCATGAGGGCGATGGTGTCGCCGTCGACGGCCTGCGCCAGCGCCTGTTGCAGCGTCATCGAGGGCGCCTTCGGCCCGACGAGCAGCGTCTCGGCGCGTGCAGCCGCTGTGAGCGCGCCCGTGAGCAGGGCGAATACGGCGCATGCGGCGCATGCGGCGCGTGCGGCCGGAGCCGGGCGCGGGTGCGGTTTCGGCGCAGGAGGGGCCATGGGCCGATTCTGACCGGCTTTGGCGCCGTGGCTGCGGGCGGCGCATCCCGCATCCGCGGTGTGGTCGCGATGGCGGGACCGCAGTCGACTTGCGATGCGTCGGGTTGACAGCGCTGCAACGCGCGTGATTGAATGACTGTTCAGTTCACGACGCAACGGGCGCGCTGGTGCGGCGAGCGCCAACACGCTGGCAGCAGCCGATGATCCTCACCGAAGCGCAGATCCAGATCCAGCGCGCCGCGCGCACTTTTGCGCGCGCGCAGCTCGCGCCGCATGCCGCCCGGTGGGACGAGAGCGCCACCTTCCCGCGCGAGGCGCTGCGCCGCATGGGCGAACTCGGCCTGATGGGCGTCACCGTGCCCGAGGCCTGGGGCGGGGCGGGGGCGGATGCGGTGTCGCTCGCCCTTGCGCTGGAGGAGATCGCCGCGGGCGATGCGTCCTGCGCCACCGTGATGAGCGGGCACAACTCGGTCGGATGCATGCCGCTGCTGCAGTTCGGCAGCCCCGAACAGAAGCAGCGCTTCCTGCAGCCGATGGCGCGCGGCGAACTGCTCTCGGCCTTTTGCCTCACCGAAGCGCACGGCGGCTCCGACGCCGCAGCGCTGACGACGCGTGCGCGCCGCGAGCTGGACGACTACGTCATCGACGGCAGCAAGCAGTTCATCACCAGCGGCAGCCAGGCCGACCTGGCGCTCGTCTTCGCGCGCACCGACCCGAGCGGCGGCCGGCGCGGAATCAGCGCCTTCATCGTGCCGACCTCGACGCCCGGCTACGTCGTCGGCCGCGTCGAGCGCAAGCTCGGTCAGCACGCGTCGGACACGTGCCAGATCCGCTTCGAGGCCATGCGCGTTCCCGCCGCGCTGCGCCTGGGACAGGAGGGGCAGGGTCTGCGCATCGCGCTCGCCAACCTCGAGGGCGGGCGCATCGGCATCGCCGCGCAGGCGGTGGGCATTGCGCGTGCGGCACTGGACAAGGCCCTCGTTTACGCGCGCGAGCGCGTCGTCTTCGGCAAGGCGATCGTGGAGCACCAGGCGGTGGGCTTTCGTCTCGCCGCCATGGCCACGCGCATCGAGTCCGCGCGCCAGCTCGTGCTGCACGCGGCGCAGCTGCGCGATTACGGCAAGCCCTGCCTGATGGAAGCCTGCATGGCCAAGCTGGTGGCCTCGGAAGCCGCCGAGTGGGTGTGCTCCGAGGCGATGCAGGTGCTCGGCGGCTACGGCTACCTCGTCGATCACGGCGTCGAGCGCCTCTACCGCGACGCGCGCGTGTGCCGCATCTACGAGGGCACGAACGACATCCAGCATCTGGTCATCCTGCGCGAGCTGCTGGACCGTCAGGATCGCGGCGCCGACGCCTGAGCATGCCAGTCCGCGACGCGCCCGCGCGATGCGTCAGAATCGGTCGCGAGGAGGCGAGCAAATGACGGTTCATTCGACGCGGCGCAAGCGCGGCAAGCCCGCCACGGCGGCGGCGATCGTCATCGAAAGCCGCATCGAGGACAGCGGCCGCGTCGAACGGCGGCGCGAGCAGATCGTGCAGGCGGCGGTGGCCTGCTTTGCGCGCAAGGGCTATCACGGCACGACGATCAAGGAGATCGCCGACAGCGCGGGCTTCAGCGCCGGGCTGATCTATTCCTACGTCAAGGACAAGGAGGACGTGCTCTTCCTCGTCTACCTGCACATCTTCGAGACCTACCAGCGCCACATCCCCGAACGGCTGCTGGGCGTCACCGATCCGTTGCAGCGCCTGTGCACGGCGGTGTGCGCCTACTGCGAAGCGGTCGACCGCAACACCGGCGCGACTGTCGTCGGCTATCGCGAGAGCGCCTCGCTGCGTCCCGAGTTGCTGCGCGCGATCCAGCAACTGGAGCTGCAGACCAACAAGCTCATCGCCGAGCCGATCGAAGCCTGCATCGCCGCCGGCCTGGTCGAGCCGACGAACGTCGAACTGCTCACCTTCCGCCTCGTGCTGCTGGCCCATGGCTGGGCGCTCAAGCACTGGCACTTCGGCGGGCGGGTGACGCTGTCCGACTACGTCGCCGACGGCCTGCGCCTGTACCTGGAAGGCGTGTTGACGCCTGCCGGCCGGCGCCGGCGCCGGGCGCAGCAGGCGCGGGCGCTGAAGGCGCAGGCAGCGGATGCGGCAGCCGCCGCGCCGCGGGCCGGGGGCCGACGCGCACGCTGACGGCCGATCCGCCGTTGCGCTTGCGCCCCGGCGTGGACGCCCGGCCTCGCGACGAAGCCTTGCCTCACAGCGGCAGCTCCACTGCCTGCCCATCGACGCGCAGCAGCAGGCTGCGTGCGCCGATTCGCTCCAGGACGATTCCCGGCGCGAGCGTTTCGCCTTCGCGCACGATCTGGCCGGACATCAGCACGAAGCTCTGGTGGCGATCTTGGGACTGCACCGCCCCGCCGAAGCTGAGCGCGCCGACGCGGCTGCGCAGCGGCTCCGGCAGGGCCGCCGCCGCAAGCGCGGCTGCGGCCGGCGGTGCCGGGGCCGTTGGCTCCGTTCGGGGCTTTTGCAGGGGCGGCGGCTGCGGCTTGGCGCGGCGCGGCGGCGCTGCGGGCGCGACCTCGGGCGCATCGGCGGGACGTGCGGCCGTTGGGCTCACGGCGCTCGCGGCGCTCGTGGTGCTCACGGTGCTCACGGTGCTCGCGGCGGGCGCGTTCGGGGTCGCGGGCGTACGCGCGCCCATGCGGCCCCACCACCAGCCCGACGCCAGTGCGGCGGCGGCGAGCAGCGCCGACACCGCGACGGCGCGTACCCATGGCCGCGCGCGGCGCGAGCGCCCGGCGCCGGGCGCAAAGGCCGGTGCCGCAGCGATCTGCTGCAGGCCCGGGGCCTGCCCCTGGCGGCGCTGCGCGTCGGCGCGGCGCAAGGCATCGAGGATGTAGGACATCAGGAAGGCGGGTCCAGCCGCGGTTCGGCTACGCCGCTGGCGCGGTTGAGTTGCATCAGTGTCAGCGGGCCGGCCAGGCCGTCCAGCGGCAGGCCCTGGCCGAGCTGGAAGGCGAAGACGCGCCGCCGCAGGATCTCGTCCTGCGGCGCGCGCGCACCCACGGCGGTCTCGGGTCCTTGCAGCGCGAGCAGGCGCCCGAGGATCCACTCGCGTTCATCGCCGGGCGGCGGGCGCCACCACGCGATCAGCTTGCCACGCCAGTGCGACTGCAGGCTTGACAGCGGCAGCTGCTGCGGCCCTTGGGCGCCTTCGACCACCGCCGCGTCTTCGCCCAGCGCGCGCAGCAGCACGAGGCCGCCGTCCTGCAGCACGAGCAGCAGCGGCCGATCCAGCCGCCGCAGCAGCGCAAGGTCGACGCTGCCTTCCCAGCACGCCAGGCCGTGCGCGCGCGCGCGGCGGCAGGGGTCGCGCTCGCCGGTGGCCTCCAGGTCCCAGGCCGCGGCCAGTGCCGCGCTGGCGGCGCCTTCCTCGGCGAAGGGCGCAGGGGCTTCGCCGGCTGCCAGTGTGCGCGCCGCCGATGCGGCGCCGCCCGCCGGGGCGATCGACGCCACGGCCGCGGCAGGGGCCGTTCCTTGGCCGGCGTCGCGCCAGCCCCACCACGCCGCGCCCGCACCGGCGACGAGCAGCGCGGCGAGCGCCGGCAGCCGCCACGGCGGCCGGCGCCCGCCGTGCTCACCCTCGAACACCTCGCGTGCGGCCTGACGCACGGTGGCCGCGTCGACCGTGCGCAGGCCGCGGCCGTAGGCGCCGAGCAGCGCGCGCTGGCACAGCAGGTTGATGCGGCGCGGCACGCCGCCGCTGCGGCGGTGGATCGCCTGCAGCGCGCCTTCGCTGAAGGGCAGCGGCCCCTGCAGGCCGGCGACGCCCAGGCGGTGCCGCACGTAGTCGGCCGTCCCCGCCGCGTCCAGGGGCTCCAGGTGCACGCGCGCGATGACGCGCTGCGCGAGCTGCTCGAGATCGGGGCGCGCCAGCAGCGCGCGCAGCTCGGGCTGGCCGATGAGAACGATCTGCAGCAGCTTGCGTTCGGCGGTCTCGAGGTTGGTGAGCAGGCGCAGGAGTTCGAGCAATTCGGGAGCCAGGCCTTGCGCCTCGTCGACGACGAGCAGGCATTGCTCGCCGCGCGCATGGCAGTCGAGCAGGAAGCGGTTGAGCGCATCGACGCAGGCCTTGGTGCTCGCCGGCGGCTCGCTGTCCAGGGAGCTGGTGTCGACGCCGACGCCGAACTCCTCGCAGACGGTCTGCAGCAGCTCCAGCGGCGTCAGCAGCGGGTTGTAGAGGTAGGCGACGCGGCAGCCCTCGGGCACCTGCTCGAGGAAGCAGCGGCACACCGTCGTCTTGCCGGTGCCGACGCCGCCGGTCAGCAGCACGAAGCCGCCGCCGCCCTGCAGGCCGTAGAGCAGGTGTGCCAGCGCCTCGCGGTGGCCCTCGCTCAGGTGCAGGAAGCGCGGATCGGGTGCGATCGAGAACGCCTCCCGTTGCAGGCCGAAGAATGCCGCATACATGGGCGCGCAGCATAGCCCCGGAGACGGTGCGGCCACGGACCGGGTTCTAATCGCGCCTGCACCGCACGCCCAGGACCCATGAACCAGCTCGACCAGCTCAAGCAGCACACCATCGTCGTCGCCGACACCGGCAACTTCCGCGAGCTTGCGGCCTTCGCGCCGCGCGACGCGACGACCAACCCATCGCTCATCCTCAAGGCCGTGCAGCAGCCCGATTACGCGCCGCTGCTGGCCGAGGTGGTGGCGGCGCACGCGGCGCTGCCGCTGCCGGCGATCGTCGACCGCGTGCTCGTGCGTTTCGGCCAGGAGATCCTGAAGCTCGTCCCGGGGCGCGTCAGCACCGAGGTCGACGCGCGCCTGTCCTTCGACACGGAGGCCACCATCGCGCGCGCGCAAGGACTGATCGCGCTCTACGAGGCCGCGGGCATCGCGCGCGCGCGCGTGCTGGTGAAGATCGCCGCGACCTGGGAGGGCATCGCCGCGGCCGCGCGGCTCGAGCGCGAAGGCATCCGCTGCAACCTCACGCTGCTCTTCGCCTTCTGCCAGGCGGTGGCCTGCGGCGACGCCGGCGTGACGCTCATCAGCCCCTTCGTCGGGCGCATCTACGACTGGCACCGCAAGCGCGAGGGCGGCGCCTGGGACGAGGCGGCGCACGCCGGCGCCGCCGATCCCGGCGTGCAGTCGGTGCGCGCCATCTGGGCGCACTACAAGGCCCACGGCATCGCCACCGAGGTGATGGGGGCGAGCTTTCGCAACACCGGGCAGATTCTCGCGCTCGCCGGTTGCGACCTCCTGACGATCAGCCCGGAACTGATGGCGCAGCTGCAGGCCGCCGACGCGCCGTTTCCGCGCGCGCTCGACCTCGAGACGGCGCGCCGGTCAGCGCTGCCCGCGGTGCACCACGACGAGCGCAGCTTCCGCTGGGCACTCAACGAGGACGCGATGGCCACCGAGAAGCTGGCCGAGGGCATCCGCGCCTTCGCCGCGGATGCCGGCAAGCTCGATGCGCTGATCGAGCAGGCAAGGCGATGAACGGGGTCCGCTGCGAGCAGACGCCGGCCTGGGCCGCGCTGCAGGCGCATTTCGACGCCGAGGGCCGGCGCTTCGACCTGCGCCGCGCCTTCGCCGAGGATGCTTCGCGCTTCGAATGCTTCTCGCAGCAGGCGCCCGAGGTCTTCGCCGACCTCTCGAAGAACCTGATCGATGCACGCGCGCAGGCGCTGCTGCTCGAGCTCGCGCAGCAGTGCGGCGTGCTCGCGCTGCGCGACGCGATGTTCGCCGGCGAGCCGATCAACACGACCGAGGGACGCGCGGTGCTGCACACGGCGCTGCGCGCGCCGCGCGGCGCGGCGCCGTTCTCCGACGAGGTGCACGCGGTGCTGGACGCGATGCTCGCCTACGCCGAAGAGGTGCGCGCCGAGGCGGCGCGCGGCGGCTTCACCGACGTCGTCAACATCGGCATCGGCGGCAGCGACCTCGGCCCCGCGATGGTCGTCCCGGCGCTGGACGCCTACGCGCAGCGGGGGCTGCGGCTGCACTTCGTCAGCAACGTCGACGGCCATGCGATCGCGCCGCTGCTGCGCGATCTGGACGCACGGCGCACGCTCTTCATCGTCGCGAGCAAGACCTTCACGACGCAGGAGACGATGGCCAACGCCGAGGTCGCGCGCGAGTGGTTCGTCGCGCAGGGCGGCAGCGAAGTCGCGCGCCACTTCGTCGCGACCACGAGCAACGTGGCCGCCGCGGCGCAGTTCGGGATCACGACGACCTTCGGCTTCTGGGACTGGGTCGGCGGGCGCTACTCGCTCTGGAGCGCGATCGGGCTGCCGATCGCGATCGCGATTGGTGCCGCGAACTTCCGTGCGCTGCTGGCAGGTGGGCACGCGATGGACGAGCACTTCCGCCGCGCGCCGCCCGAGGCCAACCTGCCGCTGCGCCTGGGTCTGCTCGACGTCTGGTACCGCAACTTCCACGGCTTCTCGTCGCGCTCGATCGCGCCCTATCACCAGGGCCTGGCGCGGCTTCCGGCCTACCTGCAGCAGCTCGAGATGGAGAGCAACGGCAAGCGCGTCGATCGCGAGGGAAGGCCGCTGGCGGTGGCGACCAGCCCGGTGCTCTGGGGCGAGCCCGGCACCAACGGGCAGCATGCCTTCTTCCAGATGCTGCACCAGGGCAGCGACGTGGTGCCGGTGGAGTTCATCCTCGTGCGCCGGCCTTCGCATGCACATGCGGACCTGCACGCCAAGCTGCTGGCCAACGCACTGGCGCAGTCGCAGGCGCTGATGCTGGGCAAGCCGCCCGAGGTCGCGGCGAAGGAACCGGCGCCGACGGCGGCGCCCGGGCTCGACCGTGCAGTACTCGCCCGCCACCGCAGCTTCCCCGGCAACCGGCCGAGCACGACGCTCGTGCTGGACGCGCTCACGCCGCGCTCGCTGGGTGCGCTGCTCGCGCTCTACGAGCACCGCGTCTTCACGAGCGGCGCGATCTGGGCTGTGAACAGCTTCGACCAGTGGGGCGTGGAACTGGGCAAGGCCTTGTGCAAGGACTTGCTGCCGCGGCTGGCCAGCGGGGACGTGGCCGGGCTGGACGGTTCGACGGCGGGGCTGCTGCGGCACCTGCTGCCGCTGCCCGCTCCGGCTCACATCCCCAGGTAGGCCTGGCGCACCTTCTCGTCGTGCAGCAGTTCGCCGGCCGGGCCGCTGAACATGATGCGGCCCGTCTCCATCACGTAGCCGCGGTCGGCGATCGCCAGTGCCGCGCGCGCGTTCTGGTCCGCGAGGACGATGGTCGTCCCGCGCGCCTTCAGCGTCGCCACGTGCTGGAAGACCTCGGCCACCAGGCGCGGGGCCAGGCCCATGCTCGGCTCGTCCAGCAGCAACAGCTTGGGCTGCGTCATCAGCGCGCGCCCGAGCGCCAGCATCTGCTGCTGGCCGCCCGAGAGCGTTCCCGCCGGATCGTTGCGCTTCTGCACGAGGATCGGGAACATGGCGCAGATCTCGTCGAGCTTCTCCCGCGTGCCGCGTGCGAAGGTGCCCAGCAGCAGGTTGTCCTCGACGCTGAGCGCGGGAAAGAGCTGGCGACCCTCGGGCACCTGCACGATTCCCATCCGAACGCGCTTGCGCGCCGAGGCGCGGGCGATGTCCTGGCCGTCGAAGCGCAGCGCGCGCGTGCTCGCCGGCTGCACGCCGGAGATCGAGCGCATCAGCGTCGTCTTGCCGGCGCCGTTGGCGCCGACGATGGCCACCAGTTCGCCGGGCCGCACTTCCAGGCTCACGTCGCTGAGCGCGGGGACGCGGCCGTAGCGGCTGTCCAGGCCCTGGACTTCGAGGATGGGCGCGGTCATTGGAGCGCCTGCTTGGCCACGCCGGCGACGTTGGTCGAGCCGCCGGCCACGGTGGCGGCTTCCGAGCCGAGGTAGGCCTCGATCACGCGGCTGTCGCGGCTGACCTCGGCGGGCGTGCCCTCGGCGAGCACTTCGCCGTGGTCGAGCACGAGCACGCGGTCGCTGACCTCCATCACCAGGTGCATGTTGTGCTCCACCAGCACCACCGCCGTGCCTTCCGCGGCCAGGCGGCGCACGACGGCGTCGATCTCGCGCGCCTCGGTGTGGTTGAGGCCGGCGGCCGGCTCGTCCAGCAGCAGCAGCTTGGGTTCGGTGGCCAGCGCGCGCGCGATCTCGAGGCGCTTGAGCGCGCCGTAGGGCAGGGTGTCGGAGGCCGAGTCGACGTAGGCGCCGAGGCCCACGCGTTCCATCAGCGCGATCGAATCGTCGCGGCAGCGCGCCTCGTCGCGCGCCATCGCCGGCGTGCGGAAGAGGGAAGGCAGCAGCGCGCAGCGCTGGCGCAGGTGGCGCCCGGTCATGACGTTGTCCAGCGCGCTCATGTTGAAGAAGATCTGCAGGTTCTGGAAGGTGCGCGCCAGACCGGTGGCAGCGAAGCGGTGCACCGGCTTGCCGGTGAGGTCGGTGCCGTTGAAGCGGATGCTGCCGGCGTCGGGTCGGTAGATCCCGGTGAGCATGTTCAGCAGCGTCGTCTTGCCGGCGCCGTTGGGGCCGATGATCGAGTAGATCTGGCCGGGCTCGACGTCGAAGCCGATGCGCTCGAGCACGCGCACGCCACCGAAGCGCTTGGCGAGATCGCGGACGGAAAGGAGGCTCATGGCGATTTGCTCCCCGATCCCGATCTGCGCGACCACAGACGCGCCAGCGTCGGCACGATGCCGCGCGGGAAGAAGATCATGGTGGCGATCAGCACGCCGCCGAAGACCATCGTCTCGTAGTCCTTGAATACGGTCAGCAGCTGCGGCAGCAGCGTCAGCACGGCGGCGCCGACGATGGCGCCCCAGATCGACGCCATGCCGCCGAAGACGACCATGATCACGAGTTCGACCGAGTGCAGGAACGACGATTTGCTCGGCGTGATGAAACCCGAGTAGTGAGCCATCAGCGCGCCCGCGAGCGCGGCCAGCAGCGCCGAGATGACGAACACCGCGAGCTTCCAGCGCGCGATCACGATGCCCACCGTCTCGCCCGCGACCTCGGAGCCGTGCACCGCGCGCAGCGCGCGGCCCACGGGCGAGTCGATCAGGTTGGTGGCCAGCCAGACGGAGGCCCAGAGCACGACCGCGGCGATGCCGTACCACAGCTTCTCGCCGGAGAGCACGTAGCCCATGATCGCCAGCGGCGGCACGCTCATGCCGTCGGGCCCGCCGGTGAGGCGGTCTTCGTTCGTCAGCACGAGGTTGACGATCACGCCCAACCCCAGCGTGGCCATCGCCAGGTAGTGGCCCTTGAAGCGCAGCGTGGGCTTGCCGACGACGGCGGCGAGCACGCCGATGGCCGCGACGGTCACGGGCAGCGACAGCCAGGTCGGCCAGCCGTGGTTGGCGGCGAGGATCGCGCTGCCGTAGCCGCCGAGCGCGAAAAAGGCCGCGTGGCCGAGGCTGATCTGGCCGGCGTAGCCGATCAGCAGGTTCAACCCGAGGCAGACGACCGCGTTCATCAGCACCAGCACGGCGACTTCGTAGAAGTAGCTGTTCGGGAACAGGAAGGGGATGACGACGAGCGCCGCGGCGAGCAGCGCCAGCGCGCGCGTTCGCGCCGCGCGCGCGCTGCCGGCCGCGATGCGCGGCGCGGCCGGTGCACGTCCGGCGCCGGCCGGTACGGCGCCGGCGTGTGTGGAATCAGACCCGGTCGCCACTGCGTGCTCCGACAAGCCCGGTGGGCAGGAAGAACAGCACCACGAGGATCATCACGAAGGCGATGACGTCCTTGTAGGCCGAAGAGAGGAATCCCGCGCCCAGGGCCTCGATCAGGCCCAGCAGCAGGCCGCCGGCGACCGCGCCGGCGAAGCTGCCCAGGCCGCCGAGCATGGCCGCGGCGAAGCCCTTGAGGCCGAGCATGACGCCGATCTCCGCCGAGGTGAGCGTGATCGGCGCGGTCAGCACGCCGCCCAGCGCGCCGAGCAGCGCGGCGAGGGCAAAGCTCACGCGCATGATGACGCGCGTGTCGATGCCCATCAGCCGTGCGGCAAGCGTGTTCTGCGCCGTCGCCTGCATCGCCTTGCCGAAGAGCGTGCGGTTGAAGAAGAGGCCCAGCAGCACCACCGCGACCACGGTGCCGCCGATCACCCACAGGCTCTGCGGGACGATCGTGGCGCCGAAGAAGTTGATCGCTTCGGTGCCGCTGAAGGCCGGCAGCGCATGGATGCCCTTGCCCCAGACGACCTGCGCCAGACCGCGCAGGAAGAGCGAGACGCCGATCGTCACGATGATCAGCGTGACGACGTCGTTGCCGTGCGCGGGCTCGATCGCCAGGCGCTCGACGAGCAGGCCGACGATCATCGCCGCGGCCACCGCCAGCGGCACCGCGACGATGAGCGGCAGGCCCATCGCGACGAAGCTCACGCCGCTCATCCCCCCGACCATCACGAATTCGCCTTGCGCGAAGTTGATCGCGTGGCAGGTGTTGTAGATGATCGAGAAGCCGAGCGCGATGAGCGCGTAGATGGCGCCGGCCGTCAGGCCGGCGGCGACGAACTGGAGCCAGGCACCACTCACGTCGGATCCTTGTTCAAGCTTCGGTGAATGGCGCCCGGCGCTGCACCTCGGGTCGCGTCCCCGAGGCGCTTACTTCACCAGCGTCCAGGTGCCGTTGCGCACCTCGAGCATGCGGAAGGCCGAGAGGTCCAGGCCCATGTGGTCGGTCGGCGACATGTTGACGATGCCGCCGGTGCCCACGTAGTGCTTGGTCGCCTCGATGCCGTCGCGGATCTTGGCGCGGTCGGTGCTGTTGGTCGCCTTCATCGCGTTGATCGCCAGCCAGAAGCCGTCGTAGGCGTGGCCGCCGAAGGTCGAGACGTCGGAGTTGAAGCGGGCCTTGTAGTCCTGCGTGTACTTCACGACGACGGGCTTCTGCTCGTCGTTGGCAGGCAGGATGTCGGCCACCAGCAGTGCCGCGGCCGGAAGGCGCACGCCCTCGGCGGCGTCGCCGCTCAGCTTGATGTACTCCTTGGATGCCACACCGTGCGACTGGTAGAGCGGCTGCGTCAGGCCCAGCTGCTTGTAGTTGCGCGTGACGATCGCCGGCCCCTGGCCGAAGCCGGGGTTGAGCACCGCCTGCGCCGCGCTGCCCTTGATCTTCGTGAGCTGCGCGGTCATGTCGGTGTCGGCGGCGCCGTAGGTCTCGTCGGCGACGATCTCGATGCCGTTGGCCGGGGCGACCTTCAGGCACTCGGCGCGCATCGACTTGTCGAAGCCGCCGCTGCCCGAGATCAGCGCGGCCTTGCTGAAGCCGCGCGCCTTCATGTCGACGAAGACCTTCTCGCAGGCCATGCGGTCGGTGTGCGGCGTCTTGAAGACCCACTTCTTCACCGGTTCGATGATGACGACGGCGCCGGCCAGCGAGATGAAGGGCACGCCGGCCTGCTCGACCAGCGGCACCGCGGCCATGGTCTCGCCGGTCGAGGAACCGCCGATGATCACGTCGACCTTGTCCTGCTCGATCAGACGTTTGGTGAAGGTGCGCGCCTTTTCGGCGTCGCCCGCGGAGTCGTAGGAGACGAGCTGGAGCTTGCGGCCGAGCACGCCGCCCGCAGCATTCATCTGGTCGACCAGCATCTCCAGCGTCTTCTGCTCGGGGTCGCCGAGGAAGGACGCCGGGCCGGTGACGGCGAGGAAGGCGCCGATGCGGATCGGCTCCTGCGCCTGCACGCCCGCTGCGCCCAGGGCGAGCGAGAAAGCCACGCTGCCGGTGCCGACGACGCGCTTGACGGATTGAGCAAAACTCATGGATGTGTCTCCTGTGATGTGGCGTACAGCGGCACAGGCAGGGCGCCTGCACCCGCTCTGCTTCTCGAGGATCGGCCCCCGCCGTCGCTGTCGCCAAGTGGACGGCGCGCGCATTATGGTAAGGCGATGCCGGTTTCGAATTTGATCTGGATCGCGTTTTCAGGCGGCCCCTCTGAACGGGGTGGCCGGGTAATCCCGCAGTGCTTCGCCGCCGCAAGACCGCGGCGGCTCAGCGCGCCGGCGACAGCGGCAGGCCGCGCAGGCGCTGCCAGAACCAGGGCAGCGCCTGCCGCAAGTCGGGCCCGCGGCCCATGGCCAGCGGCACGGGCAAGGCCTGCAGCGCGCTGCTGCGGCGGGCGAGCGCGAAGCTGAAGCTGTAGCGGGGCTCGGCGCCCATGCGCAGGTCGGTGATGCGCACGAGGCCGTCGGCCTCGTGCAGCTTGTAGAAGCCGTGGCTGAAGGCGCGGATGCGCACGGCGCCGGGGTTCGCGCCGAGTTGGGCATCGAGCGCCGCACCGCGGTCGAAGCGGTCGAAGGCCATCGATCCGTCCGCGTCGAACAGTGAGCGGTAGCCCTCGAGGTACTGCCCGCCGTCGATGGCGACGACGCGCCAGAGCAGGGAGCTGAAGCCGGCCGGCGTGACGAGCACGCGCTCGGCCTGAACCCCCTGCGCCTGCAGCGCGGCGAGCGCCTGTGCGCGCACCTCCTGCTGTGCGAGCACGCCCCAGGCGAGATAGGCGCAGCCCAGCAGCAGGCCGACGTCGTTGGCGCGCAGGCCCTTGCCGCCACCGCGCCGCGCCAGCGTCCAGGCGGTGCCGGCGAGCCAGGGCAGCGTGACCAGCGGGTCGATGATGAAGACGCTGCCGAGCGCCACCGGATGGCTGCTGAACGGCAGCCCGAGCTGCGTGCCGTAGACGGTGAGCGCGTCCAGCAGCGGGTGCGTGACGAGGGCCAGCCACAGCGCCAGCCACCAGCGCCGCCGCAGCGCCCATTCGCCGTGCAGCCGCGCAACGATCGCGGCCAGCGGCAGCGAGAACAGCGTGAGCCAGAAAAGCGCGTGCGACTCGGCGCGATGCCGCACCATGTTCAGGATCGGGTCGCCGTGCTCGACGAACACGTCCAGGTCGGGCAGCGTGCCCGCGACCGCGCCCCACAGCGCGGCCTTCCATACCGCCGTGCGCCTGCGCATCACCGCCACGCCGACGGCCGCGCCCAGCGCGACCTGGGTCAGGGAGTCCACGGCCTGCGCGGCGCCTTCACCGCGTCACTGCGCGCGGGCGCCCAGTCCCTGCAGGGCCTGCACGGCAGCCTCGCGCGCCTGCGCGACCACCTGCCGCTTCCAGGTCGGGGTGTCGGTGTAGAACGCGTCGCGCGTGGCGCGCTTGATCGCGCTGCGCTGCGCCCCGGCGGTTTCGGGGTGGTTCTCCAGCCACTGGTCGGCGCGCAGCGCCCGCATCACTTCGGGCAGGGGCAGCGTGCCGTACTCCAGCGCGATGCCGGTGTACTGCGCCTGCGGGCATTCGTCGTAGATGGCCTCGAAGATCATTCCCGACAGTCGCGCCGACGAGGACGAGCCGTCGTAGATCGAGGTCACCGCCTCGCCCCACCAGGCGCGCGCGCGGGCGAGCGTCGCGGCGTCGTCGCGCGCGGCGAAGATGCGCTCGCCGTGGCCACTGGGGCCAAGGCCCGTATGCAGGTCGATCAGGGCGAGGCGGCTGCAGCGCCGCGCGTGGTCCTGCAGCACGTGGCGCCACGCGACGTGGCTCCAGGTCGGGCTCGTGCCGGCGTAGAAGAGGCCTTCGGGGTCGTCGTGCTGGCCGCGGCTGACGGCGCCCTGGAACGCCATCGGTCCGCGGCGCGCGATGAATTCGGCGATCGCCTGCTCGGCAGCCGGCGGCGGCGGCCAGGTCGCGGGAACGAGTGCGCGCGCCAGCTCGAGGTAGTCCGCATTCACCGGCAAGGGCGCGCGGAAGTCGACGAAATTGCGGTTGAGGTCGACGTTCTCCTGCGTCGTGCGCCGCCACCACGAAAAGCCCCAGGGGTTGAGCCCGTGCACGAAGAGCAAGGCCACGCCCGCCTGACGCGCCGCCTGCAGGAAGGGCGCATCGCGCAGCAGCGCGACCTGGATGCCCGAGCCGCAGAACCCCTCCACGCCGTGGCAGCCGCTGCTGACGATGAGGACGGCCTGCGCATCGGCCGCGCCGAGGCGCCCGACGTCCAGCGCCAGTTCCTCGCCGTCGACGCCCAGCAGCGGATGGCGATGCGCGTGCACCGGCATCGCGGCGCCCTCGGCCGCGGCCAGGAAGTGGTCGCGTGCCTGGCGGTAGCTCTGGGCGAAGCCGCCGACAATGGGGTCGTCGTTACTGGCGCGCTGCATCGCCCCCTCAACGCGGCGTCGCCAGCCACTGCTCGGCCAGGCGCACCCAGGCGGTGGCGCCGATGGGGATGAGCTCGTCGTTGAAGTCGTAGTTCGGGTTGTGCAGCATGCACGGGCCCTCGCCGTGACCCTGCGCGCGGTGCGTGCCGTCGCCGTTGCCGATCACGAAGTAGCAGCCGGGCTTTTCCTGCAGGAAGTAGCTGAAGTCCTCCGAACCCATCGTCGGCTCGTAGTCGAGCACGTTCTCGGCGCCGACGACGCTGGCCAGCGCCTGGCGCGCGAACGCGGTCTCGGCGGCGTGGTTGATCGTCGGCGGGTAGTTGCGCCGGAACTCGAACTCGCAGCGCGCTTCGAAGGCGGCACAGATCTGCTCGCTGAGCACGCGCATGCGTTGCTCCATCAAGTCCAGCACCTCGTTGCTGAAGACGCGCAGGGTGCCCTCGAGCGTGCAGCTGTCCGGGATGACGTTGGTGGCCTCGCCGGCGTGGATCTTCGTCACCGAGAGCACGGCGGTATCGATCGGCCGCTTGTTGCGTGTGACGATGGTCTGCAGCGCCTGCACGAGCTGGCAGGCCACCGGAACCGGATCCACGCCCAGGTACGGCATCGCCGCGTGCGCGCCCTTGCCGTGGATGGTGATCTTGAACTCGTTGGAGCCGGCCATCATCGGCCCCGGTGCGAGCGCGAACTGCCCCGCCTTCATCCCCGGCCAGTTGTGCATGCCGAAGATGGCCTCCATCGGGAAACGCTCGAAGAGGCCGTCCTTGATCATCTCGCGCGCGCCGCCGCCGCCTTCCTCCGCGGGCTGGAAGACGAGGTAGACGGTGCCGTCGAAGTCGCGCTGGCGTGCGAAGTGCTTGGCCGCGGCGAGCAGCATCGCCGTGTGGCCGTCGTGGCCGCAGGCGTGCATCTTGCCGGGGATGGTGCTGTGGTGCGCGAAGTGGTTGTGTTCGGTCATCGGCAGGGCGTCGATGTCGGCGCGCAGGCCGACGGCGCGACCGCTGCTGCCGTTCTTCACGATGCCGACGACGCCCGTCGTTCCCATGCCGCGGTGGATGGGGATGCCCCAGTCGGTGAGCGCACGCGCGATGAGGTCGGCGGTGCGCGTCTCTTCGAAGCACAGCTCCGGATGGGCGTGGATGTCGCGCCGCATGGCGGTGATGGCCGCGGCGTCGGCCAGAATGGACTCGATCATGCGCATGATGCTCGCGCCTCCAGCGAAAAGGTCGGACCCGACGGGTCGGGCGGACCAGTTTACGGCGCGGCGCCGGCCCGCGCGCGCGCTGTGCCATAGTGCGCCGATGAGGCTGCGGCGGCGGCTGGCCCTGGCCGCGGCGACGGTGGCGCTGCTCCTCGCCGGCGGCTGCTCGACGCTGGCCTATTACGCGCAGGCGGTGCAGGGGCATCTCGAGCTGCTGGCACAGGCACAACCGGTCGAAGAACTGCTGGCCGCGCCGACCACGCCCGCACCGCTGCGCGAACGGCTGCGGCTGGCGCAGCAGCTGCGCCGCTTCGCGATCGACGAACTGAAGCTGCCGGATACGCGCAGCTACCGGCGCTACGCCGGGCTTTCGCGGCCGGCGGCGGTGTGGAACGTCGTCGCCGCGCCGGAGTTCTCGCTGGCCCTGCGCACCTGGTGCTTCCCCCTGCTGGGTTGCGTCGGCTATCGCGGCTACTACGATCGCGGCGCTGCCGACCGCCTGGCGGCGACTCTGAGAGCCGAGGGCCTGGAGGTGCTGGTCTACGGCGTGCCGGCGTACTCGACCCTGGGCTGGACCGAATGGCTGGGCGGCGACCCGCTGCTGAGCACCTTCATCGACTGGCCCGAGGCGGAGCTCGCGCGGCTCATCTTTCACGAGCTCGCGCACCAGGCGGCGTACGCCGATGACGACACCGGCTTCAACGAGAGCTTTGCCACCGCCGTCGCGCGGCTGGGGAGCCGGGCCTGGCTGGCGACGCGACCGGCGGCACGGCAACAGGCCGAGCGCGCCGACGCGCGGCGCGCCGACTGGCGCGCGCTCACGCAGCGCCAGCGCCAGCGCCTGCAGGCGCTCTACGACGAGCCGCTCGCGGACGCCGCCAAGCGTGCGCGCAAGAGCGCGCTGATGGACGCCTGGCGCGCCGAGTACGAGGCGATGAAGCGCGAGCGCTGGGCCGGTTACGCCGGCTACGATGAGCAGGTGGCGCAGGCGAACAACGCCGGCTTCGGCGTGCAGGCGGCCTACGACGAACTGGCGCCCGCCTTCGAGCGCCTGTTCGTGCGCCAGGGTGGCGACTGGGGCCGCTTTCTTGCCGAGGCCCGGCGCCTGGCCGCCTTGCCCAAGGCGCAGCGCCGCGCCACACTCGATGCCCTCCATTGACCTCCTGCAGAGTGCTCCCGTGCCCGATATCCGCATCCACCGTGAACACCAGCTCGGATTGCCCAAGGCGCGCAAGGTCGCGCTCGCCTGGGCGCAGCACGTCGAGGACGAATTCGGCATGGAGTGCACGCTGCTGCAAGGCAAGACCAGCGATACCGTCGAGTTCTCGCGCAGCGGCGTCAAGGGGCGGTTGATCGTCGCCGCCGACCACTTCGACCTCGACGCCAAGCTCGGGCTGCTGCTGGGCGCGTTCGCGCGCAGGATCGAGACCGAGATCCTGAAGAACCTGGACGAGCGCCTGGCCGAGCAAGCCGCGCCCGCACGCAAGGCGCCGCGCAGGAACGGTTGATGCCTCGCGGCGTTCGCCCGCACGGCGCGCAGGCGAGGGGCCGAGCCCTCTCTCGGCTTGTGGGAGCCGGAAGGAAGAGGGTGGGGCGCGCCGTTGGTGATGGCAAACCCGCTGCCCCAGCGCGGCGGCGTCGTCCATACTCCCCGCATCGAGCCGCGCGCGCGGCACCGGCGCGCGCAGGGTTGGTCAGCAGAGCCCGGACGCCATGCAATTGCCGATCCTCATCGACCCGATCGCGGGCAAGAGCCTGCAGGCGCAGATCGCCGAACAGATCCGGCAACTGATCCTGGACGGGCGCCTGGCGCCGCGCGCGCGCATGCCGGCGTCGCGCGCACTGGCGCAGGATCTCGACGTCTCGCGCAACACGGTGATCGGCGCCTTCGCAAGGCTGGCGGCCGAGGGCCTGCTGGAGGGCCGCGAGCCCATCGGTACCTTCGTCGCCGAGCGCGTGGCGCCGGCCAGCCCGACGCCGGTGGCGCCGCCGGCGCCGCACCCCGATGCTGCGGTGCGCGGCGGCACGCGCGCGCGCGTCCGCCAGCGCCTGCTGTTCCGCGGCGCTGCGCACCAGGTGCTGGCGCCGCACGGACAGCAGCTGCCGTTCGACTTCTGGGTCGGGCGGCCCGACGCGCGGCTGTTTCCGATGCGGGCCTGGCAGTCGCTGCTGGCGCGCCGCCTGCGCGGTGCCGCGTCGCAGCTGTGCGAGTACGGCGACCCGCAAGGCGTGCTGGAGCTGCGCGAGGCGGTGGCCGCGCATGTCGGCGCCACGCGCGGCATCGCCACCGACGCCGGCCGCATCGTCATCACCAACGGCATCCAGGAGGGGCTGAACCTGCTCGCCTGGCTGCTGCTGGCGCGCGGCGTCGACGTCGCCGTCGAGAACCCCTGCTATCGCGGCGCGGCGCGCGTCTTCGCCAGCCACGGCGCCGACCTGCGGCCGGTTCCGGTCGACGACGAAGGCATCGTCTGCGCGCAGCTGCCGCCTTCCGCGGCGCTGGCCTACGTCACGCCGTCGCACCAGTATCCGCTCGGCGCGACGCTGTCGCTGTCGCGGCGGCGCGATCTGCTGGCCTGGGCCGAGGCCAGCGGCAGCTACATCGCCGAGGACGACTACGACTGCGACTTCTTCTACGACGGGGCGCCGCTGCCTGCGCTCAAGAGCCTGGACGTGAACGACCAGGTGATCTACCTCGGCACCTTCTCCAAGAGCCTGGGCGCAGGCCTGCGCATCGGCTACATGGTGCTGCCCTCCGAGCTGTGCGAGCCCGCCTGCCATGCCAAGGCGCTGCTCAACAACTGCCAGCCCTGGCTGGAGCAGGCGGCGCTGGCGGCCTTCATCCACGAAGGCGGCTTTGCCGAGCACCTGCGGCGGCTGCGCCAGTTGCACATGCTGCGGCGCAACCACCTGTGCGCGGCGCTGGCGCACGGCCTGCCGGGCTGGCGCGTCGCGGGCCTGGGCGGCGGCATGCATCTGGTGGTGCAGTTGCCGCAGGAGGGCCCGGACGCGCGTGCGGTGGAGGAGATGGCGCGCGCGCAGGGCGTGGGCGTCTACGGCATCGACGACGGCAACGCGCAGCTCTTCGACGCGGACGCGGACGACCCGTTGCAGCGCGTGCTGCTGCTGGGCTACGCGGCGCTCACCGAGGCCGAGATCAGCGAGGCCGTGCTGCGTTTGCGTCGGGCCGTCGGCGTGCGCGAGATCGCCCGAGACCCGCTTCAGGAACCCTTCGCGGGTGCTGGCGCGGCCGATGCGATCTCGAACACCGAGTAGCCGCCGACGCGATAGACGAGCGTGGCGCCGCGCACGTCGTGCTGCTCGTTTCCCATCAGGGGCAGCAGGCGCGCGGCGAGCGTCCTGCCCGAGGCCTCGTCGGTGAGCGCGATCGCGCGCAGCGGGCGTTCGCGCGCCTGCAGCACGCCGTAGGCGGGGTACTTGTGCTCGTCGAGCCAGCCGTGCACGCGACGCACCATGCCGTGCACGTCTGCCGTCGTTCCCAGGTCCTGGAAGGCGACGCCGATCTTGTCCGGGGCCATCTGGCCGAGCAGGATGAGGTCGCGCAAGTGCAGCACCAGCACCGCCTTCCCGCCGCCCGCGAGCGCCTGCAGCGCAGCGATGCCGGCGTCCTCGGGCGCGAGCAAGGCCGCGGCGAAGCGCTCGAAACGGTCTTTCTCCTCCGCCAGCGCGGCGGCCTCCGGCGCCTTGCCGGCCTGCCAGAACGCGCGCTCCGCCGCCGCCACGCCGGCCTTCGCGCCGCGCCACTGGGCGGGGATGAAGAGCGGGATTCCCAGGTGCTGCGTGAAGGCGACGTCGGCGCCGACGAGGCGCTCGAACAGCCGCGAGTGATCCCACCAAGCCAGCACCTTGGCGCCCCGGGCGTGGCGTGCGAGGACCGCGGCGAGCGCGGCGACGTCCTCGGGCGGTGCGGCGATCGTCAGGAAGGGATCGTCGACGCGCGCTCGCCAGTCCAGCAGCAGCGGCGCCAGCGGCGAGCCGTCGGAATGCGTGCCTTCGAGGATCTTCAGCTCGGCCAGCGGCGTCGGCTGGTCGTCGGCGACGAGGTTCGCCCGGCGCACCGCCGGCGGCTGCGCGCCGAGCTCGGCGAGCGCCCCCAGCTCGGCTGCGGGAACGAGCTCGCCCAGCACGTAGCGGTAGGGCGGCGGCGCGAGCTGCTGGCGCCAGAGCAGTGCGGCGGCGATGGCGATGAGGACGACGCCGGCCACGATCGCCGCCACGCTCAGCGGCCGGCGCCGTGCGGGCGCCGCCGCGTCCGCCTGGCGCATGCCGCCGAAGGCGTTCAGCGAATCAGCCCGGGACGTCATCGTGCTGCGTCCGCGTGTCGGCATCGGCGGAGGCAGCGGCCCGGCGCCTGCCGCCGCGCAGCCCGGTGAGCAGCAGCCCGCCGCCGAGCAGAGCCAGGCCGCCGCTGGCGAGGATCGGATCCTCGATCACGCTGGCGTAGAGCGCGCGCTCGCCGCTGCGGTAGGAACTCGTCTTGCCCGAGCCCTTGCCTTCGAGCCTCTGCAGGCGCTGCTCCATCGCCGCGCGCTCACGCAGCAGGGTGTCCTGCTCGTTGATGATGGCCTGGTCCTTCACCAGGTCGCTCCAGCCGTGCGAGTAGGTCCAGCCGCCGGGATTGACGTGCTGCAGTCCCTTCATGTAGCGCGCCACGTGCTGCTCCCACATCTCGGCAAAGGTGCGGTCGACGGTGGTGGTCTGGTTGGCCTGCGCGAAGAAGAGCGAGAAGAAGCCGCCGGCCTCGTCCTGCTCCGGCGCTGGCAGTGCCGGACGATTGTTCTTCTGCCCGACGAGCAACTTGTCGTCGTAGAGCTTCTTCACCACCTTGCGCGTGTCCTCGACGAGCTTGCTGCCGTCCTGGATGCCCTTGTCGGCCATCGTCAGGTACTCCTGCGCGAAGCGGCGCGAATGGCATTGCGAGCAGGTGTCGACCCAGGCCTCCTTGCGATCCTTGAACCAGGGGTGATCGATGTTGTCGGCGATGTCCTTCGAGGGCAGGAAGCCCCAGCGCACCTTGCGCACCACGTTGTGCGAGTACTGGCCCTTGAACTCGAAGTGGCAGCTCTGGCAGGTCGGGGCGGTCTGGCCGTTCTTGTGGCCGAGCTGGTCGGCGAGGCGGATGTTCCAGTCCCACTGCGCGCCCAGGGTCTGGTAGACCGTGCCGTGCTTGGAGTACATGTACTGCTCGAACTCGTTGTGGTCGACGCCGTTGTGGCAGGTGGCGCAGGCCTCGGGCTTGCGCGACTCGACCGTCGAGAACTCGTGCCGCGTATGGCAGTTGTCGCACTTGGTCTGGTTGGTGTGGCACATCGTGCAGCTGGCGGCGACCTCGCGCTGCTGCAGCGCGGCCCAGGTGGCGGTCTCGACGTTGGCGGTGTAGTCGACCGCGTGCGAGGGGTGGCCATTGGCCCACTGCTTCTGCGGCCAGACGGCGGTGTCGCGCTCGGACTCGGCCTCGGCGAACTGGCGCACGTGGCAGGAGCCGCAGACGCTGCGGTCGGGCATGCGCAAGTCCTTGGCGTGGTTGCCGCTCTTGGCGCCGACGCCCATGTGGCAGTCGATGCACTGCACCTCCTTCAGCGGCTCGCCCTGGCGCAGCAGCCCCTGCGCGCGCAGGTTGTCCTCGACCTCGGCGATGACGGCCTTCTTGTAGGCGCGCGAGTCCGACTCCGGCAGCGCGCGGATCATGTCCAGGTTGGCGTGCACGCTCTTTTCCCAGGACTTCACCCAGCCGTGCGTGGCACCCGTGTGGCAGGCGACGCATTCCTCGCGCTTGGCTTCGATCGCGGGCTCGGCCGGAGGCTTGTAGAAGAGCGTGGGCGCCAGGTACATGTCCATCGGGATGGGTTCCCAGTACTTGGCGAACTTGCCCTTGGTGAGCTCGCTGCGGTAGCGCTTCGAGAGCCGGTCGAACAGCTCCTTGGGCGACGAGTCGCGGGTGAGGCCCAGCGCCTTCAGCTGCTCGTCGGGAACGGAATCCCAGATCGCCGCCGATGCGGGGACGTGGGCGACGAGAAGGCTCAGGGCGAGGGTCACGAGACCGAGCAATCGCGCGAACATGCTTGCCTCCATGACGGCCGCGGGGCGCGGCCCATGCTGCGGGTACCGGCAACTATGAACGTTTGAGACGACAAACCAAGTACCACGCGCTGCGCTGGGCTTGGTGCCAAGGCCGATCCGGATGCCTTCCGGTCGGCGCGGCCCGCGTCGGCATCCGGTGAAACCCGAAGTGCTGCGCCGCAATGGTCGGCGCGGCGGCACCGGCATGTCTCGTCTCGGCCGTACCCGGATCGGGGCCGTTCAGGTACACCAGGCCGTATGCAATTCCGCGTGCGGTACTGACCTGCGACGGCCCGAGATCGCGGTCAGGAGCCGCGATAGGTGCTGTAGCCGTAGGGGCTCACGAGCAGGGGTACGTGGTAGTGCCCCTGGGCGTCGGCGATGCCGAAGTCGAGCTGCACGAAGTCGATGAACGGCGGCTCCGGCAGCGCGACGCCGCGTGCGCGGAAGTAGGCGGCGACCTCGAAGACGAGGCGCCAGCGTCCGACCTCCATCGCCGCCGCATCGAGCAGCGCGCCGCCGTCGTTGCGCCCGTCGGCATTGAGCGTGATCGTCTCGATCGTCCGTGCGTTGCCGCCCGCGTCGACGCGCTGCAGCGTGACCCGCATGCCCGCGGCAGGGCAGCCGTGTGCGGTGTCCAGCACATGCGTGCTCAGGTGTCCCATCGCTTCTCTCCTCGTGTTCCGGGGGCTCCGGTTCGCCCCCGCGTTTCTTCGCCCCCGCCGCGCGGTCGAGCGCAGCGGCGCGAGGCTCGGGGCGGGCTCTCCGCTCCGGGTCTCACGACGATCTTGGCGTCACGGGTGCGGCGCACGAAGGTCCTCGGTCGCGGGCGCCCCAGCGCCGATCGGCTCGATCAGCAGCGCCCTGAAGTCGTTGACGTTGGTGTTCGTGGGGCCGGTGACGAGCGAATCGCCCAGGCGCTGGAAGAAGCCGTGGCCGTTGTTGCCCGCGAGCTCGTCCCGCGGGCGCATGCCGAGCGCCCAGGCGCGCGCCAGCGTGTCGGGGCCGATGAGCGCACCCGCGATCTCCTCGGCACCGTCGACGCCGTCGGTGTCGGCGCCGATCCCGTACACGCGCGGATGGCCGTCGAGCGCGATCGCCTGTGCGAGCAGGCACTCGACGTTGCGCCCGCCGCGGCCTCGCGGCACGCCCTCGCGCAGCGTGACGGTGGTCTCGCCGCCGCAGAGCAGCACGCAGGGCGGCGCGAACGGCTGTCCGCGCTCGGCCACCTGCAGCGCGATGCCGGCAAGCACCTTGCCGACCTCGCGCGCCTCGCCCTCGATCGAGTCGCCGAGGATGTGCGCGGTGTAGCCCGCCGCGCGTGCGACTGCGGCCGCGGCTTCGAGCGCAAGCTGCGGCGCGGCGATGATCTCGGTGCGTGCCTGCGCCAGCCGCCGGTCGCCGGGCTTGACCGACTCGCCCCTCCCGCTGTGCAGCAGGTCCTGCGCGGCGTGCGGCAGCGGGATGCCGAAGCGCCGTACGATCGCCAGCGCGTCCTCGCAGGTCGTCGGATCGGCGACCGTGGGGCCCGAGGCGATGTCCATCGGGCGGTCGCCCGGAACGTCGGAGATCAGCAGCGTCAGCACCCGCGCCGGGTGGCAGGCGGCGGCCAGCCGCCCGCCCTTGATCGCCGAGAGGTGCCGGCGCACCGTGTTCATCTCGCCGATGGTGGCGCCGCTGGCCAGCAGCGCGCGGTTGATGTCCTGCTTGTCCTGCAGCGTGAGCCCGGGGCCGGGCAGCGGCAGCAGCGCCGAGCCGCCGCCCGAGATCAGGCAGATCACGAGGTCGTCGGCGCTGAGCCCCGTCACCCGTTGCAGCATGCGCCGCGCCGCGGCTTCGCCGGCGGCGTCGGGCACCGGGTGCGCGGCCAGCGCGATCTCGATGCGCTCGCAGGGCGCGTCGTAGCCGTAGCGGGTGACGACGTAGCCCTCGACGCGCTCGAGCCCGCGGCCGCGCCAGTGGTCCTCCAGCGCCTTGGCCATCGCCGCCGAGGCCTTGCCCGCCCCGATCACGATGACGCGCCCGCGCACCTCGGCCAGGTCGGGGAGGAAGCGCGGCACGCACAGCGCGGGCTGCGCCGAGGCGATCGCCGCATCGAACATGCGGCGCAGCAGGGTCTTCGGGTTCATGCGGGTTCGGTTCGATCGGCCGCGGATGGCCAGGATCCCGGCGCGTCCGGCCGATCGCAACCGGGTGCCGCGATCCTCTGCGCGCATGCCTTGGCCGTGATCGGCGGGATCGACGACATGTCGACGACCACCTTGCCGCGGCCGTGCAGGCGAACCCGGTGTCCGCCCTCGATCGGGTGCCCTGCCATGGTCGATCTCCTTGTCCTTGCTCGTCGCAGCGCGCGGGGCTTGTCGATGGCTTGTCAGTGCGCGAGGCGCTGACGCCAGGCGAGGCCGTCCTCGGTCTTCCCCGCGGGCTTGTACTCGCAGCCGATCCAGCCCTCGTAGCCGATGCGGTCGAGGTGCGCGAAGAGGAAGGCGTAGTTGATCTCACCGGTGCCCGGCTCGTTGCGGCCCGGGTTGTCGGCGAGCTGGATGTGCCCGATCCGGGCCAGGTGCCGGCTCATCGTCGCCGCGAGCTCGCCTTCCATCCGCTGCATGTGATAGATGTCGTACTGAAGGAAGAGCGTGTCGGACCCGACCTCGTCCATCAGCGCCAGTGCCTGCGCCGTCCCGTGCAGGTAGAAGCCGGGGATGTCGAAGGTGTTGATCGGCTCGATCAGCAGGCGCAGGCCCTGCGCCGCGAGTTCGCCTGCCGCGCGGCGCAGGTTGCCGACCAGGGTCTCCTCCGCCTTCCGCGGGTCGGCGCCCTGCGGCAGCTTGCCCGCCAGGCAGTTGAGCTGCGGCACCCCGAGGACCTTGGCGTAGGCGATCGCGCGGGCCACGCCTTCCTCGAACTCGGCGGTGCGCGCCGGGTCGCAGGCGATTCCGCGATCGCCGGCGTCCCAGTCGCCGGGCGGCAGGTTGTGCAGCACCAGCTTCAAGCCGTGCTCGTCGAGCAGTGCCTTGATCTGCTCGGCCGGCCAGGCGTAGGGGAAGAGGAACTCGACGGCTTCGAAACCGGCCTTGCGCGCGGCCTCGAAGCGCTCGAGGAAGGGGCGCTCGGCGAAGAGCATCGTCAGGTTGGCGGCGAACTTGGGCATCTCGGTCCGGCTCCTTGTCAATCCCGCATCGCGATCGCGGTCGGCACGTCGACGGTGGCGCCGCCGTCCGGGTTCTGCATGCTCGTCTCCATTGTCTCGGGTCTTGGGGCGGGTGTCGGCGTGCGGAGCTGGCGCCCCCGCGATCAGGGCGGATCGCCGCGGCGGTAGCGTTCGATGCCCGCCACGCGCGCCGAGACGAGGTTGCGCTCGTCGGAGAGCACGAGCCAGGCGAAGACGCGCTCGTGCAGGCTGCGCGCGAGTTCGTCGCGGCGCTCGGCCACGCTGCCGCGGGCCCAGTCCCAGACGCAGACGTCGGCCGCGCAGCCCGCGTCGAAGCTGCCGATCTCGTCCTCGAGCGCGAGCGCGCGTGCTGCGCCGCGCGTGGCGGCGTAGAGCGCGGCCCAGGCGGTCAGGCGCTGGCCGCGCAGCGCCTGCACCTTGTAGGCATCGGCCAGCGTGCGCTGCATCGACAGGCTCGTGCCGGCGCCGACGTCGCTGGCCATCGCGATCGCCGCGCCGCGTGCGGCCAGCGCCGTCCAGTCGAAGAGCCCGCTGCCGAGGAAGAGGTTGGACGACGGGCTGTGCGCGAGCACCGCGCCCGCATCGGCCAGCGCGGCGCGATCCTCGGCGTCGAGCCAGATGCCGTGCGCAAGCACGCTGCGGCGGTGCAACAGACCGGCGCGCGCGTAGACGTCGAGATAGCTGCGCGCCTCGGGGTAGAGCTCGCCGACCCAGCGCACCTCGTCGCGGTTCTCGGCCACGTGCGTGTGCGCGTAGAGCGTCGGGTCTTCCTTGCACAGCGCGCCGGCCATGGCGAGCTGCTCCGGGCTGCTCGTCGGCGCGAAGCGCACGGTTACCGCGTAGGCCAGGCGGTCGCGGCCATGCCAGCGCTCGATCAGTTCGCGGCAGTCGCGCTCGGCCTGTTCGACGTCGTCGGTGAGACCTTCCGGGGCGTTGCGATCCATCAGCACCTTGCCGGCGACGAGGCGCATGCCGCGCCTCTGCGCGGCGGCGAAGAGGGCCTCGGCCGAGACCTTGTGCACCGTCGGCATCACGACGGCGGCTGTCGTGCCGTGCGAGAGCAGTGCGTCGGCGAAGCGCTCCGCTCCGGCGGCGGCATGGGCCGGGTCGGCGTGCCGCAGCTCGGCGGCAAAGGTGTAGGTCTGCAGCCAGTCGAGCAGCTCGGCGCCATAGCTGGCGATCATGTCGATCTGCGGGCAGTGCACATGCGCATCGACGAAGCCGGGCAGCACCAGGCGTCCCCGGTGGTCGATGCGCTGCCACTCGGCCCCCGGGTCCTGCGCCTGCACGCCGGCGATGCGGCCATCCTCGATCAGCAGCCAGTGATCGGGGCGCCAGCGCACCGCCTCGGATCCGGGGTCTGCCCAGGCGGGGGCGGCGGCAAGGTCGAGCAGGTCGCCGTGAATCGCGATGCGCTCGACGGCCGCTTGCGCCGACGGGGTGGCCGCGGCGGCGGGCTGCTCGGGGTCCGGATGCTGTGGCATGCCCGCCTCCTGGGCTTCAGATCGTGCTCGGGCCGGCGGCAGACCCGTCGGTGAGGTCGTGCCGGAGCCGGGAATGGGTGGAATGGGTCAGCGGTGGAGAATCGACCGGGCAGGGAACGATGCGCGCGGGGTACTGCGCGGCGCAGCGCCCGCAATGGCGGCGTCGTGGCGGTGGCTTCCATCGCACTGCCCGCACGCACGGGCAGCGGATCGCCGTGAGCAAGACCTTCACGAGTTGCAGTCGGATTCGTCCGAGGTGGCTGTCGTCTTCGATACCGGACACCCGATACGCGACATAAGATGAAACGTATTCTTGAACGGATCCGGTCCGAGTACCGTCCGCCCATGACGATCGCTGCATCCTGCCCTGCCAGTCCCGCGCGCACCGACAACGGCGCTTCGCGGCCGATCCGCTTCTTCCACCGGGGTGCGGTCGTCGAGGTCGCCGGCCTGCCGCCGACGACGACGGTGCTGCGATGGCTGCGCGAGCACGCGCGCGCCACCGGCACCAAGGAGGGTTGCAACGAGGGCGACTGCGGCGCGTGTACGGTCGTCGTCGCCGAGCTCGCGGACCGCGCCGAAGCGACCGGCACGCCGAGTGCCCGCGCCACCGTCGTCGGTGGCCTGAGCCTCAGGCCCGTCAACGCCTGCGTGCGCTACCTGCCCACGCTCGACGGCAAGGCGCTGCTGACGGTGGAGGATCTGCGCGCGATCGCCGGCGGCGAGCTGCATCCGGTGCAGCAGGCGCTCGTCGAGTGCCACGGCTCGCAATGCGGCTTCTGCACCCCGGGCATCGCGATGACGATGACCAGCACCTACGAGCGTCACTGCGAGGCCGGCACGCAGCCGACGCGGCAGGAGCTCGCCGACGACCTCGCCGGCAACCTCTGCCGCTGCACCGGCTATCGCCCGATCCTCGACGCCGGCCGGCGCATGTTCGAGCTGCCGCCGCAGCGGCTCGCCACCGCGCCGATCGTCGAGGCGCTCTCGCGCCTGGCCGCCGATCCGCCGCTTTCCTACGCGGCGCTGGACCCTGCCGTCGGCGAGCTGCGCCGCTTCGATGCGCCGCGGACACTGGCGGACTTCGCGGCGCTGCGCGCGCAGAAGCCGCAGGCCCGAGTGCTCGCCGGCGCCACCGACATCGGCCTCTGGACGAACAAGGGTTTTCGCGATCCGGGCGACCTGATCTACCTCGGCGACGTCGCTGCCCTGCGGCGGATCGAACAGCACGAGAGCGGGATCGTGATCGGCGCCGGCGCCCCGCTCGAGGACTCCTGGGCGGCACTTGCCGCGCGCATGCCGGCCCTGACCGAGGTCTGGATGCGGTTTGCCTCGCCGCCGGTCAGGCACGCCGGCACGATGGGTGGCAACGTGGCCAACGGCTCGCCCATCGGCGACAGCGCGCCGGCCCTGATCGCGCTGGGGGCGGATATCGTGCTCCGGCACGGCAGCCGGGAGCGCTCGATGCCGCTCGAGGACTTCTACGTCGACTACATGAAGAACCGGATGGAGAGCGGCGAGTTCGTGCGCGCGCTGCGCGTTCCGCTGCCGCCGGCCGGCGCGCAGCTGCGCTGCTACAAGATCGCCAAGCGCCACGACTGCGACATCTCCGCTGTCTGCGCGGCCTTCGCGATCGAGCTCGACGGCAACACCGTCCGCACGCTGCGCCTGGCTTACGGCGGCATGGCCGCGATCGTCAAGCGGGCAAAGGCAGCCGAGGCGGCGCTGCTGGGCAAGCCCTTCACGGAGGCGAACGTGCGCGCAGCGATGGCGGCGCTGGCCGGCGAATTCACCCCGCTGTCGGACATGCGCGCCAGCGCCGGCTACCGCATGAAGGTGGCGCAGCGCCTGCTGCTGCGCCTGTGGCATGAGACCCGCGCGGATGCGCCGCTGGCCGCGAACCAGACCTCGGTCTGGAGCGTGCTGCCGCGTGCGCAGGCCGGCGCGCCGGCATGATGCTTTCGCCGCGGCGCCGATGCAAGGGAAGGAGACGCAGACCATGAACCAACCCCTCGAAGCCTTTCTGCGCGCCCCGTCGCAGGCCGAACCGTTCGCGGACCACCGCGCGATGCTCGCGCGCCGCTTCGATCTCGAGGCCGAGGCGAAACGCCTGAAGGACGGCGCGCGCGTGGGCGTCGGCCAGCCGCACGAATCGGCGGCGCTGCACGTCAGCGGCGAGGCCACCTACACCGACGATCTTCCCGAGCTCGAGGGCACGCTGCACGTCGCACTCGGGCTCTCGCCGGTGGCGCATGGGCGCATCACGGGCATCGACCTGGCGCTGCTGCGGGCGCAACCGGGCGTGGTCGCGGTGCTGACCGCCGCCGACATCCCGGGGATGAACGACTGCGGCCCGATCCAGCATGACGACCCGATCCTGGCCGAACTGAGCTTCGACGGGGAAGGGCGGGCCAGCGGCACGGTCCACTACCTGGGCCAGCCGGTGTTCGCGGTCGTTGCGGGCGACCGGGAACTGGCTCGTCGGGCCGCGGCGCGAGCCAGGGACGCGCTCGTGATCGAGCCGCTGCCGGCGATCCTCAGCGCGCGCGAGGCGCACGCGCAGCAGTGCTACGTGATCCCGCCGATGCACCTTTCGCGCGGCGACGCCGCCGCTGCGATCGCCTCGGCGCCGCATCGCGAGCGCGGCTCGCTCTCGGTCGGAGGCCAGGAGCAGTTCTACCTCGAGGGCCAGATCTCCTACGCGGTGCCGCTGGAGGATGGCGGCATGCGCGTGCACTGCTCGACGCAGCACCCGAGCGAGATGCAGCACGCGGTGGCGCAGGCGCTCGGCGTGGCGTCGCACCGCGTGGCCGTCGAATGCCGGCGCATGGGCGGCGGCTTCGGCGGCAAGGAATCGCAGTCGGCGCTCTTTGCCTGCGTCGCTGCGGTCGCGGCTCGGCGCCTCTCGCGCCCGGTGAAGCTGCGCGTCGACCGCGACGACGACTTCATGATCACCGGCCGCCGGCACGGCTTCGAGTTCGACTGGGAGGTCGGCTACGACGGGCAGGGGCGCATCCTCGGGGTCGAGATCACGCTGATCGCCAACGCCGGGTTCTCGACCGACCTCACGCCGCCGGTGATGACGCGGGCGATCTGTCACTTCGACAACGCCTACTGGCTGCCGAGCGTCTCGATGCACGGCTACTGCGCGCGCACGAACACGCAGAGCAACACGGCCTTCCGCGGCTTCGGCGGCCCGCAGGGCGCGATCGCGATCGAGTTCATCCTCGACACGATCGCGCGGCGCCTGCGCCTCGATCCGCTGCAGGTGCGGCGCGCGAACTTCTACGGCATCGGCGAGCGCAACCTCACGCCCTACGGCCAGCCGGTCGAGGACAACATCATCGAACCGCTGGTTGCGCAGCTCGTCGCCGATTCCGACTACCTCGCGCGCCGCGAGGCGATCGCCGCCTGGAACGCGAGCAGCCCGGTGCTCAAGCGCGGCATCGCGCTTACGCCGGTGAAGTTCGGCATCTCGTTCAACGTCAGCCACTTCAACCAGGCCGGTGCGCTCGTGCACGTCTACGCCGACGGCAGCGTGCTGGCCAACCACGGCGGCACCGAGATGGGGCAGGGGCTCAACACCAAGGTGGCCCAGGTCGTCGCGCACGAACTGGGCATCGACTTCACGCGCGTGCGCTGCACCGCGACCGACACGACCAAGGTCGCCAACACCTCGGCCACGGCGGCCTCCACCGGCGCCGACCTCAACGGCAAGGCCGCCGAAGACGCCGCGAGGCAGATCCGGCAGCGGCTGGCCGCGTTCTTTGCGTCGCGTCACGGAGTCGATGCCGCAGAGGTGCGATTCGCCAACGGGCGTGCGGGCGCCGGCGCGGTCAGCGAGAGCTTCGACGATCTGGCGCTTGCCGCCTACGAGGCGCGCGTCCAGCTCTGGAGCGACGGCTTCTACGCCACGCCCGGCCTGTCGTGGGACCGCGAGACGATGACCGGAAGGCCGTTCTACTACTTCGCCTACGGCGCTGCGGTCTCTGAGGTGCTCGTCGACACGCTCACCGGGGAGCACAAGCTGCTGGCCGCGCACGTGCTGCACGACGTCGGCCGCTCGCTGAACCCGGCGATCGACATCGGGCAGGTCGAGGGCGCGTTCATCCAGGGCATGGGCTGGCTGACGAGCGAGGAGCTGTGGTGGCATCCGCGCAGCGGCCGCCTGATGACGCACGCGCCGTCGACCTACAAGATCCCGACCGCCAACGACTGCCCGCCGCTGTTCGACGTGCGCCTTTTCGAGGCGGACAACCCCCGTGACACCATCCACCGCAGCAAGGCCGTCGGCGAGCCGCCGCTGCTGCTGTCGTTCTCGGTGCTCCTCGCGATCCGCGACGCCGTCTCCGCCGTCGGCGGCCACCGCGTCGACCCGCCGCTGCGCGCGCCGGCGACTCCCGAGGCCATCCTCGACGCCATCGACGCCGTCCAGGGCGGCGCGACGTGACCGAGGCGGCGCTGCGGCAAGCGGCAGCGCAGTGGCTGCGGGCCGGTCGCGCGGCGATGCAGGTGCAGGTGCTTTCGGCGCGCGGCTCGGTGCCGCGGCCGCCGGGGACGCGGATGCTCATCGCCGCCGACGAGGTGCTCGGCACGATCGGCGGCGGCCATCTCGAGTGGCGCGCGATCGACGCCGCGCGTGCCCGGCTCGTGGCCGGGCAGGACGAGCCCGTGGACGACGCGGTCGCCCTCGGCCCGACGCTCGGCCAGTGCTGTGGCGGCTCGCTCGTCCTGCGCACCGCGCGCCTCACGCCCGCGCTGCTGGCGCAGTGGCCGCTGCCGGCGCCGCGCTTCAGCTTGCAGGTCTACGGTGCCGGCCACGTCGGCCGCGCGATCGTGAGGCTGCTCGAAGGCCTCGATTGCCGCGTGCAGTGGATCGACGAGCGCGAGACCGAGTTTCCCGCGGCCACTTGCGCGCCGCACATCGAGCGCGTCTGCGTCGAACCGGTCGAAGCCGAGGTGGCGACTGCGCCACCGGGCGCCTTCTACCTCGTGCTCACGCACAGCCACGACCTGGACCTGCGCGTCACCGAGGCCATCCTGCGGCGAGGCGACTTCGGCTACCTCGGCCTGATCGGCTCGAAGAGCAAGCGCGCGCGCTTCCTGCACCGCTTCGAGGCCCGGGGAATCGCGCTCGACGTGCTCGCGCGCATGGTCTGCCCGATCGGCGTCGAAGGCGTCCAGGGCAAGGAGCCCGAGGTGATCGCGGTCGCCGTCGTCGCGCAGTTGCTGCAGGCCTCGGCCTGATCCGCGGCGGCGTTCAGAACGGCAGTCCGGCGTACTGCTCCGACAGCGAGCCCATGGCGTGCTCCGACCGCTGCAGGTACTGGAACTCGTTCAGGCGCATCTTGCGTTCGAACGCCGAGTCCTGCGGAAAGACGTGGAGCAGCCGCGTCAACCACCACGACAGGCGCTCGGCCCCCCAGACGCGTTGCAGCGCCGTCCGCGAATAGCTTTGCAGAAGCTCGTCGCTGCCGCCGCGGTAGTGCGCCTCGAGCGCACGCGCCAGGTAGTGGACGTCGGAGACGGCCAGGTTCAGGCCCTTGGCGCCGGTGGGCGGGACGATGTGGGCGGAATCGCCGGCCAGGAACAGCCGACCGTGGCGCATCGGCTCGGCGACGAAGCTGCGCAGCGGCGCCACCGACTTCTCGATGCTCGGCCCCGTCACCACGGTGCGCGCGAGCTCCTGCGGCAGCCGCGCCTTGAACTCGTCCCAGAAGCGCTCGTCGGGCCAGTCGGCGGGGTCGGTCTCGATCTCGCACTGGATGTAGTAGCGGCTGAGCATGGGGTTGCGCTGCGATGCCAGCGCGAAGCCGCGCTCGTGGTGCGCATAGATCAGGTCCTTCATCGGCGGCGTCTCGGACATGATTCCCAGCCAGCCGAAGGGATACACCTGCTCGTAGGTGCGCAGCACGTCCGCCGGGATCGAGCGCCGGCTCACGCCGTGAAAGCCGTCGCAGCCGGCGACGAACTCGCAGTCGATGCGCTGCGGGCTTCCGTCCTTGGTGTAGGTGACGAAAGGATGGTCGCTGGTCAGGCCGTGCAGCGCGACATCGACGGCTTCGTGCACGATCCTGCCGCCGTCGCGATCGCGTGCGGCGTACAGATCCTCGGTGATGGCGGTCTGGCCGTAGGCCATCATCGGTCGATTCGCGTACTTGACGGTATCGATCAGCGCCGAACCCTCGCCCTGCCAGGTCATGAGCGTTCCGGCGTGCACCAGGCCCTCGCGGTCCAGGCGTGCGCCCAGGCCGACGTCGCGCAGCAGCTGGACGGTGCCGAACTCGAGCACGCCGGCGCGGATGCGTCCGAGCACGTAGGCGCGCGTCTGGCGCTCGAGCACGATGCTGTCGATCCCGTGCAGGTGCAGGATGTGCGAGAGCAGCAGCCCTGCGGGGCCTCCGCCGATGATGGCAACTTGGGTCTTGGTCATGCCGGGTCCTGTGATGCGGGTTGAGGAGCGCGCGCTCACCGGCAGAGGGTCTTGCGCGCGTCGAGGTGCGACCATGTTCTCGGGCTGCGGTCCCTTCCGCCGGGCTCAGCCGGCCAGCCAGTCGCGCAGCAGCGCCGAAACCGCCGCCGGCTGTTCCATCGTGCTCATGTGGCCGCTGTGTTCGATCACCGCCAGCTCTGCCACGGGGCACAGGCGCTGCATCTCCTCGTGCCGCGCGAGCGGGCTCCACTGGTCCTGCCGGCCGCAGGCCAGCAGCGTCGGGCAGCGCAGCCCGGCCAGCACCTCGCGCGCGTTCGGTCGCTGGATGAGCGCCTCGATCTGAGCGGCGAACTCGTCCGCGCTCCTGCGCTCGATCATCGCCAGGATGTCCTCGAAAACCGCCGACTCCAGGTGGTCGGGGTGGACCATGCCGCGTGCCCACACCTGGCCCATCGCGCGCATGCCCTGCGTACGCGCCGTCTGCAGCAGCGCTTGGCGCCCGGCGACTTCCCGCCTGCCGGCTTCACCCGCGGCCAGGGGATCCATGCCGGTGTCGAGCAAGGCCATGCGCCCGACGCGCTCGGGTGCGCGGCGGGCGATCTCCAGCGCGACGCGTCCGCCCATCGAATGGCCGACGACGGCCAGCTCCGGCGCCGCGGTGGCGGCCAGGGCGATGCCTGCCATCTCCCCGATCGAGCGCGCGAGACCCCAGGAGGGAATCACGCAGTGCTGTCCCGCCAGGGCGGCGACCTGATGCCGCCATACCGCTTCGTCGCACAGCAGCCCCGGCAGCAACAGGACGGTTCTGGCGTTCGTCGGCGCGTTCATGACGAGCCCCTCGCGCCGTCCGTGCGCCGACGGCTCCCCGCCTTCATGGGGCTGATGCGAAACGGATCGAATGCCATGGTCGCGGTTCGGTTTCGTCCTTGTCCCGCAGTGTCCGGCAGCAGCGCCGCGAAGGCCAATCAAAGCTGCCGTCGGGCTATGCGTTGAGCTGATGACCGGGTGCTTCAGGCGGAGTGCAGGACGAAGCTGGCCTCGCGTCTGTGGATGCGCCAGACGCCGTCGGCGCCGCGTACCAGCGTGTCGGCGAACGCGCCCACCCGTTGCTGCGCGTCGGCGGGCCGGCCCGAGGGGCTGTCGGCGGCACTCGCGGAGCCGGACCAGAAGAGCACGTCGCTGCGCGCCCAAGCGCGGTCGACGGCGTCGAGGCCGATGACGACGTTGCACACCAGGTGGCGCGTGATGCGCTCCGGCGGGCGCCCCGCGTACGCCTCGAAGATCGCGTCGCGCCCTCGAAGCGCCTGGCCGCCCGGCCGCACCAGGACCGCGTCCTCGGTGAACAAGGCCGCGAAGGCGCGCGCGTCGCCGTCGTCGACACAGCGCGCGCTGCGCTCGATCAGTTCGCGGCAGGCCAGGCGGTCCGCCCAATGCTGGTTCATGTTCGACTCCTGCCTCGTCGGTGAAGGGTGCAGGCTGCGCGCTGCAAAGGCCGCGGGATGAACGCCGTCGGGCGCCGCCCCGGCGCCATCGATTCAAGCCGCCGACGCATGCGGTTTGCTTATGATCGACGCCGTCGTCGCTTGTCGCGACGGCATCGTTCCGATGGCGATGGCGATGGCGATGGCGATGGCGATGGCGGTGGCGGTGGCGATGGCACGCGACGCTGCCGACCTTTCCCGATCGCGGCACGACGGGCTGCCGCGGCTGATCGACCACTGGCGCGCCTTGCACGCGGCCGTGGCGGTGGCGCGGCAGGGATCCACGATCCGTGCGGCGCGGTGCATCCACCTCTCGCAGCCTGCGGTGACGCGGGCCATTGCGATGCTGGAGTCCGCGTGCGGGCAGCCGCTCTTCCTGCGCACGACGCGCGGCATGGTGCCGACGCCGCAAGGCGAGCGCCTGGTCGCGCGCGCGGACGCCTGCATGGAACTCGTGCAGCGCGGCGCGCGCGAAGCGCTCGGCGCGCTGGCGTGCAGGACGACGCGCGGCAACGCGCCCGAGCGCTTTGCGCGACACCTCACGCCGAGCCGGCTGCGCGCGCTGCTGGCGGTGTCGGGGGGCGGCAGCGAATCCAGGGCCGCCGAGCAACTGGGCCTCTCGCAGCCGGCGGTGCACGCGGCCCTGCGCGCGCTCGAACAACAGCTCGACGTGCCGATCTTCTACAAGTCCGCCGCGGGAACGCGGTTGACGCCGCCGGGCGACGCCCTGCTGCTTCGCGTGAAGCAGTCGCTGGCCGAGCTGCGCGCGCTGGAAACCGAACTCTCCGCCTGGACCGGCCGCACCCGCGGTCGCATCGTCGTCGGCATCCTGCCCCTGTCGGCGACGATCTTCCTGCCGCGCGCGATCGCCGCATTCATGCCGAAGTATCCCGACATGGACGTGCAGGTCATCGACGGCACCTACGAGACGCTGGTTCGCCTGCTGCGAAGCGCCGAGATCGACGTCCTTGCCGGTGCGCTGCGCCGCGGCGTTCCCCACGCCGACGTCGCCGCGCACAGCCTCTTCGTCGACGATCTGGTCGTCATTGCCAACCGCCGCCATCCGTGCTGGAAGAAGGCCCGTCTGGAACTCGCCGACCTGTTGCAATGGCCCTGGGTCGCGCCGCTGCCGGAGACGCCGGCCGATCGGCTGCTGCACGCGCTGTTCGCGCGGCACAACTTGCCCGCGCCGAGCCGAAGCCTGTGTGCCGGCAGTCCGACGATGACGCTGGCGTGCGTGCTGCAATCGGATCGGCTCGCGATCGCGTCGCGCGGCCAGGTGCTGCAGGACGATCACGGCGGGCAGATCGGGATCGTGCCGGTGCGTTTCGCGCCCGTTGCGCGGCGCATCGGGCTGCTGACGCGGGTCCTCAGCGATCCTGCGCCGCCGCTGGCCGCGTTCCTCGACATCTGCCGCCACACCACGCGAGACCTTCCCGGCGCCGAGGGTGTCCACGCGACGGCGTAGCGGTCAAAGGTGGCGCAGGTAGCGCACGCCGATGTACGCGTGTTCGCGCATCAGGCCTTCCACGCGCGATGCCTCGCCGTTCTCGAGCGCCTCGAACACCAGCCGGTGCTGCAGCTGCGCGATGCGCAGCTTCTCGTACTCCTTCGCGAGCGCGCTGCGGTCGACGGTGATCGAGTCCGACGACGCGAGCGGCAGCCGGTTGTTGCGTTCGATCGCCTCGGCGACGACGCGGCTTTCACCGGCGTCGGCGATGGTGCGGTGGAAGACCTCGTTGAGACGGCTCCAGGCGTCGATGTCTTCGGCGTCGAGCCGACCCTTCAACAACACCTGCTCGCCCTCGTCGAGGCAGGCGGCCAGGCGCGCGCGCACCGCCGGCGAGAGGCCGCGCTCGGCCAGGCGGCGCGCGGCCAGCCCCTCGAGCACGCTGCGCACGTCGACCGCGCAGCGCACGTCGGCATCCGAGAACGCGCGCACGACATAGCCGCGGCGCCCGCTGCGCTCGAGCAGGCCTTCGTGCTCGAGCGTGCGCACGGCCAGTCGCACCGGCGTGCGCGAGACGCCCAGTTCCTCCGCCAGTGGCAACTCGGCCAGGCGCTCGCCGGCCTTGAAGCGGCCGCTGACGATCAGGTTGCGCAGCGCGGCGACGACGCCGGCCGGCGCGATGGGTTCGGGAAGGGTCGATTCGCTCACGGTGCAACTGTAGTCCCTGCAGCGCCGACACGGCCGTGCGACCAGACCTGCAGCGGCCGGCGCAGCGCCGCGAAGTCGGCCCATGGCGAGGCGCCGAGCAGCACGGCCTCGAACGGCGTGCCCGGTGACAGCGTCGGCGCGGCGTCGCCGAAGTGGCGCCGCGGCGCCGAGGTCGCCGCAGCGAGCACCGCGTCCAGCGGCAGCCCCGCGTCGACGAAGCGCTGCAGCTCGTCGACCAGGGCGCGGCCATGCTCCACGCCCATGCTGCCGGCATCGGTTCCGGCGAGGACGACGACGCCGATCTCGTGCGCCCGCCGCAGGTGCTCGGCGTGGGCGTCGAGGATGCGGCGCAGGTTGCCGACGGTGTTCGGCGACCAGCCCACGGCCGCGGGCTCGGCCCACTGGAAGTGCACCGGGCAGAAGGTCGGCGTCCAGGCGAGCGCGCGATCGCGCATGCGCAGCAGGGTCCCGCGGTCCATGAAGAAGCCGTGCTCGATGGAGTCGACGCCGGCTTCGACGGCCACGGCCAGCCCCTTGGCGCCGCTGCAGTGTGCGAGCACCTTGCGCCCGGCGGCGTGCGCCGCCTCGACGACGCAGCGCGCGGCGGCGGCATCGAACTGCGGCTCGTCGGTGACGGCGCCGGCGTCGAAATCGATGATGCCGGTGAGGATCAGCTTGATCTCGTCGCTGTCGGCCGCCAGCCCTTGCACCGCGCTGCGGATGCTCGCTTCGTCGTCGACGTCCATCGCCATGAAGGCGCCGTAGCGCCTGGCGCGCTTGACGCCAAGGCCCGCGGAGCGCACCTGCGCCAGCCCGCTGCCGGGGCGGCGCGCCTCCTCGCGCACGCGGTGATTGAGTCCGTGGCGGTCGCCGGCGTCGCGCACGCGCGTGACGCCGCAGGCCAGGGCCTGGCGCGCGCCCGCACGCGCGGCCTCGGCGAGTCGATCGACGTCTTGCTTGAGGTGGGCCGCGCGCACGGCACCGTCGGTCGGTGCACCGTCGAGGAAGAGGTGGACATGGGCGTCGACCAGCCCCGGCAGGAGGAAGGCGCCGCGCTCGACGCGCCATCCCCTGGCATCCAGCGCCGCACCGTGGTCGCCGCGGTCGATGGCGATGACGCGTCCGTCTTCGACGCTGAAGGTCGTGCGGCCGTCGGCGTGGCGCCTCTCGCCGTCGAACCACGCGTCGACGACGACGGCCAGGCGCGTGGGGGTCGCAGCCATCGGCATCGCACGCTCAGGCACGGTAGAACTTGCGCACCATGCGCAGTGCGTTCGTTCCCGACTGCTCGAGGAAGCTGCGGTAGGTCGTCAGGACGTGATGATCCTCGGCCAGCGGCGCGTAGGCGCGCCACGGCGTGCCGAGGACGGTGTCGAATCCCAGCGGCACGGCGATCGTGAGGAAGGCGCATTCGAGCGCGTGCTTCAGGTCCGAGCCGTCGACGGCCTTGGGCGGCAGCTGCTGGCCGATGTTCGAGAGACCGCCCATCATGTGCACGCCCTCGAGTTCGGGGTCGGCGCCGATCAGGCCGATGGCGTCCAGCGTGGCGCGGTTGAGGCCTTCGGTGTCGGCGACGATGGCGCTCACCGACATGTCGATGAAGATGTCGTCGGGGGCCAGCCCATGCTCGCGCATCAGGCGCAGCGAGGCGCGGCGCGCGGTGCCGTGGATCTCGTCTGCGGTCTTGTTGCCCTGGGCGCGACCGTCGACGACGCGCTCGCTGGCCATCAGGATGACCTTGAAGCGGAAATCGCCGTACAGGTCCATCAGCTCCCAGCGGTGTTCGGTGATCGAGTTGACGATGGGAAGCCGGCCGCCGGCCTTGGCGAGGTCGTAGCCCTCGAGGCAGACGCGCTGCACCTCGCGGCTCGGGAAGTCGAACGACAGCGGCACGTCGGTCACCTCCTGGATGGCGCGGATCACGGTGGCCATCCACTGCGGGTCGGTCTTGGCGCGCGCACCGATGTTGACGTTGAGCCAGCTCGCCCCGGCCTCGGCCTGCTTCACCGCCAGCGCCTGGATGCCGGCGATGTCCTCCTGGTCGAACAGCGCCCTCGTGCTCTTGAAGCCCGGGTTGATGCGCTCGCCGATGATGGCGATGCCGAAACCGCCCTCGTTCCGCTGGTTCATGTTTCGAATCCGATGTGTTGCAGGAAGGTCTTCTGGAAATCGCTGCGCGCGCTGAGCTCGACGCAGCGGCAGCGGCGCGCGATCGCCGCCGCGCGCGCGCGGCGCGTCCGCGAGGCCAGCATCTGCTGCACGCCCAGGCCGGCGGCGTTGCCGACCTGCTGCACGCGCTCGCGCGGCAGCGGCGGCAGCAGGCCGATGGCGATGCACGCGCCGATGTCGAGATAGGCGCCGAAGGCGCCCGCCAGGAGCACGCGATCGATCGTTCCCGTGTGCGTTCCGGCCTGCGTGCACAGCAACTGCACGCCGGTGCGGATGGCCGACTTCGCGAGCTGCACCGCGCGCACGTCGTGCTGCGTGAAGCGCACCGCCGGCGTGTCGTCGATCTCCTCGACGAGGGTGATGGCGCGCACGCCGTCCACGATCCGGGCATGCTGCCGGATGCGCCCGCGCGCGTCGATCCAGCCCGCGCCGACGAAGGCGGCCAGGGCATCGAGAACGCCGGAGCCGCAAAGGCCGACCGGGCGCGCGCCGCCGATCACCCCGAGCTTCGGCACACCGTCGTCGATGCGCACGCGCTCGATCGCGCCCTCCGCGGCGCGCATCCCGCTCGCGATATGCCCGCCCTCGAGCGCGGGCCCCGACGGGCAGGAGGTCGACCACAGCCGATCGCCCTGCACCAGGCTGATCTCGGTGTTGGTACCGACATCCATCACCAGCGTCGTTCCCGGCTGCGACCACAGCGCCTCGGTCGCCAGCAGCGCGGCGACGTGGTCGCCGCCGACGAAGCCGCCGATGCTGGCCGCCAGGTGAACGTTGGCTCCGGCGGCCACGTGCAGGCCGAGTGCGCGCGCGGGCAGGTCGACGGCGTCGTGGGTCACGGCGACGAAGGGCGCGCGGCCGAGCTGTGCCACCGGCCAGCCCGCGAGCAGATGCTGCATCGCCGTGTTGCCGCAGACGGCGATGTCGGCGATGTCGCCCGGTTCGGCGCCGACCGCGCGCGCAAGGTCGTGGGCGAGCGCATCCAGGCCCGCCACCGCGGCCGCGCGCATCCGAGCCGCCACGGCCGGCGAGCCGGCGGCGTGGTTGATGCGGCTGATCAGGTCCGCGCCCCAGGCAACCTGCGGGTTCTCGAGGCCCAGGCTGGCGAGGCGCATGCCGGTCTTCAGATCCAGCAGGAAGGCGGCCGCGTTGGTCGTGCCGAGATCGACCGCCAGGCCCAGCAGCGGGGCGTCGGGCCGCGCGAAGCCGATGAGCCGTGGTGCGCCGCCTGCGCTTCGGACCTCGGCTTGCGCTTCGACCGCGATCGCGGCGTCCAGCGGCAAGCGCCAGCGCGCGCTCACGCGCCAGTCGTGCGCGCGCAGCAGCGGCGGCAACTCGGCGGCCGCGGCGGCGTCGACGCTCGCGGCCGCGAGCGCCGGCTGCGTGGCGGCGAGCGCGCGCCGCACGCGTTCGGCGTCGGGCACCGGATCCGCGAGCGAAGCCGCGCTGCAAGCGGCCGTGGCCTCGGCGACGAGCGGCTCCAGCGGCAGCGCCGCATCGTCGCCGCCGCTGCGCACGTCGGCGCGAACGACGGGCGCGAGCGAGCGCGGCGCGAGCTCGACCTCGAGCGCGCTGCGCGCGCTGATGCGGCAGGCGCGCAGCCATGTGCGCGGGTTGCCGGCGCCATCGCGGTGCACGCGGCCCGCGCTGATGCGCACCATGCAGCTGCCGCAGCTGCCGCGCCCGCCGCACGCGGCGACGATGCGCACGCCGGCGCGGCGGGCCGCGGCAAGCAGCGTCTCGTCCTCGCGCGCCTCGAACTCGCGCGCCAGCGTGGCGATGAAGACGCGGTGCGTGCGCACGGCTGCAGCAGCGGGCGGCACGCCGTCCTGCGCCTGCAGACCCGCGTCGGAGGCGGCATCCCAGCTCATGCCGCGGCCCCGGCGACGAGGCTGCAACGCGCGCGCGAGCGGCACTCGCCGCAGCGCGACCAGCTCTGCCGCGGCAAATCGACGCCGACGCCCTGCAGCACCGAGCGCGACTTGGTCGGATGCATCATCAGCGCGGGCGTCAGCTCGACGCCGATCGCCGCCGCACCCGCCAGCTCGAGGACGGTGCGCTGCGCCTGCAGCGCAAGGCCCGGATCGCCGGCGCAGAGCTCCCCGGCGATGCCCAGGCGCTGGCGGCGCGCCTCGGCGAGCATCCGGTCCTGGGTGCGGCGCGAGAGCGCGAAGAGCAGTTCGTTGCCGACGCCGTCGAGCGCGACGGCGAGCGCGGCGCGGCGTCCGGCGAACAGGAGCGCGACGCGCCGCTCCAGCGCGGGGCCGAGCGTGCACACGGCGCAGGCCACGGCGGTGAGGCGGCCGCTGGCGGGGATGAGCCGCGGCGCGTCGAGCGTGCGCCCCTGGACGCGCAGCGTGCGCGCGGCGTCGGGGGCGGCGTCGAGGGCGGCGTCGAGGGCGGCGAAGCGCCAGATCGCGCGCGGCGTGGCCAGCGCCTCGGACTGCACCAGCGCCAGCGCCTCGTCGCGCAGCGCGGCCAGCCGCGGGCGCAGGGCCGCGGCGCGCGGCGGCGGGCCGCGGCGCAGTTCGCGCACGAGATCGATGTCGCTCAGCAGGCCCATGGTTTGCGGCTTCAGCCGGCGTACTTGCGCGCGGCGTCGAACATCGCGCGCACGTTGGGCGTCGGCGTCTCGTCGGGAATGCCGAAGGCGCCGTCGAGGATCAGCTTGCCGCCCTTGCGCCAGACCTCGTCGACCAGGCGCTTGACCGCGGCGTCGATCTCGTCGGGCGTGCCGGTGGTCAGCAGCGAGGGCGAGAGGTTGCCGCGCAGCGCGACGCGGTCGCCCAGCACCTCGAAGGCCTTGACCATGTCGGTGCGCTCGAACCAGTAGATGCACTTCCCGGCGGGAATGTCCTTGATCACCTCGAGGCGCTTGGTGCAGTCCGACTCCCACAGCGGCATCGGCACCAGGTCGGCCTCGATCAGGCCCAGCATCATGCGGCGGAACGGCGGCCACCAGAATTCCTCGAACTGCTTCGGGCTCATGAAGGCATCGGGCGCCCAGTGGATCGGGATGAAGACGATCGGATGGTTGGCGGCCTTGGCGTTGGTGATCGTCATGCGCGTCAGGAACACGGCCGCCTTGTCGAGCACGAGCTTGAGCTTGTCGCGATGCCGGTACAAGTCCTTCATCATGCCGGTGGCGCCGCGGAAGTAGTCGGCGATGAAGTCGTAGGGCGAAACCGAGTTGACGCCGTTGACCAGCGGGAAGCCCGCGGCGGCGACGCGCTGCGTCCAGTCGACGTGATGGCCGAACAAGGCCGCCGACTCCTCGGCTGCGGCGACGATGCGCTCGAAGGAGGCGCGCACCTCGGGCAGCGCGAAGTTGCGGATTCCCGCGACGAGGCGGAAGTAGTGCAAGCCGGGGAACACCGGCAGCTTGTCGAAGCCCTCGAAGGCGCCGCCCACGCGCGGCAGGTACTTGTGGATGTAGAAGCCCGTCGGGTCGAAGAGGAAGTCGTCGTACTCCTCGGCCGACATGTACTCGCGGTCCAGGTACTGGAAGGGCTGCATGTCGCCGACGCCGTGGCCGGGCCACTGCAACTGCTTGAAGTCCAGCTTTTCGAGCGCGCGCCCGGCGGCCGTTCCCATCACGAGCGGGAACACGGCATCGGGCTCGAAGTCGAGCACGGCGTCGAGGCACACGCGCTTGCACGCCTCGTAGTCGTACATCAGGTCCCTGTAGCTGATGCCGCCATAGGTGGCGGGCCAGAAGAAGCTCTGCATCGCCACCGGCATGCGGTCGGGCTGCTCGAGCCGGGCGCAGGCGAGGATGCGCGCCATGCGCGCGTCGTACGCGGCCTTGGCGGCCTCGCTCTGCGGGTAGGGGCCGGTGCCTGCCGTCATGCCGCCACCCCCATCCAGCCGCGGCACAGGCCGACGGCCTCGACGGCATTGACGCCGAAGGCGTCGGCGCCGGTGTAGGCGCGCACGGTCTCGTCGATCTGGCCGCCGCCGACCATGACCTTGAAATCCTTGCGCAGGCCCGCGTCGTCGAACGCCGCGATCGTCTCCTTCATCGAGTCGAAGGCCAGCGTGAGGAAGCCCGAGAGGCCGACGACGGCGGGCTTGAAGGCCTTGATCTCGTCGATGAACTTCTGCACCGGCACGTCGATGCCGATGTCCCTGACTTCGAAGCCGTTGATGTCGAGCATGAAGCTGACGATGTTCTTGCCGATGTCGTGCAGGTCGCCGTGCACGGTGCCGATGAGCACGCGGCCATGCGTCGCCGCGGCGCCGCCGCCGGCCTTGATCAGGGGCTTGGCGACCGCGCCGATGGTGTCCAGCATCTCGCCGGCGAGCACCAGTTCGGGCAGGAAGTACTCGCCCTCCTCGAAGCGCTGGCCGACGATGTCCATCGCCGCGCGGCACAGGTCGAGCACGCGCATGGGGTCGATGCCGCGCTCCAGCAGCATCGCGCGCGCCAGCGGCAGCGCGTCGTCCTCGTTCATGTCGGCCAGCCAGTGCACGAGCTGGCGCTCCTCGTCGGTCCAGTTGTCGGTGCTCATCGCGGTGCGTCTCCGGTTGGGGGTCTGGGTCAGGCGATCTCGGTTTCGACGGACGGCGTGCGCAGGCCGGCGTCGACGATGATGCGGGCCAGCGTCGACTCGTTGCGGTGGCCCATCAGGTGCACGCCGGCCACGCCTTCGATGCGGCGCAGCGCGTGAATCGTCTCCACCGCCACGCGCACGCCCTCGGCGCGTGGGTCGGCGGCGGCGGCGATGCGGTCGGTGACCGCTTCGGGAACGCGCACGCCGGGAACGTGGTCGGCCATCCAGCGCAGCGCCTTGGCGCTGGGCAGGGTGCCGACGCCGACGATGACGGCGGCACGCTCGTGCAGGCCGCGCGCGCGTACCGCACGCATGAAGTCCTCGAGCAGGCCGAGGTCGAAGCAGAACTGCGTCTGGATGAAGCGCGCGCCGGCGTCGATCTTGCGTTCGAGGTTGGCCACGCGCTCGGCGAAGGGGGCGACGAAGGGGTTGGCGGTGGCGCCGAGGAACAGGCGCGGCGCCTGCTCGAGCGGCCGGCCCGAGGCATAGCGCGCCTCGTCGCGCATGCCGCGCAGGATGTGCAGCAGGTTGACGGCGTCGAGGTCGAACACCGGCTTGGCCTGCGGATGGTCGCCCTGGCTCACGTCGTCGCCGGTCAGGCAGAGCACGTTGCGCACGCCCAGCGCCGCCGCGCCGAGGACGTCGCCCTGGACGGCGATGCGGTTGCGGTCGCGACAGCCGACCTGGCAGACCGGCTCGATTCCCGCCGCGGTGAGCACCGACGCCGCGGCGACGCTCGACATGTGGCAGTTCGCGCCGGCGCCGTCGGTGATGTTGATGGCGTCGACGAGGCCGTGAAAGCGCCGCGCGCGCTCGATCAGCGGACGCGGGTCGGGCGAGTCGGGCGGCGCGATCTCGACCGTGACGATGAAGCGCCGCTGCGCGTGCCAGGCGCGGCAGGCGCGCTCGAGCGCGCTCACCGCCTCCTGCGCTGCCGGTGCGGGCGCAGCCGGTGCTGCGGGTGCCGGCTCGGGCGCGGCGCGGCGCGAGACCGTGATCGCCTGCAACCAGGTCGAGCGACCTTGCAGCCGCCAGTCGAGCGCGGGCACGCGCTGCGTCCAGGTCGGCGTGTGCCCGGGGGCGATGCGAAGGTCGCCCTCGGTGGCGTCGAGCCAGACGCAGCGCATCCCGGGGTGCACTTCGCAGCCGCCGTCGGCGCGCACGCCGCCGCAGGGGCCGTTGCGCATCTGCTTGCCGCAGTTCATCGGGCAGGCCATGCCGGTCGACGACAAGCGGCAGTCGCCGCACATGCGGCAGTCGAAGAAGGCGCCCTTCAGCTGGCGTTCCAGCGGTGCCAGCAGGCCCTGCGCGCGCTCCTCGCCCAGGCCGCGGACGACCGGCTGCAGCCTCGGTGCCCACGCGCAGACGCGGCGATAGAGCTGCCACAGCATGCGCGCACGCCGCACCGACCAGTCGCGGAGGAGCTTCATCGTCGCTCGGCTTCCTCGGTATTGGATCCCGAATTGGATCCCGTGGCGATCATAGTTCGCTGCCCATTCGCGTCAAGCACGAGTCGGCAATGAAGGGGTGAACGTTGAGATAGATCAGGGTATCGCCTGATTTGGATCCAAATGACAAAACATAGAATCCCATCGTTCGAGCGATTGGCGACATCGAGCGAGCCGTGCCGCCGCTCGCCGTGGGATCCTCGGCCGGAGCCTCCTTCAACCGTCCCGGCTGTCGCCGGCCGCCTCCAGAACGCGACGAACCGCGATCAACCGCCACTGGCCCGTGGCCCAGGAACCATGACGCTTCGCACCACGCCTCCCTTTCGTGCCGACCATGTCGGCAGCTTTCTCCGGCCGGCCTACCTGCTGGAGGCGCGCGAGCGGCACTTCGTCGAGAAGAGCCTCAGCGCCGAGGGGCTGCGCGCCGTCGAGGATCGGGCCATCGAGGAGATCGTCCGCTTCCAGCAGGACGTGGGATTGCAGAGCATCACCGACGGCGAGTTCCGCCGCACCTACTTCCACATCGATTTCCTCGAGCAGCTGGGCGGCGTCAAGACCGACATCCCGGTGACCGTGAAGAAGCCCGACGGCAGCGAGGAACTCGCCCCGCCGGTGATTCGCGTCACCGACAAGGTGCGCCACGCCAAGGACATCCAGCTCGCGGACTTCAACTACCTGAAGAGCCGGGTGGCGCCCGGAATGACGCCCAAGGTGACCATCCCGAGCCCGACCATGCTGCATTTCCGCGGCGGTCGCGCGGGCATCAGCCGCGAGGCCTATCCCGAACTCGATCCGGTCTTCTACGACGACGTCGCCGACGCCTATGGCGCCGAACTGAAGAGCCTGTACGAGGCCGGCTGCCGCTACGTGCAGATGGACGACACCAACATGGCCTACCTGTGCGACGAGCGCATGCGCGAGGCCGCGCGCCAGCGCGGTGACGACCCCGACGAGCTGCCGCACCGCTATGCCGCCTTCATCAACAAGGTGGTCGCGCGCAAGCCCGCGGGCATGACGCTGGCGATGCACCTTTGCCGCGGCAACTTCAAGAGCACCCATGCCGCCGCCGGCAACTACGAGCCGGTGGCGCAGGCGCTGTTGTCGGAGATGCAGCTCGACGCCTTCTTCATGGAGTACGACGACGATCGCTCGGGCGACTTCCGGCCGCTGCGCCACCTGAAGCCGGGCAAGATCGTCGTGCTCGGGCTGGTGACCACCAAGTTCGGCAAGCTGGAGAGCAAGGACGACCTCAAGCGCCGCATCGACGAGGCCGCCAAGTACGCGCCGCTGGAGCAACTCGCGCTGAGTCCGCAGTGCGGCTTTTCCAGCACCGTGCACGGCAACAACATCGCCGTCGAGGACCAGCGCCGCAAGCTGGCGCTGGTGGTCGAGACCGCGCGTGAAGTCTGGTCCTGAGCCGGGATCGTGGCGCCGGGCGGCCCCGGCGACCGCTCCCGCATCCGATCCCCGCAACGAGACCCGGGACAAAGCCCGAAACCAGGAGACGAGCCGATGAAGATGCGCCGCACCCGATTGCTGACCTTGCTCGCGGCGGCCGCCGCGGCCTTCGTCGTGACGCCGCTGCGGGCCCAGTCCGACACCGTGAAGATCGGCGTCATCCTGCCGATGACCGGGGCGCAGGCCTCCACCGGCCGCCAGATCGATGCCGCCGTGAAGCTGTGGGTGGCGCAGCACGGCGACAGGGTCGCGGGGAAGAAGGTGGAGGTCATCGTCAAGGATGACCAGAGCCTGCCGGACCAGACGCGCCGCCTGGCGCAGGAACTGGTCGTCAACGACAAGGTGATCGCGCTTGCCGGCATGGGCATCACGCCCTCGGCGATGGCGGTGGCGCCGATCGCCACGCAGAGCAAGACGCCGCTGGTGGTGATGGCGGCGGCGACCTCGTCGATCACCGAGGCGTCGCCCTTCGTCGTGCGCAGCAGCTTCACGCTGCCGCAGGTGGCCGTGGCCATCGCCGAGTGGGCGCACAAGAACAACATCAAGCGCACCGTCACGCTCGTGGCCGACTACGGGCCCGGCTTCGACGCCGAGAAGTACTTCGCCGAGCGCGTCACGCTCAACGGCGGCCAGGTGCTGGAGAAGCTGCGCACACCGCTGCGCGCGCCCGATTTCGCGCCCGTGCTGCAGAAGGTGCGCGACGCCAAGCCCGAGGCGCTGTTCGTCTTCCTGCCTTCGGGCCAGGGCGCGGCCTTCATGAAGCAGTTCGGCGAACGCGGGCTGGACAAGGCCGGCGTGCGCCTGATCGCCACCGGCGACGTGACCGACGACGACCAGCTCGCCGACATGGGCGATGTCGCGCTCGGCGTCATCAGCTCGCACCACTACTCGGCCGACCACCCGAGCGCGATGAACCAGAAGTTCGTCGCGGGCTTCACGGCCGCCAACAAGTTCCGCCCCAACTTCATGGCCATGGGCGGCTACGACGGCATGCGCATCATCTACAAGGCGCTGGAAGCCAGCAAGGGCGCCGGCGGCGAAGCGCTGCTGGCGGGCATGAAAGGCCAGATCTTCGAGAGCCCGCGCGGCCCGGTGCTGATCGACGCGCAGACGCGCGACATCGTGCAGGACATCTACATCCGCAAGGTCGAGAAGAAGAACGGCCAGCTCTGGAACGTCGAGTTCGACGTCATCAAGGCGATGAAGGATCCGGGCAAGCAGAAGTAGTGCCGGCGACAGCCAGGCGCGTGCCCGAGCCATCGATCGGCCGATGCTGACCCTGATCTTCGACGGCATCGCCTACGGCATGCTGCTGTTCGTGCTCTCGCTCGGCCTGGCCGTGACGATGGGCCTGATGAACTTCATCAACCTCGCGCACGGGGCCTTCGCGATGCTGGGCGGCTACGTGCTCGTGGTGCTGATGCGGCAGCAGGGCTGGCCCTTCCTGGCCTGCCTGCCCGCGGCCTTCGTCGCCGCGGCGCTGGTCGGCGCGCTCGCCGAAAGGACGCTCTACCGGCCGATGTACAAGCGTCCGCACCTCGACCAGGTGCTGTTCTCGATCGGGCTGACCTTCATGGCGGTGGCCGCGACCGACTACTTCATGGGCTCGCAGCAGGTCAACGTGCAAACGCCGGGCTGGCTCAGCGGGCGCATCGAACTCGGCAGCGGCGACTGGATGCTGGGCATGGGCCGCTACCGGCTCTTCATCGTCGTCGTCTGCGTCGCCCTGGCGCTGGCGCTGCAGGCCATCCTTGCCTTCACGCGCTTCGGCAGCCGGCTGCGCGCGGCGGTGGACGACCCGCGCGTGGCCGCCGGGCTCGGCATCCCGGTCGATCGCGTCTTCCTGCTCACCTTCGCTTTCGGTTCGGGGCTGGCCGGATTGGGCGGCGCCCTGGGCGTGGACGTGCTCGGCCTGGACCCGAGCTTCCCGTTCAAGTTCATGGTGTATTTCCTCATCGTGTGCTCGGTGGGCGGCACGAGCTCGATCACCGGTCCGCTGGTGGCGGCGCTTCTGCTGGGTCTGGCCGACGTGTTCGGCAAGTACTACGTTCCCAAGCTCGGCGGCTTCATCGTCTACGGGCTGATGATCGCGATCCTGCTGTGGCGGCCGCAGGGCCTGTTCTCGGCCATGGCGCGCAAATGAAGGACGCTGCCGCCCCCAAGGACGCGGCGCCGGCGCCGGGCGCGGCGCTGCTGCTGCTGGCGCCGACGAAGTGGCGCCCCTGGGAATACGCGCTGTGGCTCCTGATCGCCGCCACGCCCTTCGTCTTTGCGCAGCATGGCGCGCTCATCAACGAGATCGCCATCCTGGCGCTGTTCGCGCTGTCGCTGGACCTGATCCTCGGCTACGCCGGCATCGTCTCGCTGGGCCACGCCGCCTACTTCGGCGTCGGCGCCTACGGCGCCGCGCTGTTCGCCAAGCACGTGATGCCCGATCCGCTGGTCGGGCTCGCGGTGGGGACGGCGCTGGGGGCGGTGCTGGGGCTGCTGACGAGCCCGATGATCGTGCGCGGCACCGACCTCACGCGCTTGATGGTGACCATGGGGATCGCGCTCGTGCTGTACGAACTGGCGAACCAGTTCGGCGAGTTCACCGGCGGCGCCGACGGCCTGCAGGGCGTGGTGCTGGGGCCGCTGCTGGGACGCTTCGAGTTCGACCTCGCCGGGCGCGTGGCCTCCTTCTATTCGCTGGCGGTGCTCTTCGTCGCCTTCGTGCTCATGCGGCGCATCGTGCATTCGCCGCTGGGCCTGTCGATGCAGGCGCTGCGCGACAACCGGCTGCGCCTGCAGGCGCTGGGAATGAGCGTCAACGCGCGGCTCACGACCGTCTACACCGTGGGTTCGGCCCTCGCCGGAAGCGCGGGGGCGCTGCTTTCGCAGACCACGGGCTTCGCCAGCCTGGACGTGCTCGATTTCCACCGCAGCGCCGACGTCATGACGACGCTGATCATCGGCGGCGCCGGCTGGCTCTGGGGCGGGCTGATCGGCGCGGTGGCCTTCAAGGTGCTGCACGACCTGATCTCGTCTGTGACGACGCAGTACTGGACCTTCTGGATCGGCCTCTTCCTCGTGCTGCTGATGCTCGTGGGCCGCGAGCGCCTGTTCCGGCCCTGGACCTGGGTGCGGCGGAGCGCGGGATGAGCAGGCCGGGAACGCGCGGGGCGTGGACGTGAGCGTGGTCCTGCACACCGAGCGGCTGAACAAGCGCTTCGGCGGCATCGTCGCCACCAGCGACGTGAGCCTGCGCGTCACCCGCGGCGCGCGCCACGCATTGATCGGGCCCAACGGCGCCGGCAAGACGACGCTCATCAACCAGTTGACCGGGGTCACGGCGCCGACCTCGGGTCGCGTGCACCTGATGGGGCGCGACATCACCGACCTGGCGCCGCACAAGCGTGTCGCGCTGGGTCTGGTGCGAACCTTCCAGATCAACCAGTTGTTCGCGTCGCTGACGCCGCTGCAGAGCCTGGCGCTGGCCGTGGCCAGCCGCGAAGGGGTGGCGCGGCGCTGGTGGCAGCCGATGGGCGCGCACGCCGCCATCGCCGCCGAATGCGAAGCGCTGCTGCGGCAGTTCCGCCTGCTCGAGCAGGCGGGGCGGGCGACGCGCGAACTGCCCTACGGCAAGCGGCGGCTCCTCGAGATCGCGCTCGCCATGGCGATGAAGCCGCGCGTGCTGCTGCTGGACGAGCCCGCCGCCGGCGTGCCGGCGGCCGAGCGCCAGGACATCCTCGACACCGTGGCGGCGTTGCCCGAGGACGTGAGCGTGCTGCTGATCGAGCACGACATGGACCTGGTGTTCAGCTTCGCGCGCTCGATGACCGTGCTCGTCAACGGCGCCGTGCTGACCGAGGGCACGCCGGCTCAGATCGCCGCCGATGCGCGCGTCAAGGCCGTGTACCTCGGCGAGACGGAGCCGACCCATGCCTGAGCCGCTCCTCGAGGTCGAAGGCCTGAGCTGCGGCTGGGGCGACGCCGTGGTGCTCAGCGACGTCAGCTTCACGCTGCCCGCGGGTCGCTCGCTGGCGCTGCTGGGCCGCAACGGCACGGGCAAGACGACCCTGCTGGAGACGCTCGTCGGCGTCACGCGGCGCTATGCGGGCAGGGTGCACCTGGGCGGCCGGCCGATCCATACCCTGGCGGTGCACCAGCGCGCCGAGGCCGGCATCGGCTGGGTGCCGCAGGAGCGCAACATCTTCAAGTCGCTGACGGTCGAGGAGAACCTGAGCGCCGTCGCGCGCCCCGGGCCCTGGAGCCCGCAGCGCGTGTTCGAGCTCTTCCCGCGCCTGCAGGAGCGCCGGCGCAACCTGGGCACCGCCTTGTCCGGCGGCGAGCAGCAGATGCTCGCCTTCGGCCGCGCGCTCGTGCTCAATCCCAGGCTGCTGCTGCTGGACGAGCCACTGGAGGGTCTGGCACCGATCATCGTCGCCGAACTGCTGCAGGCGATCCGCCGCGTCGCGCGCGACGAGGGCCTGCCCTCGATCGTCGTCGAACAGCACCCGCACATGGTGCTCGGCGTCACCGACGACGCGCTGGTGCTGGACCGCGGCAGCATCGTCTATCGCGCCACGAGCCAGGCGCTGCGCGATGACCCGACGCCGCTCGACGCCTGGCTCGGGGTGTCCAAGCATTGAGGGCAAGGGGCAAGGCGCGCGCCGGCGCCTGCCAGGGGCTGCCTATTGGAGCGGCGCCCCCGCCTCGAACCAGCGCTTGATCAGCGCGCGTTCCGGCTCGGTCATCTGCGTCGCGTTGCTCAGCGGCATGAGCCTGAGCACCGTCACCTGCTGGTAGACCATCTGCGCGTTCTTCCCGAGGCCCGCCGCGTCGTGCAGGTCGACGCCCTTTTCCTTCAGCGCCGTGCCGTGGCACATGATGCAGCGCTGGTCGACGACGGCGCGCACCTCGGCGTAGCTGGCCGGCCGGGCGGCCGCGGCCTGGGCCGCCGCGATCTCCTCGGCGCTCTTCGGCGCGGGTGCGAGCCAGAAGGCCAGCCCCGCCAGCACGAGCGTGCCCACCACGGCGTGCTCCCAGGGCGTGCGCCTGCCCAGCACGTGCGCCTTGTGGCGCGCGACGAAGCTGTGGCGGATGAGCGCGCCGGCCAGCATGAGCAGCACCAGCACGATCCAGTTGTGTTCGCCCTGGTAGAGCCAGCCGTAGTGGTTGGAGATCATCGCGATCAGCACCGGCAGCGTGAAGTAGGTGTTGTGCACGCTGCGCTGCTTGCCGCGCCGGCCGTGGATGGGGTCGGGCGTCTGCCCCGCGCGCAGCTGCGCCACCACCTTGCGCTGCCCGGGGATGATCCAGAAGAAGACGTTGGCGCTCATGGTCGTGGCCAGCATCGCGCCCACGAGCAGGAAGGCCGCGCGCCCGGCGAAGAGCCGGCAGGCGAGCCAGGAGGCGAAGACGACGAGCGCGAACACGCACAGGCCGACGACGAGGTCGCCGCCTTCGCGCTGGCCCAGCGTGCGGCAGATGAGGTCGTAGACGACCCAGCAGACGACGAGAAAGCCGAGCGAGGCCGCGATCGCGGCCTGCGCCGACCAGTCGAAGACGCTCTTGTCGACGAGGAAGCTGCCGGCGTTGAAGAGGTAGAGCACCGTGAAGAGGCCGAAACCGGTGAGCCAGGTGGAGTAGCTCTCCCAGTAGGACCAGTGCAGGTTCTCCGGCAGCGGGCGCCAGCGCGGCGCCACCATGTACTTGTTGGCGTGATAGAAGCCGCCGCCGTGCACGGCCCACATCTCGCCGTCCACGCCCTTCTTCTTCGGGTCCTCGTGCTCGGGCGGCGTGAGGCTGTTGTCGAGCAGCACGAAGTAGAAGGACGAGCCGATCCAGGCGATGGCGGTGACGATGTGCGCCCAGCGCAGCAGCAGATTGGCCCAGTCGAGCAGGTAGGCGTCCATATCTGTATACACTTTTGTATCGAATCCATGCTACCCGAATCGTGGCCCGCACCCCCGCCGCCGCCCTGCGCCTCGTCGAGCCGAACACCGCCGCCAGCGCCACCGAACGCATCGTCGAGGCGGTGACGACGGCCATCGTCGAGCGCCGCCTCATGCCCGGCACCAAGCTCGTCGAACAGCAGATCGCCGACCTCTTCTCGGTCTCGCGCACGGTGGTGCGCCAGGCGCTCAATCGCCTGAGCCGCGACCGCCTGGTGACGCTCGAGCCCGCGCGCGGCGCCTTCGTCGCCATGCCCAGCATCGACGAGGCGCGCCAGGTGTTCGAGGTGCGGCGCCTGCTCGAGGGCAGCATCGTGCGCCAGCTCGCGCGCCGCATCGACGAGGCCCAGCTCGCCGAGCTTCGCGCCCATCTGCGCGAGGAGCGCCAGGCGGTGGCGCGCGAGGACGTGGGCGCGCGCACGCGGCTGCTGGCGGACTTCCACGTCGTGCTCGCGCGGCTGCTGGGCAACGAGGTGCTCGTGCAGATGATCGCCGACCTGCTCTCGCGTTCGCAGCTGATCGCGCTCATGTACCAGTCGGGCCACTCGGCCGACCACTCGCAGGCCGAGCACGTCGAGATCGTGCAGGCGCTCGAGCGCCGCGACGGCCGCCTCGCGGCGCGGCTGATGGAGCAGCACATCACGAGCGTCGAGCGCAACCTGCGCCTGGATCCGCGTTCGCCGGACCTGGCCTCGGTGCTCAAGCCCAGGGGAGACAAGCCATGACCGCCGCTTCCACCGCTTCCACTGCGTCGGCGCCCCGCTACCCGCGCGACCTGCGCGGCTACGGCCGCACGCCGCCGCATCCGCAATGGCCGAGCCAGGCGCGCGTGGCGCTGCAGTTCGTCCTCAACTACGAGGAAGGCGGCGAGAACTGCGTGCTGCACGGCGACGCCGGCAGCGAGCAGTTCCTCTCCGAGATGTTCAACCCGGCCTCCTACCCCTCCCGCCATCTGAGCATGGAGGGCATCTACGAATACGGCTCGCGCGTCGGCGTCTGGCGGCTGCTGCGCGAATTCGAGCGCCGCGGCCTGCCGCTGACGGTCTTCGGCGTCGGCATGGCGCTCGAGCGCAGCCCCGAGGTGACGGCCGCCTTCGTCGAGCTCGGCCACGAGATCGCCTCGCACGGCTGGCGCTGGATCCACTACCAGAACCTCGACGAGAGCGTCGAGCGCGAGCACATGGCGCGCGCGATGGAGGCCATCGCGCGCCTCACCGGCGACCGCGAGCGCAGGCTGCACGGCGCGGGCTGGTACACCGGGCGCGACAGCCCGGCCACACGGCGCCTGGTCGCCGACTTCGGCGGCTTCGCCTACGACAGCGACTACTACGGCGACGACCTGCCCTTCTGGCTGCACGTGCGGAAGAGCGACGGCAGCCTGGCGCCGCAGTTGGTCGTGCCCTACACGCTGGACTGCAACGACATGCGCTTCGCGCTGCCGCAGGGCTTCAGCCACGGCGAGCCCTTCTTCCAGTACCTGAAGGACGCCTTCGACCTGCACTACGCCGAAGGGCAGGAGCGGCCGGCGATGATGAGCATCGGCATGCACTGCCGGCTGCTCGGGCGGCCCGGGCGCATGCGCGCGCTGCAGCGCTTTCTCGACCACGTGCAGGCGCACGAGCGCGTCTGGATCGCGCGCCGCATCGACATCGCGCGCCACTGGGCGCAGCGACACCCCTTCGACGCGCGCACGGCCTTCGTCTGGGAGTGAGCATGAGCCAGCCGCTGACGCTGCAGGAACTCAACACCGCCACGCGCGAGGCCTTTACCGCGCTGCTGGAAGGCATTTACGAGCACTCGCCCTGGATCGCCGCCAAGGCCTGGGAGACGCGCCCCTTTGTCAGCCTGGCCGCGCTCGAGCAGGCGCTCGTGCGCGCCGTGCGCGAAGCCGAAGCGGCGGCGCAGATGGCCCTCATCCGCGCGCACCCGGAGCTGGCCGGCAAGGCGATGGTCGCGAAGACGCTGACCGCCGAATCGACGCAGGAGCAGAACAGGGCGGGCCTCACGCAGTGCACGCCCGCGGAGTTCGAGCGCATCCAGCAGCTCAACGCGGCCTACAACGCGCGCTTTGGCTTTCCATTCATCCTCGCCGTGCGCGGGCCGCGCGGCGAGGGCCTGAGCAGGCAGCAGATCATCGCCGCGTTCGAACGGCGGCTCGCGCATCCGGCGGACTTCGAGTTCGCCGAGGCGCTGCGCAACGTGCATCGCATCGCGCAGCTGCGCCTGGCCGACCGCTTCGACGCGCAGCCCGTGCTCGGCAACGCCGTCTGGGACTGGGCCGAACGCCTGGCCGTGCACAGCGAGCCGCCCTACGCCGAGCGCGGCGAACTCACCGTGACCTACCTGAGCGACGCGCACCGCGCCGCCGCGCAGCGCCTGGCGCACTGGATGCGCGCCGACTGCGGCTTCGACGCGGTCGAGATCGACGCCGTCGGCAACGTCGTCGGCGTCTATCACGGCACGGACCGCAACGCGCAGCGCCTGCTCACCGGCAGCCACTACGACACCGTGCGCAATGCCGGCAAGTACGACGGGCGTCTGGGCATCCTCGTGGCCATGGCCTGCGTGCGCGAGCTCGCGCGTGCCGGGCGGCGCCTGCCCTTCGGCCTGGAGGTGATCGGCTTCGCCGAGGAGGAGGGGCAGCGCTACAAGGCGACCTTCCTCGGTTCGGGGGCGCTGATCGGCGACTTCGACCCCGCCTGGCTCGAGCAGCGCGACGCCGAGGGCATCACGATGCGCGAGGCGATGGAACACGCGGGCCTGTGCATCGCCGACATCCCCAGGCTGCGGCGCGACGCCTCGCGCTACCTGGGCTTCGTCGAGGTGCACATCGAGCAGGGGCCGGTGCTCAATGCACTCGATCTGCCGCTCGGCATCGTCACCTCGATCAACGGCAGCGCGCGCCTGCACGGCGAGATCGTCGGCATGGCCAGCCACGCCGGCACCACGCCCATGGGCCAGCGCCGCGACGCCGCCGCCGCCGCCGCCGAGTTCGTGCTCGCCGTGGAGCGCCGCGGCGCCGCCGCGCCCGAGCTCGTCGCCACCGTGGGCATGCTGGACGTGCCCAGCGGCTCGATCAACGTCGTTCCCGGACGCTGCCGCTTCAGCCTGGACGTGCGCGCCACCACCGACGCCGTGCGCGACGCCTGCGTGCGCGACCTGCGCGCCGAGCTCGAGGACATCTGCGCGCGCCGTGGCCTCGCGCATCGCCTCGACGAAGCCATGCGCGTGCCCGCCGCACCCAGCGCGCCGGCCTGGCAGGCGCGCTGGGAGGCGGCCGTGCAGGCGCTCGGCCTGCCGATCGAGCGCATGCCCAGCGGCGCCGGCCACGACGCCATGAAGCTGCACGCGCTTCTGCCGCAGGCCATGCTCTTCGTGCGCGGCGAGAACGCCGGCATCAGCCACAACCCGCTGGAGTCCAGCACCAGCCACGACATCGAGCTGGCGGTGCGCGCGCTGCAGCACCTCATCGAGCAACTCGCCACGGAGATGGCATGAAGCAAGCGCAAGCCTATGCCGCGCTCGACGCCTACGTCGATGCGCATTTCGACGCCCAGGTGCGCATGCTGCAGGCCCTGGTGCGCGTGCCCACCGACACGCCGCCGGGCGACAACAGCCCGCACGCGCTGAAGACGCGCGCGCTACTCGCGGAACTGGGCTTCGACGCCGTCGCGCACGAGGTGCCGGCCGCGCAGGTGCGCGACTACGGGCTGCAGTCCCTGACCAACCTCGTCGTGCAGCGCCGCTATGCGCCCGGCGGCCCCATCGTCGCGCTCAACGCGCACGGCGACGTCGTGCCTCCGGGCGAAGGCTGGACGCGGAACCCCTACGGCGGCGAGATCGAGGACGGCAAGCTCTACGGCCGCGCCGCCGCGGTGAGCAAGTGCGACTTCACGACCTTCAGCTTCGCCACGCGCGCGCTCGAAGCCGCGGGCGTGCCGCTGCGCGGCGGCATCGACCTGCTCTTCACCTACGACGAGGAGTTCGGCGGCCTGCTCGGCCCGGGCTGGCTGCTCGAACAGGGGCTGACGCGGCCCGACCTCGAGATCGCCGCGGGCTTCAGCTACCAGGTGGTGACGGCGCACAACGGCTGCCTGCAGCTGCAGGCCACGGTGCACGGCAAGATGGGCCACGCCGCGGTGCCGGCCACGGCGGTCGACGCGCTGCAGGCGGCCACGCGCGTGCTGGTGGCGCTCTACGCCGAGAACGAGCGCCTGCGCGCGCACCGCAGCGCGGTCCCCGGCATCGAGCACGGCTACATCAACGTCGGCCGCATCGAAGGCGGCACCAACACCAACGTCGTGCCGGGCACGGTGCTGCTGAAGATCGACCGCCGCATGATCCCCGAGGAGGACCCGGCGCAGATCGAAGCGGGCCTCAGGCGGATGATCGAGGCCGCGGTGGCGACGCTGCCCGGTGCGCGCGTCGACATCAAGCGCCTGCTGCTGGCGCACGCCATGCGGCCGCTGGCGGGCAACGCGCCGCTCGTGGAGGCGCTCACGCGGCACGCCAGCGCGCTCTTCGGCGAGCCGGTCGAGGCCTGCGGCACACCGCTCTACACCGACGCGCGCCTCTTCGCCGAGCGCGGCATCCCGGCCGTGATCTACGGCGCCGGCCCGCGCACCGTGCTCGAATCGAACGCCAAGCGCGCCGACGAGCACATCGTGCTCGAAGACCTGCGCCGCGCGACCCAGGTCGTGGCGCGCACGCTGCTCGACCTGCTCGCGGCCTGAGCGCGGGCGGCGCAAGCGCCGCAGCAGGCGCGAAGCCGTGTGTGTCGATCAGGCCCCGGCGTGCGCGCCCTCGGTGCGGCCGCCGCCCTCGAGGTCGCGCAGCATGGAGGCGGTGACGGTCGATTCGCGCTGCGTGAAGAGGGCGCGAAAGTGCTGCATCACCTTCGCCCGCAGCGCCTGCCCGGCGGCGCGCAGTTGCGCCAGCCGGCGCTCGCGCGAGAAAGCGCACGTCGCCACCGGCTTGCACGAGGCGGGCCCCGCGCCCCTTGCGGCCGTATCTTGCCTCGATCCGAACCGCCGATGCGGCCACACCCGCATGCGCGCTCAGGGTCTTGCCGACTGCGTCATATTCGCGCTCGATGCCGAACCGAAGGAGATGGCGATGACGACGCTTGCGCACGCGCTGCAGAAGGAACACGAGGACATCGACGCCGCGTTCGCCGCCTACAAGACTGCCCTGGCGGATGGCCGCGCCGCGCAGCCCGTCCCGCGCGCGGCGATGCAGGCGGCGCTTGCGGCGCTGCGCCGGCACATCTACATCGAGGAGACCATGCTCTTCCCGGACATGCGCAAGGGCAGCGCCTTCGCCGCCATCTTCGTCATGCTGCGCGAGCACGGCCAGATGTGGCCGTTGCTGGACGAGCTCGACGCACTGCTGGCCCAGGACGCGCCCGCCGCGCGCAGCAGCGAGCTGCTGGCCGAACTCGGGCAGGTGCTTTCGCCGCACAACGACAAGGAGGAGAAGATCGTCTACGCCCTGGCCGACGCCGCGCACGCCGGCGCCTCGGGCCAGGCCATCCACGACTTCCTCGCCACCGGCACCCTGCCCGCAGGCTGGACCTGCGACCGCGCCGCCGGCGCAGCGACGATGCGGCCGGGGGCGTCCTGAGCGGCGGCGTAGGGGGCTCACACGCCTTCGGCGATGACGCCCAGGCCCAGGCTGGCGGCCCGGGCGATGATGGAGCGGCAGATCGCCGGGTCGTTGGGACGGCCGCATCCCCCCGGGTGGCGCTACGTGGTCATCTCGGCGACGTGTCGAGGATGATCTGGACGCCAGGCTTGACGCCGGCAATCCAGCCTTTGTCCTGTGCCTGCAACATCAGCGGCGCGCCCTTGCCCTTCAGGAAGCAGCGCGGGTGCTCGATGAAGTAGCTGCCGGTGGGTTCGTAGTGCCAGCCGGCGCAGGCGGCATTGGCATTGCAGGCCGCCTGGCAATCCTTGGCGGTCTGGCTGGTGCGGAAATCGATCGCCTGTGTGCCGCCGCCGTCTTCCACGCCCTCCAGTTGGGTGCCCGGCACCCAATCCAGCGAGTAGCCGGGGATCCAATCCTGCGCCTGCTTGACCTTGGGCGAGGGCGGTGCCGGTGTCTTTGCGATCCTGCCCAGCGCATCGTCGAGTTCGGCCGCGTTGCCTGCATGGACGTAGCGCCCGCCAGTATGGGCGGCCAGACATTGCAGCTGACGGTCGGCCTTGCTGCCTTTCTCGATGTCGAAGCCGACCACGTGCGCGGTGAAATCCACGCCCGTCGCTTCCAGCTCCTTGCCCAGCGCACAGGGGTCGGCGTTGCAGGTTTCCTCGCCGTCGCTGACCAAGATCACGGTGGCCTTCTGCTCGGTGTAGCGCAGTTGCTCGGCCGCCATCCGCACCGAGGCGGTGATGGGCGTCATCCCCTTGGGATTGAGGGCATCGACCTGCTTGCGGATGCCGGCCGCGTTGCTCGGGCCGATGGCTTGCAGCACTTCGATGTCGGCACAGTCGCCCTTGCGGCGGTGGCCGTAGGCCATCAGGCCCAGCTCTCCCCCTCGCCAGCCGTCCAGCATCGTCCCCACCGCCTCCCGGGCGATGGCGATCTTCGTCTTGCCGTCGATCTGGCCCCACATCGAGCCGGAGGCATCCAGTACCAGCATGGTCCTGGGTGCCTGCTGGTCTGCAGCGTGCAGGCCGGTCGCAGCGGCGATGGCGGCGGCCAGCAGGCCGAACGTCAGCAGGGGTTTGATCATGGCAAGTCCTGGATGAGCGAATGGCAGACGGCGGAGGGGGCGGGTACCGCCGCATTGAAACGTCGGAGAACCGAGCATCCTGAGCGCCCCAAGGCCGGCCAAAGCCAGCCGTCCCCCGTGGGGATCAAGCAAAGTGGCAGAGCCACATTTGCTTGAGAGGAATCGTACAAAGCGCTCCCATCGCGCGTAGTGCGTGTGCAAGGGTGGCTGTGACATTCGTCCGGAACCGATCATGTTGCTCCAGCGGGCTCATGACCAGGTGCGTGGTGCCGTCGCGCCACGGCGTCTTGAGCTTCAGCTCCACCCGGCCCGCGGCGGCCTGACTGTTCGACCGACCCAGGGGTAGGGTCGTCTGGATCGCGTGAGGTGAGTGTTGTTCACTTCGACCCGTCGATCCGTCCATCCGCCGCTGCCAGCGCCTGGCGTCGAGAACCGGATCGTTGCTGCTGCGCGTCCGGCAGCCAACTGTACGCGGGCAGGGTTTGTACGGTATTAATGAGGTGCACTCATTACGTAGAGTCGCGGTATCCGATCAAGCGGTTCTCCACGGACCTGGTCGCCTTCGCAGATGAGCCCAGACCATCCGGGCAGACAACGACCGAAGCAAGTACCCGGCGCGACGAAATGCTGACGATCACCAACCTGCGCGTGCTCTACGACGGGGTCGTCGAAGGCGTGCGCGACGTCTCGCTGCAGGTGGAGCCAGGTCGGATCGTGGCCTTGCTGGGCAGCAACGGCGCGGGCAAGTCCACCACGCTGAAGGCGCTGTCCGGCGTGCTGTACGCCGAGGACGGTGCCATCACCGAAGGACGGATCACCCTCGACGGCGAGGATCTGGCCGCCTGGGCGCCTCAGGACATCGTTCGCCGCGGCGTGGTGCAAGTGCCCGAAGGGCGGCGCCTGTTCGACACGCTGACGGTCGACGAGAACCTGGACGCCGGCGCCCTGGCGCGCCCGTCGGCGGCGGCCGCGCGCGCCCGCGAACGCGCGCTCGCGCTGTTCCCCGAGATCGTGCCGCACCGGCGTCGCGTGGCCGGCCTGCTGTCCGGCGGCCAGCAGCAGATGGTGGCCATTGCGCGGGCGTTGATGAGTGAGCCTCGGTACCTTCTTCTGGACGAGCCCTCGCTGGGCCTCGCGCCGCAGGTGATCGACGTCATCTTCGACGCCATCCGGCGCCTGCGCGACGAGGGCGAGCTCGCGGTGCTGCTGGTCGAGCAGAACGCCCGCCTGGCGCTGGAGCTCGCCGACCACGGGTACGTGATGGACCGCGGTCGCATCGTCCTCGACGGTCCCTCGGCACGCCTGCAGGCCAATGACGACGTGCGCGAGTTCTACCTCGGCCTGGGCGACGCCGGCGAACGCCGCAGCATGCGCGAGGTCAAGCACTACCGGCGCCGCAAGCGCTGGCTGTCGTGATCGTCAGCGGCATGGGCGCGATCGATACCCCGATGCTCGAGATCGCTGGCGCGGCCAAGCGCTTCGGCGGCGTGCAGGCGCTGGCTGAGGTCAGCCTGACGGTGGCCCCGGGCGCGATCTGCTCGGTGATCGGTCCCAACGGCGCCGGCAAGACGACGCTGTTCAACCTCGTGTCGTGCTTCTTCCGCCCAGACAGCGGCACGATCCGCGTCGACGGCCGTTCGCTGGCGGGCCGCGCGCCGCATCATCTGCCGGACTTCGGGGTCGCGCGCACCTTCCAGAACCTGGCGGTGTTCAAGCACCGAAGCGTGGTCGAGAACATCCTGGTCGGCATGCACAGCCGCATCCACGCAGATCCGTTCTCGGCGGCGGCCTTCCTGCCGTGGGTGCGGCGCAGCGAGGTCGTGGCGCGCGAGCGCGCCGAGGAAATCATCGAGTTCCTGGAGATCGAGGCCTGGCGCGACGCGACCGTCGGCGGGCTGTCCTACGGACTGCAGAAGCGGGTCGAGCTCGGCCGCGCGCTGGCCATGCAGCCGCGGCTGCTGCTGCTCGACGAGATGGTCTCCGGCATGAACCAGGAGGAGACCGAGGACATCGCGCGCTTCATCCTCGACATCCGTGAGGAACGCGGTGTGACCGTCGTGATGATCGAGCACGAGATGGGCATCGTGATGGACATCTCCGACCAGGTGATGGTGCTGAACTTCGGGCGCAGCATCGCGGCCGGTACGCCGGCCGAGGTGGCGCAGGACGAACGCGTGGTCGCCGCCTACCTGGGAAGCACGAGGCTCGCCGCATGAGACGCGCCGCCGATCATCCGCGCGCAGCGCTGGCCGAGGCCGCGCGCCAGGGCACCGCGACACTGCCGGGTCTGCTGTTCGCCCGTGCCCAGGCGCATCCGCAGCGCCTGGCGCTGCGCGAGAAGCTGCGCGGCGTATGGCAGCGCCACGACTGGGCCGACTACGCCGAGCGCGTGCGCGAGCTGGCGCTGTTCCTGCGGACGCAGGGTGTGGTCGAGGGCGAGGCGGTGGCGATCGTCGGCGATGGAACGCCGGGCTGGTTCTTCGCCGACCTCGCCACGCAGGCGCTGGGCGGCGTCGCCGTTGGCGTCTACCCGACCAACCCCTGGCCGGAACTTCAGTACATCGTGCGCCACTGCGGCGCGCGCGTGGTCGTCTGCGGCGACCAGGAGCAGACCGACAAGGTGCTGGCTGCGCTGGAGCACGAGGGCGGGCTGCCGCAACTGCAGCGCATCGTGGTGATCGACCCCAAGGGCATGCGCCACTACGACGACGCGCGCATCGTCACGCTGGAGGCGGCGCTGGCCGAGGGCCGCGCGCTGCGCGCGGCCGAGCAGGCCAGAGGCTCTGGCTGCAGCATCGAGCGCGCGGTGGCAACGCTGCGAGCTCGGCAGGACGCGATCATCGTCTACACCTCGGGCACCACCGGCATGCCCAAGGGTGCGCGCATCAGTCACCGCAGCATCGTCGCCGCCGCACGCGTGCTCGGCGAGGTCTACGGCTTCGAGGGCCGGGCGCTGTCGGCGCTGTGCTACTTGCCGCTGTGCCACGTGGCCGAGCGGCTTTTCTCCACCGTCACGCAGCTGGTGTGGGGCAGCGTGGTGAACTTCGCCGAGTCGATCGACACCGTGGGGCACGACCTGCGCGAGATCGCGCCCACGTACTTCCTCGGCGTGCCGCGCATCTGGGAGAAGATGCAGCGCGACGTGCTGCTGGCCGCGCAGGACGCGCACCCCTTGGCGCGGCGCGCCTTCGTGCTGGCGCTGGCCGCCGGACAGCGGCTGGCCGCGCGCGCCTACGCCAACGGCGGCGTTCCGGCGAGCGCCGCCGACCGGATGCTCGAGCGGCTGCTGCGGCGAGCGGTGTTCGGGAACCTGCTGGCCTCGCTGGGGCTGGACCGCATGATCCTCGCCGCTGCCGGCGGCGCGCCGGTGCCGGATCAGGTCGCGCACTTCTTCCGCGCCATCGGCCTGACCGTGCACGAGGTCTACGGCATGACCGAGACCTGCGGCCTGATCAACGTGCAGCGCCCGGGGCAGGTGCGCCTGGGCTGGGCCGGGCCGCCCGTGCCCGGCATCGAGCAGCGCCTGGCCGAGGACGGCGAGCTGCTGGTGCGCGGCGAGATGGTCTTCAGCGGCTACCTGCACGACGCCGAGGCCACCGCGAAGACGATCACCGCCGACGGCTGGCTTCACACCGGCGACATCGCCGAGCGCGATGCAGCCGATGGCTCGATCCGCATCGTCGACCGCAAGAAGTCGGTGCTGATCACCAGCGGCGGCAAGAACATCACACCCTCGCTGATCGAGAACGCGCTCAAGGAGAGCCCGTACATCGAGGAGGCCATCCTGTTGGGCGACGGCCGCCACTTCCTGGCCGCGCTCCTGCAGGTCGACCTCGCCACCGTGGGCAAGTGGGCGCAGGACCGCGGCCTGGCCTACACGAACTACGCGAGCCTCGCCGCACTACCCGAGGTGCGCGACCTGGTGCAGGCCCATGTCGATCGCGTCAACGAGCGCTTCGCGCGGGTGGAGAACGTGCGCAAGTTCGCCATCCTGCGCAAGCAACTGGACCACGACGATGGCGAGGTGACGGCGACGATGAAGGTGCGGCGCGCGGCGATCGAGCGCAAGTTCGCCGCCGAGATCGCGCAGATCTACGGGCCCGCAGCTGCGCAGGAGGCCTGAGCGATGGACTTCTTGTTCAACCTGCTGGTGTCGGGACTCGTGGTCGGCGGCGTCTACGGCCTGATCGCGATGGGCTTCGCGGTCATCTACCGCGCCACCGGGATGCTCAACTTCGCCCAGGGCGAGCTGATGATGCTGGCCGCCTACATCGCCTATGCGCTGGCGACCTGGATGCCGGCCGGACCGCAAGGGCCGGATGCCGGTGCGCTGTGGCTGGTGGTGCCGGGCACGCTGGCGGCGGCCATGGTCGCCGCGGTGTTGCTCGAGGCGCTGTTCATCCGGCCGATGGCCGGTGAATCGATGTTCGCCAAGGTGATGGTCACGATCGCGCTGGCGGTGATGATCCGCGCGGTCATCGTGCTCGCCTGGGGCAACGAGCCGCAGCTGATGCCGCGCCTGCTGGGCAACGCGCTGATACGCCTGGGGCCGGTGGCGTTGTACACGCCCCAGGTCGTGGTGCTGCTGGCGCTGGCGCTCACCAGCGCAGCCACCTGGGCGCTGTTCGCCCGCTCGCGCGCCGGCCTGGCGATGCGTGCCACCGCCAACGACGAATCGGCGGCGCTGCTGATGGGCATCGACGTCAGGCGCGTCTACACGCTCGCCTGGGCGCTCGCGGCGCTGTATGCCGGCCTTGCCGGCCTGGCGTGCGCCTTCCTGTTCAGCGTCGACCCGACCGTGTACAGCCTCGGCCTGCGCTCCTTCCCGGCGACCATCCTGGGCGGGCTCGATTCCGTGCTGGGCGGCGCACTCGGCGGTCTCGTGATCGGCGTGCTCGAGAACCTGGCCGGCGGCTACCTGGGCCGCGGCATGAAGGACATCGTCGGCTTCCTGCTGATCATCGTCGTGCTGATGGTCAAGCCCTACGGCCTGTTCGGCACGCGGCGGATCGAGAGGGTCTGATGCGCAGCGGCACCTTCAAGCAAAGCTACGCCGAACTCGTCGCACTCAGCGACAACCCGGTCAAGTGGGCCTGGTGCGCGCTGGCGCTGGCCGCCGCGCTGGCGCTGCCGGCACTGGCGAACAGCTACGTGCTGGGGCTGGCGACGACGATCGCGGTCACGGCCATCGCGGTGCTCGGGTTGAACCTGCTGACCGGCGTGGCCGGCCAGCTGTCGCTCGGTCATGCCGGCTTCCTCGCGCTGGGCGCCTACACCCAGGCCATCCTCGGCACCGACCACGGCTGGCCCGCGCTGCCGGCGCTGGCCGCGGCGGGCATGGTGGCGGCGCTGTCGAGCCTGGCCGTCGGCATCCCCTCGCTGCGCCTGAAGGGCCTGTACCTGGCGCTGACCACGCTCGGCTTCTCGGTCATCGTCAGCTACCTGCTGGTGATGTTCGAGGGCATCACGCGCGGGCCGAGCGGCATGCCGGTGCCGGCACTGATGCCGCTCGTGTCCGGACTCGACCACGGCCGCAGCGTCTACCTGCTCGCGCTGCTGCTGCTGGTGGCCTTCGTGCTGGCGACGCTGAACCTGATGCGCAGCAAGATCGGCCGCGCCTGGGCCGCGCTGCACGAGCACGACATCGCCGCCAGCGCGATGGGTATCAACCTCACCGCCTACAAGCTGCTGGCGTTCGTCGTCAGCGCCTTCTACGCCGGCGTGGCCGGCGGGCTGCTGGCGCTGCAGACGCGCTACGTCAACGTCGACACCTTCGGCGTGCTGCTCAGCGTCGAGGCGCTGGCGATGGTCATCGTCGGCGGCATCGGCCGCGTCACCGGCGCGTTGCTCGGCACGGCGTTCCTGGTCGGACTGCCCGAGCTGATCCGCCTCGGCTTCGGCGGCACCGGGTCGTGGTTCGACACGCTGTTCGCCAACCACGCGCACGAGGTCAAGGAACTGCTCTACGGCGCGGTGATCCTGCTGTTCCTGCGCCTGGAGCCCGAAGGGCTGGCCGGCATCTGGCGCAAGGCCAAGCGCTTCTGGGTCCTGTGGCCCCTGTCGAAGTGAGATTCGTCTCACACCCTTCCTGTCCCCCTTCACTGGAGTGCAACGCATGAAGCTCACAGCCCAACTTCGCCGCTGGCTGCTCGCGCCGGCGCTGGCCCTGGCCGCCGCCCAGCCGCTGCTCGCGCAGGAGCCCGGGGTTTCGGACGACGAGATCCTGATCGGCGAGGTCCTGATGCTGTCGGGCCCGGCCGCCTTCATCGGCAAGTCGGCCTATGCCGGCTCCAAGCTGGCCGCGGCCGAGATCAACGCCGCCGGCGGCATCAACGGCCGCAAGCTGCGCGTGCTGTACGAGGACGACGGCTACGTGCCGGCGCGCTCGGTCAGTGCGATGCGCAAGCTGATCGACGTCGACAAGGTGTTCGCCGTCACCGGCACCACCGGCGGCTCGGGTGTCACCGCGGTGATGCCGGTGGTCGAGGAAAAGGGCGTGCCGACGATCGTGCACGTCGCTCCCAACCCGACCGTGCTGAACCCGCGCCGCGCCAACGTCTTCATGGTCGGGCCCGACTACGACGTCGCCGCCTACGAGGGCATGCGCTACCTCGCCGACAAGCAGGGCAAGCGCAGCGCGCGCTTCGGCCTGCTATACCAGAACGACGACTACGGCAAGGGTGTGCTCAAGGGCTACCAGAAGGCCGTCGCCGAGCTGAAGCTGAAGGACGTCGTCGAGGTGCCGTATCAGCGCGGGGCGAAGGACTTCTCGGCCGAGGCGCTGCGCCTCAAGGAAGCCGGCGTCGAGGTGCTGGTGCTGGGCACCGTCGTCAGCGAGGTCGCTGGCATCCTGTCCGAGACGCGCCGCCTGGGCATGGACCTCACCGTCGTCGGCAACTGGGCCGCCGGCCTGCCGGCGACGATCAAGCTCGCGGCGCCCTACGGCTACGACTACTACTTCGACGACTACTACGCGAGCCTCAGCGACCCCGCCGGCCAGCGCCTGATGGACAGCGCGCGCAAGCACCTGGCACCCGACGAGGTGGCAGCGATGAGCCGCTACGCCGTCAGCGGCTACGTCGGCATCAAGCTGATGGCCGACGCCATCCGCCGCTGCGGCCGCAGCGTCACGCGCGCCTGCGTCATCGCCGAGCTGGGCAAGACGCGCAACTTCGACACCGGCGGCCTGAGCGGCGCGATCTCGCTGGACAACCCGGCCGGTCACGCCGCGCCGCCGCTGAAGATGTTCCAGCTCAACGCGCGCGACGGCAGCGTCAAGGCGTTGACCGAGTTCGGCGCGCACTGACGCCACGCGTTCAGGAGCGACCCGCATGAGCGTGGACTACCGCCTGCAGGGCCCGGTGGCCTGGCTGCAGCTGAACCGGCCACAGGCGCTGAATGCGCTGGACCGTCCGGCGCTGGAGGCGCTGGCCGACGGCGTCGCCCGGGCGCAGGCCGACCCGGCGGTGCGCGTGGTGGTGCTCACCGGCACCGGCCGCGCCTTCTGCGCCGGCGGCGACATCAAGGCACTGCAGCACGACGTCGTCGCCGGTGGTCGTGCCGTGGCCGCCGGCGAGGAGGACTACATCGACACGGTGGCGCGCTGCTTCGCTGCCGTGCGCGCGCTGCGCAAGCCGCTGATCGGCGCCGTCAACGGTGTTGCCGTAGGCGGCGGGCTCGAGCTGCTGCTGTGCTGCGACCTCGTGATCGCCGCCGACACCGCCACGCTCGGCGACGGCCACGCCAACTACGGCATCTTCCCAGGCGGCGGCTCGGCCGCGTTGCTGCCGCGGCGGCTGCCGCTGAACGTGGCCAAGCAGCTGCTGTTCACCGGCGAGCTGCAGCCGGCGGCGCAGTGGCAGGCCTGGGGCCTGGTCAACGAGGTGGTGCCGCCCGCGGCCTTGGCCGGGCGTGTGCAGGCGCTCGCCGAAGCGCTGGCACGCAAGAGCCCCTTGCTGCTGGCACGCCTGAAGCACCTGGCCGACACGAGCGCCGACAAGCCGCTGGCCGACGCGCTGCGCCAGGAGCTGTTCGAGCTGCGCGCGCACATGCGTACGCAGGACATGCGCGAGGGCACCAGTGCCTTCGTCGAGAAGCGCGAGCCGGTCTACGTTGGCCGCTAGGACCTTGCAACCCCGCGAACGGCACGGCGTGAAGAGCGCCAGGCGAGCCCCCCGCCGCACCAGACAGCCCCGAGATCCATGGACAACATCTACATCGTCGGCGTCGGCATGACGCCCTTCACCCGCCACCCGGCGCGCTCGGTCAAGGAGCTGGTGGCCTGGGCCGTGCAGGACACGCTGCGCGACGCCGGCTGCACCGTGGCCGACGTGCGCGCCGCCTTCTACGGCAACTGCGCGCAGGGCTACCTCGAGGGTCAGCACCTGGTGGGCGCGCAGGTGGCGCTGCTGCCGCTGGGGCTGCAGGGCATCCCGATGTTCAACGTCGAGAATGCCTGCGCCACCGCGAGCACGGCGCTGCACATGGCCTACCACTACCTGCGCTCCGGCGCCTGCGACGTGGCGCTGGCCGTGGGCAGCGACAAGATGTACACCGAGGACCGCGCGCGGCGCTTCGGCATCTTCGACGCCGCCTGGGACGTGCAGACGCCCGCGCAGAACCACCGCACCATCCTCGCGCTGGGCGAGGGCGTGACGCCGCCACCGGGCAGCACCTCGCCCAGCCAGTACAGCCCGTTCATGGACGTCTACGCGTCCTTCGCGCGCCAGTACGAGCGCCGCTTCGGCATCACGCAGCGGCAGCTGGCCGCGATCGCCTCGAAGAACCGCGGCCACGCCTGTGCCAACGAACGCGCCCAGTTCCGCCAGGCGATGACGGTGCAGGAGGTGCTCGCTGCGCCGCCCATCACCTACCCGCTGACGCTGCCGATGTGCTCGCCGATCTCCGACGGCGCCGCCGCGGCGCTGCTGTGCAACGAGGAAGGCTTCCGGCGGCTGCGCGCCGATCGTTCGCGCGCAGTGGTGGTGCTGGCCAGCGTGCTGCGCACGGCCAGCGCGCGCGATGGCGACGACCTGGAGCACCACCTCACGCGCCTGGCCGCGGCCGATGCCTACGCCGCCGCCGGCCTCGGGCCCGAGGACATCCACGTCGCCGAGGTGCACGACGCCACCGCGATGGGCGAGCTGATGCAAAGCGAGAACCTGGGCTTCTGCGCGCTGGGCGAAGGCGGTGCTTTCGCCGAGTCCGGCGCCACCACGCTGGGCGGGCGCATCCCGATCAACCCCTCGGGCGGGTTGGAGAGCAAGGGCCATCCGATCGGCGCCACCGGGCTCGGGCAGGTGTTCGAGCTCGTCAGCCAGCTGCGCGGCGAGTGCGGCCCGCGCCAGGTCGAAGGCGCGCGCCACGCGATCCAGGAGAACGGTGGCGGCATCTGGGGCGTCGAGGAGTCCTGCGCGCACATCGGCGTCTACGGGCGCGCCGCATGAAGCTCGCGGGCAAGACGGTCGTCGTCTCCGGAGGCGCCTCGGGCCTGGGCGAGGGCGCGGTGCGCTACCTGCTGCGCGCGCACGACGCGCGCGTGCTGGTGCTGGACCACAACGCGCAGGCCGGCAGCTCGCTGGCCGCCGAGCTGGGCGCCGAGCGGGTGCTCTTTGCCGCCGTCGACATCGCCGACGAGGCGCAGGTTGCCGCGGCGGTGGCGCAGGGGCGCGCGCACTTCGGCGCGCTGCACGCCTGCTTCAACTTTGCCGGCATCGTCAGCCCGCTGCGCATCCTCGACCGCGAAGGCCGCGCCAGCGCGGGCGAGCGCTTCCGCCGCACGCTGATGGTCAACCTGGCCGGCACCTTCCATGTCATGTCCCACTGCGTGCAGGCCATGCGCGAGAACCCGCCCGACGCCGACGGCGAACGGGGCGTGGTCGTCAACATCGCCTCGGGCGCTGCCTTCGACGGCCAGGTCGGGCAGAGCGCCTACAGCGCCAGCAAGGCCGGCGTCGTCGGGTTGAGCCTGCCGGCCGCGCGCGAGCTGGCGCCGCTGGGCATCCGCGTGAACGCGATCGCGCCCGGCGCCTTCTGGACGCCGATGCTGCAGAGCCTGCCTGCCGGCGTGGTCGATCGCATCGCCGCGGACTTCCAGTTCCCCAAGCGCTTCGGCCAGCCCGACGAGATCGCCAGCCTGTGCTGCACCATCGTCGAGAATGCCTACCTGAACGGCGAGTGCATCCGGCTCGACGGCGCGTTCCGTCTGCCGCCTCGCTGAGCGCCCAGTCCCCACCGCACCGTCTGCCGTTGTCCATGCCCGCACGGGTCCGATCCCCGGCTGCGCCGGCGCGCAAGCGTCTGCCCAAGGCCGAACGCTACGAAGGCATCCTGGCTGCTGCCGAGCAGGTGTTCTGCCAGCTCGGCTACGACGCGGCCACCATGGCCGACGTGGCACAACGCGCAGGCGTGGTGGAAGGCAACGTCTACCGCTACTTCAAGTCCAAGCGCGAACTCGTGGCGCGGGTGGTGTCCGACTGGTACAGCCGCAAGCTCGACGAACTCGAGCGGGAAGTGCGGCAGATCGCCTCCGTGCGCAGCCGGCTGCGCTACCTGATCGCCGCCCACCTGCGCTCGCTGCGCGACAGCCCCGGCCTGATGCGCTTGATCATCCGCGAGCTGCGCACCGGCGACCCCGAGTTCAGCCGCATCGTCGGCGGACTCAACCAGCGCTACACCGCCTTCCTGCGCCTGGCGCTCGAGGAAGGGGTGCGCACCGGCGAGCTGCGGCCGGACACACCGGTGCGCCTGCTGCGCGACATGGTCTTCGGTGGTATCGAGCACCACGCCGCGCGCTACCTGGCCGGCATCGGCACGCTGGACGTGGAGACCGCCGCCGACCAGATGCTGGCGCTGGTGCTGCAAGGCGCGGGCCGGGTGCCGACCATGAGTGCGCCGTCCCAGGCCGAGGACCCAGCCTGACCGGGACCGCGGCGCGGCCGCGGCCGAGCCAGCGTTTGCGCCGCTTGGCGTGCACGGCATGCACAGGGCTCGATGGGAGACCTCCACCGTCTCAGGATCACCCTGCTCTTGGCTTCGCCCGTCGGTCGGGCTTGTGGGGGCAAGAAGATGGCCCTCCACCGCGTGCAACCGATGGCGTGTGCCAGCCCTCGGCAGGACTTCCGCACTTCTCGTGATGCCGATATCACCGTGCCTTTGAGGTCGTTCCGGCCCGACGCCTTCGGCACATCGCTTCAGGATCCACGCCCCCCGAGGAGCGACGCATGTGGGAGATCTGCGCCTACCAGAACGCCGACAGCCTGTTCGGCATCTTCAACGCCGCGGCGGCCATCCACGGCTCCGGCGACTACATGGCGGCGGTCGCCGCCGTGGCCTTCCTCGGCAGCGTCACCAGCACGGTCGGGCACGCGCTCACCGGCCTGCTCGGGACTGCCTTCCAGGTCATCCCGGGTGTCGGTGCCCGAGGATCGCCGGGGCCCCGTGAAGGAAAGGGTTCGCGCTGGACCTCGTCGAGCGTCAGCGGATCGGCGCCGCCCAGCAGGGCCTCGGGGTCGCGACGCGCCGCATCGCGCACGTCGAAGTCGTCGAGCGAGCGGTAGCGCCGTTCGCCCGGCACGAGCTTCTCGACCAGGGTGCTCTTGCCTGTCTGCCGCGCGCCGGTGAGCACGACGGCCGGCATCACGCGCAGCCGCGCGGCGAGCGCGTCGTCCACCAGGCGGGGAAGAGTCCTCACGGCATGGATGATGTTCATTCACGGCGCGGATTGGCAAACCCGGCGCATGGTGTTTTCAAACGCCCTCGAGGTCGACCTGTGGCGGTCCTGCGGCGGTTCGAGGTGCCTGGTTCTGGCGAGCGTGACGTCGCGTATGGCGGCTTTGGTAGGCCCTTCGTCGCTCATGACGCTCGCGGGCGACCTCGCTGTCAGTGTCGACCCTGATTCCGATCGCGCCGCGCTGACGAGTCGCGCGACGCCGCCCCGGCTGCGGTGTGGTGTTGCAGCCTTGGGGTAGGTGTCTATGACGGCCGGCTCGGCTCAGGCGGCCGGACCGGGCCGCCGCGCGCGGCCGGCGGCACGCCGCAGCACGACGCCCAGGCCGCCGAGCATCAGCGCCCAGGCCGCAGGCTCGGGCACGACGCTGACGGTGTAGGCCGTCCCGCTGGCGAATGCGAGCGACTGCCCTGGCGCGACGAGGATGCGTTCGAGCTCGGCGGTGCCGTACATGTCGATGCGTGCGTTGTTGTAGGCGGACAGCGTCAGCCGAGACACCAACGCATAGCGCGTGCCGGCCAGCGCGTCGAAGCTCAGCTGGAAGTGGTCGCTGCCCGCACCGTCGGTCCAGTCGCGGACCAGGCTGTCCGCTGCGACCAACGCCGGGCCGTCGACATAGTGGCCGTCGCCGAGGTCGTAGGTGACGATGGTGTCCAGGTCGAAGAGCTGCACCTCGAGCGCGCCCTCGCCGTCGTCCCAGTAGGGAACGAACGGCCCGGGCATTCCTACGTCCACGGGGGGGCTCACCGTGCCGTGCTGGCGCAGCACGAACGCCAGCGCGATCGGCCCGTCGGCATCCGGGACGAGGACCTCGCTCCACAGGCTGTCGGCGAAGGCCCAGGCACTCGATGCGCCCTCGATGGTGAAGGTCGTCGGATCCCATGCGTGGTTGACGCGAGTCTCGGTCCAGAGGAACGAGGTGACCGCATGGGCCTCGGCGCGGTTGCTGCCGAAGCCGCTGCGTGCACGAGCCCACGACTCGGCATGCGTGTGGTCGACACGCGGGAACACGCCGGTTCGCCGTTCCGCGGCCGCGATGCCGTCGTCGGCGCGCTGCGTGCGGTCCTCGCCGGCGTCGGTGTACCGCTCGCGGCACGACCAGAACGACCAGTTGTCGTCGCAGGTGGTCGTGCGCCGGCTGCCCTTGAAGTCGCTCAGCGCCACCGCGCCCGAGGACAGCTGGGGCGTGGGTGTGGCGTACTCCAGCAGCGCCGGCGGTCGCTGGCCGATCGCTAAGTCGGCTCGGGCCGCGCTGACCGCGGCGGCACCCAGCAGCAGCGCACCGACCATGCGCACGATGCGCGTCGCGGGCAGCAGCCAGTGCCTGCCCCTGGCCACCGGCAGCGCGCGGGTGCCGCCGCCGAGGGCGTGTGCGCCAGGTGCTGGCGGCAGGTCGGCGATCGTTCGGATGATGTTCATGTCATGGGCATCGTGCAAGCGGTTGTTGGAATGGGGTCGATGCAGCTTCATGGGGTAGCCGAGGGTTCGCGCAGGCGACGCCGTCCAAGCCGGCCGACGACGCCCAGGCCGCAGAGCATGAGCGCCCAGGTCCCAGGCTCGGGGATCGCCGGGATGCCCTGCGGGCGCGCCACGTCGCCGGGCGACAGCGCGATCCAGTCGAACTCGAAGGTCTGCCCGGTGGTGTTGCGCAGCACGACGCGGCGCAGCGCGCCCGGCAACAGCACCGCCGGCGCGACGTCCACGGTGGCCAGGCCGCCGTGGTCGGTGGCGAAGAAGCCGAAGGTGTCGAAGGAACCGGCACGCAGATGGGCGCCGATCTCGAAGATCGTCGCCTCCAGCCTGGACGCCGTGGCCGCACGCAGTTCCGCGCCGACCATGCCGGCGCTGCTGGCGTCCCCGGCACCGCCCAGGAAGACCGCGCCGACCCCGCTGCGGTTGCGCGTGGCGTCGTGGATGTCGCGCAGGTCGTCCCAGTCCAGCGACTCCGGCTTCCCGGCGTAGGCCAGCACGAAGGTGTTGCCCAGGCCCAGTTGCGACCAGCCGATCCGCCGGTCGGCATCGCCCTGGATCAACGGCGTCTCCTGGGCACAGGCGCCAAAGATGCCCTGGTCGTGCACCCCGGCGGCGCTCGTGTACGGCGAGAAGGCCGCCGCTGCGGAGCGGTGGTAACCGTTGTAGTAGCTGAGGTCGCCGGCCCTGTCCGCCGAGGCCACGGTGGCTTCGGTGAAGCGCCAGCGGTCGTACAAGCCATAGAGCTGGGCCTCGAAGGGGGTGGCGTTGAAGCTGGCCAGCCAGTTGCCCCCGAAGCACTGCGTGAAGAACATCGTGATCGAGGTGTTGACGGTGGTGTCGCCGTCGTTGAAGGCGTGCGCGATCCAGTCGGCGACATGCCACTGGTAGATGCGGCTGCCGTCATGGGTGGGCAGCGTGCCCCAGTAGGCGACGGCAGCATCGGCCGGCGGCGGCGCCAGCAGCATCGCGGCCTTCGCTTCGGTCTTCATCGGTCCCTCGGGTTCGCCCGTGTCGGGCGCTGCGTTGTCGTCGGAACCGATTGAGCCGCCGGCAGCGTTGCAAAACCGTTGCACAACCGGCGCCGGCGGCGCCCGGCGCGCCTGCGCTCCCCGCGAACGCGGGGGTGCACGCGGGGGCCCGGCCGCGCGATCCAGATCATGAAGGCCGCCGGCGCCAGGGACGTGGCCACCTTCAACGTCCTGGAGGACGACGAGGTCCGCCAGGGCATCAAGGACTATGCGCAGTGGCCGACCATCCCGCAGCTGTACGTGGGCGGCGAGTTCGTCGGCGGCTCGGGCCTCATGATGGAGATGTACGAGAGCGGCGAGCTGCACGCCGTGCGGCTGCTCGAGCGCGCGCGTGCGCTGGGCCTGCACACGCACCTGGCGTCTCGAGCTTCAGCTCCACCTGGCCCGCATCGTTGAGCTTTACGGGTTCGTCCGGCAGCGCCGGCAGCGTGATGAAGCGGCACAGCTGCTCCAGCCGCTCGCGGTCGTCCGCCTCGACCCGCACCGCGGCGTGCAGGCTGAAACCGTCGATGTCGGCGCACAGCGGCTGGCGCCCCCGTCCTCGACCAGCACGCTCCGGCGCGTGCGCATCTTCATGAGCCGCGCGATGAGGGTCTGCAGCAGCGCATGCACCTCGTCAGTGGGCGCGCCCACTGACGACGAACTGCGCCTCGCCATCGGCACCACACCGGTACACGCCGTCCAGCACCAGGCCGTGCCGGTGAATGTTGAGCTTGGCGGCCGACCCCAAGCGCTGGATCAGCGTGACCGCGCCGCCGTGGCCGTCCTCAGACTTCAGCCCGGCAGCCTCCAGCAGATGACGCGCGACCACGCGCTGCACCACCTGCAGCACCGGCGTGACCAGTTCGAGCTGCGCGGCCAGCAGCACGCGCAGCGGGATCGGCAGCGACAGCAACCACTGCCGCACCGGCACATGCGGGATGACGGCGAGGTCGTACTCGTCTGGAAACGCGGCGCGCCGACGGGGTCGCCAGGGCGGGCAGGCGGGGTAGCGGCATCGTCATGGCTCCAGGATCGGAGCGGGCCCAGGCGCCCGTCGAGGGTGGCGTGGTGGCCGGTGCGAAGGTCGCGCGCGGTCGCAGCGGTCGCCATCGTAGCCCGCGGCGCGTCTCGATGCCTCGCGCCCGGCTTGCCCGGAGCACCACCGGGCCAGGAGCGAAGCTGCCACGGACGCGGCCGGGCAGCGATCGGCACGGTTGACCGAAGTAAAGCCGGCGCAAGGTCGCGGCTCGACAATCCGGCCCCATGCTGGCGCAACCGGTCGAGTCGCCGGCCGCCGCACCGGTGCTGGTCGCGCGCGGCCTGACCAAGGTCTACCGCACGGGCGAGGTCGAGGTCGTCGCGCTGCGCGACGTCGACCTCGACGTCGCGCAAGGGGAGTTCATCGTCCTGCTCGGCGCGTCGGGCAGCGGCAAGTCCACGCTGCTGAACATCCTCGGCGGGCTGGACGTGCCGACCTCGGGCACGCTGAAGTTCCGCGACAAGACGCTCAGCGGCGCCGGCGAGGCGGCACTGACCGCGTACCGGCGCGAGCATGTCGGCTTCGTATTCCAGTTCTACAACCTGATTCCCAGCCTGACGGTGCGCGAGAACGTGGCGCTGGTGACCGACATCGCCGAGGATCCGATGGACATCGACGAGGCCGTCGCGAGGGTCGGGCTGGCGCCGCGCCGCGACCACTTCCCGGCCCAGCTCTCCGGCGGCGAGCAGCAGCGCGTGGCGATCGCGCGCGCGATCGTCAAGCGCCCCGACCTGCTGCTGTGCGACGAGCCCACCGGCGCGCTGGACGTCCAGACCGGCCGCCTGGTGCTGGAGGTCATCGAGCAGGTCAACCGCGAGATCGGTACCACGACGATGGTGATCACGCACAACGCCGCCATCGCCGGCATGGCCGACCGGGTGCTGCACCTGGGCGACGGCCGGCTGGCGGGCATCGATCGCAACGCGCGCAAGATCAGCCCGGCCGAGCTGCACTGGTAGCGTGCGGGCGATGAAGGCGCTGGACATCAAGCTGCTGCGCGACCTGCGGCTGCTGTGGAGCCAGGCGCTGACGATCGCGCTCGTCGTCGGCAGCGGGGTGGCGGGCTACGTGACGACGCTGTCGGCGGTCGACTCGCTGGAGCACGCGCGCGACAGCTTCTACGCCAGCGGCGCCTTCGCCGACGTCTTCGCCGCCGTCGAGCGCGCGCCGCGCGCGGTCGTCGACGAGCTGCGCGCGCTGCCCGGCGTGGCCGACGTGCAGGTCACGGCCGAGCACGCGGTACGCATCGAGATCGCCGACGTCACCGACCCCATCATCGGCCAGCTCATCGGCGTGCCGCGCGAGCGGCCGCTGGCGATGAACCGCGTCTCGCTGCGCGGCGGCCGCACCGAGGACGGCCCCGGGCCGGCGCTGGCCGACGGGGCGCTGCCGGCATGGGTGTCGGAGAACTTCGCGCTCGCGCACGGCCTGACGCCGGGCGACCGGCTGCAGGCGCTGGTCAACGGCCGGCTGCGGACGCTGCAGGTCGCGGCGCTCGCGCTGTCGCCCGAGTACGTCTTCGCCGGCAGCTTCGGCTCGCCCGACCGGCGCGGCTTCGGCGTCTTCTGGATCGACGGCGACGCGATGGACGCCGCCTGGGACATGCGCGGCGCGTTCAACCGGGTCGCGGTCAAGCTCGCGCCGCACGCCAGCGAGCGCGCGGTGGTGGACGCGCTGACGCGCGCGCTCGCGCCCTACGGCGCCAGCCTCGCGCACGGCCGCGACGACCAGGTCTCGCACTCGATGCTCGCCACCGAGATCGCCGAGCAGCGCGTGCTGGGCACCATCATGCCGGCGATCTTCCTCGCCGTCGCAGCCTTCTTGCTCAACGTCGTCGTCTCGCGCCTGGTGGCGACGCAGCGCGAGCAGATCGCGGCGCTGAAGGCGCTGGGCTACGCCAACCGCGCGATCGCGCGCCACTATCTGCAGCTCGTCGGCGTGATCGTGGCGCTCGGGCTCGCGATCGGCGTGGCGCTGGGCAAGTGGCTGGGCACGATGATGCTGGGGTTGTACGCCGAGTTCTTCCGCTTCCCGCGCTTCGACCACATCCTGGAGCCCTCGCTGGTGTGGGTCGCCGCGGGCCTGAGCGTGCTGACGGCGCTGGCCGGCACGCTGGGCGCGATCGCCTCGACCGTGCGGCTGGCGCCGGCGCAGGCGATGCGCCCGCCTGCCCCGGGGCGCTACCGGCCCACGTTGCTCGAGCGCATGGGCCTGACGAGGTTGCCGACGGTGCTGCGCATGATCCTGCGCCAGATGGAGCGCCGGCCCTGGCGCACGCTGCTGGCGGCCGGCGGCGTGGCGGCGGCGGTGGCGATCGTCGTGCTGGGCAACTTCTTCCGCGACGCGGTCGACACCCTCGTCGACACCCAGTTCAACCGCTCGATGCGCTTCGACGTCTCGGTCTGGACGCTGAAGGCGACGAGCGACCGTGCGGCCGGCGAGCTGGCGCGGCTGCCGGGGGTGACGATGGTCGAGTCGTCGCGCTACGTCGAGGCCACGCTCGTCAACGGCCACCGGCGCGAGCGCACCCAGATCAAGGGCTACGCGACGCAGCCCGAGCTCTACCGCATCCTCGACGTCGACGGCCGCGCGACCGACCCCGTCGGCCAGGGGCTGGTGCTGACCGACCGCCTGGCCGACAAGCTCGGCCTGCGCGTGGGCGACCGGGTGCAGGCCGAGATCCTGGAGGGCCGCGCGCGCACGCTGACGCTGACCGTCGACGCCACGGTGCGCGAGATGATGGGGCTGAACGCGTACATCGACCGCCGCCTGCTCAACCGGCTGCTCGGCGACGGCGACCTGTCCAGCGGCTTCGTGCTGAAGATCGACGCCGACCGCGAGCCGGCGCTGCTGGCCGCCACGCGCGAGATGCCGCGCGTCGTCGGCGCCTTCAGCAAGGCCAGCCTGTTGCGCAACATGGAAGAGATCAGCGCGCGCAACATCCGCATCATGAGCGGGGTGCTGACCGCGTTCGCCGCCGTCATCGCGGTCGGCGTCGTCTACAACAACGCGCGCATCGCGCTCGCCGAGCGGGCCTGGGAGCTGGCCAGTCTGCGTGTGCTGGGTTTCACGCGCACTGAGGTCTCGGCGCTGCTCCTGGGCGAGATGGCGCTGGTGATCGCAGTCGCGCTGCCGCTGGGCATGCTCGCCGGCTGGGGCCTGGTGCACGCGCTGATCGGCGCACTCAAGAGCGACCAGTTCTTCTTCCCCATCGTCATCCTGCCGCGCACCTACGCCTGGGCCGCGATCGCCATCGTCGCAGCTGGTGCGGCCAGCGCGCTGGTCGTGCGCCGGCGCATCGACCGGCTCGACATGGTGGCGGCGCTCAAGACGCGCGAATGATCGGCTTCGATCGCCCTGCCCCGCCCGCCTCGCGCCGCCCATGCGCGCGCGGCACCGGCGCGTCGCGCCGCGGCATTCGCCTCGGGACCCGACCTGTCCGCTAATCCACGATGAAGACCAAACCCCTGATTGCCGCGCTGGCCGGCGGCGTTGCCCTCGTCGCCCTGCTGGCCTGGGCCTTCGCGCCGCGCCCGGTGACGGTCGAGACCGCGCGCGCCGACCGCGGCCTGTTCGAGATCACGATCGACGAGGAGGGCCGTACCGCGCTGCGCGACCGCTACGTCGTCTCCGCGCCGCTGGCCGGCCGGCTCGTGCGCATCGCGTTGCACGCCGGCGACGCGGTACGCGCCGGCGAGGTCGTCGCCACGCTCGCGCCGACCCCGGCGCCGCTGCTCGACGAGCGCACCCGGCGCGAGCTGGCCGCGCGCGTCGAGGCCGCGCGCGCCGGCGTGCAGCGCGCGGCGCGCCAGGCCGAGGCGGCGCGTGTCGCGCAGGCGCTGGCGCGCAGCGAGGCCGATCGCAGCGCGCAGCTCGAGGCGCAGGGATTCGTCTCGCCCGGGCGCGCCGAGGCCGACCGGCTGGCGCTGCAGGCCGCTGGCCAGCAGCTCGCCGCCGCCGACGCCGGCCGCCGCGTCGCCGAGCAGGAGCTGGCGATGGCGCGCGCCGCGCTCGACGCCACGCGGCCCGGCGCCGAGGCGCCGCAGGCCTTCGCGGTCGCGGCACCGATCGACGGACGCGTGCTGCGTGTGCTGCACGCCAGCGAGGGCACGGTGGCGCCGGGCACGCCGCTGCTCGAGATCGGCGACACCGCGCAGCTCGAAATCGTCGCCGAGCTGCTGACAGCCGACGCGCTGCGCGCCGCGCCGGGCAGCGAGGTGCGCATCGGGCACTGGGGTGGGGCCGGCGACCTGGCTGGCCGCGTGCTCCTGGTCGAGCCCTCGGGCTTCACCAAGATCTCGGCGCTGGGGGTCGAGGAGCAGCGCGTCAACGTGCGCATCGACATCGTCTCGCCGCGCGAGCGCTGGCAGGCGCTGGGCGACGGCTTTCGCGTCGGCGTGGCGATCCTGACGCAGCGCGTCGACGACGCGCTGCGGGTGCCGGTCAGCGCGGTCTTCCCGCTGCCGCCCGAAGGCCACGGCGCGTCGCCCGGGTTCGCAGTCTTCGTCGTCGACCGGGGCCGCGCGCGGCTGCGCCCGGTGCAGCTCGGCGGCCGCAACCCGCGCCACGCCTGGATCACCGCCGGGCTGGATGCCGGCGCCGAGGTCCTGATCTACCCGCCACCAGCGGTGGCCGACGGCGTGCGGGTGCAGCCGCGCAAACACTGAACCCAAATCCGGCAGTTCCCCCCCTCGCGATCGCCCGCTGATCAAACACTGGCGCGGGTTTCTGGGAGATTGGCACACTCACCCGATGGGTGAGAGCAAATGCAAGAGCGAGGTGGCCTTGGCGGCCGAGGCTGTGGCCGCGGTGCCGCAGGCGGTGGACACGCTGGGCGGGCGCATGCACGTGCGCTGGGACGAGGGGGCTTCGGCCACGCCGAACGGCCAGTTGGTGTTCTTCGCCGAGTTTCTGGCCACCACCGGTGTGTTCGAGCGATGGGTGGCGCATCGCCACTGCGATACTCTCGCCACATTCAGGCAGAACTCTCACGATCGCGGCGTTCGCGCGCGCTTGGTTGCGATATGGGCATCCTGCTCGGCATCGCCCTGCTTTTCCTCGCCCTCGGGGTCGGCGCTGTATGGCTGTTTCGTCGCTCCAAGGCGGATCAGGCCGCCGCGGCGGTGGCTCTCGAAGCGCTCGCGAAGACGCTGAACGCCCAGCCAGCGTCCAGACCGTTGACGGGAACGTTCAAGGGGCGGGCATGCACGATCTCGAGGTTCGCCACCTATGGCTCCGAGGGCACCAGTCCGTATATCCGCGTCCATCTTGCGCTGAGGACGGCGACGACCTTTGAGCTGTACCCCCAGCGCTCCGGCTTGGGGGCCAGACTGGTCAACGACGTCGAAGTGGGTGATCCCGAGTTCGACCGCTGGTTCATCGTTCGGACGAACGACAGAGACAAGGTCGCACGCGCACTGGCGCCGGACATCCGGCGCACCCTCATCGACTGGCAACGAGGCGGCTGGTTCGAACGCGCCTGGGTCAGGGACGATCAGTTGACTTACGAGGTCGGCTGCGGCCTGGACAGCGCCGCAAACGTGGAACGCGTACCGGCCATTCTCGACGTGCTGGCGCGGATCGCGATGGCGTTGGAATAGTCGGTTCCGAGCGCGTCGTGGGTGCCTGGGCGTGCTCACCCTGCGCGATGGCGCAGCTACGACATCCGTGGCATGCCGCCGCCTACGAGCAACTCGTCCTCGATGGAGCGGCGAAATGGGTTCGGATGGTGCTGGGACTTCAGGGTGGCGCCTGCTTCGGTGGTAGGCCGTGCTGGACTTGAACCAGCGACCAACGGATTATGAGTCCGCTGCTCTAACCAACTGAGCTAACGGCCCCCGAAAACAAGGCGCTCACGAGTCCGCCGCTCCAACCACCCGAGCGAACGGCCCCGGGTGCGGCATGCGCCGGCGCGCGGGATTCTACGGAGTGGGGTGTCGTGCAGGCTTTGCGCGCTCGCGCGGCGAGCCGGGGCGCGGCGGCTACTTGGTCGACAGGGCGTTGCCTACCAGGCGCGCGGTGATGTCGACGATCTGGATCATGCGCTCGTAGGCCATGCGCGTGGGGCCGATGACGCCCAGGGTGCCGACGATGCGGCCGTCGACCTCGTAGGGGGCGGTGACGACCGAGAGCTCCTCGAAGGGCACGACCTGGCTCTCGCCGCCGATGTAGATGCGCACGCCTTCGGCGCGGCTGGAGGTGTCGAGCAGCCGCATGAGCTCGGTCTTGTGCTCGAACATGTCGAAGAGCCGGCGCAGGCTGCCCAGGTCGTTGCCGAAGTCCTGCACGCCCAGCAGGTTGCGCTCGCCGCTGACGACGAGGTTCTCGCTGCTTTCGGCGAGGGCGTCGGTGCCGGCCTGCACCGCGGCCTGCATGAGCGTGGCGATCTCGGCGCGCAGGGCTTCGATCTCGTGCTTGAGGCGCTCGCGCACCTCCTCGATCGACAGCCCGGCGTAGTGGCTGTTGAGGTAGCTCGTGGCCTCGGCCAGCTCGCGCTGCGAGTGGTCGCGCGCGGTCATGATGACGCGGTTCTGCACGTCGCCGTCGGGGGCGACGAGGATGACGAGCACGCGGCGCTCGCCCAGGCGCAGGAACTCGATGTGGTGGAAGACGCCGGCCTTGCGCGGCGCGGTGACGACGCCGACGAAGCTGGAAAGGCTGGAGAGCATCTGCGCGGCCTGCGCGATGACGCGCTGCGGCTGGTCCGGATGCAGCTGCTGGCGCGCCGCGGCGACCTCGGGCGCCACGCGCGCGAGTTCGTCCAGGTTCAGCGGCTGCGCCGTGAGCATGGTGTCGACGAAGAGCCGGTAGCCGCGCGCGGTGGGCACGCGCCCGGCGCTGGTGTGCGGGCTGGCGATGAGGCCAAGCTCCTCGAGGTCGGCCATCACGTTGCGGATGGTCGCCGCCGAGAGCTCGAGCCCCGAGGCGCGCGACAAGGTGCGCGAGCCCACGGGCTGGCCGTCGGCGATGTAGCGCTCGACCAGGGCCTTGAGCAGCGTCTTGGCGCGATCGTCCAGCATGCCGCCCATTCTACGAACGGGCGTGCTCGCGGTCGCCGCTGCAGGCTCGAGGCCGGCGCGCGGCGACCAGCGCGAGTTGGCCTGGACACGATCGGCCCGGCCTTCGGGCAAGCGTTCCTGCCGCTGCCGCGAAGCTCCAACGCCGACGACGGCCGCTCGCCATTGGCCGGCTTGCCGTGCCGACCGTGCCCGCGCGCGACCGTCCGCGGTCGGAGCGGCGCGCTGGCTGCGCGTGTCCCTGCAACGGGCCCTGCCGCCCGCTATGTCCGTCACGAGGCGATTGCGCTCCGGCGCCGGAGCCGGCGAATCGCCGCTCAGCTCCGTGCCGGGCTCGCGCGGCGGCGGCGCAGCAGACCCAGCACACCCATGGCGGCCAGGGCGGCGCTCAACGTACCGGGTTCCGGAACCGTCGGCTGCGGTGGTGGCAGGCCGTCATCGGCCCTCAGGGTGAAGCCGAAGGTTGCAACGTCGCTGGCGGTAGCGTAAACGCCGAGTATGGGCGTGGTCGATACAGCGCCGCCCACGGTGAACAGGACGTTCAGACGGCCGTAGGACATGTTGCTGTTGTACAGGCCCAGGTCCCAGGTCTCTTGCGCTGAAATCGAGTCGTTGTAGACACGCTTCTTCTCGAACGTCAGGAACGAGGAGCAGCCAGGCCCGGTCGGCCGCGGCCGGCATTCGTACCACCTGACGGTCATCTCCGCACCGCCCACGGCCTGACCCAGCATCGCGTCGTGGTTTGCGAAGAGCCACAGATTCCAGTCGAAGTAGAGATTGAACGGATCGCCATCATGATCGTCCGGCGCATGTACCGCGGCCCACCACTCGGCCGTTGCGGTGGCAGCCGCTGTTTTGCCAAACCAGCCGCCCCCAGCCACCTCTGCCGAGGTCCAGCCGAAGGCGCTGCCCCTGAACTGCCCGTTGGCCAGCCCGCTGTCGGCATCGATCTCGGCGTCGGCCCCTGACAGCAGCCCGCCGCACCAGGGCGCGCATTGGGTGGTGGTGGTGGCGATGATGGGGCCACTCAGCGCTACCGGCGCTGCGGCCGCCTGCGGCCCCGCCAGCACCAGCAGCATCGCGGCGACCAGTGAAACACGGGTGCGCCATCGGCCCACCCACCTCGCTCCGGCCAGCGACACCGGGTGCGCCCGGGCGGTACGGCTTGATGAGTCCGACATGACAGTTCTCCTCTGGTTAGGGTTGCCGTGGTGATTCGCTCCGTCTGCGGCAATGCTGCCGAGATCGGACGCCGCGCCATTGATCTCGCGCAAGCGACTCGCATACCCTGCATCGTATCAGCTGCGGCTCTGGCCGACTGCGCGGCTACGCAAGGCCGACGCGGCCTGTTCCAGCCTCGTTCGCCCGGGCCCTATGGTCTAATGCCGCGCACCATGTCCAAGCGCTTTCGCCACGCAGCGATCGTCGGCAAGTACCAGGCCCACGGGATTCGCCCGATGCTGGAGGAACTGGCGCACTTTCTGCTCGGGCTGGGCATGGAGGTCTCGTTCGAACGCGAGACCGCGGAGGCCACGGGCGTTGCCGACTTCGACGCCGTACCGGTGGAGCAGCTCGGGCAGCGCTGCGACCTGTGCGTCGTCGTCGGCGGCGACGGCACCATGCTCGGCATCGCACGCCAGCTCGCGCGCCAGAACCTGCCGCTGGTGGGCATCAACCAGGGCCGGCTGGGCTTCATCACCGACGTGCCGCACGGCCAGTACCGCGACGCACTGCGCTCGCTGGTCGCCGGCGACTACGAGGAGGAGTACCGCGCCATGCTCGAGAGCCAGGTCTGGCGCGACGGCGAACCGATCTTCGACGGACTCTCGCTCAACGATGTCGTCGTCTCGCGCGGCGCGACGGCCAGCATGGTCGAGCTGCGCATCGACATCGGCGAGGACTTCGTCGCCAACATCCGCGCCGACGGCCTGATCGTGGCCACGCCCACCGGCAGCACGGCCTACGCGCTGTCGGCCGGCGGGCCCATCCTGCACCCGGGCATCGCCGGCTGGGTGCTGGTGCCGATCGCCAGCCACGTGCTGAGCAACCGGCCCATCGTGCTGCCGGACGTCGGCGAGATCCGCATCACGATCGTCGCCGGCCGCAACGCCTCGGCCAACTTCGACATGCACAGCATCGCCAGCCTTCTGCACGGCGATCAGGTGCGCGTGCGGCGCTCGCAGCACAAGGCCTGCTTCCTGCATCCGCCGGGCTGGAGCTATTACGCCACGCTGCGGCGCAAGCTGCGCTGGTACGAGGGCGTGGTCTAGCCCGCTTGCGCTCATGCTGCGCCGCCTGGCCCTTCGCGACGTCGTCCTCGTGCGCCGGCTCGAACTCGCGCTCGAGCCCGGCTTCACGGTGCTCAGCGGCGAGACCGGCGCGGGCAAGTCCATCCTCGTCGAGGCGCTGCAGCTGGCGCTGGGCAGCCGTGCCGACGCCACGCTGGTGCGCGAGGGCGCGCCGCGCGCCGAGGTCAGCGCCGAGTTCGACCTGCCGCCGCAGCTTCTGCCCTGGCTGGAGGAGGGCGGCTTCGATACCTCGGAGGGCGCGCTGCTGCTGCGGCGCGCGGTCGATGCGCAAGGCCGCAGCCGCGCCTGGATCAACGGCAGCGCGGCGACGGTGGCGCAGCTGCGCGAGCTTGCCGAGAGCCTGGTCGACATCCACGGCCAGCACGCCTGGCAGGGCTTGACGCGGCCGGCCGCGGTGCGTGCGCTGCTCGACGCGCAGGCGGGCATCGATCCGGCGCGGCTGGCCGGACGCTGGCAGGCCTGGCGGGAGGCGCTGGCGGCGCTTGCGCAGGCGCGCGCGGCGCGCGACACGCTGGAGCGCGAGCGCGAACGCCTGGCCTGGCAGCTCGCCGAGATGGACAAGCTCGCGCCCGGCGCCGACGAGTGGGGCGAGCTGGAGGCCGAGCACCAGCGCCTGGCGCATGGCCAGGCGCTGCTCGACGCGGCGCGCGCGGCGCTCGACGCGGTGGGCGAGGGCGAGCCCGCGGCCGACGCACTGCTCGCGCGTGCGCTCGACGCGCTCGACGACGTGGCGCGCTACGACGCCGAAGTGGAGGCGATCGCCGAGGTGCTGCGCTCGGCGCAGGCGCAGCTGCAGGACGCGGCGCGTTCGTTGCACGCCTATCTCGGGCACCGTGAGCCCGACCCGGGGCGGCTGGCCGAACTCGATGCGCGGATCTCGGCCTGGGTGCAGCTGGCGCGGCGCTACCGGCGCAGCCCGGCCGAGCTGCCGGTGCTGCTGGGCGCGTGGAAGCAGGAACTCCAGGCCCTGGACGCGGCGGCCGACCTCGAAGGCCTGGAGCGCGCCGCGACCGAAGCCGAGGGCGCCTGGCGCGTCGAGGCCAAGGCGGTGAGCGCAGCACGCGCGCGCGCCGCGCCCAGGCTCGCGGCCGCGGTGACGCAGCTGATGCAGACGCTGGGCATGGCCGGCGGCCGCTTCGAGGTCGCGCTGCTGCCGCAGGACGAGCCGCAGGCCTTCGGCCTCGAGGCCGTCGAGTTGCGCGTGGCCGGGCACGCGGGCAGCTCGCCGCGCGCGCTCGCCAAGGTCGCCTCGGGCGGCGAGCTCTCGCGCCTGGCGCTGGCGGTGGCGGTGGCCACGAGCCGGCGCGCCGGCGCCCCGGCCGACGCGGCCGGGGAGGCCGGGGCGGACGATGCGCCCGTGCCGACGCTCGTCTTCGACGAGGTCGACAGCGGCGTCGGCGGCGCGGTCGCCGACAGCATCGGCGCGCTGATGAAGCGGCTCGGCCGCACGAGCCAGGTGCTGGCGGTGACGCACCTGGCGCAGGTCGCCGCCTGTGCCGACCATCACCTCGTGGTGAGCAAGGGTTGCGAGGCCGGTGCGACGACGAGCGCGCTGCACACCGTGGCCGGCGAGGCGCGCGTGGCCGAGATCGCGCGCATGCTCGGCGGCGAGTCGCTCTCGGGCACGGCGCACGCGCAGGCGATGCTCGCGCGTGGCGAGAAGGAAGCGCGATGACGCAATGGGCAGCGCTGGACGGCGTGTCCTCGCGCGACGAGGTCGTCCTCGTCACGGGCATCTCGGGCTCGGGCAAGTCGGTGGCGCTGCACGCGCTCGAGGACGCGGGCTTCTTCTGCGTCGACAACCTGCCGCCGGAGCTGCTGCGCGACTTCATCCGCCTCGAGCACGGGCGCCAGTCGCACCGCGTGGCGGTGGCGGTGGACGTGCGCACCGCGTCCTCGCTGCCGGTGCTGCCGCCCCTGATCCGGCAGTTGCGCGAGGAGGGCCTGCACGTGCGCCCCCTCTTCCTCGACGCCAGCACCGATGCGCTGGTGCGGCGCTTCTCGGAGTCGCGCCGTCCGCATCCGCTGTCGACGCGCGCGGCGACGTCCGACTCGGCGCGCGCGCTGGTGGAGGCGATCGAGATCGAGCGCGAACTGCTGTCCGACCTGCGCAGCGTCGCCACCGTCATCGACACCAGCCAGTTGCGCCCGGCGCTGCTGCGCAGCTGGATCCGCTCCCTCGTGGGCGCGCGCGAGGCGCCGCTGACGCTGGTCTTCCAGAGCTTCGCCTTCAAGTACGGCGTGCCGCTCGACTCGGACTACGTCTTCGATCTGCGCGTGCTGCCCAACCCCTACTACATCCGCGAGCTGCGCCCGCTCACCGGGCGCGACGCGTCGGTGGCGCGCTACCTCGAATCGCAACCCGAGGTGGCGGCCATGCTCGAGCAGATCGAGGGCTTCCTGCTGCGCTGGCTGCCGGCGTTCGAGGAGGACCAGCGCAGCTACCTGACGGTGGCCATCGGCTGCACCGGCGGGCAGCACCGCTCGGTCTACGCGGTGGAGACACTGGCGCGGCGCTTCGCCGGCCGGCAGGTGACGCTGGTGCGCCATCGCGAGCTCGACGCGCGTGACTGAGGCGACCGAGGCGCCTGCCGCGTGCCCGCCGGGAAGGCGCCGCCTGGCGCTCTTTCCGCTGCGCGCGGTCCTCTTTCCCGGCGGCCTGCTGATGCTGCGGGTGTTCGAGGCGCGCTACCTCGATCTCGTCGCCCGTTGCCTGAAGCAGGGCGAGGACTTCGGCGTCGTGTGCCTGGTCCAGGGCGGCGAAGTGCGCCATCGTGCCGAGGCTCGGGAGCGGGAGACACGGCAGACGCAGGAGGCGCCGGTGCGCTTCGAGGCGGTGGGCGTGCGTGCGCGCATCGACGCCGTCGACGCGCTCCAGGCGGGCCTGCTTTCGGTGCGCTGCATCGGCCAGCAGCGCTTCGCGCTCGAGGGGGAGGCGGCGCAGGCGGCGGATGGTCTCTGGACGGCCTGCGTGCGCGAGCTGGAACCCGATCCGCCCTGCGTCCCCGCGCCGGAGATGCTCGGCACCGTGAAGGCGCTGGCGGCCGCGATCGCGACACTGCGCGAGCGTGGCGAGCTGCCTTTCGTCGCGCCGCTGCGGCTGGACGACGCCGGCTGGGTCGCAAACCGCTGGTGCGAGCTGCTGCCGACGCCGCTGGCTGCGCGGCAGCGGCTCATGGTCCTGCCCGATCCGCACGAACGCCTGTCGCTGGTCGACGCCTACCTGCGCGACAAGCGGGTCGTGCGTTAGCCTCCGCTCCTCGCGCCCCTCTCCCGCCGGGCGGGAGGGGATGCGGCCGCGGCGTCGGCCAGCAGCCGGCGCAGCGGCGCCGGGATGCCGAGCGCCAGCGCCTCCTCGATCGCCACCCAGCGTCCATCGGGCCACAGCGTCGCCAACTCGGCCTGCAGCCTGCGGCGCTCGCGCCCGCGGAGGGCCCAGTACAAGGGCTGCAGCGTCCAGTCCAGGTGCGTGAGGACGTGGACGAAGGCGGCGCCCTGCCGCGGCGCGCCGGGCAGCCCGGGCAGCGCGGCGCGCAGGGCTTCGGGCGAATCGAACTCGGGCAGGCTCCACAGTCCGGACCAGATTCCTCTTGCCGGCCGCGGCACGAGCCAGAGCGCGTCGCCCGCCTGAAGCCAGAGCCAGGTGCTGGCGCGCGCGCCGCGGCGCGCGCGGCGCGGCCGCGCCGGGTAGGCCAGCGGCTCGCCCCGCGCGTGGGCGACGCACAGCATGGCCAGCGGACAGGTGTCGCAGCGCGGCGCGCGCGGCAGGCAGACCTCGGCGCCGAGGTCCATCAAGCCCTGGGTGTAGGCCTCGATTCCCGATTCGGGCAGCAAGGAGTCGGCCAGACTCCACAGGCGCTCCCGCGCGGCCGCGGTGCCGGGATCCCCGGCGATGCCGTGCGTGCGCGCGAGCACGCGGCGCACGTTGCCGTCGAGGATCGCGGCGCGTTCGCCGAAGCAGAAGGCGGCGATGGCCGCTGCCGTCGAGCGGCCGACGCCCGGCAAGGCCTGCCAGCCGGCTGCGCTCGTCGGGAAGCGTCCGTCGAGCTCGCCGGTCACCACCTGCGCTGCGCGCTGCAGGTGGCGCGCGCGCTGGTAATAGCCCAGTCCGCTCCAGAGCGCGAGCACCTCGTCGGGGGCTGCCGCGGCCAGGGCCCGCACGTCCGGGAAGCGCGCGAGGAAGCGCGCGTAATAGTCGCGCACCGTGCCCACCTGCGTCTGCTGCAGCATGACTTCGGCGACCCAGACGCGGTAGGGGTCGCGCGTGCCCTGCCACGGCAGGTCGTGGCGTCCGTGCCGGCGCTGCCAGCGCTGGACGCGTTCGGCGAAGCGGCTCAGGCCGGTTCCTGCGCGCCGACGGGGTCTTCGACGGCGCCTTGCGCGGTTGCTGCCGATCCGGGCGCGGGCGCGGCCGCCGTGACTGCCGTCGCCGCGGCGCTGCCTTCGGGCTGCAGCCGCTGCTGCACCTCCGCTGCGCGCGAGTCGAGCAGGCGTTGCAGCGTCAGCAGTCGCTCGTCCTGCGCCTCGACGTCGGCGATGCGGCGTTCCAGTTCACCGGCCGCGGACTGGATGCGCTGCAGCGCGTCGCGCCGCTGGCGGAAGCTGCGCCGCCGGTCGCCGAGCTGCTGCTCGAGCTGGCTCGAGGCGCCGCGGCTCCACAGTTCGAGCTCACTCGACGCGCTTTCGAAGACGCTGCGCAGCTTGGTCATCAGCATGCGCCGGAACTGCTCCATGAACCCGGGCGACGCCAGCCGCCACGCCTGCAGCAGGCCCAGGTAGCGGCTGTAGGTGTGCTCGATGAGGTCGAGCTCGCGCCCGAAGCGCTGCAGCTCGGGCGCGGGCTGCCTGGCGAAGGCCAGGGCGTAGTCGGCGTTGAGCTGCATGAAGCTGGCGTCGAGCATCTCGCGCATCTCGTCGGCGCGACGCTGTGCCGTCGCGAGCGCGTCTTGCAGGCGGCCGCACAGCGTGGCGAAGGCGGCACGTCCGCCGAGCTTGAAGGGGCCCGATCCGAGCGCCGACTGCATCGCCGACACCTCGGTGCGCAGCACCTGGTTGGAGAGGCCCGAGAGTGCGGTCTTCAGCTGCCGCTGCTGCACCGCGCGCACCGCCTGCAGGCGGGCGATGCAGGGTTCGAACTCGGCCTGCTCGGCGTCCACGCGCTGCAGCATCAGGCGCAGCTTGCCGCCGCTCTTGCCGCGCAGGCTGCGCAGCTCGGCGAGCTGCTCGGCAAGCTCGCGCCGCTTGTCGCCGATGCGGCGCGCCCCCAGCTCGCGAACGCGCGCGACGACCTGACCCACGTCCTGCGAGAGCAGCTCGCGCTGGCGCGGCAACAGGCGGTCGGTGAGCGCGTCCTCGAGTTCGCCGAGCCGGCTGCGCGCGAAGTCGTCGGCGTTGCCGGCGACGCGCGCGGCAAGACCCTCGCGCGCCGAGAGTGCGAAGATGCGCGCTGGCGGCAGGCCGAGGATGTCGGCCACCTTCTCCCGCTGCTGGCCGATCTGCGCCTGCACGGCCTCGGCGGTAGCCAGCGGGTCGTGGAGCGCGTCGATCTTGTTGAGCACGACGAAGCGCTCGGCGACGTGCTCGCCGATGTGCTCGCGCCAGATCGCCAGGTCCGACTTGGTGACGCCGCTGTCGGCCGCGAGCACGAACACCGTGGCATGTGCGCCCGGCAGCAGGCCCAGCGTCAGCTCGGGCTCGGCGCCGATGGCGTTGAGCCCCGGCGTGTCGATGACCACCAGGCCGCGCTGCAGCAGCGGGTGAGGGTAGTTGATGAGCGCATGCCGCCACGCCGGCACCTCGACGCGGCCCTGCGCATCCTGCGGCGGCCCGTTCCCGGTCTGCTCGGCGTCCCAGAAGCCGAGCGCGGCGGCGGTCTCGACATCGACCCACTGCGTGCGTGTCACCGCCTGCAGCGCCTGGGCCAGCGCCTGGGGGTCGTCCGGCGAAAGCGGGACGTGTTGCCAGGGCTCGTCACGCCGACGCAGGTCGGCCAGCGGCAGGCCGTGCAGCCGCGTCTCGATCGGCAGCAGCGACAGGCGCGGCGGCATCGCGGCGTCGTGAAAGATCTCGACCGGGCACATCGTCGTGCGCCCCGGGGTGGCCGGCAGCACGCGCCGCCCGGTGCCGGCGAAGAAGATGGCGTTGATCAGTTCCGACTTGCCGCGCGAGAACTCGGCGACGAAGGCCAGCACCAGCCGCTTGGACGACAGCCGCTCGCGCAGCCCGGCGAGCGCCGCGTTGTGCGGGTCGTCGATGAGTTCGTGCTCGACGAGGAAGCGGCCGAGGGCGACGACGCTGCGGTCGACTTCGGTACGCCAGCCGGCCAGTTCGTCCAGTCGGGTGGCGATGGTGCTGTGCATGGGAGGAAGCGGAGCTTCGAAGCGGCGCCTCATGCTAGCGCAAGGTCAGGGGCCAGCCCGGGCCCGCGCTTGCGCAATGTGCAACGCATTGCGGCTCAGCGCCGCTGGCAGCGCGGGCAGAAGTAGCTCGAGCGCTGTCCCTGCACGATGCGCCGCAGCGGCGTGCCGCAGGCCTTGCAGGGCTCGCCCTCGCGGCCGTACACGGCGGCCTGCTGCTGGAAAGAGCCGTTCACGCCGTGCGCGTCGCGGAAGTCGCGCAGCGTCGAGCCGCCGAGCGTCATCGCCTGCGCGAGCGTCTGTCGCACGGCCTGCAGCAGACGTGCGGCGCGGGCGCGGCCGATGCGCGCGGCGCTGCAGCGCGGGTCGATGCCGGCGTGGAAGAGCGCCTCGCAGGCGTAGATGTTGCCCGCGCCGACGATGACGCGGCCGCCCAGGAGCACGCTCTTGATCGGCGCGCGGCGCTGCTGCAGCGCGGCGTGGAAGCGTTCGTCGGTGAGTGCGGCGTCGAAGGGCTCGAAACCCAGGCCCGAGAGCAGTCCGGCCGCCGGTTCGTGGTCCAGCGCCGCGGACCAGACGACGGCGCCGAAGCGGCGCGGGTCGTGCAGCCGCAGGCTGCCGTGGTCGGTATCGAGGCGGAAATGCTCGTGCGCCTCGGGCGGCGCGGGCGCGCCGAGCAGGCGCAGTGAACCGGACATGCCCAGATGGATCAAAAGCCCTTGTGCCGGCAAGTCCGGCGCGCCTTGCAGCGGCAACCAGAGGTACTTGCCGCGCCGCTGCACGGCGCCAAGCCTCAGTCCGACCAGCGCCTGCACCTCGCGCCCGAGCGGCCGGCGCAGCGGCTTGCCGACGTGAACGGCCAGCACCTGCGCTCCGCGCAAACGCGGGTCGATGCCGCGCCGGGTGACCTCGACTTCGGGGAGTTCGGGCATCGGATCATTATGTGAGAATGAACCTCGACCTTTTGGAGTCCGCCATGCCCGTGTGCAGACGATGGCGCATCGCGTTCGCGGCGGCGGTCCTGGCGCTGGCTGCCGTACCGTCCGCGTGGGCGCAGGCGGCCGCCGAGGCCGCCGACGCCGCCGAACCCGCCGGCGCATCGACGCCGCCGACGCGCTCGCAGCTCGACTCGCAGCTCCTGCAGCAGCTGCTGATCGGCGAAATCGAGGCGCGTCGCGGCCACACCGACGCTGCCGTGCAACTCGTGCTCGATGCCGCGCGCCGCACGCGCGATGAAGGGCTCTACCGCCGTGCGGTCGAGATCGCCCTGCAGGCGCGCAACGGCGAGCAGGCGCTGCTGGCCGTGGCCGCCTGGCGGCGCACGCTGCCGGGCTCCTTCGACGCCCTGCGCACGCAGCTGCAGATCGCCGCGGCGCTCAATCGCAGCGAGGCGATCGCGGACCCCTTGCGCGCGCTGCTGGAGCAGACGCTCGAGACCGACCGCAGCGCTCTCATCGCGCAGTTGCCGGGGCTGCTGCAGCGCATGCCCGACCGGCGCCGCAGCGCGCAGATTCTCGACGAAGTGCTGGAACCCTACCGGGCGCGCCCGGCGACGCGCGTCGCCGCGCTCGTGTCCTCCGGGCGCGCGTGGGCGCTGGCCGATGACCCCGACGCCGCGCTGGCGCGGGCGCGCGCCGCACAGCAGGCCGACGCCAAGGCACCGGGCGCGGCGCTGCTGGCGCTCGAATTGATGCCGCAGCGCGCGGCGGCCGAGGAGGTGGTGCGCGCCTACCTGCAGGCCGAAGGCGCGGAACCGGCGGTGCGCATGGCCTATGCGCGCGCGCTGATGAACGCGCAGCGGCTGGCCGACGCCGTGGTGCAGCTCGAGCAGACGGTGCAGGAGCGGCCCGAGGCCGCGCCGCCGCTGCTGGCGCTCGGCGCGCTGCAGCTCGAATTGCACCAGCCGGGCGCGGCCGTGGCGACGCTCGAGCGCTACCTGGCGCTGCTGGATGCGCGAGGGACGGCCGCGGCGGACAACGAAGCCGACGCGGACGGCGCCGCAGCGCAGGGACGCACGCAGGCGCGGCTGATGCTGGCCCAGGCGGCCGAGCGACTCGGGCAATACGACGTGGCCGAGCGCTGGCTCGCGCGCGTCGACGATCCCGCGCGCGTGCTCGAGGTGCAGACGCGCCGCGCCTCGCTGCTGGCGCGGCAGGGCCGGCTCGAAGACGCGCGCGCGCTGCTGCGCCAGGCCCCCGAGCGCGACGGCGGCGACGCGCGCCTCAAGCTGCTCGCCGAGGCCGCGCTGCTGCGTGACGCGCGGCAGTGGGGTGATGCCTTCGAGGTGCTGGGCAGCGCGGTACGGCGCTTCCCCGAGGACACGGACCTGCTCTACGAGCAGGCGATGATGGCCGAGAAGATGGGCCGCGTCGACGAGATGGAGCGGCTGCTGCGCCGCGTGATCGAACTCAAGCCCGACAACGCGCATGCGCACAACGCGCTCGGCTACTCGCTGGCCGATCGCGGTCAGCGTCTTCCCGAGGCGCGCCGGCTCGTGCAGCGCGCGCTCGAGCTGGCGCCGGGCGACCCCTTCATCACCGACAGCCTGGGTTGGATCGAGTACCGCCTCGGCAACCTGGGCGAGGCGCTGCGCCTGCTGCGGCAGGCCTATGCCTCGCGTCCCGACGTCGAGATCGGCGCGCATCTGGGCGAGGTGCTGTGGGCGCTGGGCCGGCACGACGAGGCGCGTCGCGTGTGGGCCGAGTCCAAGGGGCGCGACGCCGCCAACGACGTCCTGCGCGAAACGCTGGCCCGACTCAAGGTCGAGCTCTGATGTCCGCGCTGCTGCGCGCTGCCGCAGCGACGGCGGCCCTGGTCGCGGCCGTGCTGCTGCAAGGCTGCGCCACGCCTCGCGTCGCGGACGATGGCCCGCCCTGGATGAGCGGGCGCCTGTCGGTGCGCGTGGACGCGAACGCGGGCCAGGCCGCGCGCAGCCTGGACGCCGGCTTCGACCTGCGCGGTGACGACGAGCAGGGCGAATTGCGGCTTGCGACGCCGCTCGGAACGCAGATCGCGCGCGCGCGCTGGACGCGCGACGAGGCGCTGCTCGACCTCGGCCAGGGCGAGACCCGCTACCCGGACCTCGAGAGCCTCTCGCGCGCGGCGGTCGGCGAAGTGCTGCCGCTGCGCGCGCTTCCCGACTGGCTGGCCGGCCGGCCCTGGCCGGGAGCCGCGGTGCGGCCCGGGCCCGAGGGCTTCGAGCAACTGGGATGGCAGGTGTCGCTGGCGCGCCTGGCCGAGCGGCGCCTCGAGGCGCTGCGCGAGCAGCCGCGGCGCGTGCTCGTGCGCGTGCGGCTCGAGCCCGCGGAGTGAGCGCGATGGGCCTGCGCGCGCTGCTCGACCTGCCGGCACCGGCCAAGCTCAACCTCTTCCTGCACGTCGTCGGGCGGCGCGCCGACGGCTATCACCTGCTGCAGTCGGTCTTCGTGCTGATCGACTGGGTCGACGCGCTGCACCTCGAGCGCCGCGACGATGGCCGCCTGCAGCGCCACGACCTGGGTCTCGCGCTGCCCGCGGACGACCTCTGCCTGCGCGCGGCGCGCGCGCTGCAGCGCGCGAGCGGCAGCGCGCTCGGCGCCGACATCTCGATCGACAAGCGTGTTCCCTGGGGCGCGGGCCTCGGCGGGGGCAGTTCGGACGCCGCCACGACCTTGCTCGGCCTGAACCGCCTCTGGGGTCTCGCCTGGCCGCGGGAGCGGCTGCTCACGCTCGCGGCGACGCTGGGTGCGGACGTGCCGTTCTTCGTCGGCGGGCGCAATGCCGTCGTCGAGGGCGTCGGCGAGCGGCTGACGCCGATCGAGTTGCCGCGTGCCTGGTACGCGGTCGTGAAGCCGGCCTCGCCGCTGTCGACCGCGGCCGTCTTCTCCAGTCGGCTTGTCGGGCGCAGCGTGGAAGCTGATATAGTCACGGGCTCTTTCGCAGACGCGATCGCGCCCGGTGCGGTTGCCGACGAGTGGGTTTGCAAGCTGATGAGCGGCCACGGCCGCAACGACCTGCAGGCCGCCGCCGAAGACCGCTGCGACGAGGTGGCGCAAGCCGCCGCCTGGTTGCATGCCCGCTGTGGCAACAGCCGCATGACGGGTTCGGGCAGCGCCGTGTTCGCGAGGGTCGGCACCGGCGACCAGCCTGAGGCTGCGTTCCCGACGGAAGCGCTTCCGCCGGGATGGGAGGGTCGAATGTGCCGCAGCCTGACTCGGCATCCGCTCGCGGACTGGGCCGGCTGAGACGCTTTTGAAGGGCACGGAGCGATCCGGGTCCGGTGTAGGGGAGTAGCCAAGTTGGTTAAGGCATCGGATTTTGATTCCGACATGCGAGGGTTCGAATCCTTCCTCCCCTGCCAAACCTCCCGAGTTCACGAGTCCCTGAGATCCTGACCCGGCGGCAAGGCGCGTGCCTGGCCGGCTTCCGCGAGGCAAGCGTGCCTCGTCCGCCTGCGGAGAACCCATCGTGCTCTTCAATACCGTGCTCTTCACCGGCAACGCCAACCCGGTGCTGGCGCAGGAGATTGCCAAGCACCTGGGTGTCGAGCTCGGCCGCGCGATGGTCGGTCGCTTCTCCGACGGCGAAGTCAACGTCGAGATCCGCCAGAACGTGCGCGCGCGCGACGTCTTCGTCGTGCAGCCGACGAACTCGCCGACCAACGAGCACCTGATGGAACTGCTCTTGATGGTCGACGCGCTCAAGCGCGCGAGCGCGCGGCGCATCACCGCGGTGATTCCCTACTTCGGCTACGCGCGCCAGGACCGCCGCCCGCGCAGCACGCGCGTTCCCATCAGCGCCCGCGTCGTCGCCAACCTGCTCGAGACCTGCGGCGTCGAGCGCGTGCTGACGATGGACCTGCACGCCGACCAGATCCAGGGCTTCTTCGACATCCCGGTCGACAACATCTACGCCAGTCCGGTGCTGCTCTCCGACCTCAAGAGCCGCAACTACGGCAACCTGATGGTCGTCTCGCCGGACGTGGGCGGCGTCGTCCGCGCAAGGGCGCTGGCCAAGCAGCTCGGCTGCGACCTGGCGATCATCGACAAGCGCCGCCCGGCGGCCAACGTCTCCGAGGTCATGCACGTGATCGGCGACATCGAGGGCCGCAACTGCGTGATCATGGACGACATGATCGACACTGCCGGGACGCTCGTGAAGGCGGCCGAAGTGCTCAAGGAGCGCGGTGCGAGGAAGGTCTACGCCTACTGCACGCACCCGGTGTTCTCGGGCCCCGCGCTCGAGCGTCTTGCGGCCTCGTGCATCGACGAGGTCGTGATCACGAACACCATCCCGCTGTCGGACGCGGCCAAGGCCTGCGTCAACATCCGCCAGCTCTCGGTGGCCTTCCTCTTCGCCGAGACGATCCGCCGCATCAGCGACGGCGAGTCGGTGACCTCGCTGTTCGCGGAGCAGAACAGCAATTTCTGATCGAAGTGTCGGGCTCCGTCTGGAGCCCATTTCGTGCCGCCCTGGTCGCGGGGCGTTTTCAACCTGGAGCCATCATGCAATTCACCGCCTACGAGCGAAGCGTCAAGGGGACCGGAGCGAGCCGCCGCCTGCGCAACGCCAACAAGGTGCCCGGCATCGTCTACGGTGCCGGCGCGCCGACGATGATCGAACTCGACCACAACGCGCTCTTCCACGCGCTGAAGAAGGAGGCCTTCCACAGCTCGATCCTCGAGATGGAACTCTCCGGCCAGACGCAGAAGGTGCTGCTGCGCGACGTGCAGATGCACGTCTGGAAGCCGCTCGTGCTGCACGTGGACTTCCAGCGCGTCGACGAGACGACGCGTCTGCGCAAGAAGGTGCCGCTGCACTTCACCGGCGAGGAGAACTCGCCGGCGGTGAAGACCGACAAGTGCCTGGTCAGTCGCGTGGCCACCGAGCTCGAGATCGAGTGCCTGGCCTCGCAGCTGCCCGAGTTCGTCACGATCGACCTCTCGGAGCTGGTCAAGGGCCAGTCGCTGCACGTCAGCGATCTCAAGCTGCCGGCGGGCATCCGGGCCGTCAAGCACGGCACGCTCAACCCGGTGATCGTCTCGGTCACGGTGCCCAAGGAAGAGGAGGAAACGGTGCCGACGGCCGTCGTCGCGGCCGCTCCCGACAAGAAGGGCAAGGGGAAGAAGGACGAGAAGCAGAACAAGCGTTGAGCCGGCTGCGGCGCCAAGCCGCGGTCTTGCGCAGCGAGGGCCCCCCATGTGGGGCCCTTCGTCTGTGTGCGCCCAGCCGCTTGGCAAGGCAGGGCATCAGAAGTCCGGGAGACCGGGGCGTGCGGGGGGGGGCGGGGTGCGGTGAAGCTGCACCTGAAACCGCGAGCGATGAAGCCGAGCTGGCGCGACGTGCACAAGCGGACTGCGGGGCCGGCGTCGACGGATGCACGGTGCTGGAGACGGGCGAATACCTCAAGCACGCATGGCCGACATCAACAGGGTCATGCGCCTCGCCCACTTCGACCGCCTGGGCGTCCCGAGATTCTCCTGACCTCAACTTCTCGAACCGCCCGGTGCGGACCCGCATGCCGGGTGGTGTGGGAGGGGCCCGATCAGCGATGATCGGCCCCTATCCCGATTCGCGCTCCTGCAGGCGGCCGTCGCCGGCCGCGTCAGGATTCACCGTCAGGCTTGCGGGCGGCGGCGGCGCGATGCGGCCACCGCACCCAGCAGGCCCAGGCCAGCCAAGGCCAGCACGCCCGGTTCCGGCACGCTGATCGGCTGGCCGGTGATGACCAAGCCGAAGTCGATCGTCTCGGCCTGCCCTTCACCCGTCCAGAAGCCGAGGCAGCCGGACGGCGCGCCGGCGGCGGCGCAGGCCTGCGGGCTCAAGGGCGTCAGCGGGCCACTCTGCAAGTCGAGAAAGCTCACGTAGTAGGTGATGCCGTCGACGACGAACTGCTGGTTCAGGCTGCCGGCCGCCAGCACGAAGACGTCATCGCAGACGGTGGTCGCCTCGGGGATGCAGGTGCCGGCGAGGTTGGTCGTCTCGGCAAAGTCGATCTGGAAGGTGAGCGACTGCGGAGCCAAAGGCGACCCGGCCGGGTCGGTGGGCTGCAGCGTCAGTGTCGTGATGACGCTCGCCGTCAGAAGGGTGGCGTGCAGGCCGCTGAGCGAATTGTTGACGTGCTGGAAGGTTGCCACCGGGCCGGGCACGATTGCGTTGGTGTTCACCGAGCCGTTCTGCGGCGAACCCAGGATCCTCAGGCCGCTGCGCTCGCCGCCGCCGATGATCAGGTTACCCACTCCAGGGGCTGAGCCGTTGTTGTCGCCGCCCCAGCTGATCTCGCTGGGGGTCACGATCTGCGTGCCCGTGCCGGAGCCGAAGGTCGGCGCACCAGCGCCGGCGGTGACCCACTCCGTGGTCACGTTGTAGCTCCAGGTATTGATGAAGGCCGCCTGGGCACTCGCCCCGGCCACTGCCAGTGCTGCTGCGGCCACCATCTTGATCATCTGCTTCATCTCGGTGCTCCTGCTGTAGATGCTGGGTCTCTCCCCACTGCAGCCGAGCAAGCATCTCCCGTGCCAGACGAAATTTCCACTTCCATAGCAGGTACTTGCGTCGATGGCGGGGTGTCGGTGTTACATCTAGTGTCAAGAAATCCGACGACGTGCAGCTTGTCTGATGTCAAGACTCAGAGGCGCTCGCGCAGCGCCGTCACGTCTCGCTGTCGCGGGTAGCGGTCGCCGAGCCTTGCCAGCACGTCCAGTTCGTCGCGGGCCTTGGCGCTGTCGCCGGATTCCAGCAGCAGTTCGGCCAGATGCAGGCGGTAGTCCGGCTGATTGGGCAGGCGCTGCACGAGCCGTGTCTGCGTCTCGACGGCACGCCGGAGTTGACCTTCGGCCGCCAGCGCCGTCGCCAGCGTGTCCTGGACGGCCGCACTGTAGGGTGCCGCCGCGCTCGCGCGCTCGGCGATCGCCACCGCGCCGGGCTTGCCCTGCCGCGCCAGCAGCCAGGCCAGGTTGTTCAGGGCGCCGGCGTGGGCGGGCTGCACCCGCAGCACGTCGCGGTATGCGGCTTCGGCACCCGTCAGATCACCACGTCTTACCGCCAGATCGGCGAGGTAGGCGACAAAATCGATCTGCTCCGGGTGCTCGGCCGACCAGCTCTTGGCGTGCCTGGCGGCCTCGTCGCCGCGGCCGGCCGCCAGCAGGCCGGTGTGCAGGCGAACCGCCGACTGGGCTGAGGGCTGGATCCGCAGGGCCTGGCGGTAGGCTGCGAGGGCGGCGTCCCAGCGCTGTCGCTGCAACTCGACATCACCTTCGAAGATGTACCCCACGGGGCTGCCCGGCTGGCGCTGTTGCACCTGGCGAGCAAAGGAAAGTGCGGCGTCGTGGCGGCCATTGCGCAGCAGCATGGCCAAAAGCGCCTCCTGGGCGCTCGGCATCTCGGGTGCCAGCGCAAGCGCCTGGCGAAGATGGCGCTCGGCAGCGGCCAGATCGCCCAGGCCGATGCGTGCGCTGGCCAGGTCGAGCTGGAGTTGCGGTGACTTCGGCAGCTTCTGGGCCAGGTCGGAGAAGGCGGTGACGGCCTGCTGGTGCTCCCCTGCCGCCAGCGACACCCGGCCCTGGGCGTGCAGCAGCTCGGTGTTGGCCGGAAAGGCGGCCGCGGCGTTGGCGGCCACCGTACTGGCGGCAGTGATCTGCCCGTGGCGCAACAGCGTGTTGACGAGCTGCAGCCGCAGGCCGACCGCGTCGGGGCTGGCCTCGACGGCCTTGGTGAGCTGTCCGATGACCTCCTCGGCTGGCGCGCCGACGCGGTCCATCAGGTGCACCAGGGCAAGCTGGGCCCGCGCATCCGCCGGCCGTTCGTTCACCAGAGCCGTCAGCCGTTGGCGCGCCATCTCGGGTTTGCCGTCGAGCAGGTCCAGGCTGGCCAGCCCTTGCAGCGCGGGCAGCAGGCGCGGATCGACCTTCAGCGCGGCCTCGTAGCTGGCGCGGGCGCCGGCACGGTCGTTGCGCGCCGTGAGCACCTGGCCCCGCAATAGGTGTGCGGTGGGGCCATCGGGCTGCTTGCGGGCCAGCCCGTCGATGGCGGTCAGTGCGCGGGGCCAGTCCTTCTTGCGCATGTGGTGGGCCACCAGCGCCAGGTCGGGTGCCGCACCCTGGCTGCGGCGCGCCAGGGCCTCCAGTTCCGCCAAGGCAGCCGCGTTGTCGCGCTGCGCCACCCGCGCGACGAGCTGCCCGAGCTGGAAGCGTTCGTCGCCTGGGCTGGCGGCCTGACCGCTGGCGAACAGCTGCTGGGCCTGGGCGGCATCGCCCGCCAGCAGGTGCGCCTGCCCCGCCATCGTGATCACCGAACCCGTGGCCTCGCCCGATTTCAGCATCGGCGCCAACGTCTCCAGCGCCGCGTCGGCCTGGCCCCTTCGCAGGTAAAGCTGCGCCAGCGTCTGCCGAGCCATCGTCAGGTTCGGCCCGCGCGCGAGCGCGGTCTTCAGCAGGGTTTCCGCCTTGTCCAGCGAATTCAGGTGGAACTCGGCCGTGCCGGCCAGCTCCAGCAGCACGGGATTGTTCGGCGATGCATTGAGCAGCGGCTGCACCTTTTCGCGCACGGCGGCGAAGTCCTTCCGAGCCAGGGCCGCCATGGCATGCAACACCTTGGCGGCGGGCTGGTTCGGCCTGGCCTTCTCCAGCGCTTCGAGTTGGGCCGTGGCAGCAGCGACGTCGCCCCGTGCCAGCAGCAGCAGCACCACGCCGCGATGGGCACCGACGTGGGCCGGGTCGGCCTGCAGTGCGCCGCGGAAGGCGGCCAGCGCCGCCTCGGAATTCTTGAACTGGGCCTGCTGGATCTCGCCGGACAGCACCCAGGCATCGGCCGTCTCGGGGCCGCCGCCGGCCTTGGCGGCTTCCAGGCGGCTCAGTGCCGCCTCGGGCCTGCCCGCTGCCAGATCCAGCCGGGCACGGAGCAGGGCCGCACGCGGCAACTCCGGCCCGGCCTTGGCCGCCTCGGCCAGCAGGCTTTCCGCCAGTGCGGCCTTGCCGGTCGCCGCCGCCGCGCCGGCCAGCGTCACCTTCAGTTCGGCCTCGGCGGCGGCATCCGACAGGCGCAGGGTGCGGTAACGGTCCAGCGCCTTGCCGGGTTCGCCGCTGCCCACCAGGGCCCGCGCCCGCGCGGGTGCGACCTCGTTGGGGTCGTGATTCAGCTCCTCGGCCTTGGCCAGTTCGATGTCGGCCGCGGCCTCATGGCCTTGCGCCAGCAAGGCCTTGCCCAGCAGATAGCGGACCGTGGGTGACTGCGGCTCGTGCTCGAGAAAGGCCTTGAGCTCGACGACCGCCGCGGCGGGGTCCTGGCGGGCCAGCGCGGCCTCGGCCGCGGCCAGCACGTCGGCCTCGCGCCTGTCGCCGCAAGCCGCCAGCGTGGCCACCATGGCCGCCACAATCGTGACCCGAACGGTTCGCCTCGTCATTGTCATCATGCCCCTGTCCAAGTTTCTGCCGTGCCCGGCCTCCGGCCGCCATCATCGGCAAGACTGCCATGAACGCGACCGTGCGCGCCACCCTTCATGGCGGTGGCCGCGTCGCCGATGCCCTGCAGGCCGACGGCGTGCGCCAAGTCTTCACGCTGTGCGGCGTGGACTCGGCCGCGCGCATTGCCGGCAACGCAAGACGCTGGTGGCGCAATAGCCGAATGGGGCTGAACAGGGTCGTGCCCCTCGCCCACTTCGACCGCCTGGGCGTCCCCAGATTCTCCTGACCTCAACTTCTCGAACCGCCCGGTGCGGATCCGCATTCCAGGTGGGGTGGGAGGGGCCCGATCAGCGATGATCGGCCCCTATCCCGATTGGGGCCGGTCATTCCCCCTGCACGCGCGATCGCCCGCCAGACCGCGGCTGCCTATGATCCCGCGCCATGATTCGACTCTTCGTCGGCCTCGGCAATCCGGGGCCCGAATACGAGGCCACGCGCCACAATGCCGGTTTCTGGTGGCTGGACGCGCTGGCTGCCAAGCTCGGCGCGCGCCTGGCCGCCGAGCGCAGCTACCACGCGCATGTGGCGCGCGTGAACGTGAACGGCGCCGCGGTCTGGCTGATGCAGCCGATGACCTTCATGAACCGCAGCGGGCTGTCGGTGGCCGCGCTTGCGCGCTTCTACAAGATCGCGCCGCAGGAGATCCTCGTCGTGCACGACGAGCTCGACCTCCCGCCGGGGCAGGCCAGGCTCAAGTGCGGCGGCGGCAACGGCGGACACAACGGCCTCAAGGACATCCAGGCGCAGCTCGGCAGCGCCGACTTCTGGCGCCTGCGCCTGGGCATCGGCCATCCGGGCGTGAAGGCCGAGGTCGTCGACTACGTGCTGCGCAAGCCTGCGCCCGATCAGCGTGAGGCCCTGCTGGCCAGCATCGAGCGCACGCTGGCTGCCAGCGCCGAGCTCATCGCGGGGGACATGGATCGCGCGACGATGAAGATCCACGCCGGTCCGGTGCGACCCAAGCCGCCGCGCGGGGCGGCGCCTGCTGCCGCGGCCGACGGGGACCGGCGATAGCAGCCTTGCGCCGATGGGCGCAGGGTCGACGTCGCCGACCCGCGTGACGAGGTGCAGCGCGCGCAGGCGCAGGCGGTCGCCGAGCGCCAGGCACTGCTGGCGCGGCAACTCGTGCAGCAGCGGCGGCGGCGTGAACTCGAGGCGTTCGCCGCGGGCCAGGGCGCGGCGCAGATCAAGCCGCGGCCGTCACAGCGCGCGGCGCGCGAGCCCGACGACTCGGTCCGGAAGAAGCCCAGGGCCGACGGGCACCGCCACAGGGGGGCACCGGCACGATGGTGGGCGCGGGGGTCCGCCGCGCTAATCGCTGCTGCGCGCGACGCGATCCTTCAGCCGGCGCAGCACCGAGGGCGCGACGAACTTCGAGACGTCGCCGCCCAGGCTCGCGATCTCGCGCACGAAGGTGCCGCTCACGAACTGGTACTGGTCCGAGGGCGTCATGAAGACCATCTCGACCTCGGGCATCAGCTGGCGGTTCATGCCGGCCATCTGGAACTCGTACTCGAAGTCGCTCACCGCGCGCAGCCCGCGCACGACGACCTGGCCGCCCTTCTCGATGACGAAGTCGCGCAGCAGGCCGCGAAACGCGGTGACTTCGACGTTGAGATAGGGCTTGGCGATCTCGCTGGCGATCTCGAGGCGCTCGCTGATCGTGAACATCGTGCGCTTGTGATGGCCCACGGCAACCGCCAGGATCAGGCGGTCGAAGAGCCGCGAAGCGCGGCGCATCAGATCCTCGTGCCCGAGCGTCATCGGATCGAAGGTCCCGGGATAGACGGCGGTCATTTGCTTGGATGGGATCACGGGCTCGTCCCTCGGCTTGCGGCTGGCGCAGTGTAGCGTCGGCGCCAGAGGCCATGGTGCACCGCACCAGCGCGCCCCTGGCGAAACGGCTCCATGCCTTGCGGTGGATCAGGCAGCGCCTGGCCGGACTCCACGTAGAGGAAGCCCCCGTCCGTCAGCAACGGCATCGCGCACGCGATCGCCTGCGCGTGCACTCCGGCGTCGAAGGGCGGGTCCAGGAAGACGAGTTGGAAATGCGCGCGCGGACCGGTGGCCATCCAGGCCAGGGCATCGGCGCGCTGCACCTGCAGCGTCGCTGCGCCCAGGCGCGCCTTGCTCTGCTGCAGGCTGCGCACCAGCGCCGGGTCGCGCTCGAGCAGCAGCACCTCGGCCGCGCCGCGCGAAGCGGCCTCGAAGCCCAGCGCGCCGCTGCCGGCGAAGGCGTCGAGCACGCGCCAGCCGGGAAGACTCTGGCCGAGCCAGTTGAAAAGCGTCTCGCGCACGCGGTCGGGGCTGGGGCGCAGGCCGGGGCGATCGGCCACGGGCAGGCGGCTGCGCTTCCACTGTCCGCCGATGAGCCGGACCTCGCGGGCGCGGCCCTCGCTCACGAGCGCACGGGGATGCCGTCGCGCGCGAGCATCGCCTTGGCCTGGCCGACGGTGAACTCGCCGCTGTGAAAGATGCTGGCGGCGAGCACGGCGTCGGCGCCGCCCAGGCGGATGCCTTCGGAGAGGTGCTCGAGCGTGCCCACGCCGCCGGAAGCGATCACCGGCACCGGCACGGCGTCGCTGACCGCGCGCGTGAGCGCGAGGTCGAAGCCGATGCGCGTGCCGTCGCGGTCCATGCTGGTGAGCAGGATCTCGCCGGCGCCGGCCTCGGCCATGCGCCGTGCCCAGGCGACGGCGTCCAGCCCCGTGTTGCGCCGTCCGCCGTGCGTGTAGACGTCCCAGCCCGGGCCGCGCGCGGCTTCGTCCCCGGCGCCGCGGCGCTTGGCGTCGATCGCCACGACGATGCACTGCGCGCCGTAGGTCTCGCTGGCATCGCGGATCACCTGCGGTTCGGCCACCGCCGCCGAGTTGAAGCTGACCTTGTCGGCGCCGGCGTTGAGCAGCCGGCGCACGTCGGCGACGCTGCGCACGCCGCCGCCGACGGTGAGCGGAATGAAGACCTGCGCGGCCACGGCCTCGATGATGGGCAGGATCATGTCGCGCCCGTCGCTGGTGGCGGTGATGTCGAGGAAGGTGAGCTCGTCGGCGCCCTGTTCGTTGTAGCGCGCGGCGATCTCCACCGGGTCGCCGGCGTCGCGCAGGGCGACGAAGTTCACGCCCTTGACGACGCGCCCGCCGGTCACGTCCAGGCAGGGGATGATGCGCTTGGCCAGCATGGCGTGCGGGTGTCCTCGAGGTCGGCGACGGGCGGATGCCGTGGCGCCTTCAATCGTCTTCGGGCAGGAGTTCGTCGGCACGCGCCTGCGCGGCCGCGAAGTCCAGCGCGCCGGTGTAGATGCTGCGGCCGCAGATGACGCCGCTGATGCCTTCGGAAGCCACGGCGCAGAGCTGCTCGATGTCGGCCAGGCCCGAGAGCCCGCCGCTCGCCACCACCGGCGTGCGCAGCGCGCGCGCGAGCTTCACCGTGGCCTCGATGTTGATTCCCGTCATCATGCCGTCGCGGCCGATGTCGGTGTAGATGACGCCCTCGATGCCGTAGTCCTCGAAGCGCCGCGCGAGATCGACCACTTCGTGCCCGGTGAGCTTGCTCCAGCCGTCGGTGGCGACCTTGCCGTCGCGGGCGTCCAGGCCGACGAGGATGTGGCCGCCGAAGGCGCTGCAGGCGTCCTTCAGGAAACCCGGGCTCTTGACCGCGGCGGTGCCGATGATGATGGCCTCGATGCCGTCGTCGAGGTAGCGCTCGATGGTGTCGAGGTCGCGGATGCCGCCGCCCAGCTGCACCGGAATCTCGCCGTCGACCTCGCGCAGGATGGACTTCACCGCCGCCTCGTTGATCGGCTTGCCGGCGAAGGCGCCGTTGAGGTCGACCAGGTGCAGCCTGCGCGCCCCCGCATCGAGCCAGCGCCGGGCCATCGCGGCCGGGTCGTCGCCGAAGGTGGTGACGGCCTGCATGTCGCCTTGTTCCAGGCGTACGCACTTGCCGTCCTTGAGATCGATGGCGGGTATCAACAACATGGCTCGGGGGGAGCGGGGGAGTGGCGATGGGAAGACCGCCGGCCAGGCGCTGCGCGCGGTCAGCGGCTCAGGGCTTCCAGCGCAGGAAGTTGCGGTACAGGCTCAGGCCGTGGGCGGCGCTCTTCTCGGGATGGAACTGGGTCGCGAAAATATTATCCCGGGCCAGCACGCTGGTAAAGCGCAGCCCGTATTCGGTGCTGCCGGCGCGGTGCGCGGGGTCCGCGGGATCGGCGTGGTAGCTGTGCACGAAGTAGAACCAGCTCTCGTCGGGGACATCGCGCCACAGGGCATGTGCAAGATCCTGCCGCACGAGGTTCCAGCCCATGTGCGGCACCTTGTGGCGGCTGCCGTCGGGTTGAACGCGGCCCTCGAGTTCGAAGCGGCGTACGGTGCCCGGAAAGAGCGCCAGCCCCGGCGTGTCCTGCTCCTGGCTGTGCGCCAGCAGCATCTGCATGCCCACGCACACGCCCAGCAGCGGCTTGTGCTCGGCGGCGTGCAGCACCGCTTCGAGCAGGCCCGATTCGCGCAGGCCCTGCATGCAGGCGCGCATCGCGCCCTGGCCGGGAAGCACGACGCGCTCGGCCGCACGCACGACCTGCGCGTCCTGCGTCACCAGGACCTCGACCTCGCTGTCCTGCGCCACATGCCGCAGCGCCTGCGACACCGAGCGCAGATTGCCCATGCCGTAGTCGACCACGGCGACGGTGCGAGCGCCCATGTCAGAGACTGCCCTTGGTCGAGGGGATGCGATCGGCGGCGCGCGCGTCCGGAGTCACGGCCATGCGCAGCGCGCGCGCAAAGGCCTTGAAGATCGACTCGCACTGGTGGTGCGCGTTCGTGCCGTGCAGGTTGTCGATGTGCACGGTGGCGCGGGCGTGGTTGGCCAGGCCCTGGAAGAACTCGTGCGCGAGCTGGGTGTCGAAGCCGCCGATGCTGGCGGCCGTGAAGTCCACGCGCATGTGCAGGCCGGGGCGGCCCGAGAAGTCGACGACGACGCGCGAGAGCGCTTCGTCCAGCGGCACGTAGGCGTGGCCGTAGCGGCCGATGCCCTTCTTCTCGCCCAGCGCCTGCGCCAGCGCCTGGCCGAGCGTGATGCCGACGTCCTCCACCGTGTGGTGGCCGTCGATGTGCAGGTCGCCGACGGCCTCGACCTCGAGGTCGATCAGGCCGTGGCGGGCGATCTGCTCCAGCATGTGGTCGAAGAAGCCGATGCCGGTGGCCAGCTGCGCGCGGCCGCTGCCGTCCAGATCGACGCGCACGCGGATCTGCGTTTCCTGGGTGTCGCGCCGCACTTCGGCGACGCGGGGCGTGGGGGCGGTCACAGGCTGGCCTTCAGGGCGTCGAACATGGCCTTATTTTCCTCCGGCGTGCCCACCGTCAGGCGCAGGCAGTCGGCCAGCAGCGGATGCAGGGCGGCGACGTTCTTGACGAGCACGCCGCGCGCCTTCATGCCGGCGAAGGCGCGCGCCGAGTCGGGCACGCGCACGAGGATCATGTTGGCCTCGCTCGGGAAGGGCCGCACCCCGGGCAGCTCGCGCAGCCTGGCCTGCAGGCGCTCGCGCTCCTGGCGCAGCAGCGCCGCCTGGCGCGCGTACTCGTCCGCGTGGTCGAGCGCGAACAGCGCCGCCTCGGCGTTGAGCACGCTCACGTTGTAGGGCGGGCGCGCCTTGTCGATCTCGGCGATGAGCGCGGCCGCGCCGCAGAGGTAGCCCAGGCGCACGCCGGCGAGGCCGAACTTGGAGAGCGTGCGCAGCACCAGCACGTGCTCGTGCCGCGCCAGACTCGCCATGCGCGTGCGCGAGGAGAAGGGCTGGTAGGCCTCGTCGAAGACGACGAGACCTCGCTGCTCGCCCACGGCGGCGACGATGCGGTCGATGACGGCGTCGTCGAAGAGGTTGGCGCTCGGGTTGTTGGGGTAGGCGATGTAGGTCAGCGCCGGGCGGTGCTGCGCGATCGCGGCGAGCATGGCCGCCTCGTCGAGCGCGAAGTCGGCGCTCAGCGGCACGCCGACGAAGCCCATGCCACGCAGCCTCGCCGACATCTCGTACATGACGAAGCCCGGCAGCGGCGCGAGCACGCTGGCGCCGGGGCGGTTGCAGGCCACCGAGAGGATGTCGATGAGCTCGTCGGAGCCGTTGCCCAGAATCAGCCGGCAGCCTGCGGGCAGCTCGGCGAAGGCGCGGAGGCGCTCGATCAGCTCGGCGTTGCGCGGCCCGGGGTAGCGGTTGATCGCCACGCGGCCCAGGCGCTGCCCCAGTTCCTGCTGCAGCTCGGGCGGCAGCGCGAAGGGGTTTTCCATCGCGTCGAGCTTGATGAGGCCGCGGCTGTCCTGGATCGCGTAGGCGTGCATCGACTGCACGTCCTGACGCAGGGTGTGCTGCAGGCGTTCGGAGAGCGTGGGCTTCATGGTGCGGCGATGTCCAGGCGCGGGCCTCGGGGCTTGGACCCGCATTCTCGCCGCAGCCCCGTCCTGGCCGGCCGAGGATGCGGCGAGGGCACAATCGCCGGCCTCCTCGATTCACCTCGTTCACCTGCGCCGGCGCCTGCGGGCGGCTCGCTGGGCCTGGTGCTGGCCAATGTGCCGGCGGTCTTCTTCGGCCAGGCGCTGGTGCGTCGCGTGTCGATGCGGCTCGTGCGCGGCGCGGCGGCCGCCGCGTTCGCGCTGCTGGGCTTCCTCACCCTGCCGGGCCTGCCGCGGCTGGGCTGAGCGTCGCAGGCGCATCCAGCGCCAGCGCATCGACCACGGCCAGGACCTGCTCGCGCAGCCAGCGGTGCACCGGGTGGCTCTGCTGGCGCGCGTGCCAGACCATGTAGATCGGCATCTCGGGCGTCGCCACGGGCAGGGGCGCCAGCGCCAGATCGCGCAGCAGGCCCAGGCGCAGGAGCGAAGGCAGCGTCGCCAGGAGCGGGCTGCCGCGCAGAAAGGGTGGAATGCCCGCGAAGGTGGGCACGCTGGCGACGAAGCGGCGCGGCGCCGGGACGGTCTGCGCCAGCAGGCGATCGACGTTCAAGCCCTCGCGCGAGGCGTAGACGACGGTCACGTGGCCCGCGGCGAGGTAGTCCTCCAGATCGCGCGGCGCCGCGCGCGACTGCGCGTCGTAGAAGACGGCGTAGCGATCACTGAGGAGCCGGCGCTGCAGCAGATCGGCGGCGTCCGGCGGGCGTGGCGTGATGACGAGCTGGCAGGCCTCGCTGCGCAGCAGTTCGGCCTGCGGCACCCCGGCCGGGATGACGCGCAGCGTGATGCCGGGCGCCTGCGCCTGCAGACGCCGCAGCAACGGCGGCAGCACGAGGTTGCACTCGAGGTCGTTGGCGGCGATGGTGAGGCCAAGCGTCAGCGTGGCGGCGTCGAAGTCCTGGGGCGCGGCGAAGGCGCGCAGGTCCTCGATGAGCAGGCGTGCGCGCGTGGCCAGGGTCTCGGCGCGCGCAGTGGGCACGATGCCGCGGCCGGCCTTCACCACCAGCGGGTCGCGCACGATCCGGCGCAGCTTGTGCAGCATGTGGCTGACCGCCGACTGCGTGACGCCCAGGCGACGTGCGGCACGCGTCACCGAGCGCTCCTCGACCACCGCCAGCAGCAAGTGCAGCAGGCGGCCGTCCAGGTCCGAATGATCGAAATCACTCATGGCTGGCATGAGTATCGCCGCCTTGATCGCCGCCAAGGCCCGCCCGCACACTGCGGCGGGACGCCGCGGCAGACGGCGCGCGCCATTTCCACCCCCTCCAGGAGACCCAGGATGAGCCAAGCCAAGCCATCGATTCCGGGCACGACGGTGTTCGACAGCGTCGCCGCGCGCAAGGGCTACGCCCTCAACAAGATGTGCTATTCGTTCAACGAGGCCGCCAACCGCGCCGCCTTTCTCGCCGACGAGGATGCCTACTGCGCCAAGTTCGGGCTCAACGAGGCGCAGCGCGAAGCGATCCGCGCGCGCAACGTGCTGCAGCTGATCGCCGCCGGCGGCAACGTCTACTACCTGGCCAAGTTCGCCGGCATCTTCGGGCTCGACGTGCAGGACATCGGCGCGCAGCAGACCGGCATGAGCAAGGACGAATTCAAGGCCAAGCTCGTGGCCGCGCGCGGATAAGGGAGCTTCACCATGGCCAACATCATCGGCGTCATCAACACCAGCCACGTGCCGGCCATCGGCGGCGCGATCGCGCGTCGGGCGCAACAGGAACCCTACTGGAAGCCCTTCTTCGACGGCTACGTGCCGGTGCAGAAGTGGGTCGCGCAGAAGAGGCCCGACGTCGTCGTCACCTTCTACAACGACCACGGCCTGAACTTCTTCCTCGACAAGATGCCGACCTTCGCCGTCGGCGCCGCGCCCGAGTACGCCAACGCCGACGAGGGCTGGGGCATCCCCACGCTGCCGGTGCTGCGCGGCAACCAGGACCTGTCCTGGCACCTCATCGAGGCCCTGGTCGATGCCGAGTTCGACCCCGTCACCTGCCAGGAGATGGTCATCGACCACGGCGTCTCGCTGCCCATGGCGCTGTTCTGGCCGGATCAGCAGTGGCCGGTGTCGCTGGTGCCGATCTGCATCAACACGGTGCAGCACCCCCTGCCCAGCGCCACGCGCTGCTGGAAGCTCGGCGAGGCCGTGGGCCGCGCCATCGCCAGCTTCCCCGGCGACGCGCGCGTGCTCGTCGTCGGCACCGGTGGCCTCAGTCACCAGCTCGACGGCGAGCGCGCCGGCCACATCAACCGCGACTTCGACCTGCGCTTCATCGAAAGCCTGGTCTCCGACCCGCGCTGGGCGACGCAGTACAGCAACTACGAGCTGGTCGAGAAGGTGGGTACGCAGGGCATCGAGCTGCTCATGTGGCTGGCCGCGCGCGCCACGCTGGACGAGGCGAGGAAGGTGCACTCGAACTACCACATCCCGATCAGCAACACCGCCTCGGGCCTGCTCGTGCTGGAACCCGCCGGCAACTGACGATCGCCCTTCAGGCCCGACTGCGGGCTGCCGATAACCCCATCACGATGAACGGCATTCTTGCGATCGGGGCCTCCGGCATGCGCGCCGCGATGGCCGGACTGCACGGTTCGGCCGGCCGCATCGCGCGCGCCGCGGCGGCGCCGGAGGTCGATCTCGAGGTCGAGGCCGTGCAGCAGATCCAGGCCAGCCACCAGTTCATCGCCCATGCCAAGCTGGTGAAGACGGCCGATGACATGCTCGGCACGCTGGTCGATACCTTCGCCTGAACCGCCTGCCTGGACCGGTCGTCAACCAGCCGCCGCGTTGGCTCGTTGAAGCCCGAGGGAGCCGGGCTGGGTGTGGTACGAACGCCACGAAGGCACCTGGACACGTCTGCATCAAGGCGCAGACGCATCGATGGCAGACAATGGAGGGCGTTCCGGCAGTCGCCGCGCCCGCGCGGCAAGCTGGCCCGGACTCTCCTGCGATCAAGACTGAAAGGACATTTGCACCATGATCCGACGCGCCCTGTTCCTGTCGGCCCTGCTGGCCACGGCCTCGGCCCCCGCCCTGGCCGATCTGGCTATGGCCAAGAAGTACAACTGCACGGCCTGCCACGCCACTGACAAGAAGCTGGTCGGCCCGGCCTACCAGGAAGTGGCCAAGAAGTACGCCGGCAAGAAGGACGCCGAGGCGGAACTGGTCACGCACATCAAGAAGGGCAGCACCGGCCGCTGGGGCCCGGTGCCGATGCCGCCGAATGCCGCGGTGCCCGATGCGGACGTCGCCTCGCTGGCGAAGTGGATCCTGGCCGGTGCCAAGTAGGCCCTTGCCGAGAGCCTGATTCCTGGATGGGCGGCCCGCGGGCCGCCCATCTCACTTCTCGGGGTCGCGTTGCACCGGAGAGGGCGATGGTCGGGGCTACCCGCGCTGCTCGCCCTGGCCGAGAACGATCCACTTCAGCGAGGTCAGTCCCTCGAGGCCGACCGGGCCGCGGGCGTGGAACTTGTCGGTGCTGATGCCGATCTCGGCGCCCAGGCCGTACTCGAAGCCGTCGGCGAAGCGCGTGCTCGCATTGACCATGACGCTGGCCGAATCGACCTCGCGCAGGAAGCGCATCGCGTTCGGATGGTTCGTCGTCAGGATGGCGTCGGTGTGGTGCGAGCCGTAGCGGTTGATGTGCGCGATCGCTTCGTCCAGCGAGTCGACGAGCTTGATGCTGATGATGCGGTCCAGATACTCGGTGGCCCAGTCGTCCTCGCTCGCGGCGACGACCCCGGCACGCGGCGCGAGGATCGCCGCGGCGCGCGCGCAGCAGCGCATCTGGATGCCCTTGGCGACGAAGACGTCGCCGATGGCCGGCAGGAAGCCCGCAGCCTGCGCGGCGTGGACGAGCAGTGATTCGGCGGCGTTGCAGGGGCTGAGCTTCTGCGTCTTCGCGTTGTCGGTGACGGCCACCGCCATCGCCAGGTCGACCTCGGCGTCGACGTAGACGTGGCAGTTGCCGTCCAGGTGCTTGATCACCGGCACGCGCGCCTCGCGGCTGATGCGCTCGATGAGGCTCTTGCCGCCGCGCGGGATGATGACGTCCACGCTCTCGGGCATGGCAATCAGGTGGCCGACGGCGGCGCGATCGGGGGTCTCGACGAGCTGCACCGCGTCCTGCGGCAGCCCGGCTTCGGCCAGCGCGGCCTGCACCAGGCGCCAGAGCGCGAGGTTGGAGTGCAGCGCCTCCGAGCCGCCGCGCAGGATGCAGGCGTTGCCGCTCTTGATCGCCAGCGAGGCGGCCTCGATGGTGACGTTGGGGCGGCTCTCGTAGATCATGCCGAAGACGCCCAGCGGCACGCGCATGCGGCCGACGCTGATGCCGCTGGGGCGGCGTCTCATGTCGCCGATCTCGCCGATCGGATCGGGCATGGCGGCGATCTGCTCGCAGCCCTGCGCCACCGTCTCGACCGCCTGCGGTGTGAGCTTCAGGCGGTCGACCATCGGCTCGGCGAGGCCGGCGGCGCGAGCGGCGGCCAGGTCCTGCGCGTTGGCGGCGGCCAGCGGCGCGCCGGCCTTGCGCAGCCGCTGCGCCAGCGCCAGCAGCGCGGCGTTCTTGGCGGCGGTGCCGGCGGCGGCCATCCGCGTCGCCGCCGCGCGCGCGGTGGCCCCGAGGTGGGCCATGTAGGCGGGAAGATTGCTCGCGTCCATGAGCCGGGATTCTCCCCGATCGGGTGCGATCAGGTCGACGGTCAGGTCGACGGTCAGGTCGACGCCAGCCAGGTGAGCACGGACAGCCACAGCGAGGCCGTGGCGACGAAGGCGACCGTGCTGACGACGATGCCCGCGTTGGCCTCGGCCTCCAGCGTGCGATAGCGCTGCGCGAACATCAGCGTGTTGCTGCCCGCCGGGAGAGCGGCCATCAGCACGGCCACCGACAGCGGCAGTCCGCTGAGGCCGAAGCCCCAGCGGGCGACGAGCAGCACCAGCGCCGGTTGGACCAGCAGCTTGAGCGCGCTCGCCCGCGCGACGCCGCGCAACTGCTCGCGTCGCACCGGGTCGTAGGCCAGCGTCAGGCCGATCGAGACGAGGCACACCGGCACCACGGCCGAGCCGAGCACGGCCAGGGCCTCGTCGAGCACGGGATGCAGGCCGATTCCCGAGAGGTTCCAGAGCAGCCCGAGCAGGACCGGCAGCACGACCGGGTGGACGACGGTGTTGCGCAGCGTCGGCCCCAGTGCCGAGGCCTGCCCGTCGCGGGCGCGCGCGCGCGCCAGGTCGAG
>JAIXKR010000059.1 GCA_026932235.1 Burkholderiales bacterium
GGTCCATCGCGTCCTTGAGCTCCTCGCGCTCCTCGCCCTCGATGCGCCGGCTGACGCCGCCACCGCGCGGGTTGTTGGGCATGAGCACGAGGTAGCGGCCGGCCAGGCTGACGAAGGTGGTGAGCGCCGCACCCTTGTTGCCGCGCTCCTCCTTCTCGACCTGCACCAGCAGTTCCTGGCCTTCCTTGACGGCGTCGGCGATCTTCGCGTTCTTGACCTCGGTGCCCTCGCGGAAGTAGTTGCGCGAGATCTCCTTGAAGGGCAGGAAGCCGTGGCGGTCCTCGCCGTAGTCGACGAAGCAGGCCTCGAGGCTGGGCTCGACGCGCGTGATGACGGCCTTGTAGATGTTGCCCTTGCGCTGTTCGCGCCCTTCGATCTCGGTCTCGAAGTCGAGCAGCTTCTGGCCGTCGACGATCGCCAGCCGCCGCTCCTCGGGCTGCGTGGCGTTGATCAGCATGCGTTTCATGTGCACTCCGGTGCGCCGCTCCTGCAGCGATGCAGGAGCGGCGGTCCTCACGTCCGATGCACGAGAGAGGCGGCGAATCCCGGGGGCGAAATGCCCTGGACTGCGCGCTGGCGCGGCCGATGGCCGGCGTTCAGGCGGGCAGCGTTGGCGCGTGCGAGGCGGCGGTGCTCCGCGTGCATGCCGCTTCGCGCTTCGGGCGCCGAGGCCCGTCGGGGTGTCCTGGAAGCGTTGTCGGATGCATGGGCCGGGAGCGTCGCCGGTCGCTGGGGCCAGGCCGACCGGGAAGGGTCGCCCCGGTTCGTCTGGCCCCGGGGATTCTTTCGTCTGCCGCAGCGCCGGCAGCCCCAAGCGGGCGGATGGCGAGCGGCGCGGTCATCGCAGTCTTCTCTGCCGCCTCGCGGACTCGTGCCGCCGGGCCACTTCGGGGCCCGACCTGCGCAAAGCCACAGGCGTTGCATCACCTCGAGCGCGCGCGCCCATCGTTTCCCTGTGTGTCCGCAGGCGCGCGCCGCCCTCCACCCCGTCCGCCTGTGCCCAGGTAAACTTCGACAAATCAAGCACTTACCGCACGAGCGTGGAACGGCGGATTATAGACGGCAAAGCCGGCGCCGCGGATCGCGCGAAAAGCGCCGTGGCCCCCGCGGCGCGGCACGTGACGGTCGACGAGGAGTCGTCGGGCCAACGGCTGGACAACTTCCTGCTGCGCGAGCTCAAGGGCGTGCCCAAGACGCTGGTCTACCGCGTCATCCGCTCGGGCGAGGTGCGCGTGAACAAGGGCCGCGCCGGCGCCGACACGCGCGTGCAGGCCGGCGACGTGATCCGCGTGCCGCCGCTGCGCCTGTCCGAGCCCGGGGCCGCGACCCCGGTGCCGGCGCGCGAGTTTCCGCTGCTGTTCGAGGACGACTGGCTGCTTGCCGTCGACAAGCCCGCGGGCGTCGCGGTGCACGGCGGCAGCGGCGTGAGCTTCGGCGTCATCGAGCAGTTGCGCCGCGCGCGTGCGCAGGCGCGCTTCCTGGAACTGGTGCACCGCCTGGACAAGGAGACCTCGGGCGTGCTGCTGCTGGCGAAGAAGCGCAGCGCGCTCACGGCGCTGCAGGCGCAGTTCCGCGCGCGCGGCACCGGCAAGACCTACGCCGCGCTCGTCTGGGGCGCCTGGCCCTCGCGGCTGAAGGTCATCGACCTGCCGCTGCTGAAGACGCTGGACGCCGCCGGCGAGCGCCAGGTGCGCGTGGCCTCGCCCGGGCACGGGGGCGCACGGCGCTCGATCACCGTCGTGCGCGCGCAGCGGCCGGTGGGCGACTGCACGCTGCTCGAGCTCGGCCTGACGACCGGGCGCACGCACCAGATCCGCGTGCACCTGGCGCACAGCGGGCATGCGATCGTCGGCGACCCGAAGTACGGCGACTTCGCGCGCAACCGCGAGCTCGCGCGCGGGCCGCTGCGCTTCACGCGCATGTTCCTGCATGCGCTCGAGCTGGCCTTCGACCACCCGGCCGACGGCCGGCGCATCGCCCTGCGCGCCGAGCTTCCGGCCGAATGCGCGACACTGCTGGACTCGATGCAACGTCCATGACCGCCTCCGACCTCGCTTCGTTCGCTGCCCCCCGAAGAGGCCGTCGGCACCTTCGGGGCGGCCGCGTGGTGCCGACATGAACCGCCCGCGCCGCTTCGACCTCATCGCCTTCGACTGGGACGGAACGCTCTTCGACTCGACGGCGCTGATCGTGCGCTGCATCCAGGACGCCTGCCGCGACGTCGGCGCCGCCGTGCCCAGCGACGAGGCCGCGGCCTACGTCATCGGCCTGGGGCTGGAGGACGCGCTGCGCCACGCCGCCCCCGGGCTCGCGGCCGAGCACTACCCGCAGCTGGGTGCGCGCTACCGCCGCCACTACTTCGCGCGCCAGCACGAGCTGCTCATGTTCGAGGGCACCTTGCCCATGCTGCAGGCGCTGCGCGCGCGCCATCACTGGCTGGCGGTGGCCACCGGCAAGAGCCGGCGCGGCCTGGACATGGTGCTGCAGCAATCGGGCCTGGGCGCGCTTTTCGACGCCACGCGCACCGCCGACGAGACGCAACCCAAGCCGGACCCGCGCATGCTGATGGAGTTGATGCGCGAGTTGGGCACCGAGCCCGCGCGTACGCTGATGATCGGCGACACCACGCACGACCTGCAGCTCGCGGCCAATGCAGGGGTGCCCGCAGTGGCCGTGAGCTTCGGCGCGCACGACCCGCGGAGCTTCGCGCCGTTCGCGCCGCTCTTCGTCGCGCGTTCCACGGGCGAGCTGCACGACTGGCTGCTCTCGCATGGCTGAGCCGCCGGTCCGGGACGCGCCGCGCCTGCCGCTGTGCGCCTCGGAGGCGCTGGCCGAGCGCGGCCGCGCCTGGGTCTGGGACGTGCTGGAGTACGGCCGCCCGGCACGCGCCTTCGCGCTGCGCTTCGACGGCATCGTCGTCGCCTACCTCAACCGCTGCACGCACGTCCCCACCGAGATGGACTGGCAGCCGGGCGAGTTCCTCGACGCCGACAAGCGCCTCATCCTGTGCTCGATGCATGGCGCCGTCTTCGAACCCAGTGACGGCCGCTGCCTCGGCGGCCCGGCGCGTGCGCCGCTGACCGCGATCCGCGTCGCCGAGCACGACGGTCAGGTCTATTGGTATCCTTCGCGCGACATCCGGCCCGTGTCGCCGGAGCAGCCCGCGCGCGGGAGCGCACCATGACCCCCCAAGACGAACAGAGCCCGTCGCCCCATCCGGCCGCGGGCGATTCCACCGTGCATACGACCGGGCCGCGGTCGGGCTCGGTTGCAGCGACGCTCGAGGGCAGCCTCGAGCGGCTGGCCGGAGCCCTGCTGGTGGAGCGGCGGCGCGAGCGGCGCTGGCGCATCTTCTTCCGCCTGGCCTGGCTCGGGCTCGCGCTCGTCGTCGCCTTCGGGCTGCTCGCGCAGCGCGCGCAGACGTCGACCGGAAACAAGCCGCACACGGCGCTGATCGAGGTGCGCGGCGAGATCGGCCTCGACAGCGAGGCCAGCGCCGAGAATCTGGTGTCGGCGCTGAAGTCCGCCTTCGAGGACCCGGCGGCGCAGGCGATCGTGCTGCGCATCAACTCGCCCGGCGGCAGCCCGGTGCAGAGCGGCATCGTCAACGACGAGATCCGGCGCCTGAAATCCTTGCACGCGAAGAAGGTCTACGCCGTGGTCGAGGAGATGTGCGCCTCGGGCGCCTACTACATCGCCGTCGCCGCCGACGAGATCTTCGTCGACAAGG
>JAIXKR010000001.1:0-1456 GCA_026932235.1 Burkholderiales bacterium
GCCAGCGCGGGTTCAGGCTCGCATACGGGTCCTGGAAGATCATCTGCATGCGCCGGCGCAGCCGCGGCGCTCCGGCCGAGCGCAAGAGCGCTCCCGTCTCCTGGCCGTCGAAGTGCACGCTGCCGCGCGTGGGCGCGTACAGGCCCACGAGCAGGCGCGCCACCGTGCTCTTGCCGCAGCCCGATTCGCCGACCAGCGCGAGCGTGGTTCCGCGCGCGATCGCGAAGCTCACGCCATCGACCGCGTGCACGAACCGGCGCGGCTTGCGCTCGAGCGTGCGCTCGAGCCAGGGCGCGGAGACGTCGAAGGTCTTGCAGAGATCCTGCACCTCAACGAGCGTGCTCATCGCGGCACCTCCCCTGCGCCCGCGTGCAGCCAGCACGCCGCCTGCGTGCGCCCGGCGGGCATCAGCTCGGGGCGCTCGACGCGGCAGCGCTCGAACACCTGCGGGCAGCGCGGGTTGAAGGCGCAGCCGCGCGGGATGGCGTTCAGGCGCGGCATCGCGCCGTCGATCTGCAGCAGGCGCTCGCGGTCCTCGTCCATCGCCGGGATCGAGCCCATGAGGCCGCGCGAGTAGGGGTGCGCCGGCGCGTGGATGACCTCGTGCACCGGCCCGAGCTCGGCGATGCGGCCGGCGTACATCACCGCCACGCGGTCGCAGGTCTCGGCGATCACGCCCATGTCGTGCGTCACCAGCATCACCGCAGCGCCTTTCTCCCTGGCCAGGTGCCTGAGCAGCGCGATGATCTGCGCCTGGATCGACACGTCGAGCGCCGTCGTCGGCTCGTCGGCGACGATGAGCCGCGGCTCGGCCGCCAGCGCCAGCGCGATCACCACGCGCTGGCGCATGCCGCCGCTGAACTGGTGCGGGTACTGGTCGACGCGCGCCTCGGGCGCGGGGATGCCGGTCTGGCGCAGCAGTTCGATGGCGCGCTCGCGCGCCGCGCCGGCGCCCAGCGGCAGGTGCGTGCGAATCGTCTCGACGAGCTGGCGGCCCACGGTGTAGAGCGGGTTCAGGCTCGTCAGCGGATCCTGGAACACGGCGCCGATCTGCTTGCCGCGCAGCTTGCGCATGGCATCGGCGTCGAGATCGTCGATGCGCCGCCCGTCGAGCAGGATCTCCCCGCCGGCGATGCGCCCGGGCGGTTCGAGCAGACCGATGATCGCCGCGCCGGTGAGCGACTTGCCCGCGCCCGACTCGCCGACGACGCCGAGGATCTCGCCCGGCGCGATCGCGAAGGAGATGTCGTCCAGCGCCCGCAGCGTGCCGCGGCGCGTCGGGAACTCGACCCGCAGCTCCCTCACTTCGAGCAGCGGCTTCATTGCAGGCGCGGATTGAGCGCGTCGCGCAGCCAGTCGCCGAGCAGGTTCACCGACAGCGCGAGCACCATGAGCATGATCCCGGGCCAGACGGTGATCCACCACTCGCCGCTGAAGAGGAAGTCGTTGCCGATGC
>JAIXKR010000001.1:1466-3719 GCA_026932235.1 Burkholderiales bacterium
CCGGGCCAGACGGTGATCCACCACTCGCCGCTGAAGAGGAAGTCGTTGCCGATGCGGATCAGCGTGCCCAGGCTCGGGCTGGTCGGCGGCACGCCGACGCCGAGGAAGGACAGCGTCGCCTCGATGATCACCGCCTGCGCGACGTCGATCGTCGCCAGCACCAGCACCGGCCCGAGCACGTTGGGCAGCACGTGGCGGCGCATGATGCGGCCGCTGCCCACGCCGATCACGCGCGCGGCCTGCACGTACTCCTTCTGCCGCTCGACCATCGTCGAGCCGCGCACGGTGCGCGCGTACTTGACCCAGCCGGTGAGCGCGATGGCCAGGATCAGCACCGCGAAGGCCAGCGTCTCGTGCGCGTTCGGAAACACCGCGCGCCCGGCGCCGTCGATCAGCAGCGCGACGAGGATCGCCGGGAAGGACAGCATGACGTCGCAGACGCGCATGATGAAGCCGTCGATGCGCCCGCCGACGAAGCCCGAGAGCAGCCCGAGCGCCACGCCCACGACCACGCTCAGCAGCACCGCCGCCAGCGCGACGAAGAGCGAGATGCGCGCGCCGTACATCAGCGCCGAGAGGATGTCGCGGCCCTGGTCGTCCGTGCCCAGCAGGTACTTGGGGCTGCCCTCGGCGAGCCAGCTCGGCGGCAGCCGCGCGTCCGAGAGCTCGAGCGTCGCGAGGTCGAAGGGATCGTGCGGCGCCAGCCAGGGCGCGAACAGCGCGGCCGCCACGCACAGCAGCACGAGGACCGAGGAGACGATCGCCACCGGCGAGCGCCTGAAGCTGTGCCAGACGTCGCCGTCGAGGAAGCGCGCGAGCGCGCCGGGCTCGGCGGCCGCCGCGTCGCTGGGGACGGGGGAATCCATGTCGGCGGGACTCAATGGCCGCCGCGCTCGGCGCGCAGGCGCGGGTCGACGGCGAAATACAGCAGGTCGACGACGAGGTTGATGACGACGAAGATGAGCGAGATCAGGCACAGGTACGCGGCCATCACCGGGATGTCGGCGAACTGAACCGCCTGGATGAAGAGGAAGCCCATTCCGGGCCACTGGAACACGGTCTCGGTGATGATCGCGAACGCGATCAGGCCGCCGAGCTGCAACCCGGTGATCGTCATCACCGGCACCAGCGTGTTCTTCAGCGCGTGGCCGTAGTAGACGGCGCGGTTCGTGAGGCCGCGCGCGCGCGCGAACTTGATGAAGTCGGTGCGCAGCACCTCGAGCATCTCGGCGCGCACCAGGCGCATGATGAGCGCGAGCTGGTACACGCACAGCGTGATCGAAGGCAGGATGAGGTGCTTCCAGCCGTCCACCGTGAGCATGCCGGTGCTCCAGCGCCCCAGCGCCACCGTCTCGCCGCGCCCGAAGCTGGGCAGCCAGTTCAGCAGCACGGCGAAGAAGAGGATGAGGAAGATGCCGATGAGGAAGGTCGGCAGCGACACGCCCAGCAGCGACAGGCCCATGAGCACTTGCGCCGAGCGGCGCTGCCGGCGCAGCGCCGCGTAGACCCCCGCCGGAATGCCCAGCGCCAGGGCGAGGATGGCGGCGATGAGCGAGAGCTCGAGCGTCGCCGGCAGGCGCTCGAGGATCAGCGTCGACACCTTCTGCCCCTGGCGCAGGCTCATGCCGAACTCGCCGCGCGCGGCGTTGGCGACGAAGGTGCCGAACTGCACGACGAACGGCTCGTCCAGGCCGAGGTCGCGGCGCAGCGCGTCACGCTGCTCCTGCGTCGCGTCCTGCCCGAGCATGTTGGTGACCGGGTCGCCGACGAACTGGAACAGCATGAAGGCGACGAAGGCCACCGTGAGCATCACGACCACGGCCTGCGCGAGACGGCGAAGGATGAAGGCAAGCATCGGCAGCGAACGCCGCGGCATGCGCGACGAGGGTGCGGGAAGCCTTCGATTCTCGCCGCTTCGCCGTCCGCCCCGCAGCGCCGGAGCCGCCGCAGGACTCGGGGCTTACCCGGCCCGGGAGGGTGACGGGCGGCGACTAGCATGTGCCGCTTTCACCACTCCCGGAGCACGAACGATGAAGCTCGAGACCTTGCTGGGTGCCGCCGCGCTCTCGGCATTGATCGCCCTGCCGCTGCAGGCGCAGACGCTGCGCTGGGCGGCGCAGAACGACATCCTGACGATGGATCCGCATTCGCAGAACCACGCCACGACGCTTGCACTGCTGCAGCACGCCTACGAGGGTCTGGTGCGCTACAGCGCCAAGTACGAGGTCGAGCCGGCGCTGGCGACGAAGTGGA
>JAIXKR010000051.1 GCA_026932235.1 Burkholderiales bacterium
TGCAGGGCATCGTGACGACGGCGCAGAACATCCTGCTCGGCGACTGCGACTACGGTGTCGGCGGCGGCGTCGAGGTCATGAGCCGCGGCGCCTATCTCTCGACGGCGATGCGCAACGGCGCGCGCATGGGCGACACCAAGTTGATCGACGCCATGGTCGCGGCGCTCACCGACCCCTTCGGCGTCGGCCACATGGGCATCACGGCCGAAAACCTGGCCGCCAAGTGGGGCATCACGCGCGAGCAGCAGGACGCGCTCGCGGTCGAATCGCAGAAGCGCGCCGCCGCGGCCATCGCCGAAGGCCGCTTCAAGAGCCAGATCGTGCCCATCGTCAAGCAGACGAAGAAGGGCGAGGTCGTCTTCGACACCGACGAGTACGTCAAGGGCAACACGACGATGGAATCGCTGGCCAAGCTGCGGCCGGCGTTCAAGAAGGACGGCACGGTGACCGCCGGGAACGCCTCGGGCATCAACGACGGCGCGGCCTTCTTCGTGCTCGGCGACGCCGAGACGGCGGCCAAGGCCGGCCACAAGGCCATCGCCCGCCTCGTCAGCTACGCCGTCGCCGGCGTGCCCAACGACGTCATGGGCGAAGGCCCGATCCCGGCGTCCAAGCTGGCGCTGAAGAAGGCCGGCATGAGCATCGGCCAGATGGACGTGGTCGAAAGCAACGAGGCCTTCGCGGCGCAAGCGATCGCCGTCGCGCGCGGGCTCGAGCTCGACCCCGTGAAGACCAACCCCAACGGCGGCGCCATCGCCCTGGGCCACCCGATCGGCTGCTCGGGCGCCTTCATCGCCACCAAGGCGCTGTACGAGCTGCAGCGCATCAATGGCCGCTACGCGCTGGTGACGATGTGTATCGGCGGCGGCCAGGGCATCGCGGCGATCTTCGAGCGCCTCTAGGCCAGGCCGCAAGCCGGGCCGCAGCGGCGGTGCGCCCGCCCCATGCTCATCCTCGGCATCGACCCCGGCCTGCAGCGCACGGGCTTTGGGGTCATCGAGGCACGGGGGCAGCGTCTGGCCTACGTCGCCAGCGGCACCATCGGCACCGCCGAGGCGCCGCGCGGCGACCTGCCGCAGCGGCTGAAGATCATCTTCGAGGGCGTGCGCGAGGTCGTGCAGCGCTACCAGCCGCAGTGCGCGGCGGTGGAGATCGTCTTCGTCAACGTCAACCCGCAGAGCACGCTGCTGCTCGGGCAGGCGCGTGGCGCGGCCTTGGCCGCGCTCGTCGCCGCCGGGCTGCCCGTGGCCGAGTACACGGCACTGCAGATGAAGAAGGCCGTGGTCGGCCACGGCCTGGCCAACAAGGCGCAGGTGCAGGAGATGGTGCGCCGCCTGCTCGCCTTGTCCACCCCGCCGGGCCGCGACGCGGCGGACGCGCTCGGCCTCGCGATCTCGCACGCGCATGCGGGTGCCTCGTTCGCGGCGCTGGCCGCGGCAGCACCGCTGCAGCGGCGGCAGCATGCGCAGTACCGCAAGGGGCGCACGTACTGAAGGCCGCAGCGGGCCGACCGGGATCAGCCCGACCCGGCTTCTCCGACGACGCTCAGGGTACGCGTTTCAGTTCGACGCTGCCGGGCGGCTGCAGGTAGGGATCGTTGGTGCTGCTGTAGCTGCCCTCACCGTGCTGCAGCACCCGGCTGCCGCCGTGGATGCTGCTGCGCACGGCGTTGCCTCCGGTATCGCGGTAGGTGTTGTATTCGCCGATGCCTTCCATCGAGCGGCGCTGCATGCGGTCGTTCGTCGCCTGCGTGTTCGCGTAGGTCTGAGCCTGGATGGCGGCGAGCTCGCTTTGCGTCTGCGCGCGGATCGCGGCGCGGTCGGCAGCACCCTGGGCGTTGATGCGCGCCATTTCGCGCGCATGCCATTGGTCGATCTGCCGGCGCTGGTTGCTCGAATACTGCTGCTCGGCGCGCAGGCCGGTGTCGCGCATCAGCGCCAGCCACTGCGCATTGGGCTTCATCGAGGCGACGATGCGCGCGCCGAGTTCCGCATCGGGCGGGCCGCCCAGGCGACGCTGGGCGTAGACGATGCCCGAACCGCCCATCACCGTGCCCTGGATCGCGGTGAAGGTGACGCTGGTCGAGAAGCGCTCCTGCACTTCGCCGCCCGGCGCGGCATAGGCGACCAGCAGTTCGCCCGCGTCGATCTTGCGCTGCATGCCCTGGGCCAGCGGCGGCGCCTGCGCCTCGGCCTGGGCCGCCAGGTCGGCGCGGTCGCGGTAGTCGAGCACGCGCGCCCCGGTGCGGCGCTGCTGCACCACGGCCATGAGGAAATCGCGGTTCGAGGCGAACGGCAACACCGGGCACGGATTCATCTGCACGCTGCGGCCCTGCACCTGCCAGGTGAAGGGATGCATCACCTCGAAGGCTTCGCTGCCATCGGGCGCGGCAGCCGTCCAGGCGATGCGAAGGTGGTTGCCGACACAGGGGTCGCCGCGCTGCCAGCTCACGCCGCCCTGCACCTGCCAGCCGGCGGGGATCTCCAGTGTGGCCGCGTCCATCGGCTGGCCGAAGCCCTGCGCGTCGACGATCGCCACCTGCTGCGTGCCGCCGCCCATCGCCGCACGCAGCGTCGCCGCCAGCCCGCGCGCCGACGGCTGCGGCGCCTGCGCCACCGGCTCGTCGACGGCCTCGTCGACCTCGTCCTGCGGCGCACCGTCGCAGCCCACCAGGGCGAGGGCTGCCAGCCCGGCGACAAGCGCCATGCCGAAGCGACGTGCGGCCATCGGAAACCTCCTGTGCTGCGGGTCCACGCGGCATGCTAGGCGAGCGCGCCCGTGGGGGCAATGCCCCAAGCGCAGGGGGTATCGCTTCGCTCGACGAGCTCGCCGCGAACAGGCCGGCCTGCCCCGCCGCGCGCGCCCCTACAGCATCAAGGCCAGCCGCTCGAGGATGAGCACGGCGAAGAAGGCGAACGCGGCCAGCAGCGTCCACTTTAGGATGAGGACGCCGCGGCGGCGCCAGAGCGTCTGCCGCGTGCCGATGTACATCGCGAAGCAGAGCACGCCGGCCAGCAGCAGCAGGCCGAAGACGAGACGGGCGATGAGCATGCCGCGGGCCGCTGCGCGCTACCAGGCCGGCGCCAGGTCGGCCAGGCCGCGCGGGGCGTCGCCGGCGCGATCGAAGCTGACGACTTCGAAGGCGTCGGCGTCGGCCAGCAGCGCGCGCAGCAGCCGGTTGTTGAGCGCGTGCCCGCCCTTGAAGGCGGTGTAGGCGCCGATCAGCGGCTTGCCGGCGACGTGCATGTCGCCCATGGCGTCGAGGATCTTGTGCTTCACGAACTCGTCGTCGTAGCGAAGCCCTTCGGCATTGAGCACGCGGTAGTCGTCGACGACGATGACGTTGTCCATGCTGCCGCCAAGGCCCAGGCCGCGCGCGCGCATCATCTCGACGTCGCGGGTGAAGCCAAAGGTGCGCGCACGCGCGATGTCGCGCTTGTAGCGGCCCGAGCCGAAGTCGAACTCGACGCGCTGGCCGGTAGCGTCCAGCGCCGGGTGATGGAACTCGATCTCGAAGGCGAGCTTGTAGCCGTCGAAGGGCGACAGCCGCGCCCACTTCAGCGCCTGGCCCTCGCCTTCGCGCACCTCGACCGCCTTCTTCACGCGCAGGAAGCGCTTGGCCGCTTGCTGCAGCTCGATGCCGGCACTCTGCAGCAGGAAGACGAAGCTGGCGGCGCTGCCGTCGAGGATGGGGACTTCCTCGGCCGTGATGTCGACGTAGAGGTTGTCGATGCCAAGGCCCGCGCAGGCCGAGAGCAGGTGCTCGATCGTCTGCACCTTGGGGCCGCCGGGATCGTCGACGCGGCTGATCGTCGTCGCCATGCGCGTGTCGCTGACGGCCTCGGGCGTGACCGGGATCTCGACCGGCCGCGGCAGGTCGATGCGGCGAAAGACGATGCCGGTGTCGGGCGGTGCCGGGCGCAGCGTGAGCTCGACGCGCTGCCCGCTGTGCACGCCGACGCCGACCGCGCGCGTGAGCGACTTCAGGCTGCGCTGGGGAATCATCGTGCCATTGTCCCCGATTGCTTGCCCGGACGCGCGCATGCGCTACGCTGCGGGCGACCCGCGAGGCACGCGGGTCGCTTGTGAACGGAGGTTCTGCCGATGAAATCCCGCGCCGCCGTGGCCTTCCGGGCCGGCCAGCCACTGCAGATCGTCGACATCGACGTCGCCGCGCCGAAGTCCGGCGAGGTGCTGTTGAAGATCACGCACACCGGGGTCTGCCACACCGACGCCTTCACGCTCTCGGGCGACGACCCCGAAGGCGTGTTCCCCGCGGTGCTGGGCCACGAGGGCGCGGGCATCGTGGTCGAGGTCGGCGCAGGGGTGACGAGCGTCGCCCCCGGCGACCACGTGATCCCGCTCTACACCGCCGAATGCGGGCAATGCCTGTTCTGCAAGAGCGGCAAGAGCAACCTCTGCACCGCCGTGCGCGCCACCCAGGGCAAGGGCCTGATGCCCGACGGCACGACGCGCTTCTCGCTCGACGGCAAGCCGGTCTACCACTACATGGGCTGCAGCACCTTCAGCGAGTACACGGTCGTCGCCGAGGTTTCGCTGGCCAAGGTGAACCCGAAGGCCGACCCCGAGCAGGTCTGCCTGCTGGGTTGCGGCGTCACCACGGGCCTGGGGGCGGTGAAGAACACCGCCAAGGTGCAGCCGGGGGACTCGGTGGCCGTGTTCGGCCTGGGCGGAATCGGCCTGGCGGTGATCCAGGGAGCCCAGCTCGCGCGAGCCGGGCGCATCATCGCGATCGACACCAATCCCTCGAAGTTCGACCTCGCGCGCACCTTCGGCGCCACCGACTGCGTGAACCCGAACGATCACGAGCAGCCGATCCAGGAGGTCATCGTGGCGATGACCGGCTGGGGCGTGGACCATTCCTTCGAGTGCATCGGCAACGTCAAGGTGATGCGCGCCGCGCTCGAATGCGCGCATCGCGGCTGGGGGCAGTCGGTGATCATCGGCGTCGCCGGTGCGGGGCAGGAGATCTCGACGCGGCCCTTCCAGCTCGTCACCGGGCGGCGCTGGCTGGGAACGGCGTTCGGCGGCGTCAAGGGCCGCAGCGAGTTGCCCGGCATGGTCGAGGACGCGATGGCCGGGCGCATCCGGCTCGCGCCCTTCGTCACGCACACGATGCCGCTGCAGGACATCAACCGCGCCTTCGAGTTGATGCACGCGGGCGAGTCGATCCGCAGCGTCGTGCATTACTGAGGTCGATGCCTTGGCCGGGCGCGCGCGCGTGGTGGCGGTGGCGGGCGCCACCGGGCTGGTCGGGCGTGCGCTCGTCACGCGCCTGTGCGCCGATCCGAGCGTCGCGCAGGTGCACGCGCTCGCGCGGCGTCCGCTGGCGTGGGCGCATCCGAAGCTGACCATGCACGTCGTGGACTTCGCGGCTCTGCCGGCGCTGCCCGCGCTGGACGAGGTCTACCTGGCGCTGGGCACGACGATCAAGGACGCCGGCAGCCAGGCGCGGTTTCGCGCCGTCGACTTCGACGCCAACCTCGCGGTGGCGCGCGCCGCGCAGGCCGCGGGCGCCCGGCGTGCCGGGCTCGTCAGCGCGATGGGGGCGGACGCGCGTTCCCCGGTTTTCTACAGCCGCGTCAAGGGCGAACTCGAGGACGCGCTGGCGGCGCTGCCCTTCGAGGCACGGGTGATCGCCCGACCGTCGATGCTGCGCGGCGACCGCGCGGCGCTGGGACAGCCGCCGCGGCCCGGCGAGCTGCGCTGGGAACGCCTGGATGCGCTGCTGCGCCCGCTGATCCCGCGCAACCTGCGCGCCATCGATGCCGCCGACGTCGCCGCGGCGCTGGCGCAACGCGTTCCGCGGGCGCGCGGACACGAGATCCTGAAGTCCGGCGCCATGCAGGACGCGAGCCGGGCGCCCGCCCGCCACCGGAGGTGAACCCATGGAGCGCATCGAACAGCACGCCAGCTTCGGCGGCCGCCAGGAGGTCTGGCGGCACGACAGCCGCAGCACCGGCACGCCGATGAAGTTCGGCATCTACCTCCCGCCCGCAGCGCTGCGCGGAGAGCAGCGCCCCGTGCTCTACTGGCTCTCGGGGCTGACATGCAATGAGCAGAACTTCATCACCAAGGCCGGCGCGCAGCCGTTCGCGGCCGCGCACGAGCTGATCATCGTCGCGCCCGACACCAGCCCGCGCGGCGAGGGCGTGGCCGACGATGCCGCCTACGATCTCGGCCAGGGCGCGGGCTTCTACGTCAACGCCAGCGAAGAGCCCTGGGCGCCGCACTACCGCATGCAGGACTACGTCGCCGAGGAACTGCCCGCGCTGGTCGAGCAGCACTTCGCCGCCAGCGGCGCGCGCGGCATCTTCGGGCACAGCATGGGCGGGCATGGCGCACTCGTCACCGCTTTGCGCCACCCGGGGCGCTACCGCAGCGTCTCGGCCTTCGCGCCCATCGCCGCGCCTTCGCAGGTGCCCTGGGGGCGCAAGGCGCTGGCCGCGTACCTGGGCGCCGACGCCGACCGCTGGCGCGAATGGGACGCGGTGCGTCTGCTGGCCGATGCGCCCGAGCGCCTGCCCCTGCTCGTCGACCAGGGCGAGGAGGACGAATTCCTCGAGCAGCTCCGGCCCGACCTGCTGCGGCGGGCCTGCGCCGCCGCCGGCCATGCGCTGGACTTGCGCGTGCGTGCCGGCTACGACCACAGCTACTACTTCATCGCCAGCTTCATCGGCGAGCACGTCGCGCACCACGCGCGCGCACTGGCGGCTTGACCTTGCGTCAACCGTCCCGGCCCTGCAGCACGAGCTCGATGCGGCGGCCGATGCGATTGGCCTCGGGGATGTCACCGGCCGCGCGCGCGCGCTGCTGCTGCACCGCGAGCCAGGACAGCAGCGGCCGGCGCCAGCCCTGCGCGGAGGCGGTCTGCACGGCGAGCTCGATCACCGCCGGCGAGGCCTGCCCCGCGCGCAGCCAGAGCGCGGCCCCCAGCAGGCGCGAGAGCGGGTCGGCCGTCGCCTGCAGCGCGGCCAGCTGCGCCGCCTCGTCCTGTGGCGCCAGCGCCAGCGGCTGCTGCGCCGGCGGCAGCAGGCTGCGCTGGCCGGCGTCGAGATGGCCGCGCAGGTACGCGGCATAGGCCCGCTCCGGCTCCGCGGCATCGAGGCGCAGGCGCTCGAAGCCTTCGCAGGGCTCGAACTGCAGGCTCGCCGTCCATGCGGCGCAGCGCAGCAGCTCGACACGCGCCACCAGCTCCGGCCGGCCGGTGCTGGCGACTTCGGCGCGCGCGCGCTGGTACTCGTTCGTCGCCACGCGATCGTTGCCCTGCAGCAGCGCCTGCTGCATGCGCTGCAGCGCCGAGCCGGCATTGATCTGCCAATCGGGCGTAGGCGGGGACGCGCAGCCCGAGAGCAGGCCCGGCAGCGCCAGGGACACCGGGAGGAGCAGCGCGAAGAACGGCCGCGCAAGCGCGCGCCTGCGCAGCGGGACGGAGCGCGGCAGGCGCTGGGCAGACGCGGGCTTCATGGCAGCTTCAACTCCGGTTCGCGCTTGAAGGGCCAGCGGCGGTTGAGGTCGTTGACCAGCTGCTCCACCTTGCGCAGGCTGGCGTCGACCTCGGCGCGCAGCGCGCCGAGGTCGGCGCTGGCCACACGCGCCTGCGCCGCCACCGCCTGCGCGTCCTGCAGCACGGCATCGACCTTCTGCAGGCTGGTGCGGGCCTCGGCCAGCAGCGCATCGATCCGGCGCACCGCGACCTGCACGTCGGCGGCGAGGCCGTGCTCGCCCAGCAGCCTGTCCTCGGCGCGCGCGATCACGCCGTCGGTGCGCGCGGCGAGCGCGTCCAGCCGCTCCAGCAGCTGCTGCGTGCGCGCGAGCGCGGCCGCGACCTGCGGCGCGTCCTCGCCCAGCAGCGCGCCGATGGCGCCCTGCCTGCCGGTCGTCTTGTCCATCAGCTCCTCGAGGCGCCCGCTGCTGCGCTGCAGGTTCTCCAGCGTCGCCGCCAGCGCCGCGTCGGGTGCGGTCAGGCGGCCGAGATTTTCCAGCAGTTCGCGCGCGCTGCTCATGAGCTGAGGTATCTCGGCCGTCGCGTCGCCCGCGAGCACCGTGCGCTCGGCGCCGTCCGGCAGCGGCGGATCGGAGAGAACGCCGCTGTAGGCCTTGATCGCCGTGCCGCCGACGAGGCCGCGCGACATCGTGAACACGCTCGAACTTCGCAGCCAGTGCGCGTCCTTGCGCGGCACGTCGACGAGGATGCGCACGTTGCCGTCCGCATCCAGCTCGATGCGGCGCACACGCCCGATCGGGAAGCCGGAAAAGGTCATGTCCATGCCTACGCTCACGCCCTCGCTGTCCTGCGCGAGCAGCACCAGGCGCTGCGTGGGTTCGAAGCTGCCGCGCGCGTAGAGGACGTAGAGCGCCGAGGCCAGCAGCAGCAGCGCCAGCAGCACGAGCAGCGCGCCCGCACGGCGCTCGAGTGCGGCCTCCGCGGCGCTGGGCGAAGGCGCGGGCGCGGCCGCCTCGGGCGGGGTCTGGGGCTGAAGCGGCACGGTCATTGCAGGTAGCTGCCCATCAGCGCCAGGATCTCGATCGTCAGCACGAGCATGAAGAGCCGCAGCGCGCCGCGCTGCGCCGCCGTCTCGGCGCCGGCCGCGTCCGCCCGCACTGCCGCGCCCAGCGGCGCCACCGACACCGCCAGCGCCAGCGCCGCGGTCTTGAGCACGAAGACGAGCGCGACCACCGGATCGAAGATCTGGCCCACGAGGCGCGTGAAGCGTGCGAACGCATAGGGCGTGAAGCCATGTGCCAGCAGGTAGGTCAGCACCAGCGCCAGCAGCGAGCCCACCGCCGCCAGCAGCAGCACGGCGACCATGCCCGCCAGCACGCGCGGCGCCAGTTGCTCGCGCAGCCAGGGCAGGCTCGTGGCGCGCTCCGCCGCCGTGCCGGCGATCTCGGCGGCCATGGGGATCGTCACGCGCAGCGCGACGGCGAGCGCCGCCGACATCGGGATCAGTTCGAGCACGAACACGCGCACCACCATGCCCAGCGCGTACTGCGACAGGCCGTAGCTCTGCGCCGTCACCAGCACGATGCGGATGACGACGAGGCTGGCGATCGCCGCCAGCAGCGTGAACCAGGGCAGCAGCGGATACGCCGCGCGCACGAGCTGCGCCGCCATCGGCTGCCGCCAGGGGCGGCGATAAGTCGACGGCGCGAGCGCCAGCGCCACCACCAGCGCCCCCAGGTGCAGCGTGCGCCAGCTCGCGCGGGCGCGCCGCTGCAGCACGCCGAAGCGCGCGTGCCAGGTTGTCCGGGCGGGAGCGGCGAGCATGGACTCATGATAGGCTGGCCGCGGTCGCCGCCGTGCGCCCGGTTTCCTGCAGGATCGACGCCGGCTTGACGTGGGAAAACGGCCGGCAGCGGCGCTGCGGTCCACAATCCGCGCCGCAAGCGCGCCGATCGCGCGCGTCGTCCAGGCCCACGTGTCCGATCCCGCCGTCACCGCGACCTTCGTCTTCACCGACATCGAGGGCAGTACGCGCCTGTGGGAGCGCGAGCCCGAAGCCATGCGCAGCGCGCTCGCGCAGCACGATGCGATCTGCCGCGATGCCGTGGGCGCGTGGCGTGGGCGCATCGTGAAGACCACCGGAGACGGCATTCACGCCGTCTTCGGCGAGCCGCTGGACGCGCTGCAGGCGGTGCTCGAGATGCAGCTCGAGCTCGCACGGGCGCCCGTGGCCGGGATCGAGCTGAAGGTGCGCGCCGGCCTGCACCTCGGGCCCGCCGAGCGCCGCGACGGCGACTACTACGGCCCGGCGCTCAATCGCGCCGCGCGCATCATGGCCGCGGCGCACGGCGGGCAGGTGCTGCTGTCGCAGACGGTGGCCGACGCCGTGCGCGCGCGCCTGCCCGCGCCCTGCGCGCTGCTCGACCTCGGCACGGCGCGGCTGCGCGACCTCGACGCGCCCGAGCATCTGCAGCAACTGCTGCACCCCGCGCTGCGCGCGGCCTTCCCGCCGCTGCGCGCACTCGCGCGCACGCCGAGCAACCTGCCGCAGGCGCTGAACCGCTTCGTCGGACGCGAACGCGAGCTCGCCGAAGCGCGCGAGTTGCTCGCGCGCTCGCGGCTGCTGACGCTGCTGGGAATGGGCGGCATGGGCAAGTCGCGCCTGTCGCTGCAGCTGGCTGCCACGCTGCTGGACGAATACCCCGACGGCGTCTGGCTCGTCGAGCTCGCCCCGCTGGTCGATGGCGCGCGCGTGCCGCAGGTGCTGGCGGGCGTGCTCGGGCTGGCCGAAGAGCGCGGGCGCAGCCTGACCGAGACGCTGCTGCACTGGGTGCGCGAGCGCCGCCTGCTGATCGTCCTCGACAACTGCGAGCACGTGCTGCACGCCTGCGCCGAACTCGCCAAGCAGCTGCTGCAGGCCGCTGCCGGCGTGCGCTTGCTCGCCAGCAGCCGCGACACGCTGAAGATCGCCGGGGAGACGGTCTACCCGGTGCCGGCGTTGTCGGTGCCTGCACCCTCCGACGTCGACGGCCGCACCTCACCCGCGGCGTTGCTGCGGCACGAGGGGGTGCAGCTCTTCGTCGAGCGCGCCCGGGCGGTGCAGCCGGCCTTCGCGCTGGAGGCCGGCAACGTGGCGGCGGTGGCGGCGGTCTGCCGCACGCTGGACGGCATTCCGCTGGCGCTCGAGCTCGCCGCGGCGCGCGTGCGCACGCTCTCGGTGCAGGCGATCTCGCGGCGACTGGTCGACCGCTTCGCGCTGCTGAAGACCGACGACCGGACGGTGCTGCCGCGCCAGCGCACCTTGCGCGCGCTGATCGACTGGAGCCACGAACTGCTGAGCGAGCCCGAGTGCCTGCTGTTCGCGCGGCTGGCGGTTTTCGCCGGCGGCTGGACGCTCGAGTCCGCCGAGGCGGTGACCGCGGGCAATGGGCTGCAGGAGGCCGAGGTGCTGGACCTGCTCGGCCGCCTGGTGGAGAAGTCGCTCGTCGTCTTGGCGCCGGGGGGCGAGCGCTACCTCATGCTCGACACCGTGCACGCCTATGCGGCCGAGAAGCTCGACGCGAGCGGCGACGCGACGGCGACGCGGCGACGCCACGTCGAGCACTTCCTGCGCTTTGCCGCGGAGTCGCCGCAAAAGCTCTCGGGGCCCGAGCAGGCGGCCTGGCTGCACTGCCTGGACGCCGAGCGCGACAACCTGCTGGCCGCACACGTGGCCTGCGGGCGCGACGCCGCCTGCCGCGACGCCGGGCTGGAACTCGTCTTCGTCCTCAAGGCCTATTGGCGCACGCGCGGGCTGCTCGAACTCGGGCACCGCGTCACCCTCGAGGCGCTGGCGCGCACGCGGGCCGAGGAGCGCGACTTCGGGCGCTGCCGCGTGCTCTGCGATGCCGGGCAGCTGTGCTGCTTCCTCGGCCGCTTCGAGGAAGCGCGGCGCCACCTCGAGGAAAGCCGTGCGATCGCCCATGAGCTCGGGGACGCCGGGCGCATCAGCGCCGTGATGCAGCCGCTCGGCATGGCCTATCTCGCCCTGGGCGACCGCGCTGCGGCGCAGGCGCTGTACGAGGCGACGCTGCGCGTCCATGACGAAGCGGCGAACCCGCGTGTCACGATGGTCGCCAGCAATTCGCTGGCACAGCTCCACCGCGCCAACGGCGACTTCGACGCGGCAGGACCGCTCTACGCGCGCGTGATCGCGCTGGCGCGGACGATGGGCGATCACGAGAGCATGGCGATCGGGCTGCTCAACCAGGCCATGATGACGATCACGCGCGGCGACACGGCTTCAGCGCGCGGCATGCTCGCCGAGGTTCGTGAGATCGCACGGACGATGGATTCCGAGCCGGTCGCGCAAAGCCTGCTCGAAGTCCTTGCCGGTCTTGCGGCGGCGGAGGGAGACGGCGCGCGTGCCGCCTGGCTGTACGGCAGCGCCGAGGCGCGCTCGGCGCGCAACGGCATTCGACGCGACGCCAACGACGATGCGTTCCTGCAGCCGCTCATGGCCGGCGCGCGTGCTGCATCGGGCGAAGCCGTGTACACGGCGGCGGAACGCGACGGGCGAAGCGCGGATGACACCGCCATCTCCACCGTGCTGGGCACGCTCCTGGACGGCCGCGTCTGATCACAGCATGTTCGTGATCTCCGGGTCCAGCGGCGCCAGCGCCTTGCCCTGACGCTGTACGCGCACCGTGTACTTGAAGGTGCCGGGGCGCGAGTTGCGGTAGTAGCACTGGAACTGCCGCCCGTCGGCGACCGGCTTGCAATCGGTGATCTCCTTCTGCTCGCGCGAAGTGAGTTTGCCGCCCGGGCGGTCGAGCTCGCCGTCGATGACGATGCCGTTGCGCGCGAAGCGGTAGTCCGCCGGCAGGTGCCAGGTGATGACGACCGCGCCCATGTCCGGGCGGAAACGCAGCGGGTCGGGGTTCACCGCCTTCACCGTGTCGCCGCTGACCTCGACCGCCGGCTGGGCGTTGCGCATCTGCTGGTGATAGCGTCCGCCGCAGGCGCCGAGCAGCAGCGCGAGGGTCGCGATGGCGATCAGTCGGGTCTTCATGCTTCCTCCTTGAGGCAACCTGGGTCACGATGATGCCCCAGGCACCGGTGCCGGACAACGACGGCATGATGGCGGCTCCGGGTGCCGTCCCCCGAGGAGAAGCCCGAATGATCATCTTCTACGACTGCGCCACCGCCCCGAGCCCGCGGCGCGCGCGCATCCTGCTTGCCGAGAAGGGCATCCCGCACCGCACGGTGCAGGTCGACCTGCGCGGCGGCGAGCAGTTCGGCGCGGTCTTTCGCGCGCTCAACCCGCTGTGCACGGTGCCCGTGCTGTGCACCGACGATGGCCTCGTCCTGCGCGACAACGCCGCCATCATCGCCTGGGCCGAGGCCGCCTATCCGCAGCCGCCGCTGCTCGGGACGACGCCCGCGGAGAAGGCGGCGATCGCGAGCTGGAACTGGCGCGTCGAGTTCGAGGGCCTGCTGGCGGTGGCCGAGGCGCTGCGCAACCGCACGCCGGCGATGGCCGGCCGCGCCCTTCCCGGCCCGGTCGACTACGCGCAGATCCCGGCGCTGGCCGAGCGCGGGCTGGCGCGCCTGCAGCAGTTCCTCGTCGACCTCGACCGGCAGCTCGAGGGCCGCGAGTTCGTCGCCGCGGATCGCTTCAGCGTCGCCGACATCACCGCCGTGGTGGCGGTGGACTTCGCCCGCATCGTCAAGGTGCAGCCCGACGCGCGCCACCCCGAACTGCTTCGCTGGCGCTCGGCGCTGGCCTCACGGCCCTCGCTGGCGCTGTAGGCGCTGCTGGGCACGCTGCATCATCTGGAGGGCCGATTGTTCCCCGGCCTGCTGCTCGCGGCCTTGCTGGTGGCCCTGCTGCGGCACCTCGCGGCGCGGCGATCGCGGCCAGCCTCGGTCCGGCGCCCGGCAACCTGAAGGCGCGGCTTCTGGGCGATGGCCTGGTCCCGGTGCGAAGCGCGCTCGGCCGACACCGTGACCCCGAGCGCCGCACAGCAACGAGGGCGCCCGTGGCCGCCCTCGTGAGCGCTCCGGCTGGCGCAGCCGTGGATCAGTCCGCCTGCTTGCGCAGGAAGGCCGGGATCTCGATCTCGTCCATGCCGTTGGACGACAGCGCCTCCACGCGCGCCGCGGCTTGGTTGCGCGGGTAGCGCCACACGCTCGGCGTGTTCAGCCCGGCGTAGTCCCCGGCACCACCCTGCCCCGCGGCCACCGGCTGGTTGAGGATCGGCAGGTTGTCGGTGCCCGTGCGCAGCGCCGGCGCGGCGGGTTGCACGACGTTCAGCGTGGGTGGGCGACTTTCGGCCCTCCGCGCGCTGGACAGGCCGGTGGCGATCACGGTCACGCGCAGCTGGTCGCCCAGGCTCTCGTCGTAGGCGGTGCCGTAGATCACGTGCGCGTCCTCGGCCGCGTAGCGGCGGATGGTGTTCATCGCGTTGCGGCTCTCGGAGAGCTTGAAGCTGTTCTTCGCCGCGGCGATCAGCACGAGCACGCCGCGTGCGCCGGAGAGGTCGATGCCCTCGAGCAGCGGGCAGGCCACTGCGGCCTCGGCCGCCTTGGTCGCACGGTCCGGGCCGCCGGCCGTCGCAGTGCCCATCATCGCCTTGCCGGGCTCGCTCATCACCGTCTTCACGTCCTCGAAGTCGACGTTGACGAGGCCGGGGATGTGGATGATGTCGCTGATGCCGCCGACCGCGTTCTTCAGCACGTCGTTGGCGTGCGCGAAGGCCTGCTCCTGCGTCACGTCGTCGCCCATGACCTCGAGCAGCTTCTCGTTGAGCACGACGATCAGGCTGTCGACGTTGGCCTCGAGCTCGACGACACCGTCGTCGGCCTGCTTGCCGCGGCGCCGGCCCTCGAACTCGAAGGGCTTGGTCACCACGCCGACGGTGAGGATGCCCATCTCCTTGGCCAGGCGCGCGATCACCGGCGCGGCGCCGGTGCCGGTGCCGCCGCCCATGCCCGCGGTGATGAAGAGCATGTGCGCGCCCGCGATGGCCTCGCGGATCTGCGCTTCGGCGTCCTCGGCGGCGGCGCGCGCGACCTCGGGCTTGGAGCCCGCGCCCAGGCCCGAGGTGCCCAGCTGCACCAGGCTGCGCGCGTTGCTGCGGTTGAGCGCCTGAGCGTCGGTGTTGGCGCAGATGAAGTCCACGCCCTGCACCCCTTGCGCGATCATGTGCTCGACGGCGTTGCCGCCGCCGCCGCCGACCCCGATCACCTTGATCTGGGTGCCCTGGTCAAACTCTTCGATCATTTCGATAGGCATGTGAACCTCCTTCGGGTCGCCTGCAGTTGCCAAACAAAGAACAGTCGCTTGCTTCGTCACTCATGGGCCTCGGTTGCGTGCCCTTCCTCGAACCTCTTCAGAAATTTCCCAGCAGCCAGTCGCGCGCACGCCCGAAGAGCGTCGACATCGATCCGCCCTGCGCCGCCGCCCGCTGGCCGCGCGCGCGCGCCAGCCGTGCGTCCTCCAGCAGCCCCATCACCGTCGCCGAACGCGGGTTGGCGACCATGTCGGCCAGGGCGCCGCGATAGGTCGGCAGGCCCTTGCGCACGGGCTTGAGGAAGATGTCCTCGCCGAGCTCGACCATGCCGGGCATCACCGCGCTGCCGCCGCAGATGACGATGCCGCTGGAGAGCAGCTCCTCGTAGCCGCTCTCGCGGATGACCTGGTGCACGAGCGAGAAGACCTCCTCCACGCGCGGCTCGATCACCCCCGCCAGCGCCTGCCGGCTGAGCAGGCGCGGCGAGCGGTCGCCCAGGCCCGGGACCTCGAGCTCCTGCGCCGGGTCGGCCAGCAGCTGCTTGGCCACGCCGTGCTCGATCTTGATCTCCTCGGCGTCCTTGGTCGGCGTGCGCAGCGCCATCGCGATGTCGCTGGTGATCAGGTCGCCGGCGATCGGGATCACCGCGGTGTGACGCACGCTGCCCTCGGTGTAGATCTGCACGTCGGTCGTGCCGGCGCCGATGTCGACCACCGCCACGCCGAGCTGCTTCTCGTCCTCGGTCAGCACCGACGCGGCGCTGGCGCTGGGATTGAGCACCAGGCGCTCGACCTCCAGCCCGCAGCGGCGCACGCACTTGAGGATGTTCTCGGCCGCGCTCTGCGCGCCGGTGACGATGTGCACCCGCACCTCGAGGCGGCTGCCGCTCATGCCGATCGGCTCCTTGACCTCGTGCCCGTCGATCACGAACTCCTGCGGCTCGACCAGCAGCAGGCGTTGGTCGCCCGGGACGTTGATCGCCTTGGCGGTCTCGACGACCCGCGTCACGTCCACCGGCGTGACCTCGCGGTTGTCGCGCACGATCACCATGCCCGTGGAGTTCTGGCCGCGGATGTGACTGCCGGTGATGCCGGTGTAGACGCGGTCGATCTTGCAGGCGGCCATCATCTCGGCCTCCTTCAGTGCCTGCTGGATGCTCTGCACGGTGGCGTCGATGTTGACGACGACGCCGCGCTTCAAGCCGTGCGCGGGCGCTACGCCGAGGCCGGCGACGCGCAGCTCTCCGTCCTGCAGCACCTCGGCCGCGACGACCATCACCTTGGCGGTGCCGATGTCGAGTCCGAAGACGAGGTCCATCTGTTCTTTGGGCATGGCGTGGGCTCTTCAGCGTGCGGGTTCGGCCCCCGGGGGCGCGGCCTGGAGGGTGCCGACGCCGCGCAGGCGCACGGCGTAGCCCTCGGTGTGGCGCAGGTCGGCGGCTTCCAGCGGCGCGCGCAGGCGCGCGGTGACTTGCGGCAGCGTGCGCACGAAGCGCTGCGTGCGCGCCAGCACCTCGTCCTCGCCGCCGCGGCCGAGCTCGATGCGTGCGCCGCTGTCGAGCAGCACGCGCCAGCTGCCACGCCCCGAAAGCCGCAGTTCCTCGACGCGCGCCGGGAGCGCCTGAAGCAGCGGCTGCAGCCGCCGCACCATCGTCAGCAGCGCCGCGGCACTGCCTTCGGGGCCGGCGAGGATGGGAAGCCCCTCGTCCTCGACGTCGCCGACGTTGGCGACGAAGACCTCCCCCTGCCGGTTGACGAGACGGTCCTCGCGCTCGTCGCCCTGCCACAGGGCCGCGGCATGGTGTTCTTCGATCGTCACCACCAGGCGGTCGGGCCAGACGCGGCGCACGCTCGCGCGGCGCACCCAGGGAACGCCCTCGAAAGCGGCACGTACCGCGTCCAGGTCGGCGCTGAAGAAGTTGCCCGACACGCGCGGCGTCACGCTCGCGCGCAGCGTCGCGGCGTCGATGCGCTGCAGCACGCCCTCGACGCGGATGCCACGCAGCTGGAACATCGGCGAGCGCGCCAGCCACAGCACCAGCGCGGTCAGCAGCAGCGCCGCCAGCAGCAGGAAGATCAGGCTCGCCACCGCCTGCGTCAGGCGCACGTCGGCGGGCAGCGCCGGCATGACGGCCGGCGCGGCGTCGCGCGTCAGGCGCAGGCTGCTCATGCAGCGCCTCCGGCCGTGCAGTCCAGCGTCGCCGCCGCCAGCAACTGCAGGCATAGCTGCGGATACGAGATGCCGGCGGCCTTGGCCGACATCGGCACCAGCGAATGCCCGGTCATGCCGGGGCTGGTGTTCATCTCGATGAGGAAGAGGCGGCGGTCGCTGCTGCGCAGCATCAGGTCGGCGCGGCCCCAGCCGCGGCAACCCAGGGCGCGATAGGCGGCCAGCGTCAGGCGCTGCACCTCGGCCTCCTCGGCGGCGTCCAGGCCGCTGGGCACGCGGTAGGCGACGGCGTCGGTGAAGTACTTGTTCTGGTAGTCGTAGCAGCCCTCGGGGGCGTCGATGCGGATCACCGGCAGCGCGCGCGCCGCCTCCCCCTGGCCCAGCACCGGGCAGGTGAGCTCGATGCCGTCGATGAAGGCCTCGCACAGCACCTCGGCGTCGTGCGTGGCCGCCAGCCGCACCGCGTCCTGCATCTGCGAGTAGCCCTGCACCTTGCTCACGCCGATCGAGCTGCCCTCGCGCGCGGGCTTGACGATGAGCGGCAGGCCGAGCGCGTCGGGCACGGCCAGCAGGTCCTCGCGCGCGCGCTGCCCGGCACCGAGACAGACCCAGGGCGGCGTGGGCAGCCCTTCGGCCAGCCAGACGCGCTTGGTCATGACCTTGTCCATGGCGATGGCGCTGGCCATGACACCGCTGCCGGTGTAGGGGATGCCCAGCAGCTCGAGCGCGCCCTGCACCGTGCCGTCCTCGCCGTGGCGGCCGTGCAAGGCGATGAAGGCGCGCGCGAAGCCCTGCGTCTTCAGCTCGGCCAGCGGCTGCAGCGCGGGGTCGAAGGCGTGTGCGTCGACGCCCAGCGCGCGCAGCGCGTCGAGCACGCCCTGCCCGGAGAGCAGCGAGATCTCGCGCTCGGCGCTCGTCCCGCCCATGAGCACGGCGACCTTGCCCAGCGCCTGCACGTCCACGCGCGACCTCTCGTTCATGCGCATGATCCTCCACTCGCGGCCAGCGCCTGCAGGGCCGCACAGGTGCCGCCGATGGAGCCCGCGCCCATCGTCAGCAGCACGTCGCCGCCGCGCAGCTCGGCCGCCAGCGTCGCGGGCAGGTCGGCCAGCCGCGGCACGAGGCGCACGGCTCGGCCGGCGCCGGTGAGCGCCTGCGCCAGCGCGGCGGCGTCGGCGCCGGCGATCGCGGCCTCGCCGGCGGCGTAGACCTCGGTCAGCACCAGCGCGTCGGCCTGGCCGAGCACGCGCACGAAGTCGGCGAAGCAGTCGCGCGTGCGCGTGTAGCGGTGCGGCTGGAAGGCCAGCAGCAGGCGCTGCCCGGGGAAGGCGCCGCGCGCGGCCTCGAGCACGGCGGCGATCTCCGCCGGATGGTGGCCGTAGTCGTCGATGAGCGTGGCCTCGCCGCCGTCGGCGCAGCGCCAGCGGCCGTGCGCCTGGAAGCGCCGGCCGACGCCGGCAAAGCCGGCGAGCGCGCGCTGCACGGCGGCGTCGGGCAGACCCAGCTCGGCGGCCACGGCGATCGCCGCCAGCGCGTTGCGCACGTTGTGCGCGCCCGAGAGGCCGAGCTCGACGGGCAGTGGCGCCGCGCCGCGGCGCTCGGCGACGAAGCGCATGCCGCCGCCGGGCAAGGCCTGCAGCGCGCGCGCGCGCACGTCGGCGTCGGGCTGCAGGCCGTAGCGCACGAGCGGGCGCTGCAGGCGCGGCAGGATGGCCTGCACGCCGGGGTCGTCGCTGCAGACCACGGCCGCGCCGTAGAAGGGCATGCGGTGCAGGAAGTCGACGAAGGCCGTGTGCAGCCGCTGCAGGCTGTGGCCGTAGGCGTCGAGGTGGTCGGCGTCGATGTTGGTGACGACGCACAGCACCGGCAGCAGGTGCAGGAAGGAGGCGTCGCTCTCGTCGGCCTCGACGACGATGAACTCCCCCTGCCCGAGCCGGCTGTTGCTGCCCGTGCGCGCCAGCGTGCCGCCGATGACGAAGCTCGGGTCGGCGCCGGCCTCGATCAGCAGCTCGGCGACGAGCGAGGTCGTCGTCGTCTTGCCGTGCGTGCCGGCGATGGCGATGCCCTGCTGGCGGCGCATGAGTTCGGCCAGCATCTGCGCGCGGTGCACGACGGGTATGCCGCGCGCGCGCGCGGCCAGCAGTTCCGGGTTGTCCGGCTTCACGGCGCTGGAGACGACGAGCGCCTGCGCACCGACGACGTTCGTCGCCGCGTGTCCGATCGCCACGTGCACGCCGAGCTGCTGCAGGCGCGCCGTGGCGTCGCTCGCCGCCAGGTCGCTGCCGCTGACGGCATAGCCCTGCGCGTGCAACATCTCGGCGATGCCGCTCATGCCGGCGCCGCCGATGCCGGTGAAGTGGACGCGGCGCAGCGCGTGCTTCATGCCTGCCCCTTCGGCCGGCGCGGCGCCGCGGCGGCCTCGATGGCGTCGGCCACGCGCGCCGCGGCCTGCGGGCGCGCCAGCGCGCGCGCCTTGCAGGCCATGGCGAGCAGGCGCGCCCGCGTCAGCGCCTTCAGATCGTCCGCCAGGCGCGCGGGCGTGAGCTCGGCCTGCGGCAGGTGGATGGCGGCCTCGTGCTGCGCCATCCAGGCGGCGTTGTCGCGCTGGTGGCTGGTGGTGGAGACGATCAGCGGCACGAGGATGGCGGGCACGCCCGCGGCGCAGAGCTCGCTCACCGTGATGGCGCCGGCGCGGCAGATCATGAGGTCGGTCTGCGCCAGCCGTGCGGCCATGTCGTCGATGAAAGGCAGCACCTGCGCCTGCACGCCGGCGCGCTCGTAGGCCTCCTCCACCGCCGCGTGATGCGCGTGGCCGGTCTGGTGCGTGAGCAGCGGGCGCTCTTCGGGGACCAGCAGCGCCAGCGCCTGCGGCAGCGTCTCGTTGAGTACGCGCGCGCCCAGGCTGCCGCCGACCACCAGAACGCGCAACCGCCCGTGCCGCGACGCCAGGCGCTGCTCGGGCGCGGCAATGGCCTCGATCTCGGCGCGCACCGGGTTGCCGGTGACGACGGCGTTGCGCGTGCGTGCGGCGGCCTCACCGGGGAAGCCGAAGGCGACGCGGTCGGCCAGCGGCAGCAGCCACTTGTTGGACAGCAGCAGTGCCGCGTCCGAGTTCATGAGCACCAGCGGCCGGCCCAGCGCCGAGGCCATCAGGCCGCCGGGGAAGCAGACATAGCCGCCCATGCCGAGCACCGCGTCGGCCGCGCGCCGGCGCAGGATGCGGTGGCAGTCCCAGAAGGCCTTCTGCAGCCGCAGGCCGCCGCTCGCCCAGCCCAGCAGGCCCTTGCCGCGCAGGCCGGAGAAGGCGATCGTGTCGAGCGCGATTCCGGCCTTGGGAACGAGCTGGTTCTCCATGCCCGCGGTCGTTCCCAGCCAGCTCAGCGTCCAGCCGCGCGCGCTCATTTCGCGCGCCACGGCGAGCCCCGGGATGATGTGGCCGCCGGTGCCCGCGGCCATGATGACGAGGTGGCTCATGCGCGCCCTCCGCGCATGAGGGCGCGGTTCTCGCGATCGACGCGCAGGACAAGACCCAGCGCCACCAGGTTCATCACGATCGCGGAGCCGCCGTAGCTCATGAGCGGCAGCGTCAGCCCCTTGGTCGGCAGCGCGCCCAGGTTCACGCTGATGTTGATCAAGGCCTGCGCGCCGATCCAGAGGCCGATGCCCTGCGTCATCAGCCCGGCGAAGACGCGATCGAGCGCGATCGCCTGGCGGCCGATGACGAACACGCGCCGCGTGAGCCAGAAGAAGAGCACGATCACGACGGTGACGCCGACGAAGCCGAGTTCCTCGCCGATCACGGCGAGCAGGAAGTCCGTGTGGGCCTCGGGCAGGTAGTGCAGCTTCTCGACGCTCGCGCCCAGGCCCTGGCCGAAGAGCTCGCCGCGGCCGATGGCGATCAGGCTGTGCGTGAGCTGGTAGGCCTTGCCCTGCACGTACTTCGGGTTCCAGGGGTCGAGGTAGGCGAGGATGCGCTCGCGCCGCAGGTCGTCGAAGGTGATGATGAGCGCGAAGGTGCCGATCACCACGGCGGCGATGAGCAGCGACATGCGCGCGTTGACGCCGCCGAGGAAGAGGATGCCCATGGCGATCGCCGCGATGACGATGAAGGCGCCCATGTCGGGCTGGCGCAGCAGCAGCAAGCCGATGAAGGCCAGCGCCACCGCCATCGGCCACACCGCGCGGATGAACTTCTCCTTCACGTCCATCTTGCGCACCATGTAGTCGGCGGCGTACATCGCGATCGCCAGCTTGGCCAGCTCGGAGGGCTGGAAGTTGATGAGCCCGAGCGGGATCCAGCGGCGCGAGAAGTTGACGACCTTGCCGATGCCCGGGACGAGCACGACGATCAGCAGCACGATCGCGAGCACGAAAACCAGCTTGGCGTGGCGCTCCCAGACGTCGGTGGCGAACTGCGTCGCGATGAGCGCGCACACCAGGCCGAAGCCGATGAACGCCACGTGGCGCAGGAGGAAGTAGGTGGGCGTGTAGCGCGCGAAGCGCGGGTTGTCGGGCAGCGCCACCGAGGCCGAATAGACCATCACGAGTCCGAAGGCCAGGAGCGCGAACACGACCAGCACCAGCGTGTGGTCGAAGTCCGTCAGCCGCGCCGGGCGCAGGCTGGCGACATGGCTGCCGTCGCGCACCGGCAGCGCGCGCCGCGCCCCCGTCCATGCTCCCTCGCGCCGCAGCAAGCAGCGCGGCAGCGCGTCGCGCCAGCCGCGGCGGGCGGCGCTGGCCGAAGGGGCGCGCGCCGCCGTCACAGCGATTCCCCCCGCTCGGCGGCGATCCCGCGCACCGCCTGCGCGAAGACCTCGGCGCGCTGCGCGTAGTCGCGGAACATGTCCAGGCTGGCGCAGGCCGGGCTCAGCAGCACGGCGTCGCCGGCCCGAGCCTGCGCGAAGCACCAGGCCACCGCCTCGGGCAGCGTGGCGTGGCGAGCGATCGGCACGCCGCAGTTCACGACCGCCGCGGCGATGGCTTCGGCGTCCTCGCCGATGAGCGCCACCGCGCGCGCGTGACGCGCCAGCGGCGCGGCCAGCGGCGCGAAGTCCTGCCCCTTGCCCTGCCCGCCGAGGATCACCGCCAGGCGCCCAGGCGCATGGTCGGCCGCCAGGCCTTCGAGCGCGGCGACGCTGGCGCCGACATTGGTGCCCTTGCTGTCGTCGTAGACGGCGACGCCGCCGACCTGGCCCAGCCACTGCACGCGATGCGGCTCGCCGCCGTACTCGCGCAGGCCGTGCAGCATCGGCGCGAGCGCGCCGCCGGCCGCACCGGCGAGCGCCAGCGCCGCGAGCGCGTTCGCGGCGTTGTGGCGGCCGCGCAGGCGCAAGGCCTCGGCCGGCATCAGCCGCTGCAGGTGGATCTCCGGCGCCTCGTCGCCGCGCTTGCGCGGCAGCGGCTCGTCGGACGGCCGCGCGCGCACCAGCCAGGCCATGCCGTTCTCGACGACGAGGCCGAAGTCGCCGGGCCGCTGCGGCGCCGTGAGTCCGAAGCGCAGCACCTGGCGCTGCGCGGGCGACGGCTTGCCGCGCGCGCCCTTCGGCGGCAGCGGCGCGGGCACCATCGCCTCGACCGCAGCGTCGTCGCGGTTCACGATCATCGTCGCCCCCGCGCCGAAGACGCGCGCCTTGGCCGCGGCGTAGGCGGCCATGTCGCCGTGCCAGTCGAGATGGTCCTGCGTCAGGTTGAGCACGACGCCCGCACTCGGTTCGAAGCCTTGCGCATCGGCGAGCTGGAAGCTCGAGAGCTCGAGCACCCAGACCTCGGGCCACTCGGCGCGAGGCGTATCGAGCATCTGCGCCAGGCGCTCGAGCAGCGTCGGCATGATGTTTCCGGCCACCGCGACGCGCCGCCCCGCGCGTTCCAGCAGCAGCGCGGTGAGCGCGGTCGTCGTCGTCTTGCCGTTGGTGCCGGTGATCGCCAGCAGCTGCGGCGCGTAGCCAGGCGCAGGCGCGGCCTCGGCCGCGGTGCGCGCCTTCAAGTCGGCGAGGGCGCGCATGAAGAGGTCGAGCTCGGCCATGACGGCGATGCCGCTGGCGCGTGCGCTCGCCAGCAGCGGCGCGATGCGCGCATCGTGCGGCGCCAGGCCCGGGCTCTTCAGCACCAGCTTCACGCCCTCGGGCAGCGAGCTGCCGAGCTCGCCGGAGAACAGGCGCAGCTGCGGCAGCTCGGCGCGCAGCGCCGCGGCCTGCGGCGGTTCGGCGCGCGAATCCCAGACCTGAACCTGCGCGCCGTGGCGCGCGCACCAGCGCGCCATCGCCAGTCCCGAGGCCCCCAGGCCGAGCACGAGGACGGAGCAGCCGCGCAGGAAGTCCATCAGCGCCCTCAACGCAGCTTGAGGCTGGCCAGGCCGATGAGGCACAGCAGCATGGTGACGATCCAGAAGCGCACCACGACCTGCGTCTCGCTCCAGCCCTTCTTCTCGAAGTGGTGGTGCAGCGGCGCCATCAGGAAGATGCGCCGGCCCTGGCCGTAGCGGCGCCGCGTGTACTTGAACCAGGCCACCTGGATCATCACCGACAGCGCCTCGGCGACGAAGACGCCGCCCATGATGCCGAGCACGATCTCCTGGCGCGTGATGACGGCGATGGTGCCCAGCGCGCCGCCGAGCGCGAGCGCGCCGACGTCGCCCATGAACACCTGCGCCGGGTTGGCGTTGAACCACAGGAAGGCCAGTCCCGCACCCGCCATCGCGGCGCAGAAGACGAGCAGCTCGCCCGCGCCGGGGATGTGCGGGAAGAGCAGGTAGCGCGAGTAGTCGGCACGGCCGACGACGTAGGCGAACACGCCCAGCGCCGACCCGACCAGCACCACCGGCATGATCGCCAGCCCGTCCAGGCCGTCGGTGAAGTTGACGGCGTTGCTCGCGCCGACGATCACGAACCACGAGAGCACGATGAAGCCGAGCACGCCCAGCGGGTAGCTCACGCTCTTGAAGAAGGGGACGAGCAGGTCCGCGCGCGGCGGCAAGGCGGTCGAGAAGCCGCTGCCGACCCAGCGCAGGAAGAGCTCGAGCACGCGCACGTTGCTCGTCTCGGCGACGCTGAAGGCCAGGTACAGCGCCGCCACCAGCCCGATCAGGCTTTGCCAGAAGAACTTCTCGCGGCTGCGCATGCCTTCGGGGTCCTTGCGCACGACCTTGCGCCAGTCGTCGACCCAGCCGATGGCGCCGAAGCCGAAGGTGACGAGCATCACGACCCAGACGAAGCGGTTGCTCCAGTCGAACCAGAGGATGGTCGAGACGCCGATGCCGATGAGCACCAGCACGCCGCCCATGGTCGGCGTGTTGCGCTTGCCCAGGTGCGCCTGCACGCCGTACTCGCGGATCGGCTGGCCGATCTTCATCGCCGCGAGGCGCCGGATCACCCAGGGACCGAAGGCCAGGCCGATGAGCAGCGCCGTCAGCGCCGCCAGCACGGAACGGAAGGTGAGGTACTGGATGACGCGCAGGAAGCCCAGGTGCTCCGGATAGAGCGCCATCAGGTATTGCGAGAGGCTAAGCAGCATGGCCGTCCTCCGCGCCCGTGGCGCCGGTCCCGGTGAAGGCCTGCACCACGCGTTCCATGCGCATCGAGCGCGAACCCTTGACGAGCACGGAGGCCGCCTGCGGCGCGCTCGTGCGCAACTGCCCGAGCAGTTCGTTCATCGAGGCGAAGTGGCGTGCGTCGCACGTCTGCGCGGCCTGCGCGGCCTGCGCGGCCCGCGCGGACAACGCGCTCTGCGCGCCGAAGGTCCACAGCGTCTGGATGCCGCGTGCGGCGGCGTACTGCCCGACCTCGGCGTGGAAGGCCGGCCCCGCGTCGCCGACTTCGCCCATGTCGCCCAGAAGCAGCCAGCGCGGGCCGGGCAGCGAGGCCAGCAGGTCGATCGCCGCGCGCACGGAATCGGGGTTGGCGTTGTAGCTGTCGTCGACGAGGTTCAGCATGCGCCCCTGCCAGGTCACCTGCAGCAGGCGACTGCGTCCGGCCACCGGCACGAAACCGGCCAGACCGCGCGCGACCGCCTCGGGCGGGCCGCCGGCCGCCAGCGCGCATGCCGCGGCGGCGATCGCATTCGTCGCGTTGTGCCGTCCCGCGGCCGCCAGCGTCGACTCGATGCGGCCCTCGGCGGCGTCGATGACGAGCCGCCATCGATCCTCCTGCCAGTGCGCCTGGCCGCGCACGTCGGCCGCGATGCCATGCGCGCCATCGAGCGCGAAGCTGCGCGTGCGCCGCGCGCCCGCGAGCCTGCGCCACAAGGCGCTGCCGGGGTCGTCGAGCGGGAAGACGGCGACACCGTGCGCGGGCAGCGCCTCGATGACGCTGCCGTTCTCGCGCGCGACGGCGTCCAGGCCGTGCAGGAACTCCTGATGCTCGCGCTGCGTGTTGTTGACCAGGGCGACGTCGGGCGCCGCCAGGCGCGCGAGCTGCGCGATCTCGCCTTCGTGGTTGGTTCCCAGCTCGACGACGACGACGCGATGCGCGGGAAGATCGCGCAGGCGCAGCAGCGTCAGCGGCACGCCGATGTGGTTGTTCAGGTTGCCTTGCGTCGCGAGCGCGTCCGCGCCGAGCCAGGCGCGCAGGATGGCGGCGATCATCTGCGTCACCGTCGTCTTGCCGTTGCTGCCGGTGACGGCGATCAGCGTCGTCGAACGCCCGCGCCGCCAGGCCGCGGCGAGCTCCTGCAGCGCGAGCAGCGCATCGGGCACTTCCAGCCCGGGCAGCCCGCTGGCGGCGACGCCGCGCTCGGCCAGCACCGCGACGGCGCCGGCCGCGCGCGCCTGCGGCAGGAAGTCGTGGCCGTCGAAGCGCTCGCCGCGCAGCGCGACGAAGAGATCGCCGCGCTGCAGCGTGCGCGTGTCGCTGTGCACGCGCTCGACCCGCGTGGCGCCGTCGCCGTGCAGCGTCGCCGCGCCGCCGAGCAGCGCCAGCGCCTCGTTCAGCGTCATCATGCGCCGCCCCCCGCGCCGGTGCGTCGGACCAGCGCCAGGCGCGCGACCTCGAGGTCGCTGAAGGGGCGCTTCACGCCGGCGATCTCCTGTTGCGCCTCGTGCCCCTTGCCGGCCACGAGCACCACGTCCTCGGGCTTGGCGCGCTGCAGCGCATCGGCGATGGCCTCGGCGCGGTCCTCGATCACCGCCGGAGCGGCATGCGCGCCGACCTCGTGCATGCCGGCGAGGATCTGCGCGAGGATGAGCGCGGGTGATTCGTCGCGCGGGTTGTCGCTGGTCAGCACGACCTCGTCGGCCAGGCGCTCGGCGATCGCCCCCATCAGCGGGCGCTTGCTGGCGTCGCGATTGCCGCCGCAGCCGAAGACGCACCACAGGCGGCCGCCGCGCGCCTGTGCCAGCGGACGCAGCGCGCCCAGCACCTGCTCCAGCGCGTCCGGCGTGTGCGCGTAGTCGACCAGCACCAGGGGCTCGCCGGCACGGCCGCCGTCGGCGCGCTCGAGCCTCCCGGGCACCGGCGCCAGGCGCGGCAGCACGGCGCCGACATCGGCCAGCGCATGGCCGAGCGCACGCAGCGCCGCGGCCACCAGCAACAGGTTGTCGACGTTGTAGTCGCCCACGAGCGCGCTCTGCACCGGTACCGGAACGTCATCGGCGAGTTCGACGAGATCGAAGGTGACGCCACCGCCCGCGTGCCGCACGCCGCGCGCGGCGAGCCGCGCCGGGCGCTGGCGCGAGACCGTCCAGAGGTCGAGGCCGCGCCCCTGCAGCTCGTGCGCCAGCGCCTGCCCTTGCGTGTCGTCGATGTTGATGGCCGCGGCGCGCAGGCCGGGCGCGTCGAAGAGCATGCGCTTGGCCGCCCAGTAGGCCTGCATGCTGCCGTGGACGTCGAGATGGTCGCGCGTGAAGTTGGTGAACAGCGCGACCGCGACCTGCGTTCCCGCCAAGCGCCGCTGCTCGAGACCGATCGAAGAGGCCTCGATCGCGCAGGCCCGCAGGCCGCGCGCGGCGAAGTCGGCCAGCGCCGCCTGCAGCGTGAGCGCGTCGGGCGTGGTGAGGCCGGTGTCGACGAGGGCGCCGCCGGGTTCGCCGATACCCAGCGTGCCGATGACCCCGGCGCGGCGGCCGAGCAGCGTCAGCGCCTGCGCGATGAACCAGGCGGTCGAGGTCTTGCCGTTCGTTCCGGTGGTGGCGACGACGTCCAGCCGCGCGCCGGGCTGCCCGTGGAAGGCGGCGGCGATCGGCCCGGCGGCATCGCGCAGCCCCGGCATGGCGGCGATGCGCGCGTCCTGCAGCGCGAACGCCTCGGCGCCCGCGGCCTCCACCAGGCAGGCCGCAGCGCCCGCGGCCAGCGCCTGTGCGACGAAGCGCCGGCCATCGCCGGCCAGCCCCGGCCAGGCGAAGAAGGCTTCTCCGGGCCGCACACGGCGGCTGTCGGCGCGCAGCGCGGTGCAACCCCTAGCGCGCAGGAACTGCAGCGCATCGGTGGTCGTGGCCAGGCGGTGCAGCGCCATCAGAAGCTCTCCGGCTCGGCCGGCACGTTGCGGTTGACGATGCCGGGCTTGACCTCGAGATCCGGCGGCACACCCATCAGGCGCAGCGTCTGCTGCACGACCTCGCTGAACACCGGCGCCGCGACCTCGCCGCCGTAGTAGATGCCCCTGCCCGGCTCGTCGACCATGACCGCGACGACGATGCGCGGGTCCGTCACCGGCGCCAGGCCGACGAACCAGGCGCGGTAGCGGTTGGTGTATCCCTTGCCCTCCTGCTTGCGCGCGGTGCCGGTCTTGCCGCCGACGCTGTAACCCAGCGCCTGCGCCTTGGGCGCGGTCCCGCCGGGCCCGGCGGCCATGCGCAGCATGCCGCGCACCGCGGCCGCGGTCTGTGCGGAGATCACCCGCTGCCCCGCCGCCGGCTCGTCGCGGCGCAGGATGGACACCGGCATCAGCTCGCCATCGTGCGCGAACACGGTATAGGCCTGCGCGAGCTGCAGCAGGCTCGTCGAGAGGCCGTAGCCGTAGCTCATCGTCGCCTGCTCGATCGGGCGCCAGCTCTTGTAGGGACGCAGGCGACCGGTGACGGCGCCGGGGAAGTCGATCTGTGGCCGCTTCCCGAAGCCGACCTGCGTGTACAGCTCCCACATCTCGCGCGGCTGCATCTGCATCGCCATCTTCACGGTGCCGACGTTGCTCGACTTCTGGATCACCTCGGCCACCGTGAGCACGCCGTGCGGATGCGAGTCGCTGATCGGAATGCCGCTGACGAGGATGCGACCGGGCGCGGTCTGGATCGGCGTCGCCGGCGTCACCAGCTTCTTCTCCAGCGCGAGTGCGGCGATGAAGGGCTTCATCGTCGAGCCGGGCTCGAAGACGTCGGTGAGCGCCCGGTTGCGCACCTGCGCGCCGCTCATGTTCCTGCGTTGCGAGGGGTCGTAGCTCGGGTAGTTGGCCAAAGCCAGCACCTCGCCGCTGCGCGCGTCGAGCACGACCACGCTGCCCGAACGCGCGCGGTGCTCGCGCACCGCGTCGCGCACGCGCCGGTAGGCGAAGAACTGCACCTTGGAATCGATCGCGAGCTGCACGTCGCGGCCGTCGGTGGGCTCGATCTTGTCGCCGATGTCCTCGACCACGCGCCCGAGGCGGTCGCGCACGACGGTGCGCGAGCCGTCGCGGCCGCGCAGCAGCTCGTCGAAGTGCCGCTCGATGCCCTCCTGGCCCTTCTCGTCGAGGGTGGTGAAGCCCACGACATGCGCCGCCGCCTCCGCCTCGGGGTAGCGGCGCTTGTACTCGCGCTGTTCGTGCACGCCCTTGAGTCCCAGCGCCTTCACGGCATCCCACACCGGCTCCTCGACCTGGCGCGCGAGCCAGGTGAAGTTGCGCGAGCGTGCCAGGCGCTCGTCGAGCTCGGCGGGCTGAAGCTGCAGCAGGCGCGCGAGCTGGCGGCGCTCCTTGGCATCGGCCTGGAAATCCTTGGGGATCGCCCAGACCGAGGGCACGGCCACGCTGCTGGCCAGCACCAGGCCGTTGCGGTCGAGCACGCGGCCGCGGCTGGCCTGCACCTGCATCGTGTGCGCAAAGCGCTTCTCGCCCTCCTTCTGGTAGAAGTCGGTGCCGATGAGCTGGATGTGCGCCGCGCGGCCGACCAGCAGGAGGAAGGCCAGCGCCACCAGGCCGACGAGGGCGCGCGAGCGCCCGGGCGGCGTCTTGCTCGCCAGCAGCGGGCTGGTGGCGTAGTTGACGCGACGCACGGCGGCGTCGGCGCGCGCACGCGAGCGCCGCAGCTTCATCGCGCCGCCCCCGATGCGGGCGCGTCGACGACGTACTGCGTCACCGCAGGGGTGGCGCCGCGCATGTGCAGCTTCTCCCGCGCCACGAGCTCCACGCGCCGATGGGTCGCCTGCGCCAGGCGCTCGGCGTCCAGGCGCCGCGCCTGCGCCTCCAGCAGCCGCGCCTGCGCCTGCGCACGGTCGAGCAGCGTGAACAGGCGTCGCGCCTCGTAGGAGACGTTGACGAGGTACAGCGCCGAGCCGATGAGCGCAGCCAGCAGCAGCACGGCGAGCCCCTTGCCGGCGTGCATCACGGCGCCTCCGTGCGCTCGGCCACGCGCATCACCGCCGAGCGCGCGCGCGGGTTCATGAGCCGCTCGGCCGCCTGCGGCCGCACGCGCGCCAGCGCGCGCAGGCGCAGCGCGCGCGGCGGCGCCATGGGCACGCGGCGGTCGACCTCGTCGCGGCTCTCGCGCGCGATGAAGCGCTTGACGA
>JAIXKR010000094.1 GCA_026932235.1 Burkholderiales bacterium
CGAGCACGACGGCGCAGATGGCGCTGGGCGACGCGCTGGCGGTGGCGCTGCTGGACGCGCGCGGATTTCGGGAGGAGGACTTCGCGCGCTCGCACCCGGGCGGCAGCCTGGGCCGGCGGCTGCTCATGCACGTGCGCGACCTGATGCGCAGCGGCGCGGCGCTGCCGGCCGTGGCGCCGACAGCGAGCCTGGACCAGCTGCTGCGCGAGATGACGGGGAAGGGCCTGGGCTTTGCCGCCGTCGTCGACACCGACGGCCGGCCGGTGGGCATCTTCACCGACGGCGACCTGCGCCGGCTGATCGAGCGCGGCGCCGAGTTGCGCGGCCTGGATGCGCGGCAGGTGATGCACCGCGAGCCGAAGGTCGTGCGCGCGGATGAGCTCGCGGTCGCCGCCGCCGACGTCATGGAGCAGCACCGCGTGACCAGCGTGCTGGTCGTCGACGACGGGGGACGGCTCGTCGGCGCGCTCAATAGCAACGATCTCATGCGCGCCAAGGTGATCTGATGGGACCGGTGCTGCACTTCGCGCCCGAATTGCTGCTGCGCGCGCAGGGCCGCGGCCAGGGCATGCGCATGGCCTTCTTCGACGTCGATGGCGTTCTCACCGATGGCCGCATCTACATCGGCGAGCACGGCGGCGAGGCGGTCAAGGCCTTCAGCACGCTGGACGGTCATGGGCTCAAGCTGCTGCAGCGCGCGGGAATCGAGCCTGTGGTGATCAGCGGGCGCGACTCACCGGCGCTGCGCCGGCGCATCGACGACCTTGGGCTGGCGCGCGCGCTTTACGCGGTGCGCGACAAGCACGCCGCGGCCGCTGCGCTGCTCGCCGAAGGCGGCGTCGACTGGACCGAGGTCGCCGCCATCGGCGACGACTGGCCGGATCTGCCGCTGCTCGTCTGCGCGGGGCTGGCCTGCGCCCCGGCCAACGCCCACCCGGAAGTGAAGGCGATCGCTCACCACGTGACCGCGGCCAGCGGCGGGCATGGCGCAGCGCGCGAGTTCTGCGACCTGCTCCTGATGGGAAGCGGGCAGTACGCCCCGCTGCTCGGTGCCCACATGGGCACGCTCGACGCGCGCTGAAGCGCGCCGGATGCGCGCGCCGGACGCTGCTGCCGATGTCCGTCGAACTGCATCTGCCGGACCTGCCCGAGGTGCCGATCTCGCTCGGCCCGGCAGCTGGCGCACCGCCACGGCACGCGCAATCCCGGGCGCAGCGGCTGCGCGAAGCGCTGTCCACCTATCTGCCGCTGTTGCTGATGGCTCTGCTGGCGCTGGCGACGTGGTGGCTCGTCAACCACACGCCCGGGCCGGTGGAGCCGGCGGCGAGTACCGGGCTGCGGCACGATCCCGACTACACGATGCGCCGCTTCGTCATCGAGCGCTTCGACCGCAGCGGGCAGATGCGCGTGCACGTCGAGGGCGAGGAACTGCGCCACTATCCGGACACCGACCGCTACGAGATCGACGAGGCGCGCATCCAGGCCGTGGGCGCAGACGGCCGTCGCACCGTGGCGCAGGCGACGCGCGCGCTGACCAACGGCGACTTGAACGAAGTCCGGCTCGTGGGCGGCGCGCGTGTCAGCAGCAGCGACGCGCGCGGAAGGCCGTTGCTGATGCGCAGCGAATTCCTGCACGCCTTCCTCGCCACCGAGCAGGTGCGGACCGACCAGCCGGTGGTCGTCAACCTCGGTGCCGACGAGATGCGAGCCGCCGGGATGGAGTACGACCACGGCAAGCGGCTGCTGCGGTTGCAGGGGCGCTTGCGCGTGCGCCTGCAGCCGCCCCCCGGGTCCATGCCGGGCACGGGAAGCTGAGGCCTCGAGCCTGAAGAAACGCCAAGGCCCGCACGTGGGCGGGCCTTGCTTCGCTGCCGGCGTGATCAGTAGCCGCCGCGACCGCCCCCGCCGCTGCCGCCGCGACCGCCGCCATAGGGGCTGCGACCGCCGCCACCGTAGGGACTGCGACCGCCGCCGCCACCGCCACCGCCGTAACCGCCGCCGCCCCCGTAGCCGCCGCCACCGCCGCCGTAGCCGCCACGGCCACCACCCCCGCCGTAGCCGCCGGGACGGTCCTCGCGCGGACGCGCTTCGTTGACCACGATCGCACGGCCCTCGAGCGGATGGCCGTTCATGCCGTTGATCGCCGCCTGCGCTTCGGCGTCCGAGCCCATCTCCACGAAGCCGAAGCCCTTGGAGCGGCCGGTGTCGCGGTCCATCATGACCTTGGCAGAGGTCACGTGGCCGTACTGCGAGAACGCCTGCTGCAGCGAATCGTCGCGCACCGAGTAGGCCAGGTTGCCGACATAGAGTTTGTTACCCACGAAAGAAGCCCTCAACAAAATAGCGATGAAACCATGTGGAGCTTCAACCCTGCGTGACCTCTTGTTCGGGGCGAAAGGTGCGGCATCCAGACACAGACCCGCGTATTAGAGCGTTCCCTTTGCATGCCGGTAAAGCGCGACGTCGTCAAGTGTTGTTTTGTTGTGTCCAGGGTAAACCCTCGAAATCGGTCGCGCCCGCGACGAGCCGTGCCCCATTCGCAGCGGCATGAGCACAAGTCCGCAGGCGCGGCGGGCGCCGCCGGTGCCAGCATCGCGTCCGGGACGATCGTCCGCCGCAGGTGCCGGGCGATGCGGGAGCGGGAATGAGTGCGCACGAAGCCCAGTGGGATTACATCGTCGTTGGCGCTGGCACGGCCGGCTGCCTCATGGCCAACCGCTTGAGTGCCGCGACCGGGGCGCGCGTGCTGCTGGTGGAGGCCGGCGGGCGCGACGACTATCTGTGGATCCATATCCCGGTCGGCTACCTCTACTGCATCGGCAACCCGCGCACCGATTGGCTCTACCGCACCGAGCCCGATCCGGGGCTCAACGGGCGCTCGCTGCGCTATCCGCGCGGCAAGGTGCTCGGCGGCTGCTCCAGCATCAACGGCATGATCTACATGCGCGGGCAGGCGCGCGACTACGACCAGTGGTCGGAACTCACCGGCGACGCGCGCTGGCGCTGGGACTTCTGCCTGCCCTATTTCAAGCGCCATGAGGACCATTGGCGCGGCTCGGACCGTCTGCACGGCGGCGGCGGCTTCGACCGGCGCGGGCGGCGCGCGGGGGCCGAGTGGCGCGTCGAGCGCCAGCGCCTGTCCTGGGACATCCTGGACGCCTTCGCCGCCGCGGCGCAGCAGGCAGGCATACCGCCGACCGAGGACTTCAACACCGGCAGCAACGAGGGCGTGGGCTACTTCGAGGTCAACCAGCGCCGCGGCGTGCGCTGGAACGCGAGCAAGGCCTTTCTGCGCCCGGCGCGCCGCCGTCCCAACCTCGAGGTGCGCACCGGCTGGCAGACGACGCGGCTGCTGCTGCAGGAAGGGCCGACGTTGCGCGCCGACGGCATCGAGGTCGTGCCCGCGGGCGGTGGCGCGGCGCAGCAGTGGCGCTGCCGGCGCGAGCTCGTGCTCTGCGCCGGTGCGATCGGCACGCCGCAGATCCTGCAGCTCTCGGGAATCGGGCCGGGAGAGGTGCTGCAGCAGGCCGGCATTCTGCCGCGCCTGCATCTCCCCGGCGTCGGCGAGAACCTGCAGGACCACCTGCAGATCCGGGCCGTCTTCGGCGTCGAGGGCGTGCGCACGCTGAACACGATGGCGAATTCCCTCTGGGGCAAGGCCTTGATCGCCCTCGAGTACGCGCTGCTGCGCAGCGGGCCGATGAGCATGGCGCCTTCGCAGCTCGGCGCCTTCACGCGCTCGTCGCCGCGCCTGCGTTGGCCCAACGTCGAGTTCCACGTGCAGCCGCTGTCCCTGGAGGCCTTCGGCGAGCCGCTGCATCGCTTCGACGCCTTCACCGCCAGCGTCTGCAATCTCAATCCGACTTCGCGCGGTTTCGTGCGCGTGCGCTCGCCGCGGCCCGAGGACGCGCCGCGCATTCTGGCGAACTACCTTTCGACGCCGGCCGACCGCCGCGTCGCTGCCGACTCGCTGCAACTCGCGCGGCGCATCGTGGCCATGCCGGCGCTCGCCCGCTACCGCCCGCAGGAGCTCAAGCCGGGCGCGCAATACCAGAGCGAGGAGGAACTGGCGCGGCTGGCCGGCGACATCGGCACGACCATCTTCCATCCGGTGGGCACTTGTCGCATGGGACCTGCCCACGACCCGGGAGCCGTGGTCGACTCGCGCCTGCGCCTGCGTGGCGTGGCCGGTGTGCGCATCGCCGACGCCAGCGTCATGCCCACCATCACCAGCGGCAACACGAATGCTCCAACCCTGATGATTGCGGAGCGAGCGGCGGAGTGGGTGCTCGCTGAATAGGGTTGCTGCAGGCTTCCGTCCGGGTGCGACAGGGCGGTGCGTGACGGGAAAGTCCGGATACGGGTGGGGGGCGCAGCTCGTTACATTGCGCGCACTCGCAGCGTCAGCCCCTCGGGGTGGACGTCTGGGCGGGGGCTCGAGGAGACATTTCCGAACCATCACGGCCATCGAAAACAACATCGCCCGGGCGACAGCGCGGGCTTGCAGGCGCCCCGCCAGCCGGCGGTAGGCGCCTGTTCTGTTCTTGCCGCGACCCGCTGCGCGCTGCGACCCGCGGGCTCGCGCCTCCCGGATCCGGTGCGGATGTCTCGATCCGGCCGCGCGCGCGCCCGTCCGCGGCCCTCGCACCCGGGGATCGCGCCTAGGATCGCGCCGGGGACTCGCCGCTCGAGGCGTGTCCGCCTGCCCGCGCGGTCGCGTCCGGCCCCCCGGACGGACCGCCGGCATCCAGACCGCCGAGGCCGCCATGTCCGTCAATCCCGAACTTCGCGCGCTCGATATCGCGATCCCCGCGCAGCCCGACAGCCTGGTGCGGCTTTCGCTGCTGCTGGCGGATGAGGAATTGAACCTCGTCGCGGTCGCGCAGCTCATCGAATCCGACATGGCGCTGGCCGCGGCGGTGCTGAAGGCGGTGAACTCCTCGCTCTACGGACTCAAGGGCCGCGTGCAGAGCGTGCAGCAGGCGATCACCTATCTGGGCATGCGCGAGGTTGCCGGGATCACCTTCGAGATGGGTCTGCGCGCGGCCTTCCCGCCGGCGATCGAGCTGGAGCCGCTGTGGTCGCGCGCGGCGATGCGCGGCATGCTGATGGGGAGGCTGGCGCAGCGCCTGTCGCTGGACGCCTGGGCCGCGCACTCCGCCGGGCTGTTCGAGGAATGCGGCAAGGCGGTGCTGTTCCGGCATGCGCCGGACCACTATCGCTCGATGCTGCGCGCGGCGACCACCGATGTCGAACTGCTGTCGCTCGAGCATGCCGGTTTCGGCGTCAGCCACGATGCGCTCGGAGCGGCGCTGTGCGAGAGCTGGGGCCTGGGCGCCGCGGCGGTCGCCAGCGTGCGCCACCACGTCGTCGTGCAGGCGACGCTGGAACTCCCGCCGGCGGTGCAGCGCGGCGGCATTCTCGCGCTGTCGGCGATCGTTGCCGCGCTCATGCAGGCGCAATCGCCGGAGCGGCCGCCGCGGCTCGACGCCGCTGTGGCGACGCTGGCGCCCCGGATCGACCTGGACACGACGCTCGTGCTGCGCACCGTACGGCGGCTCGAGGAGGAGCTCCTGCAGGCGCAGCAGCGCGAGCGCGCGGCCTGAGGCGCCTCGCTAGAATGATTCGCACCCCATTGCGCCGGGTGCGCCCGCCTGCTTCCATGAAACTGATCGGCTCGCTCACCAGTCCCTACGTGCGCAAGGTGCGCGTCGTACTGGCCGAGAAGAAGCTGGACTACCAGTTCGTTCCCGAGGACCCCTGGGCCAGCGATCGCGTGATGGCCTCCAACCCGCTGGGCAAGGTGCCGTGCCTGGTGATGGAGGGGGGCGAGGCGATCTTCGACTCACGCGTCATCGTCGAGCACCTGGACATGCTGTCGCCGGTGGGGCGACTGATCCCGCCGGCGGGTCGCCAGCGCACCGAGGTGCGCACCTGGGAGGCGCTGGCCGACGGCGTGCTCGACGCCGCGGTCGCTGCGCGGCTCGAGCAGTGGTGGCCCGGGCGCAGCACCGTGCAGCGCTGCCCGGCCTGGATCGAGCGCCAGATGTCGCGCGTGCAGGCCGCGCTCGATTCGATGGCGCAGGGTCTGGCGGACAAGCCCTGGTGCGCCAGCAACCAGTTCTCGCTCGCCGACGTGGCCGTGGGCACGGCCTTGTCCTACCTCGACTTCCGCTTCGCGGAGCTCGATTGGCGCAGCTCCCGCGCCAACCTCGGCCGCCTGCTGGACAAGCTCGCTGCGCGCCCGAGCTTCATCGACAGCGCGCCACCGGCGGCCTGACCCCCGAAGTGGGGGCTGCCCACGGGGGCCCCCATCGACCCGACCGAGAAGGTGATGGCCGGTCGCGCCCGCGATCGCGAGCATCCGTGGCATGGCGGCCACCCGTCGAACGGCCGCGGGAGACGCAGATGAGGCGATGGATGCGATTGGCGCTTTCCTGGTGGCCGCGCCGGCGCGGGTTCGTGCAGCGGCACGAGCCGCGCGGGTCTGGTACGGCGACCTCCCGGCCCGCGACGCCGGACGATGCGCCCGGCGGCTGCGGCTGGTTCGACTCCAGTTTCGAGCTGCGCGTCGGGCTGGCGGTGATCGAGCACCGCGAGATTCCGCTCGACTTCGCGGTGCAGGCGCTGCTGGGTCTGGACGCACCCGCAGCGCCGCGCGCCGCACCGCGTCAGGCGAGTCGCCCGGTGCGGTAGTCCTCGAGGGCCGAGAGGATTTCGGCCTGGGTGTTCATCACGAAGGGTCCGTACTGCGCGATCGGTTCGGCCAGCGGCCGGCCGGCCACCAGCAGGGCACGTGCGCCCTGCGGCGATGCCTCCAGCAGGACGCCGTCGCGGTCCGCGGCGTTGGCGAGGATCGCCATGCGTCCCGTCGGCACCGATTGGGTGCCGACGGCGAGTTCACCGCGATGGACGTAGACGAAGGCGTTGTGTGTCGGCGGCAGCGGCTGAGCAAAGTGTGCACCCGCTTCGAGTTGCAGGTCCAGGATCAGCGGCTGCGTCGCGGCGCGCTCGACCCGCGCCTGCACCCCCATGGCGCTGCCGGCGATGACGCGCGCGGACACGCCTTCGCCGCGCCACTGCGGGATCTCGTCGGCGGTGAAGTCGCGGTACCAGGGCGCGCCCATCTTGTCCGCCGCAGGCAGGTTGAGCCAGAACTGAAAGCCTTCCATGCGGCCGTCCTCCTGCTCGGGCATCTCGCTGTGGATGACGCCGCGGGCGGCGGTCATCCACTGCACGCCGCCGCTCTCCAGCAGACCTTCGTGACCGGCGCTGTCGCGGTGGCGCATGCGGCCCTCGAGCATCACCGTGATGGTCTCGAAGCCGCGGTGCGGGTGGTCGGGAAAGCCGGCGATGTAGTCGTCGCGCCGATCGGAGCCGAAGGCGTCGAGCATCAGGAAAGGATCCAGACGACGCTGCAGGTCGTGCGTCAGCACGCGCGTCAGGCGCACGCCCGCGCCATCGCTCGTGGGCCGGCCGCGGACGAGCCGTTCGACGCTGCGCGGCCGCGCGATGACCGGAAGGGAGGGGGAGGTGGCCGTGTTCATGGCGTCCAATGTAGGCGCGCAAGCCGGTGTCGGGGGTTGCAGGGGATTGCATGCAGCGTTCGCGGGCCGCAGGCCGGACGGCCGACAATACGGCCATGTTTCGTTCCCGCCGACCGAACCCGGCCCTGCCGGCCCGTGCGCGACCGCGCACGCTGGTCGGTGAGCTGGCGATCGTCTTGCTGGGATCGGCCCTGCTCGGTTTCCCGTCGGCACGCGCCGTGCCGCCCGCGATGCCCTCGACCCAGGTCGCGTGGCTGCCCGCTTCGGCGCCGGTCGAGGTCGAGAACGCGTTCGCGCGCGCGCGCCGCGAGGACAAGCCGCTCCTGCTCTACTGGGGTGCCAGCTGGTGCCCGCCGTGCAACCAGCTCAAGGCTACGCTCTTCAACCGCCAGGACTTCGCCGCACTCTCGCGCAGCTTCGTCGCCGTGCACGTCGACGGCGACCGCCCCGGGGCGCAGAAGCTGGGCCAGCAGTTCAAGGTCGCGGGCTACCCGACGCTGGTGCTTTTTCGGGCCGACGGGCGCGAGATCACGCGCCTGCCCGGCGAAGCCGAAGCGACGCAGGTGATGGAACTGCTGCGCCTGGGGCTGGCCGGCGGCCGGCCGGCGGGCGAGGTGCTGCTGGATGCGCGTGCCGGGCGCCCTCTCGCGCCGGCGGAGTGGCGCATGCTTGCCTTCTACAGCTGGGAGACCGACGACGAGCAGCTGCTCTCCGACGTCGATGCCGCGAGCGTGCTCGCCGAGCTGGCGATCGCCGCCTCGGCCAAGGGCAGCACGGCCGGCGCGGATACCGCGGCGCGCCTGTGGCTGCGGGCACTGGCTGCAAGCGACGAGGGCAAGGGCCTGAAGGCCGACGAGCCGCTGCGCGCGCGCGTGCGCGCGCTGCTGGCCGATGCGGCGCAGCGGCGTGCGCTTGCCGACGTGCTCGTCAACGGCGCGCCGGCGATGGTGCGTGCGCTGGCCGACAGCGAGGAGGCGCGCCAACCCTGGCAGCAGGCCTTCGAGCCGGTGCTCATCGGATTGCAGGCCGACGCCGGGCTCGCGCGCGCCGACCGTCTCGCGGCACTGGCCGCGCGCGTCGAGCTCGCGCGCCTGGAGCTGCCGCGCGCCGAGCTGCGGCCGGCACTGCCGCCGGCACTCGTGCAAGAAGTGCGCGCGCACGTGCAGGGTGACGACCGCGCCATCACCGATGCCTACGAGCGGCAGGCGGTGATCCCCTATGCCGCCTACGTGCTCGAGCGCGCCGGGCTCTGGCCGGAGGCCCAAGCCCTGCTGCGGGCCAACCTCGCGCGCAGCAGCGCGCCCTACTACCTGATGAGCCAGCTCGGCAGCCTCGAACGCAAGCTCGGGCGCAACGAGGAGGCGCTGCGCTGGTATGCGCAGGCCTTCGAGAAGAGCCAGGGGCCGGCGACGCGGCTGCAATGGGGCGCGGGCTACCTGCGTGCCCTGGTGGACCTGGCGCCGACGCAGGCGCAGCGCATCGAGGCCACCGCGCGCCAGCTCTTCACCGAGGCGGCGCAGGACAGTGGCGCCTTCTACAAGCGCAGCGGCCGCTCGCTGCAGCGCGTCGGGCGCGCGCTGCAGGACTGGAACCAGGAGGGCCGCCACGACGCGCGCCTGCAGCGCCTGGGCGCGCAGCTGGAAACGGTGTGCCGGCGCCTGGATGCCGCCGACGGCCAGCAGGAACGATGCCGCACGCTGCTGGGCAAGCGCGACAAGGCCTCCGGCTGAGGATGCAGTCGAGCGACGTGCTGCGCACGCGCGTCCCGCGCCTGGCCGTCAAAGGGTTTTCAGCAGCTTCGCGACTTCGTCCTGATTCGGGTACTTGCGGCCCATGCGCTCGATCTTCTCGAGTTCGGTGCGCGCCATGCCTTTTTGCGCGCTGGCCAGATAGAGCTTGGCCAGGTTCATGCGCAGCGCGCCGTCCTCGGGTGCGCGCTCGACCGCCTGCTTCTGGATCTCGAGCGCGCGTGGCAGCTGCTTCTCCGCGGCCAGCGCGCTCGCCAGGGTGTCCATCAGCGGCGGGCGTCCCGGCAGCAGGCGGTTGGCCGTCTCCGCGAACTCGATCGCCCCGGGCTTGGACTGCTGCACCATCAACCACGCGATGTTGTTGAGCGCCAGCGCGTTGTTGGGCTGCATCTTCACGACCTGGCGATAGCGCTGTTCGGCGACGGCGTAGTCGCGTGCGGCAAGGGCCCGATCGGCGAGGTAGAAGGGGAAGATCGCGTCCTGGGGGTGCTCGGCGATCCAGCGCTGCGCGAAGAGCTCCGCCTCGCCGGCCTGACCGAGCGCCACCATCGTGTTGTGCGCGCGCGTGGCGGCTTCCTGGCCGCCGTTCTTCTTCAGCCCCTGCTGGTAGGCGGCGAGCGCGGCCTTGAGGTTGTTGCGCGAAGCCTCGACGTCGCCTTCGAGCACATGGCCGACGGCTTCGCCGGGGAGGTCCTTCTGCACCGCGCGTGCCAGTGCCAGCGCCTCGGCGGGCTTCTTCTCGGCGAGCGCGATCGCCACCAGGCCGCGCCGCGCCTGCACCAGCCGCGGTTCCAGTTCGAGTGCGCGCTGCAGGTTGCGCGTCGCCGCGTCGCGATCCTTCAGCGCCAGGTTGGCGTCGGCCAGGCCCAGGTAGGCCTGAGGCGAGCGCGGTTGCGCCGACGCGAGGCGGTTGAAGGTCGAGACGGCCTGCTGCAGATCGTTGGCGGCGAGGTAGGCGCGACCCAGCGCCATGAGGATGTCGGGCTGATCACCCAGTGCCTGCTGCGCCTCCTGCGCCACCTTGATGGCCTCGGCGCTCTCGCGCTGCTCGAGGTGGAAATTGATGAGCATGAGCCGGGCGCGCACGTCGGCCGGCTGCAGCTTGATGGCTTCGCCGAGTTGCCTCGGGACTTCTTCGCCGGTGTTGCCGGTACGCATCAGCAAGGTCGCCAGCGCCATGCGCGCGTTGGCGTTGCCGGGATCGGCCTGCAGCAGCGCGTCGAAGTGCCTGCGCGCCTCGTCGGGCTTGTTCTGCGCCATGTCCAGCGCCGCCAGGCCCGCGACGGCGGGAAAGTAGAGCTTGTCCAGCGCCAGCGCCTTCTGGAACTGCGCGCGCGCGCGCTCGGGGTCGTTCTTCAGCGCCAGCACGCGAGCGCGCAGCATCGGCGCCAGGGGCTTGTCGGGCTGCTTCTTCTCCAGCGAGTCGATGGTCTTCAGGGCCTTGTCGACCTCGCGCTTGCGCAGGTGCGCGCTCACCAGCGCCAGGTCGGCGAGCGCGCCGCTGTCGCTGCTGGCGATCTGCTCGAGTTCGGAGATGGCGGCGTCGGTCTTGCCCTTGCCGAACTGCGTCAGCGCCAGCGCGGTTCGAATGCGGGGGTCGTCGGGCTTGAGCCGCGCCGCGCGCTGATAGAGCTCCTCGGCCTTCTTCGTGTCGCCGCTCTGCAGGTGAGCCTCGGCGGCGAGCTGCAGCGCTGCGGGGCCGGCGTTCTTCTGCAGCAGCGGCTCGAGCGCCGTCAGCGTCTTCTGCGGCTGGCCGGTGCGCAGATAGATTTGCGCCAGCATGCCGCGTGCCAGCACCAGCTCGGGGGCCTGCTGGATGGCCTTGCCGAGGTAGGTCTCGGCCTGGGCGATGTTGCCGAGGCGGAACTCGATGGCGCCGGCCAGCTGCAGCACGAGCGGGTTGCCCGGCATCGCCTGCACAACCGGACGCATGTGCTCCTGTGCCGCCTTGTAGTCCTTGGCGTCGTAGGCGAGCTCGGCTTCGAAGAAGCGCGTGCGCGGGTGGTTGGCGAAGTGCTTCTTCATCTCCGCGACGGCGGCGGTGGCGGCGGTGGCGTCGCCTTCCTGGAAGAGCGTGGTGACGAGGGCGACATGGGCGGCGAACAGCTTGGGATCGACCGCCGCCGCCTTGCCGAAGGCCTCGACCGCGGCCTTGCGGTCCTTCTCGACCTTGAGCGCGAGCTCGCCCTTGAGCAGCCAGGCGTCCGCGGCCTTGGGGTCGGCGGCGAGAACCCGGTCGACGATCGCCTGCGCCTCGCCGGGCTGGCCCTTGTCGGCCAGCACGCGGGCCTGCAGCAGCCGTGCCTGGATGTGTTCGGGAACGGCCTTCAGCGCGTCGGCCAGCGCTTCCTCCGCCTGCTCCTGTTGCCGCTGCGCCAGATGGGCGAAGGCGAGCGCCACCGAAAGGTCGGCCTGCGCCGCCGGATCGGACAGCCGCATGCCGCCGAACTGGCCCGTGAGCTCGGCGAATTCGCCTTCGGCCCGCATCGCGCGCGCCAGCAGCGGCACCACCTTGGCATTGTCGAAGCGCAGGTCCGAGGCCTTGCGCAGCTCGAGCAGCGCGCCCTTGGCGTCGCCCTGCTCGAGCAAGGCCTTGCCGAGCAGGTAGCGCGCCTCGGCGTTCTGCTCGTTCTGTTGCAGCACCGACTTGAGCTGCACGACGGCGCCGCGGTAGTCGCGCTGGGCGTCGAGTTCGCGCGCCTGGACCAGCAAGTCGGTCTCGGACGGGCCGCCGCAGCCGGAGAGCAGCACGGTGGCGGCAAGAGCGATGGCGGAAAGCGGTCGGATCATGGTCGCAAAGGGGTGTCGTGACGGGCGTGTCCGCCCGGTCGGCGGCGATGCGGGCGGAAGACCGCGATCATGCCCCGGGTGAGGGCTCCGCGGCCCCGCCGCCGACCCCGCGCCCGGGGTCAGCGGCGGCGGCAGCGGCAATTGGTCACGCTGCGGCGTCGGAGCGCGCGGCAGCGCCTGCTACGCTCGTGCGCGCTTCCGTTGTGCCGATGCTTCGCCTCCCGTTGCCGCTCTCGTCGCCGATGCGCCGCCGCGCGCGGGCGGGTGGTGCGATGCTGCTGTTGAGCCTCGCGGGCCTTGCGGGGCCCGCATCGGGCGTGCCGCAGGGCTTGGAGAAGTGCCGTCTGCGCGGCCTCGAAACCCCGGCCTGGTGCGGCACGCTGTCGCGACCGCTGGCGACCGAGGCTCCGCACGGGGCGACGATCACGCTGCACTTCGCGGTACTGCCGGCGCTGTCCCGGCAGCGCAAGCCCGATCCGGTTTTCTTCTTCGCCGGCGGGCCCGGGCAGAGCGCGATCGATCTTGCCGGACCGGTGGCGCAGCTGCTGGGGCGCTTCGCCAACCGCCGTGATCTGGTGTTGATCGATCAGCGCGGCACCGGACGCAGCGCGCCGCTCGTGTGCGATGGCGACGACACCCCGACGCAGCCGCTGCGCAGCACGCTCGACGAGGCGCTCGTGCTGCGCGATCTGGCGCGCTGCCGCGAGCAGTTGCAGGCCTTGCCCTACGGCGACCTGCGCCGCTACACCACCGTCGAGGCGGTGCAGGACGCCGAAGCCGTGCGGCAGGCGCTCGGCGCCGAGCGCGTGAACCTGGTCGGCGTCTCCTACGGTACGCGGGTGGCGCTGGACTATCTGCGCCAGGCGCCGCAGGCGGTGCGGCGCGTCGTGCTCGACGGCGTGGCACCGCCGGACATGGCGCTGCCGACCTCCTTCGCGCACGACGCCCAGGCCGCTTTCGATGCCTTGCTCGCCTGGTGCGAGGGCGATCCGGCCTGCCGGCAGCGTCACCCGCGCCTGCGGGCGCAGTGGCAGGCGCTGCTGGCCGCGCTGCCGCGTGAAGCGACGCTGCAGCACCCGGTCAGCGGCCGCGAGGAGCGGCTCACGCTGACGCCCGACATGCTCGCCGGACTGGCGCGCGCGCCGCTCTACTCACCGCCGCTGGGCAGCGCGCTGCCGCTGGCCATCGAGGAGGCCGCTGCCGGGCGCTGGGCGCCCCTGCTGGGACTGGCGAGCGCGCTCGGCGGCGGCGCGCCCGCGCGCCTGGCGCAGGGTGAGCACTTCGCCGTCATCTGCAGCGAGGACATGCCGCGCGCCGAGGCGTTGCCGCCGCCGCAGGGCGCTTTCTCGAGCCTGGCGCAGCGCTATCGCCGCGCCTGCGCGGACTGGCCGCGCGCGCAACTGCCGCCGGCGTTCTATCGCATCGGGCCGGCGCCGGCGCCGGTGCTGCTGCTCTCCGGAGCGCTCGACCCGGTGACGCCGCCGCAGCACGCCGAGCGCGTCGCCGCGCGGCTGGGCGCGCGCGCGCGGCACGTCGTCGCCGCCGCGGCGGGTCACGGGCAACTCGCCCTGCCGTGCGTGCGCGAGATGGTGTACCGCTTCGTCGACGCCGAAGACGAGGCGGCGGCATTGTCCCTCGACGCCGGCTGCGTGCAGCAGCTGCAGCGGCGCGCGCGGCCACCGGTGTTCGTGCCGCCGGGCACGGCCGGGGGCATCGATTGATCGAGGTCGAAGGCCTGCAGCGCCGCTTCGCGCAGGGGCGTGGCCGCCGCGCACGCGTGGTGCAGGCGGTGGCGGATGCCCGCTTCGTCGCCGCCGACGGCCGCATCACCGGCCTGCTGGGCAGCAACGGAGCAGGCAAGACGACGACGCTGCGCATGGTGGCGGCACTCGTCGCGCCCGACGCCGGGCGCGTCGTCGTCGATGGCATCCAGGTTGCGCAGCGGCCCGCTGCGGCGCTGGCGCGCCTGGGTGTGCTCAGCGACGCGCGCGGGCTCTACCCGCGGCTGACCGCGCGCGAGAACATCGTCTACTTCGCACGCCTGCATGGCCTCACCGAAGCGGCGGCGCAGCAGCGCGCGCAGACGCTGGCCGAGACGCTCGAGCTGCAGCCGCTGCTCGACCGGCGCACCGAGGGCTTCAGCCAGGGCGAGCGCATGAAGACCGCGCTCGCGCGTGCGCTCGTGCACGACCCGCCGAACATCATCCTCGACGAGCCGACCAACGGCCTCGACGTGATGGCCACGCGCGCGCTGCGCCGTGCGCTGCGGCGCCTGCGCGACGAGGAGGGCAAGTGCATCGTCTTCTCCACCCACGTGATGCAGGAGGTGCAACGCCTGTGCGACCACGTCGTCATCATGGCCGCGGGGCGCACGGTGGCGGAGGGCAGCGTGGCCGAACTCTGCGCGCGCGCGCGCACCGATGACTTCGAACAGGCCTTCGTGCAGCTGGCCTTCGCGCCGGGTGCGGCGTCGCCCTCGCCACTCCAGGCTGTACCGGAGGCACGATGAGGCGCGCCTGGGTCGTCTTTCGCAAGGAGCTGCTGGACGCGCTGCGCGATCGGCGCACGCTGTTCGTCGTGCTGCTGAGCTCGGTGGCCATGGGGCCGCTGGTGCTGGTGCTGTTGTCGACGCTGGTCGCCGACGCGGAGCGGCGCGCCGACGCGCGCGAGTTGCGTGTCGTCGGCATCGAGCATGCGCCGAGCCTGCGCAACTACCTCGAACGGCAGACCTACGTCGTCCGCGGCGCGCCTGCGGACTGGGAGGCGCGCATCGTCACCGGCGAGCTCTCCGACCCGGTGCTGGTGGTGCAACCCGGCTTCGAGGACGAGCTCGTCGCGGCGCGCCAGCCGCTGCTGGAAGTGGCCAGCAGCAGCGCCAGCCCGCGCGCGCAGGCGGCGGTCGGGCGCGTGCTGGCGCTGCTGGCGGGTTTCAACCAGGAGCAGGCGACGCTCCGGCTGGCCTTGCGCGGCATCGCGCCCGCGCTGGTCAGCCCGGTACAGGTGGAGAAGCGCGACCTCGCCGATGCCGCCGCGCGCGGCGCGCAACTCAGCGGCATCATCCCGTTCTTCGTCCTCATGGCCGTTCTCTACGGCGCGCTGAACGCGGCGCTGGACAGCACCGCAGGCGAACGCGAGCGGGGCTCCCTGGAGCCGCTGCTGATGAACCCGGTGCGCCACGGCGCGCTGGCCGCCGGCAAGTGGGCCGCGGTGGCGGCGGTGGCGATGCTGGTGGCGGTGCTCTGCTGCCTGAGCTTCCTTCCCGGCCAGTGGCTGATGCGAAGCGAATCGCTGGCGGCGCTGTTGCGCTACGGACCGCGCGAGGCCGCGCTCTTCGCGGCGCTGCTGCTGCCCTTGGCGGGTGCGCTTTCGGCGCTGCTGATGGCGGTGGCGATCCGCAGCCGCAGCGTCAAGGAGGCGCAGGCCAACGCCGCGGGCGTGATCCTGCTGGTCTCGCTGGTGCCGCTGGCGGCGATCTTCGGCCAGCAGGGTCACGCGCCCTGGCAGCTCTGGGTGCCGGCGTTGGCGCAGGTCGAGCTGATGACGCGCGTCCTCAAGGGCGAGGCGCTCGGCGCCGCGGAACTGGCGCTGCCGCTCGGGGTGTGCGCGCTCGTCACGGTGCTGGGGGTGGTCGATGTCGCGCGGCAGCTGCGCCGGCACGCGCTGGCCTGAAGAAGCCCGGAAACGCGCGCTCAGTGGCGCGTGGCGAGTGCGCGACCGACCTCGTCCTGCCAGGGCAGCGCGTGCACGATGCCGTTGAGCACGAGCGCCGCCTCCGCCGCGGTGAGCACCTCGCCGGCGCTGCCGAGGAAGCGCAGATTGGTGATCACGGACATCGGGTCGGCCATCGCCAGCACGCCGTGCGCGACTTCGATCCAGTCCCAGGCCATTCCGGCCTCGCAGCCGGCGACGGTGCCCGCCCAGATCGTCTGGCCCGAGGCGCGGCAATGCAGCCCGCCGCTGTCCTCATCGACACGCGTGCTCAGGTGGTGGAATTCCGTCGGTGCGCCGCCGGCGGCCTGCCACAATAGGGGCGGCCATGCGCGCAGCGACCAAGGCATGATGGCGGGCGACGCCCGCTCGACGAATGGGAATGCGGCGTGTTGCATGCCGCTATCGTTGATCAAGTGCTGGCACGGCGAAGCTGTAATGCTTGTCAGGGCTGTAAGTCCTGTCAGGTTTGACCGTGAAGACTGCCACGCCGCATGCCGTGGGAGAAGGGATCGATGCTGCCGAGTGGCTATTCGGCCGTGATGCAGGCCCGCAGTCGCGAGGAGTTTCGCGACCAGGTGGTCCACTTCGCGCGCGAACTCGGCTTCGATCTCGTCTCGGCGATGACGGTCGTCGATCACGGCTTGAGCCGCAGCGAATTCTTCGTCGTCGACAACATGCCTTCGGACTACATGTTGTTCGCGGACGATGCGAACCAGGCGCGACGCGATCCCGTGATGCAGCACTGCAAGCGGCAGAGTGTCCCCATCATCTGGACGCAGGACACCTACGTCGAACAGGGCGCGGGCGAGTTGTGGGAGCACATGGCGCGCTTCGGCTACCAGACCGGCATCGCGATGGCGCTGCACCTGCCCGAAGGGCGGCACTTCCAGCTCGGCGTCGACCGCGACCAGGCGCTTCCCGAAGATCCGCGCGAACTGCAGCGCATCGTCGCCGACCTGCAGCTGTTCGCGGTGCACGCGCAGGAGGCGGCGTTGCGCCTGTTCCTGCCCAGCGTCGTGCAACAGGAGCGGCCTGCGCTGACGCCGCGCGAGCTGGAGGCGCTGCGCTGGACGATGGAGGGCAAGACCGCGTGGGAGGTCGGCGCGATCCTGGGCATCAGCGAGCGCACGGCGGTGCTGCACGTGAACAATGCGATGCACAAGCTCGGCTGCGTCAACAAGCACCAGGCGGTGCTCAAGGCGCTGCGCCTGGGTCTCATCCATTGATCCTGCTCAGGGTCGTGGTGACTCGAGGCTTGAAACGGATGCCTTGCGCCCTACCCTGTAAGGGCTGACAGTGGCCGATCGCGATCACGCCTGCTCCAATCGTTTCCAGCGTGCCGTTCGGCACCCGTGCAACGAGGAGACCCGCCATGACGCTGATCCAGAACCTGTTCCGCCGTCTGTCGACCCAGCCTGCCACCGCGCCCAAGAGCCCGGTGCCGTTGCAGCCCGAGCAGTTGAAGGCGGTGAGCGGCGGATCGTCGCCCTTCCGCTGCTGGTAGATCCAGCGCCGCGCGCAGGCCTGTGCCCGCGCACGGCAGACGCCGGACGTCCCCGATCCAAGGGAGTCCGGCCGATCCTTTTGCACGCCCGCACCGGTGGGCGCGTGCCCCCGCCCGGGCCCGCCGGTACTCCAAGCGGGCGTGGTTTTATTCCGCCAGGCGGCGTGCCGGGCCAGCGGTCGTGACGCGGCCGCTTTTCCGTGACGAGGTGCTGCAGGCGCAGCAGGGCGCATGGCTGGGGCGCGTGCAGATCGTGCGCCCGCTGTCGATGGACCTCGTCACCGTCGGCGTGCTTGCGGTGGCGCTGCTGGCCGGCGCGTTTCTCGCGCTCGGCCACTACACGCGCAAGACCACGGTCGAGGGCGTGCTGGCACCCGACCGCGGACTGATCCGTCTCGTTCCTCCGGAAACGGCGACGGTGATCGAGCGCCGCGTGAGCGAAGGGCAGCGTGTCGCGGCCGGCGACGTTCTGTTCGTGCTGGCGCAGGAGCGCCCGCGCCTGCTCGCCGGTGCGCAGGCCGAGGTGCGGCGCAGCCTGCTGGAGCGCCAACGCAGCCTGCAGGAGAGCGCGCGCCAACAGGACGCGCTGGCGTTGGCGCAGATCGCGGCGCTGGACCGCCGGCTGCAGACCTTGCGCGCCGAGCAGGCGCAGGCCGACAGCGAAGCCGCGCTGCAGCAGCAGCGACTGGCGCTGGCGCAGCAGGCGCAGGCGCGGCTGCAGGCGCTGCGGCAGGACAACTTCATCTCCGAAGCGCAGGTGCTGGCCAAGCAGGAGGAGGTGCTCGGGCTGCAATCGCAGCTGCAGGGACTGCAGCGCCAGCGCCTGCAATTGCAGCGCGAGCGGGAAGAGCTCGAAGGCGAGCGCCGCAGCCTGCCGTTGCGCGCCCTCGGTACTCAGGGCAGCCTCGAGCGCGACCTGGCCGAAGTCAGCCGCCAAGCCGCCGAGCAGGACAGCGAGCGCCAACTGATAGTGCGTGCGCCGCAGGACGGCCTCCTGACCGCGGTGATCTCCGAACCCGGGCAGGCGGTCTCCCCGAGTTCGGCGCTGGCCAGCCTCGTGCCGCAGGGGTCCCAGCTTCAGGCGCAGCTCTACGCGCCCAGCAGCGCCGTCGGCTTCATCCGGCCGGGGCAGCCCGTGCGGCTGCGGCTGGAGGCCTTTCCGTACCAGAAGTACGGCTCCCTCGATGGGGAAGTGCTGCAGGTCTCGCGCACACCGCTGGCGGTCGGCGAGCTGGCGGCGCAGCCGCTGGCGGGCGTGGCGCCACCGCGGCCGGGCGAGGCGCTGTTTCGCATCACCGTGGGGCTCGACGCGCAGGCGCTGGCGCGCTGGTCACAGCCGCTGACGGCGGGCATGCGACTGCAGGCCGACGTGCTGCTGGAGCGGCGGCGCCTGATCGAATGGCTCTTCGAACCGCTCCTGGGTCTGCGCGAACGGCTGTGAGGCGGCGCCGATGAGCACGCCCGCGCTCGACCTCGGCCTGCGCCGCCAGCGCGTGCCCGTGGTGCTCCAGACCGAGGCTGCCGAGTGCGGCCTGGCGTGTCTGGCGATGATCGCTTCGAGCTACGGCCTGCAAACCGATCTCGCGGCTTTGCGCCAGCGTTTCTCGCTCTCGCTCAAGGGCGTGACCATGGTCGACCTCGTGCGCATGGCCGACGCACTGCACCTGAGTTCGCGCGCGTTGCGCGCGGATCTCGACGAGCTCGCGCAGTTGCAGACGCCGTGCATCCTGCACTGGGATCTGAATCATTTCGTCGTCCTGGTATCGGTGCGGCGCGGCGTGGCGACGATTCACGACCCCGCGCACGGGCAGCGGCGTCTCAAGCTCGCCGAGGTCTCGCCGCACTTCACCGGCGTCGCGCTCGAGCTCGCGCCCGGTGCCGGATTCGAGCCGCGGCAGGAACAGCGCCCGGTGCGCTGGCGCGACCTGCTCGGCCCGGTCAGCGGCCTGAAGCGCGCGCTCGCGCAGGTCCTGCTGCTGGCGCTGGCGCTCGAGCTCTTCGTGCTGCTCACGCCGTTCTTCATGCAATGGGTGGTCGACGACGTGCTGGTGAGCGGCGACCGCGACCTGCTGCTGACGCTCGGGGTGGGCTTCACGCTGTTGGTGGCGATCCAGGTGTTGACCGCGGGCGCACGCGCCTGGGCGGTGCTGGCGCTTTCGGCGACACTGAACCTGCAGTGGCTGCTGAACGTCTTCGCGCACCTGCTGCGCCTGCCGGTGGCGTGGTTCGAGAAGCGCTTCCTCGGCGACATCTGGTCGCGCTTCGGCGCCGTGCAGCAGATCCAGAAGGCGCTCACCACCAGCTTCGTCGAGGCCGTGCTCGATGGCGCGCTGGTCGTTCTGACCCTGGCCATGATGGCGCTCTACAGCGTACGCCTGACGGCGATTGCGCTGCTGGCCGTGGCGGTCTATGGGCTGCTGCGCTGGGCCTTCATGCGCCCGCTGCGCGCGGCCACGGAGGAGCAGCTCATCCACGAGGCGCGCCAGAACAGCCACTTCCTCGAATCGCTGCGCGGCGTGCAGGCCATCAAGCTCTTCGGCGCCCAGGTCGATCGCCGCAACCGCTTTGCCAGCCTCGTCGCCGACACGATGAACGCCGACATCGCGGCGCGCCGCCTGGAGCTGTGGATGTCGCTGGCCAACCGCGCGCTCTTCGGCCTCGAGCGCGTGGCGGTGATCTGGGCCGGCGCGTTGCTGGTGCTCGAGCGCTCGCTTTCGGTGGGCATGCTGTTCGCGTTCTTCGCCTACAAGGAGCAGTTCGCCACGCGCGTGAGCGGCCTCATCGACAAATGGGTCGCGCTGCGCATGCTGCGCCTGCAGGGCGAGCGCCTGGCCGACATCGTTCTCGAACCACCGGAGAACGAGCAGGGCGGCGGTCCGGTCCAGGCGCAGCTGCCGGCGGGAATCGAACTCGTCGACGTGAGCTTCCGCTACGCCGACACCGAACCCGAGGTGCTGCGCCACGTCACCCTTCGCATCGAACCCGGCGAGTCGGTGGCCATCACCGGGCCTTCGGGCTGCGGCAAGACGACGCTGCTGAAGATCATGCTCGGCGTGCTCGAGCCGACGAGCGGCCAGGTGCGCATCGGCGCGCGCGACGGCGTGCCGCTGTCGCGGCTGGGGCTGCAGCGCTGGCGGCAGATGGTGGGCGTGGTGATGCAGGACGAGCCGCTTTTCTCCGGCTCGGTGGCGGACAACATCGCCTTCTTCGACCCGCGCCCGGACCGCGCGTGGATCGAGCACTGCGCGCGCGTGGCCGCGGTGCACGAAGAGATCGAGGCCATGCCGATGGGGTATCACACGCTGATCGGCGAGCTCGGCACCGCACTCTCGGGCGGGCAGAAACAGCGCATCCTGCTCGCGCGCGCGCTCTACAAGCGCCCGCGCATCCTGCTGCTGGACGAGGCCACGAGCGCGCTCGACGTCGAGCGCGAGCGCATCGTCAACCAGGCGGTGCGCCAGCTCGCGCTCACGCGCATCATCGTCGCGCACCGGCCCGAGACCATCGCCTCGGCCACGCGCGTGATCGCCCTCGTCGACGGCCACGTGACGCAGGATCTGCGCACGGTGCCGCCGACGTCGAGCCTGAACTGAGCGCCCTCAATCCACGCCGCGCGCGCGCTCGGCGTGGAACTGCGCGCGCCAGGCCGCGAAGCGGCCTTCGTCGAGCGCCGCGCGCAGCGCGCGCATGAGATCCAGGTAGTAGTGCAGGTTGTGGATGCTGGCCAGCATGGGCCCGAGCATCTCGCCGCAGCGGTCGAGGTGGTGCAGGTAGGCGCGGCTGAAGCGGGCGCAGGTGGCGCAGCCGCAGCTCGCGTCGAGCGGGCGCTCGTCGCTGCGGTAGCGCGTGTTGCGCAGGCGCAGGTCGCCAAAGCGCGTGAAGAGGTGGCCGTTGCGCGCGTTGCGCGTGGGCATGACGCAGTCGAAGAGGTCGACGCCGCAGGCCACGCCCTCGACCAGGTCCTCGGGCGTGCCCACGCCCATCAGATAGCGCGGCTTGTGCGCCGGCAGCAGGCGCGGCGTGTGCGCCATGATGCGGCGCATGTCCTCCTTGGGCTCGCCCACGCTCACGCCGCCGATGGCGTAGCCGGGCAGGTCGAGCTCGGCCAGCGCCGCCGCCGACTGCTCGCGCAAGGCCTCGTACATGCCGCCCTGCACGATGCCAAAGAGCGCATTGGGGTTGGCCAGGCGTGCAAACTCGTCGCGGCTGCGCCGCGCCCAGCGCAGGCTGAGCTCCATCGACGCGCGCGCCTGGCTTTCGCTGGTGAGCTGGCCCGCGGTCTGGTAGGGCGTGCACTCGTCGAACTGCATGACGATGTCGGAGTCCAGCACGGTCTGGATCTGCATGCTGATCTCGGGCGTGAGCAGCAGCTTGTCGCCGTTCACCGGCGAGGCGAAGCGCACGCCCTCCTCGCTGATCTTGCGCCCCTTGCCGTCGGCGCCGGCCAGGCTCCAGACCTGGAAGCCGCCGCTGTCGGTGAGGATGGGGCGGCTCCAGCCCTCGAAGCGGTGCAGGCCGCCAAAGCGCTGGATGACCTCCAGTCCCGGGCGCAGCCAGAGGTGGAAGGTGTTGCCGAGGATGATCTGCGCATCCATCGCCTCCAGGCTGCTGGGCAGCACGCCCTTCACCGTGCCGTAGGTGCCCACGGGCATGAAGATCGGCGTCTGCACCACGCCGCGGCGCAGGCGCATGCGGCCGCGCCGCGCCAGGCCCTCGGTCTTCAGCAGTTCGAATTCGAGCATGGCCCGATTGTCCCTGCCTCGCGCTGCAGCAGCATGGCGTCGCCGTAGCTGAAGAAGCGGTAGCGCGCGTCGAGCGCGTGGCGGTAGAGCGCGCGCATGTGCGCCATGCCGGCGAAGGCGCTGACCAGCATCAGCAGCGTGCTGCGCGGCAGGTGGAAGTTGGTGAGCAGCAGCTCGGCGACGCGAAAGCGGTAGCCCGGGGTGATGAAGATGTCGGTCTCGCCGCGGCTGGCGCGCAGAGTGCCCGCGCACGCGGCCGATTCGAGCGCACGCAGCGCCGTCGTGCCGACGACGACGATGCGCCCGCCCGCGGCACGCGTGGCCTCGATGGCGGCGACCGCGTCCGCGCCGACCTCGTACCACTCGCTGTGCATGCGGTGCTCGGCGATGCGCTGCACGCGCACCGGCTGGAAGGTGCCGGCACCGACGTGCAGCGTGACCTCGGTGTGCGCGATGCCGCGCGCGGCCAGCGCCTGCAGCAGCGGGGCGTCGAAGTGCAGCGCCGCCGTCGGCGCGGCCACGGCGCCCGGGCGCGCGGCGAACACCGTCTGGTAGCGCGCCTCGTCCTCGGGCGCGTCGCCGTGCTGGATGTAGGGCGGCAGCGGCACGTGGCCGTGGGCCTGCAGCAGCTGCAGCGGGTCGTGCGGGAAGCGCAGGTGAAAGAGCTCGCCCCCGGGCCCGGCGCGGCCCAGCACTTCGGCGTCGAAGGCCTGCGCCAGGCGCAGCCTGGCCCCGGGCCGCGGCGACTTGCTGGCGCGCAGCTGCGCCAGCACCTCGTGCTGCGGCAGGATGCGCTCGACCAGCAGCTCGACCGCGCCGCCGCTGGCCTTCTGCCCGAACAGGCGCGCCTTGATGACGCGCGTGTCGTTGAAGACGAGCAGGTCGCCGGGCTGCAGCAGCTGCGGCAGGTCGCGCACGTGCCGGTCGGCGGGCGTGGCGCTGCGGCCGTCGAGCAGGCGCGCGCCGCTGCGCTCGGCGGCCGGGTGTTGCGCGATCAGCTCGGGTGGAAGCTCGAAATCGAAGTCGGCCAGCGTGTAGTCGGGGTCGGCATTCATGGCGGCAAGGCGGGACCGGCCTTGGCCGGGGCAGGAGACGTGGGCCGTGCGCGCCCATGCCGGCAGAATTGTTCCATGGCCGATGCCGATGCCGACCGTCTCCGCAGGCCTGCCGGCGCAGCGCCGGCCAAGCTGTCGGCGCCGCAGCAGGCCATGCGCCGCCTGGGCCTGCTGCGCGACATCGACCTGGCGTTGCACCTGCCGCTGCGCTACGAGGACGAGACGCGCATCGCGCCGATCGCGAGCCTGCGCGAGGGCGAACCGGCGCAGGTCGAAGGCGTGGTCAGCGCGTGCCGCGTCGAGCAGCGCAGCCGGCGGCAGCTGCTGGTGTCGCTGCACGACGATTCGGGCGAGCTGCTGCTGCGCTTCCTCAACTTCTACCCCGCGCAGCAGAAGCAGATGGCGCCGGGGCAGCGCCTGCGCGTGCGCGGCGAGCTGCGCGCGGGCTTTCTCGGCCGCGAGATGGTGCACCCGACGGTCAAGCCGGTGCGCGCGGACACCCCGCTGCCGCAGACGCTCACCCCCGTCTACCCGACCAGCGCGGCGCTGCCCCAGGCCTATCTGCGCAAGGCGGTGGGCGCGGCGCTGGCGCGCGCGCCGCTGGCCGAAGTGCTGCCGCCGCAGGCGCCGCCGCCGGGGCTGCCGAGCCTGCGCGAGGCCTTGCTCTTCCTGCACCAGCCGCCGCCGGGAACGCCCTTGGGGGCGCTGGAGGACCGCAGCCATCCGGCCTGGCAGCGCCTGAAGTGGGAGGAGCTGCTGGCGCAGCAGCTCTCGCAGCTGCAGGCGCGGGCCGAACGCGCGCGCCTGCAGGCGCCGGCGCTGCCGCCGCGCGCGCAGGGCTTGCGCGAGGGCTTGCTGCGTGCGCTGCCGTTTGCGCTCACCGCTGCGCAGGCGCGCGTGGTCGCCGAGATCGGCGCCGATCTGGCGCAGCCGCAGCCCATGCACCGGCTGCTGCAGGGTGACGTGGGCTCGGGCAAGACGGTGGTGGCGGCGCTGGCGGCGGCGACCGCGATCGACGCCGGCTGGCAGTGCGCGCTGATGGCGCCCACCGAGATCCTGGCCGAGCAGCACTTTCGCAAGCTGGTCGAGTGGCTGCAGCCGCTGGGCGTGTCCGTGGCCTGGCTCACGGGCAGCCGCAAGGGAAAGCTACGTACGCAGATGCTGGCGCAGGTGGCCAGCGGCCAGGCCATGCTGGTGGTGGGCACGCATGCGGTCATCCAGCAGGACGTGGGCTTCGCGCGCCTGGGCCTGGCCATCGTCGACGAGCAGCACCGCTTCGGCGTTGCGCAGCGCCTGGCGCTGCGGCACAAGCTCGACGAGCAGGAGCTCGAGCCGCACCTGTTGATGATGAGCGCCACCCCCATCCCGCGCACGCTGGCGATGAGCTACTTCGCCGACCTGGCGGTGAGCACGCTCGACGAACTGCCGCCCGGGCGCACGGCGGTGCTGACCAAGGTGTTTGCCGACGCGCGCCGCGACCAGGTGGTGGCGCGCATCCGCGACGCGGTGGCCGACGGCCGGCAGGTCTACTGGGTGTGCCCGCTGGTCGAGGAATCCGAGCACCTGGATCTGCAGAACGCGACCGCGACGCACGCCGAACTCTCGGCCGCGCTGCCCGGCGTCCGCATCGGCCTGCTGCACGGCCGCCTTCCGGCGGCGGAGAAGGCGGCGGTGATGGCGGGCTTCACGCAGGGGCAGACGCCCTTGCTGGTGTCCACCACCGTGATCGAGGTCGGCGTCGACGTGCCCAACGCCAGCCTGATGGTGATCGAGCACGCCGAGCGCTTCGGGCTGGCGCAGCTGCACCAGCTGCGCGGCCGCGTCGGGCGCGGCGTTGCGGCCAGCGCCTGCGTGCTGCTCTACACGCCGCCGCTGTCGGAGAGCGGCAAGGCGCGCCTGCGCGCGATGGCCGAGACCGGAGACGGCTTCGAGATCGCGCGCCGCGACCTCGAGATCCGCGGCCCGGGCGAGTTCCTCGGCGCACGCCAGAGCGGCGACGCCTTGCTGCGCTTTGCCGACCTGCACGCCGACGAGCCGCTGCTGCAGCATGCCCGAGCGCTGGCGCCGCGACTGCTGGCCAGCCATCCGGCTGCCGCGCGGGCGCAGGTCGAGCGCTGGCTGGCGGGACGTGCGGAGTATCTGAAGGCCTGACGGAACCGGGGCGCATGGGCAAAATGCCCCCATGACGCTCACCGAGCTGAAGTACATCGTCGCCGTGGCGCGCGAGCGGCATTTCGGGCGTGCGGCAGAGGCCTGCTTCGTCTCGCAGCCGACGCTGAGCGTGGCGATCAAGAAGCTCGAGGAGGAACTCGACGTCAAGATCTTCGAGCGCGGCGCCAGCGAGGTGAGCGTGACGCCGCTGGGCGAGGAGATCGTGCGCCAGGCGCAGCAGGTGATCGAGCAGGCAGCGGCGATCCGTGAGATCGCCAAGCGCGGCAAGGATCCGGTCTCGGGGCCGCTGCGGCTGGGGGTGATCTACACCATCGGCCCCTATCTGCTGCCCGATCTGGTGAAGAACGCCATCGAGCAGGTGCCGGAGATGCCGCTGCTGCTGCAGGAGAACTTCACCGCGCGGCTGCTGGAGATGCTGCGCACCGGCGAACTCGACTGCGCCATCATGGCCGTGCCCTTCCCCGACAGCGGGCTGGCGGTGGCGCCGCTCTACGACGAGCCCTTCATGGCCGCGGTGCCGGTGTCGCATCCGCTGGCGCAGCGCGCATCGGTCAGCGCCGAGGAGCTGAAGAACGAGACCATGCTGCTGCTCGGCACGGGCCACTGCTTCCGCGACCACGTGCTCGAGGTCTGCCCCGAGTACGCGCGCTTTTCCGCGGACGCCGAGGGCATTCGCAAGAGCTTCGAGGGCAGTTCGCTCGAGACCATCAAGTACATGGTCGCCTCGGGCATGGGCGTGACGGTGGTGCCCATGCTCAGCGTGCCCAGGGAGGAGCAGCCGCACGTGCGCTACATCCCGTTCGCGGAGCCGGTGCCCACGCGCCGGGTCGTGCTGACGTGGCGCCGCACCTTCACGCGCTACGAGGCGATCGCGGCGCTGCGCAACGTCATCTACGCCTGCCCGCTGCCGGGGGTGAAGCGCCTGTCCTGAGGGCGCGCGGCGCATCGAGCTCGTGCGCGGCGTCCACCGGCAGATGCGAATGCGGTGCCCGCCCGCGGGCTCATCGGGGGCGCCGTTCGGGGCGGCTGCGCGAGCGGCTTGGCGGATCGCGCCAGGCGAGCGTCAGAGCGGGTGGTCGTAGCGGATGAAGCCCTTGTACTGGGCGACGCGGTCGTAGAGCTCCCGCGCCGTGCGGTTGTTCTCCTGCGTCAGCCAGTACAGGCGGCTCGCGCCCGCGGCACGGGCGGCCTGCGCCACGGCGGCAATCAGGGCGCGGGCAACCCCGCGGCCGCGGCAGGCTTCGTCGGTGTAGAGGTCCTGCAGGTAGCACACGCAGGGCGCCCAGGTGCTGGTGTGAAAGAGGTAGTGCACGAGGCCCACCAGCTGCCCGCCCAGATGCGCGCCCAGGCCGTGCACGCCCTCGGCCCGCCGCAGGCGCTGCCAGGCTTGCTCGTACTCGGCCGCGCTGGTGGGGGTGTTGTAGAAGCGTTTGTAGCCCTCGGCCAGCCGGCTCCAGGCGGCGTGGTCGGCGTCGGCCAGTGGTCGCACCTCGATCATGTCGGCTTCCCTCCGCCGGCCTGGGTCATGGCCTGCGCCATGGGATGCGCCGCGCCGAGCGCGGCGATGACGCCCGCGCGGTCGGCGGCGCTGCGGTTCTGGCTGAGCTTGAACTTGGCCTCCCAGCGCGTCACCGGCACGTGGATGCCGACGATGGCGCCGAGCAGTTGCTCGATGAACTCGGCCGGCGCGTCGGCGATCGACCAGGGGTGGGGCAGGCCGGTTTCGTGCGCTTGCGTCTGGCGCTCGAGGATGGCGCGCAAGGCCTGACGGTCCTCGACGATCTCGGGCCGGCCGTGCGCGTGCACGACGGCGTAGTTCCAGGTCGGCACGGCCTTGCCGTGCTCCTGCTTGCTCGGGTACCAGGACGGCGAGACGTAGGCCTGCGGGCCCTGGAATACGAAGATGCTGGGCGCCGGCGTGCGCCACACCGGGTTGGCGCGCGCCACGTGACCGATCAAGGTTCCGTGTTCGCCCGCCTCGGCGTCGAGCAGAAAGGGGATGTGGTTGACGCAGGGCTGCCCGTCGACGACGGTGCTCCAGGTGGCGAGCGGGAAGGCGCGCAGCAGCGCGTGGAGCGGCGCGGGGTCGGTGACGGCGAAGGGCGCGGGCAGGTACATGGGCTCTGGCTGTGCTCAGGCGGGAGGGGCATTCTGGCGCCGCCAGGCGGCGAACTGGCGCAGCAGCACCGGCGTGGCGAGGGCGGCGCCGACGAGGGTGGGCGTGAGTCCCGGGGCGATCAGGAGCAGCGCGCCGGCCACGCACAGCAGCTGCTCGGCGGCCGTCATCTCGACGAGGAAGAACTTGGACAGCGCCGCGGCCAAGAGCACGATGCCCAGCACGCAGCCGACGAAGGTGATCGTGAAGTCGTAGAACGTGAAGCCCTTGGCGACCAGCAGCAGCGAGGGCGAGAACACGAAGACGAAGGGCACCAGCACCTTGGCCAGACCGAGACGGAAGGCGGTGTTGCCGGTCTTGAAGGGGTCGCTGCCGGCCATGCCCGCGGCCGCGTATGCGGCCAGTGCCACCGGCGGCGTGATGTCGGCGAGCACGCCGTAGTAGAAGACGAAGAAGTGCGCCACCAACGGCTCCACGCCCAGCAGGGCGAGCGTGGGTGCGGCGACGGTGACCATGATGATGTAGTTGGCGGTGGTCGGGATGCCGGCCCCCAGCAGGATGCAGACCACGCCCGTCATCGCCAGCGCCACCAGCAGCGTCAGGCTTTGCACGCTGACAAGCGCCGCCGGGATCAGGCCGCCGACGCCGCCGGCCACGGCGGCGGCTGCGCCGGTGATGATGGTGCTGAGCTTGAAGCCCACGCCGGTGAGCGTGACCACACCGATGACGATGCCCACCGTGGCTGCTGCCGCACCCACCGCGAGCGCGTACTTGGCGCCGGTGGAGAAGCTCTCGACGATGGCCGGCAGGCCGATGCGGCCCTGGATGCGGAAGACCTTCACCGAGACCGCGGTGCCGATCGCCGCGACGGCAAAGATCGCGAGCTTCGCCGCCTCGCTCTCGAGGCCGCCGAAGACGAGCACGATCAGCAGCGCATGCAGCACGGTCAGCAGCAGCCAGTTGATGGCGGTGTTGCCCTTCACGCGCGTGACCAGGCCGACGATCGCGCAACTGCTGATGCCGGTGAAGGCTGCCAGGTACGGTGTGCGGCCGGTGACGAGGATGCCGATCAGCAACACCAGCGGGATCAGCGTCGGCCAGCGCATCGCCAGGCTCTGGCGCAGGCGTGGCATCTCCTCGGGCGTGAGGCCGCGCAGGCCGTGGCGCTTGGCCTCGAAGTGCACCTGCATGAAGACGCCGAAGAAGTGCATGAAGGCCGGCACGACGGAGGCGGCGATGATGGTCTGGTAGGGCAGGCCGAGGAACTCGATCATGAGGAAGGCCGCCGCTCCCAGCACCGGCGGCGTGATCTGCCCGCCGGTGGAGCTGGCGGCTTCCACCGCGCCGGCGAACTCGCGCTTGTAGCCGACGCGGATCATCGCCGGGATCGTGAGCGAACCCACCGTCACCGCGTTGGCCACCGAGCTCCCCGAGAGCATGCCGAACATCGCCGAGCCGAACACGCTGACCTTGGCCGGCCCGCCGGCGTAGCGCCCGGCGATGGCGCTGGCGATGTCGAGGAAGAGCTGTCCGAGGCCGATGCGTGTGGCCAGCACGCCGAAGAGCACGAAGTGAAAGACGTAGGTCGCCACCACGCCGATGGCCACGCCGTAGATGCCCTGGCTGGTGAGGTATTGGTGGTTGACGAACTGGCTCCAGCTCGCGCCGGCGTGCTTGAGCAGGCCCGGGAAGTAGGGGCCGGCGAGGGCGTAGACGCTGAAGACGATGGCGATCAGCGGCAGCGGCCAGCCCATGCTGCGCCGCGTGGCCTCGAGCAGCGCGACGATGAGGACCGAGCCCATGGTCACGTCCAGCAGGCTCGGATTGCCGACGCGGAACGCCAGGTCGTCGAAGATCCACGGCACGTAGAGCACCGAAGCCGCCACCGCCAGCGCCAGCAGCCAGTCGGTCCAGGGGATGTTGCCCGGGCTGTGCCAGCGCGCCTGCGCGGCGCGCTCCAGCAGCGCGCGCCGGTG
>JAIXKR010000032.1 GCA_026932235.1 Burkholderiales bacterium
GCGACTGGATCTGGTCGCAGCGGCTCGATGCCGCGCGGCGCGAGCTCTGCGACCCGGCCTGTTCGGCGCGCAGCGTCAGCGAAATCGCTTTCGCCTGGGGCTTCAGCGACGCGGCGCATTTCAGCCGCGCGTTTCGAGCGCGCCACGGCTGCGCGCCGCGCGAGATGCGCGAACGCATGCTGCGCCAGCCGCGCGACACATCGGGCTGACCGACGGCGTGGCGGAGGGCGTCGCAGCGAGGGCCGAGCCCAGTGCCCGCTTCAGCCGAGCAGCGCCCAGTGGTTTCCGGCTGCCATGCCTCGCGGCCAGCGCAGCATCCGGGCCGGCTCACTCGGGTGCCAGCGCGCAAGACCCAGGCCGCCGCCGATCGCAACCCCGGGCGCGTCATCCAGCGGCCACAGGCCGCAGGGGTTCTGCACCTTGCCGATGGTGAGGAATTCGTCGGCCTTGTGCGGCTGCCACAGCACGATGCGGTTCGCGAACTGCGCGGTGAGCACGAAGCCGCCGTTGGGGCCCGGCGCCACGTCACCGGCGTAGCCGTCGACGACCTGGCGCGAGGGGATCGAGAGCGCCTTGCCGTCCCAGATCGCCAGCAGCGGCGCATCGCGCCGGTCTGCCGGTTCGTCGTGCTCGGCCTGCAATCCGATGCCCAGCAGCGGCTCCTCGTCCTCGCGCAGCGGACGACTCCAGGCGATGTGGTGCGGGCTCAGGCGCGCGTCGGGCAGCGGCCATTCGCCGAGCTTCTCGCCGTTCTTCGGGTCCATGTGCACGATCCTCGGGTTCATCTGGTCGAGATCGCGCTTGCGCCCGGTGGCGGTGCGCGGAATGCCACCGTTGGCGACGACGAGCAGGCCACGACGATCGACGAGGATCTGGTGCGGGTCGATTCCGTGCGTGCGGTGCTCGGCGACCTTGCGCAGCGTGCGCGCGTCGCGCACGCTGACCCAGCCCTGGCCCGTCCGGCGGTCGGTTTCGCCGGTGTACAGCCACTGGCCGTCCAGGCTCGCGATCACGTGGCCGTCGTAGGTGCGGGTGTCACCCTCGTCGCTGCTGTCCAGACGCGTGACGAGCCTGCCCTCGCCGTCGACCCGCACGATCCAGGTGCCCGGGCGCGTCGCCACCGCGAGGAAACCGCCGCCGTGCTCGGGAACGATCGCGTGGGGCAGGGTCGGCAGCGTGTGCGTGAATTCGGTGCTCACCTGGCCGGAGGCCCAATCCACGCGCAGCGCGCCGATCTGGAATTCGCGCTCGTTCATGAGCCAGCCGCCGCCCACGCGCAGCGGCCGTGCCTCGATCTCGGCGCGCGCCAGCGCGGGCCAGGCGGCGATGCCGAGGCTGCCGCCGAGTTGGGAGAGGAAATGTCGACGGCGCATGCGTGTGGACCTCTTGATGATTGGATCGGATGGCCTTCCAGACCGGCAGGGCCGGAAGAATACCATCAATGCGAATCATTCGCGTTATCAACAAGAGGATCCGATGGCACCGACATCACCGCGAGCGGAGTGCGCGCGTCATGGGCGTCGGTCTGGAGCAGGGCGAGCAGCGCCGCCAGATCGGCCTCGAGCCGGGCGAGCAGCGCCGGGTCGAGCCGCGCGAGCGCCTCGGGCAGGACGCCGGCGAAAGGCCCGGGGGCCTTCTGCAGCACCTGCAGCGCGCGGGGTTGCAGGTGCAGCTGCACCGTTCGCCGGTCGGGCGCGTTGCGCTCGATTCGCACCAGGCCCGCATGCGCCAGCGAGCGCACGAGGTTGCTCGCGGTGCTCTGATGGATGTCCATGCGCTGCGCCAGTTCGGTGACGCCGATTCCCGGTGCGTCGCGCAGCATCGAAAGCGCCCAGACCTGCGCGCCGCTGATGCCGGCCTGCCGCTCGACCTGCTGGAAGTGCGACTTGACCGCGTTGAAGACCAGCCGGAACTGCCGAAGCACGCGGGTCACCGAGGCGGCCTCCGCCGCATCCGGGGAATGCGCGGCCGAGCGCGCTGCCATCGGTGTCGATCCGCGGGGTCCCGCCTTCGCCATCGGAGTCACCGTCGCGAGCCCGGTCCGGATGCGCCGCTCATGGCCAGATGCTGACGCATGCGCTCGAGCAGCATCGCCATCTCGGCCGGGCTGTCGAGGTAGAAGTGCGCCCGGGACGCGGCGTCGCGCCCGACGCGCAGCGTCAGCCAGTGCGCCGGCGCACGCTCGAACACCGGCTCGTCGTTGACATCGTCGCCGGCGAAGAGCGCGGTTTCCGCGCCGCTGCGCGCCACCAGCAGGAACAGCGCGTCGGCCTTGTCGGGGCAGCCGGTCGGAACGAGGTTGATCACGCGTTTGCCGGCGAAGACGCTCGAGCCCGGCGGGCGCTCGGCCAGGGCGGCATCGATCGCCGCCAGCGCTGCGCCCTCGGAGGGCGCCAGGCGGTGATGCAGCGCGATCGACAGGCCCTTGTCCTCGATGCCCACCCCAGCGGCAACGAGCGACTGGCGCTCGCGCTCCAGGTGCGCGCGAAGCGGGTCGAGCGCCGCGCGCCAGGCGCTGGCCGCCTCCGGGTCGTCGGCGTGTTCGGCCCCGTGATTGCCGACGAGATAGGTCGGCGAGAAACCCAGCCGACGCCGCAGGTCGGCGAGCGAGCGACCGCTGATCACCGCCACCGGCAGCCGCTCGGCCAGCGCCGCCAGGCGTGCTGCGACCGCCTGCGAAAGCCGTGCCTGCGCCGGCTGGGCGACGATGGGGGCCAGCGTCCCGTCGAAGTCGAAGGCCAGCAGCGCGCGCCGGGTCAGCAGCTCCGCAAGCGCCGATTCGCCCTCGGCGCTGAAGATGTGCGGCCTGCGGCCCGCGGCGCTGCCCGAATCGCCCATCAGCTCGCCTGTGCGCTCTCCTGGAAACGGCGCACGCGCGCCTCGATGCGCGTGCGCAGTCGTGATCGCCCGGCGTCGGCAAGCATGCGGCCAGCCCAGCGGTAGACGTTGAACTCGCGCACCGTGCTGCGCAGGCTGGCCATGCGCTCGCGCTGTTCTGCCGCCGGCATCGTCGCGGCGCGGTAGAGCGCGTCGGCCGTTTCCTCGACGTGGTAGGGGTTGACGATCAGCGCCTCGGTCAACTCGCGCGCGGCACCGGCGAAGCGGCTGAGCACGAGCACGCCCTGCAGGTCGTCGCGCGCGGCGACGAATTCCTTGGCGACGAGGTTCATGCCGTCGTGCAGGCTGGTGACGACGCAGATGTCGGCGGCACGGAAGAGCTCGTTGACCGCATCAGGCTCGTGATGCCGGGCCAGCAGGTGGATCGGCTGGCAGCCCAGGCTCCCGAAGCGCGCATTGATGCGCGCCGCCGCCTGCTCGACGCGCTGCTGGAAGCTCTGGTACTCGTCGAGCGCGCCGCGGGTCGGTGCAGCCACCTGCACGAAGACGAAGCGGCCGACCATCTCCGGATGCTTCTGCAGCAGGCGCTCGACGGCGTTGAGCCGCTCGAGGATGCCCTTGGTGTAGTCGAAGCGGTCGATGCCCACCGCCAGGATCGCGCCGGCCGGCAGCGAGAGCCGGCCGAGGACCCGACGCCGGCATTCGACGATCGAGGGCCATCTCGCGCTGGTTGCCTCGTCGGGCCAGGCGATCGAGATCGGGTAGCTCTCGACCAGCGTCTCCTTGT